>DATAST010000081.1:0-127810 GCA_036269115.1 Verrucomicrobiia bacterium | reverse complement strand
CTTTTTGGGTTTTGGCGTCGTTTCAGCTCAGTCACAGGGTTTTCAAACATGCTCCTTCGCTGAAGCCTCGCCAAAACACCAAAAATCCTCGCTCCGAACGGCCACATTATTTTTTAAAACGCTCTATTTCCGCGCAGTGCCTACGGCACGAAGACTCGGCTGGCCGGACGAAACGCCGGGTTCGGGAACCCGGCCTACAAACTCTCGAAACCTACGTCTTCGGCTTAACCTTCACGAAGGTTGTTTCGCGTAAATAGATGGGCTCCAGCTGCTCGGTCGGCCGAAAATTATTTCGCTGCGCTGCCAGCGTTGCTACCGCCGCGGCGCTGGGGAAAATGAGGCGGCCGTCAGGAAATTTCGGGGCTTCGGGGCCGATGATGAGCCGGCCCTGGCTGAGTGACAGGACCTCATCTCGCGACACAATCTTCAGCGGCGTGATTTCAGTCCAACTGGTTTCGGTAATATCGTATGTCGCGCAATAGAACTCCTCGCGCTGGGCGTTTACGACAACGCTTATGGGTCCATTAATTTCCTGGCTTTGCGCCACCGATACTATTGTCTCGACGCTACTGACGCCGGTCACGCTGATGTCACGCGCCAATCTCCAACCCTCCGCCAATGCGATCGCCGCCCGGATGCCGGTGTAGGAGCCGGGGCCGAGCCCTACGGAGATGGCCTGGATTTGTTCGCGCTCGAGTTTTGCTCCGTCTAGCACGCGTTCGATCATGCCAAAGGCAGCCACGCCGCGTCCGCCGGTTTCGGTCGCCTCGCTCAAAACGGTTCCATTATCGGCAACGGCCACGCTTCGCTGGTCTGATGAAAATTCAAGCGCCAATATCGTCATAGGTAATTTTCCGGTCCGTTTCGCTTAGGATTTCGATTTGCACCTTTTTAACTGTAGGAGACGACGTCAGGAGACTCTGACTTTTTTCCTTTGAATTTTCCAGCCTTTCCGCCCATTCGATTACGGCTACGCCGTCGGGTTCAAGGAACTCTTCAATCCCGGCCGAAAGGATTTGTTCCGGCGTTTCGAGGCGATATAAATCGAGATGAAAGAGTTTGAGCCGTCCGCCCGGATATTCCGCGACGAGTGTGAACGTGGGCGAGTGAACGCGCGCGGAAATGCCGAGCCCACGCGCCAGGCCTTTCACAAATTGGGTTTTGCCGGCGCCGAGGTCGCCAGACAGCGCGATGACCCAGCCGCGTTTTGCGGCGCGGCCGAATTGTTCGCCGAGAGCCTCGGTTTCGGAGGGGGTATGGGAGGTGACGACAGGCATTAGCCTAAATGGCAAGGTCAGAAAATGGAAAACCAACGGTTATCATCCGGTTTAAATCTAATCTTCCTGATGCCAGTCCGGCAAGGGACAAAAGACCGGGAGGGAAACGGGGAAACATCCTCCTTCGCTCGGAAGCTACGGGCGGACAGATCGAACATCGAGCGTCCAACATCGAAGGACCGTTCAACGAGATCTGCCCCCAGGAGCGCATGACATTCGTCATTGGTCCTGAAACCCAAGCTATTCTTTCAAGCGATAGAACAGAGTGCCCGATTGAGGGCTAACAATGATGAAGTTGTTTGTGCCGTCGTTGTTGATCGTTTCGGGCGGCGTTACCCAGTTGGTGGTGGCTGTACCGCTGTTTTGCTGCAAATTCCAACCGGCTGACGGATAAGGCCATAATATCACCACCGTATTCGTGGCGGTGAGTGAAATCTTGAGTGAGACAGAGACAGTCGCCGCGTCTGGCAAAAGCCGGGCAACGCCGAATAAGCCGCCCGCGTCCCCGGCCACCACGGCGCGGCTGGATGAATCCATCGCGATTGCGTAAGCAAGTTCGTTTGTGCCACTGTCAAAATTTACAAATCGGACGCTGTCGTCGCCGTAGGTCGAGTCAGGCGAGCCATCGGAATTGAGGCGCTGGACAAACCATTGTTCATTTATATTTTCGTTTTCGCTCGCGCCGGCTACGAGAATCCTTCCGTCGGGTTGCACCGCCAGCGCAAGCGCCTCATCGCTGTAATTACCGATTTCAGTGACTACGGCTCCATCGTTGCCGAAGGTCGTATCAGGCATGCCATTGGTGTTGAAACGCATGAGAGCGACAAAAGAGCTCAAATCAGATGGCAATTGCAGTGCCGCGGTGCCTGCCACGATCACTTTTCCATCCGGCTGAATGGCTGCGGCGTATCCCAGGTCGTACGAGCCTCCGCCAACATTGCCCGTCGTTCGGCCCAGCGAACCGAAGGACAAATCGAGGGCGCCGCTGGGCAGGTAACGCGCCGCAGCGAAATCCAATTCGGTTATCGTTGAGGCGCTATTTAGTGTCCCTGCGAAACCGCCGCCGACAATTTTTCCATCCGGCTGAATTCCCATGCCATAAGCCGCATCCGCGTTTTCTATGGGTGTGGCGACCTCGCCTGCCCTGCCGAACGATGTGTCCAGTGTGCCGTTGGTATTGAATCGGGCGAGCGCGAAATCGGCTCCTTCCTCACCCGGGGCGTTGCCGACAACGACAATTTTTCCGTCCGATTGAATCCCGACCGCCTGGGCCGTGCCGCCAGAAACCGCATTGGCGATTCCGTTGGTACCAAACGAACTGTCCAGTGAACCATTGGAATTGTAACGCGCCAGTCCAAATCCGGTATTTCCGCCAGCCGCGATTATTTTCCCATCTGATTGAATGGCCACCGCGGTGGCGTTGGCCATGCCAGGGGTTATAACCTGGCCATTCACGCCAAATGACAGGTCAGGAGAGCCATCCGTGTTCAACCGCGCCAGCGCCAGAGCGGAAACGCCCGCGCCGTTGTTAGTCTGTCCCGCTGCCACAATCCGGCCATCCGGCTGGATTGCGACCGCAACCGCCATGCCTTCACCTGCGCCAAAGCTAATCAAGGTTTTTCCCGTGCCGGCAAAGGTGGCGTCCAGGCCGTGGTCAGCCTGTCCGGTTTGGGCTTGGATTTGAAACCCATCCAAATCACCTTCCGCGGTGCCGTTTCCAGACCAGTTCATCACCAGGTCGCCGGAACTATCCGACATGGCATTCGTAAACTTGAAATAATTTGTGCCGGCAATCAATGTACTGCTGGAACCATTCCACGTGCTGCTCTGGAGGCTGCTATTGACCATAAACCAGGTTTTACGGCCCGCAGCGCTGGAATCTCCGGCATTATACAAGACCAGATTATACGCCGATCTTGGCTCCAAGCCCGCAAGAACGACGGTTTGGGTAGTACCACCGCTGTAGAGATAATCCTCCGTAAGAGCGTCAAAGGGAGTGCCGACAAACGGAGTAGAACCGCCAAAAGTCCTGGCATCGTATCCGCCGCCAGCTGTGAATGTCATCGTCACCGGCGAGTTGCTGCCGTTGGCATAGCTTAATGGAATTCCAGAGCCGCTGCTGATGTCTATTCCGTTCCATTTGTCGCCGGCAGCTCCAAGAACCGCCGCACCAGACATCGTTGGGCCGATTGCGGGGCCACCATCGATGGGGGGCGCGCTGTTCGTATTGAAATCGACATCGATCAATTGGGACTGGACTCTGACCGTGCAGGCGAGTTGAAGGCCCAGCGCCGCGGCAAGGGGCAAGAATCGGCGGATGAATTTGAACGAGAAGTTTTTCATAGACAGTTGCTCCTCAGTCACAGGTCGACGGCGGACATGCTCCTTCGTCGCGCCTCGTCGGCGGCCATTCCTGGCGAACAGCAATATCCATAGTTTTCAACGGGTAGCCAACTTATCCCATTAATGAATAGAATTGTCAAGATAACAAGCAGCGCAATGGCATTCGCTGTTTCGATTCTTATATTGCGACCTTATCAGGGCTTTCAGTCAGAGCCTCGTACCTCGGCTGAAAAAAGATCAACCGGCCACGTCCCGTAGATCGTCCAATGGTTCGAAACGGCGACGTCTAACGCAAAATCCGGTTTACAGCTCAAAAGATTTTTGACGCGCCTTATTTCCGGGACGCGAAGGCGGACACCTTGGCCGGTTCAATCAAACCGTCTTTTGCTTCTTTTGCTCTACTTTAAGGTCGGCCATTTTGAAAATCTGCTCCGGGTCCATGCCCGGCTTTATGGTGCTGATACCCCAAACGATGCCAGTACCGAACGGGGCTTTCTTTTCGTCCTTGCGGTGAGGCACCCAGGCGTATTCCTTCATTTGCCCTTTGCTTTGAACCGGATGATTTCCGATTTGCTTCTCGATTGAGTTTCACCCTCACGCCCCTACTTCTTGCGGAAACCTGTGACCGACATGATAGCGGGCAATGAAAAATTAGCAAAGACAGTTTCCCAAAACTTATCTAAAACAAAAGCGAATCGGAGTAATGATCTGTTCATCCTGACAATCCTGAGTCGCGTCGATTCCACCAATCACCAAATTCAACGCGGCGATGGCCCAGCATGATTCTTCAATAAGTGGTCTGGACGCTTGAAATTCGGCCATGTAGATTCATAAAAAAGAATGGCAACAGCGGAACAAATCAAATCGCTAATTCGTTCTCACTTGAGCGAAGACGATGAACGGTTTTACACCCTGGCGCTTCAAGTCGCCGCTCATGAAGCCCAACAAGGCCACGGGGAGTTGGCCCATGATATTCGCGAGATCGTGGATAAATCCAGAAAAGCACGTGGGGGAAACGTGTTACTCAAATTTCCGCTGGAGATGGCCGGGATGGTCCTTTCGGAGAGGGCGGATACGCACTTCTCGGCGTTGGTTTTGCCAGAACCATTGAGAGGCAGAATCGAAAGGATTCTCCACGAGCACCGACAACAAGGTAAACTTAAAAAACATGGTTTGTCCAATCGTAGAAAAATATTGTTGTCGGGCCCTCCCGGCACAGGCAAAACGATGACCGCTCGCGTGCTGGCTCAAGAGCTTCGAATGCCATTGCATACCATTCAAGTGGACAAGCTCGTCACAAAATTCATGGGGGAGACGAGCGCCAAATTGCGCCAGATTTTTGATCTGATACGCGATGAGCCGGGGGTTTATTTGTTTGATGAATTTGATGCCATCGGAGGCGACAGATCTCTCGATAATGACGTTGGAGAGATGAGACGTGTTCTAAACGCTCTTCTTCAATTTATCGAGCAAGATTGCTCGGATAGCGTAATAATCGGGGCAACAAACAATCCCGCGCTCCTGGACCGCGCTCTCTTTAGGCGTTTTGACGACGTTCTGGCGTATCGGCTCCCGGACTCCTCGGCCCGGCGTCAACTCATGGAAAATATTTTGGGCACATTCAAGGGGGCCAGAATGGCGTGGAAAGACCTCCAAAAAGTGAGCGGAGGACTAAGCCACTCGGAGATCGCCCAGGCGTGCGTCGATGCCATAAAGCTAACGATCTTAAGAGACGACCTTTCTGTCGAAATGGAGACACTGTTGGAAACTCTTCGCGAAAAAAAGCAAGCAAGCCCAACGTAATGGACTATGCCAGGGGAACAATACGCCCATCTATTCCTCCCCGGACCATCCGAAACTCGCGAGGACTACAGTAACCCTCGCAGAGGTGGGGAAGCTCCAAGGTTCCGCGAACAGGACCGCCCAGTCCATGCGGCTCACGTGAATCAAAAACTTCAGGAGGCGTGGACTGATGCGAAGAACCGTCAAGCAGTTGCTCATGCAGATCGGCAAGGAGCATATTTAGAATTTGTGAGTGAGCCGGGATTTGACCTTTATTTGAAAAGTTTGGAAGCAAGACGGTCGGGCATTCGACTGCTCAATGTAAAAACAGAAGGGATCGGCGCGAATGAGGTCACTCGCGCGACAGTTTACATTCCACAATCAAAGAGTGCCTTTTTCATTCGAAAAGTTGCAGCGTACGCGAACGAGGACAATCGACCGAGGGCCGATGGAACTACAACGCCAAGAAATGCCAATTTAATCAATAGTATCGGCGATGTTCGAGCCGCCATTCTCGAATCATCCTTCTGGCAAGACGCGCCCGCCCGTATTCCTAGAGAAAATAAGGATTGGGTGGAGGCGTGGCTTAACAGCGAAGACCTTGCGGTTTTTGAAGCGTTCAGAAGTTTATGTGCAAAACTCCAGATTCAGTTGGGCCAAGGAAAGCTTAGCTTTCCGGAAAGAACCGTAGTCCTTATTTTGGCGAACCGCGCGGATCTGAATGCCTTGATTGAGCATTCCGACCACATCGCCGAATTTCGAGCAGCCCGCGAAGTCGCAACATTTTTCATCGAGCAGGAAAACGCTGAACAAGTCGAATGGGTTGATGATTTGCTCGAACGAACTGAATTTGAAAATGTTAACGATATTGTAATTCTCGTCCTTGATCACGGCGTCAACAATGGTCACCGCATGCTGGAACCAATCCTTCCAGACGAAGATTGCCATGCTGTGCTTCCGGAGTGGGGCACAAATGACGATCACGGCCACGGCACGCTAATGGCCGGAACTGCCGCCTTTGGTGATATTTTGGGCTGTCTAGAAAGTCATCATAACGTTGTCGTCCGACACGGATTGGAGTCGGCGAAAATCTTGCCGCCACCTCCAGAGGTGAACCCAAAACGACTTTGGGGACATTTCACGTCCCAAGGTGTTAGCAGAGCCGAAATTCAAGCCCCGCACCGAAAGCGAATAATATGTATGGCCGTCACTTGTGACGACGAACCAACCCGAGGTCGTCCGAGTTCATGGTCGGGGCAAATTGATGAGATGGCTTCGGGATACGGTGACGACGTCAGGCGGTTGATAGTGCTCAGTGCCGGAAATGTGCGAGAGGAGTGGCAAGCTTTTCCTGACTCAAACATCACCAAAGAGGTACATGATCCCGCACAGGCTTGGAATGCCCTCAGTGTCGGCGCGTATACAGCCAAGACTCTCATCACCGATCAAACGCTCGAGGGATTTCAAGCTATCGCCGCTGCTGGCGGGCTGTCACCATTCAGTTCGACCTCGGCAACTTGGCCGCATCGAAAGTGGCCCATCAAGCCGGATGTTTTGTTTGAAGGCGGGAACGTAGCGATCGGACCGAACAATAGCATTCTCGATACAGACGACCTCAAATTACTTTCAACGTACCGAAATCCACAGATCGCTCAATTTGCTCCATTCGATGCAACAAGTGTGGCTTGTGCCCAAGCGGCGTGGATGGCAGCTCGAATCCAAACGGCATATCCAAATGCTTGGCCCGAGACGGTGAGGGGACTCATTGTTCATTCGGCAGATTGGACCGAAAACCAAAAAGAAATGTTTTTGGCTGATGAGTCGAAAGGATCGTATTATCGGTTGGCCAAGATTTGCGGTTATGGGGTTCCCAATTTAGAACGCGCAATGTCGTGCGCCGCGAACTCGCTCTCGCTTATCTCGCAAGCGACTACCCAGCCATTTTGCAAACACGAGGCTCAGAGCCGATACATCTGCAAAGACATGCATCTTTACCGACTGCCTTGGCCCATAGGTGTTTTGGCTGGACTTGGCGAGCTGACGGTAAAAATGCGAATCACGTTATCATATTTCATTGAACCAAGTCCGGGCGAAGTGGGGTGGAAGGACCGTTATCGCTATCCGTCGCATGGGCTTCGGTTTGAGGTTAACGGTCCCGGTGAAAGCGAGGCGGATTTCGTTCGGCGAATAAACAGCAAAGCTCGAGACGATGACGAGCACCCTGGCACTGCGGGTGCAATTGACCACTGGACAATTGGCGAAGCTCGTAATGTTGGGTCCATTCATTCCGATACTTGGACCGGCACTGCCGCCCAGCTTGCGCTTAGCAACTTAATCGCCATTCACCCTTCAGTCGGATGGTGGCGCGAGAGGCATCATTTGAATAAATTTAACAAACAAACCCGATATTCTTTAATCGTTTCCTTTACCCTTCCTGGTCAGAACATCGATATTTACACTCCCGTCGCGGTGAGCCTTGGAATACCGACGAATATCACAGTTACCGTGTAAACCGACGACACTAGGTGTATATTCAAGCCAGACGTAAAATCATTTGGTTTCCTCTCTATAATTTTCCAAATTTCGGTTTTACACGCCGCGTCCACTTCGTTAAACCATGCATCCGTTTTTTAGATGAACGAAGATCACATTCGAAAAATTGCCGGTGAACTCAAAATTCAACCGCGCCAGGTTGTCGCCACTGCCAAATTGTTTGCCGAAGGCGCCACGGTGCCTTTTATCGCCCGTTATCGCAAGGAGGCCACCGGTTCGCTGGATGAAGTCGTGGTCACGAACATCCGGGAACGGCTCGTCGCCCTCGCGGACCTGGATCAACGCCGCGAGACCATTCTCAAGTCGCTCACCGAACGCAATCTTTTGACGGATGCATTAGAAGCCGCTGTAGCCGGTGCGGATTCCGTCACGCAACTGGAGGACATTTACCAGCCATATCGTCCCAAACGCCGCACCCGCGCCATCATCGCGCGCGAACAAGGGCTCGAACCGCTGGCGGATATCCTGTTTGGCCAGCAGTCCACCGCAGATCCGCAGGCTGAGGCAGTGAAATTTGTCAGCACCGAAAAGGGCGTGGCCGATGCCGCCGTCGCGCTCGCCGGCGCCCGCGATATTCTGGCTGAACGCATCAGCGACGATGCCAATGCCCGGGCCAAACTCCGAAATTTGTATTGGAGCGAAGGCATTGTGAAATCGAAGGTCCTCTCGGATAAAAAAGAGGAAGCCGCCAAATTTAAGGATTATTTTGATTGGAGCGAACCTGTCGGCAAGATTCCCAGTCATCGCCTGCTGGCCATCCGCCGCGGCGAAACCGAAGGTTTCCTCATGATGCGCATCACTGTCCCGGAAGATTCCGCGCTCATTCTGTTGGAACCTCTGTTTGTAACCGGCAAGGGTCCGGCTGCCGAACAAGTGCGCCTGGCCGTGCAGGACAGCTATAAACGTTTGCTGGGTTCTGCTATTGAAGTCGAATTGCGCCTGGAAACCCGGAAACGGGCGGATACGGAAGCGATCCGCGTGTTCGCTGACAATTTGCGCGAACTGCTGCTGGCTTCACCGCTTGGCCGCAAGAGCGTCCTGGCCATCGACCCGGGCTTTCGTACGGGTTGCAAAATTGTCTGCCTGGACCAGCAAGGCAAGCTGTTGCACAACGACGTCATTTATCCCACCGCTTCCAGCGCGGGCGAAGTCCGCGAAGCGGCCTCGGCTGTGCTGGGCCTCGTCAAAAAATATGAGATCGAGGCGATTGCCATCGGCAACGGCACGGCCAGTCGCGAAACGGAAACCTTTGTGCGCGCGCTCAAACTAACCATGCCGATTGTGATGGTGAATGAGAGCGGCGCCTCCATCTATTCGGCCTCTGAAGTCGCTCGTGAGGAATTTCCCAATCACGATGTCACCGTTCGCGGCGCGGTTTCCATTGGACGCCGCTTGATGGACCCGCTGGCGGAACTGGTCAAACTGGACCCCAAATCCATCGGCGTGGGCCAATATCAACATGATGTAGACCAGTCCGCGCTCAAGCGGAGCCTGGACGATGTAGTGACCAGTTGCGTCAACGGCGTGGGCGTGGAGCTCAATACGGCTAGCAAAGAATTGCTGGCGTATGTCTCCGGCCTTGGACCGGTTCTCGCCGCAAACATCGTGAATTATCGCAACGAAAACGGCCCGTTCAAATCGCGGGCCGACCTGAAAAAAGTTCCGCGCCTCGGCGAAAAAGCCTTTGAACAGGCTGCCGGCTTTCTTCGCATTCGCGATGGCGCGCATCCGCTGGACGCCAGCGCCGTGCACCCGGAACGTTACGATCTCGTCGCGCGCATGGCGGGCGATTTGAATTGCGCGGTCGGGGACTTGTTACGCGACACCGGCCTTCGGCAAAAGATCCAACTCCCCAAATATGTCACTGAAGAGGTCGGACTGCCTACGCTGAACGATATCCTGGGCGAATTGGCCAGGCCCGGACGTGATCCGCGCCAGAAATTTGAAGCGTTTTCCTTCCAGGCTGGTGTCGAAAAAATCGAAGACCTCAAGCCCGGCCTGAAACTGCCCGGCATTGTGACCAACGTGACCGCCTTCGGCGCGTTCGTAGATATTGGAGTGCACCAGGACGGCCTGGTGCACGTCAGCCAGATCGCCGACCGCTTTGTCAAAGATCCCGCCGAAGTCGTCAAAGTCTCGCAGAAAGTGACCGTGACAGTCACGGAAGTGGACCTTGCGCGCAAACGCATCGCGCTCTCGATGAAAGCAGCGCCGCAAATCGGGCCAGCTGCCGCCCGGCCTGCGGGAAATGGCCCGCGGTCTCCCGGGACAGGAACGAATCGCCCGTCAAACAACGCGAAACCGCCGCCCGTGGATTGGTTCACTGAGGCGCTGAACAAAAACAAAAATCGTTAAAAATATTTTATGGCTAAAGAAAAGAAAACCACCCGTACAAAACGCGACGAACAGATGCAGGTGCTCGATCTGTTGCGCGTCGTATTGCCCAAAGTTGCGCCCGATCCTGCCTGGGCGGATAAAATCTACACCGCGTGCGAGGCCGAGCTGCGCGCAAAGAATCGTGTCGTTTCATTCGAGAAATTCTGCGACCGGATTGAACTGCCCGATTTGGAACCCAAAACCGTGGAAGAGGTAAAACAACATTTCGCAACCGGCTTTGACGATGCCGACCTGGATATCCAACCCGACGAGGAAAACAAGAGCCTGGCGGTGGATGTGATCTTGCCGGATGGCACCCAGTTTCACAATGTCATCAAGGTCCGTCCGGTGGCGGCTGAAGGCGAGGATGACCCGGAAGTCACTTTGAAGTTTGTTTCGTTTCCAGTGGCGCTGCCCGGCGACAAAGAATTGGCCTGGTCACTCGCGAAGCGGGAAAATATGACCAACGAGGAGGCGGCAATCGCGTTGAGCAAAATCGAGGACGATTTCTGGGCCTCCAAAACCGGACAAAAACTCATCCGCGACCGTGTTGAGCGCAGTTTCCCCGAGTTCATCTCTCGCGTCCCTGCCGGTCTGCTGAACGAACATGGCCTGAAACGCCATTACAAACTGCCAGAAACAGTCAAGGTACTGCGCGTGGCGGCTAAAAAGTAAGGCGGGGCTGATGGGAGAATGGCCCGAACCACGAGTAAGCCTCACGCAACGGTCGCGAAGGACGCAAAGAATTGAAAATGCCGAAAAATCCTTTGCGGGCTCTGCGCTCTTTGCGTGAGGTTTGCGCCTTCTTCGACATTCCTTTGCCGCTGCGCTGACGCTCGCCCATGAGATGTGGACATGCATTGAAGTTGGAAATCGCGTTACATTGTTACATAGTTGAGCCGTAATGATTTACGGTGTTACACATTTTGTTACACGCTGTTACATTTCATATATCGTTGATCATCAATGGCTTATTGTGTTACATTAACGATAACGCTCCGAAAAACCGCATTCCTAATCCGTTCTCAATTCCAGAAATAATCCACGAGCGTCCCGAACGCGGTTTTCCCGAGTTCGTCGCACACGCGCTGGCGGCTTGCTGAACGAACATGGGCTGAAGCGGCGTTACAAACTTGCCGGAAACGGTCAAGGTACTACGCGTGGCGGCTAAAAAGTAAGATGGGACTTGATGAGGGCAACGCCAACAAATGACACCGGCCCAACGATTGTTGATTCGCAACGATGAATCGCGCCGTTGGCGCTGAATATGTCGCTGTAACCGGGACATGGGGCGTTGCCCCATGCTGGTATAAATTGGGCCTTGCTATCACTAACGAGCCGGGGGTGAGCTACTGATTTCAATTCAGTTCTTGTAAAGATTGGCGTGGATTAATTTTCGCTCGCCCCACGGAATATTGCCATCAGAGGGCGCGGATTGGAAATAAAACTCACCTTCATAATTCCATGTAAGCCACCAACGTTCATGATCTGGATAACCAGTCCCCCCAAAATAATGCCCATACGGCTTATGAAACAGTTTTTCCCAGACCTCGTTTGCGGTCATGCCCGGGCGCAGGGCCCGCAAAAGGCCGTTCGTAGTGAAATCACGCAAATAGAACCAATAGCAGTCTGCACCTCCCATTGGCTCATCACGAACGTGTCCGAATTCAGTGATCTGGAACGTTGAGGCGGCCAGAAATTTTGGCGAAATGCTGAATTCGAATTCCACGCCATCTGTCGTCCATTCCTTTTTTAGAGAAGAAGAGGCGATTTGTTGGTCCTCGCTGCAGACGTCGAGGCGGCCGTCCAGAAACTTATCCAACGTGGTTGAATTTGTTCTGTAGAAAACATCAAAACGCGCTCCCATTTCGTCTGCGGTGACCTTAACGGAAACTGACGAGTAATGGTCAATGCCGCCCAAGTCCGCGACGCCGCCAGGGCCCAGGGCCAACGAGCCAAAAATGACTGCATTGACGCGCGAATGCTCACCGATTACGGCCAGCGCTTCCAACCCAAACCCACGGTGCCTCCTTCCCAGGTCCAGCAGCAACTGACCGCACTGACCCTATGGCTCAAACAATTGATTTTGGCCCAGGCCAACCTCAAAACCCTCGCCGAACATCAGGAGTGTCCTTTCGTCCAAAAACAACACCGCAAGCTGCTGGATTACCAGCAGTCGAAAATCAAGGATACCGAGAAACAAATCAAAAAGTTGATGGAGAGCGATCAGGAACTCACCCGCCGATTCGAATGCCTCGACGCCATCCAGGGAGTTGGCTTCCGCACGGCCGTTGTCGTACTGGTGCAGATGAACCGGGCTCAGGCGGCGGCGCTGGCCGGAGTGGCTCCCTGGACACACGGCAGCGGCAAAATGAAAGGCAAGCGCTGCATCGGAGGTGGACGTTCCGAAGTGCGTACGGCCCTTTACATGGCAGCTCTGAGCGCGGCCCGTTGTAACCCGATCCTCAAGGCGGTTTATCAACGTCTGCGGGCAGCCGGCAAACCCGTCAAAGTCGCCCTCACCGCGCTAATGAGAAAACTCATTGGCTACATGAACGCGCAACTCAAAGCACTCCTCCACCCTCGCCGCCCCGACGGCGGCTCACTGCGTGACCGGTCTCCACCAACGGTTATCCGGGTCGAATTCCTTCATGTTGGCGGCGTATTTGCCGGTTTTAGGACCTAAATCCGCTTCGTAAACTTTGCCTTGTTGATTGACCATAAACGTCATCACGCCGGTATTGCCCCATTCAGCCGGCCACGCCACGAGCGCGAAACCGGCGATCATGTTTCCGTTAATGACGTAGTTATAGCTGCCTCCCGGCGCATGCGGGCCCTGGCGCGTCAGGACCCGGAAATAGTAACCGTGATAGGGCGCGGCCTGCTCGTTCAACATCTGGGCAGTGTGATGATAGCCTTCGCCATGCGCCGCGGCGATAAGCGGTCCCAATGGGCTTAACGGGTCGCCCGGCTGGACTTCCCAGTAAAGGCCGTCATGTGTGTTTGGGTCGCTATGCATGCGTTGGGCATAGGCAAGAATGCCGTTGCCCATGCGGTCCTCGCTGGCGTATTCCCGTTGCGCCTGCACGTAGGTATGGCAGACGTTGATTGCGCCCAGTTCGTCCATGCCGATGCGGCGCGCGAGAACTTCCTGTTTGCCGGCTTCCGTATCGAACAGCCACTCGCCGTCCCGCTTCACCAGCGGAATCGGAAAAGGCCAATCGTCATTGCCGATATAAAGCGAAATGTTGTCGTCCGAATTAGTGACCAACTCCACATTCTGCGTCAGCCGTTGCACAAACATCTGGTACGATTGCTCGGCCTGGACAGCATCGGGCGAGATTAACTCGCGGCCTTGCGGGCCGAAGATCGCGCGCAAATTATCGCGTTGGTGCATTTTCGCGGCCGTTACCAGGACGTCTACAGCTTCGACCGGCGACGTAAAGCTTTCCTGCCCCGAAGTGTGGAGCGATTGGGACCGTGCAATTAGGGATAGCATAACGGCCTGTATGGCCAACACTCCCACGCAAATATTTTTTATTTCCCTGGATACTTTTGGGCTCATAAGAGTCAGGTCAGATTGTATGTTTAATGTCTTCCGTTACCGCCACCGCCACCACTTGGAGGGGATTGCCGGGATCCGCCACCAGCAGGAGCGCCGCCGTGGGAGCCGCCATGAAATCCGCCGGACGGAGCGGGAGTGGGCGGAGCATTGCCACCATGAAAACCGCCCAGGTCGCGGAATTGAGGCATGGTCTTCATGCTATTCTCGCCACGGTTGCTGTAATCCCGCGTATCGTGAGTGCTCTGGATTCCGATAAACGCGTTATTGGGGGCTTGATTATTTTCAATGTGCTGCGGCTCGAGATGCTGCGGGGCAAGATGCTGTGGCTGGAGATTCTGCTGTGGTTGCGGATGTTGCGGCTGGCCCGGCGGACGCTGCGCCTGTGGATGCTGCTCCCGACCCTGCGAATTTCCGCCCGGAGCTGTCCACGGAAGATTGTTGTTGTAGCCGCGGTCCCCCTGGTTTGCGCGTTCATAAGGACGCCGATTTTGCCCGTTCCACACCGGGGCATGTCCCCCGGCAAAGTAAGCGGAACGTTCTTCAGGCCGCTTTTGCCACCAGCCGGAAGGCCGGGGATGGTCTCGATTCCAAAATATTACGTGATGATTCCGCCAATCGAAATCGCCGCACAACCACGGGCCAATCGCATAACCCACGCTAAAAACCACGAAGGGCGCGCCTACGGGTTGATTGTAATAGACCTGCGCAGGCTGGTATTGCGGCACATATACGTCGTCCGGGTTGGCTGGAAGAATTTCGATGTAACCGTTGTCGTTGATGACCTGCTGTTGCGCTGTGGATTGAAGGTTCCCCATATTGTAGGCATCGGTCCGCAACTCCTGCACTGCGGTCATGACGTCCGGTTGCTGATTTTGGAAGGCTTCACCCAGTTGCGTCGTCCAGTTCAGATTATCATCCATCCATTTCAACACAGCCGGATAGTGCGCCAGCGCCTGGACGTTGGGGTCCCAGGGTTGCTGGTCAATTTCGTTAATATCGCCGCCGCCGCTGACGTAGCGGTCGGCCATCACGATTTCCGTCGGAAGCGTGGCGGCAGGCAGCATGACGGCGATTAACGGGTCGGGATAAAGCGCGATGGGTCCCAGTAACTGTTGCAGTTGAGGGTCAGTAAAGGTCTGCTCGGCGGGCATGGGCGGCGGGACTTCGTCCTGCGCCTCTGCCGCGAACGCTGTAAGTCCCAGGACTAAAAGAAGGTTAAAAAGTGTTTTCATCCAGGTGTGCAATGTGGTCCATCTGTTATTTTTGACGTTTTGTATGCCTCTTGTGTTCATAATAGCAGCTTTCCTGGCCGATTGCAAATGATCCGCAGTGAGATTCTCTTAGAATGGCGCGCGTCTTGCGATGCGTGGTGGCAGCGCCACTTGCGATTGGCGGAAGGGCACTTCCGCCCCACCGGGCGGGTCGAATATCGGCATGTTAAAATCGGTTTCATCTGTTCATAAACCTATACGTTTACCATTGTGAAAACTTGCAAGGGAATCGGCCGCTACAACCCGTTTGATATCATGTTTTTGGCCCTTTACTATTACCCTGGTAAATCGTAAATCGTAGTTGTAAATCAGAAATTCCATGGCCACTTGCCCGGCATGTAACATTGAATTGCAAACCGTTCGGCAACGGGAGGGCATCTATTACTATTGCAGTCAGTGCAACGGCCGTGCGGTTACCGTGCCGCAGATCCGCCGGATGACCGGGGACCGTTTTGCCTCGGGGTTGGTCCGTAAAATGAATACGGCCGCACAGGCATCGTGGCGGGGATGCCCGTTTTGCCAGGCGCCGATGAAGACGTTCGATATCTCGGACCCGGTCGTTACGCTGGAATCGTGCAAGCCCTGTGTGACCATTTGGTTTGAAGCGGGAAAGTTTGAAGTGTTGCCTGAAGGCGTTCTCGAATCTCCCGATGAAATACTCATGACGGCGGCCGAGGCCGAGGCCAAACGAAAGATGCAGCAGCAGTGGGAACTGGGAGAGGGTTATTTGACGGACCCTCCCGATGAGGTCTGGAAATGGATCCCCGCCGTCCTCGGATTTCCTGTGAAGTATTACGATGCTGAAATTTCGCGCCGTCCGTGGGCGACGTGGTCTTTGTCGGCGCTCATCTTTATCGTCAGTGTTTGCACCTTCAACGATCTTGAAAGCATCGCATACAAATTCGGGATGGTTCCGGCCCACGCCTTCCGTTATTGCGGGGCAACGTTTATTACCTCATTTTTCCTGCACGGAGGTTGGGAGCATTTATTGGGCAACCTGTATTTTTTCATTTTGTTTGGAGGTGAAGTGGAGAATTTCCTGGGATGGCGGCGCTTTTTGGTCCTGATTTTTTCGGCCACGATTTTGGGCGATGTATTTCACATCCTGGGTGAACCTGGTTCCGAGGTCCCGGGTATCGGGGCCAGCGGCGGAATCTCGGGCGTACTGGTGTTTTATGCCTGCCAGTTTCCCAGGGCGCGGCTGGCATTCTTTTGGATGCTGCTTTGGTTTCGGGGCGGCCAGGGTTGGATCCGGGTACCGGCGTGGGCGTTACTTTCCCTGTGGTTCCTGCTCCAACTTTTGGGAGCTCTGAGGCAAATGCACAGTGTCCACGGCGGCGTCAATTCGCTGGCACACCTGGGAGGTTTGACCGCCGGTTTTTTGCTTTGGTTCGCCTGGCGGAAACTGGACTCAAGGGCCGCTACGGAAGAACGGTAGCGTGTGGGTCAGGTTTCTTCGTTTCCCTCCGGCGCGGACAAAACCGTCATTTTTCCAATAAAATTGCACTTTTCGCGTTCGTTTCCTCGTTGCATTCCTTATATCCAAAAAATGTGCATGGGTGGATCGCGATGTCTGCCTGGTTTTGCCCGCTTTCACCCGCAAAATCTCAAAGCTGGCATTTGACATTCGGCCTAATCCGGCTAAAATCACTGGCTCTTTTTAAAACGAATCATTTATGCCGAATACGAAGTCAGCCGAACGTCGCATGCGCAGCAACGAGCGCAAACATGCGCACAACCGCAGCGTGAAATCAAAATTGCGCCGCCTGGAAAAGGAATTCCGCACGCTCGTCACCGGCGGCAAGAAGGACGAAGCCTCCAAATCTTTGTCCGGCGTCCATTCCGCTTTTGACAAGGCTGTCAAATCCGGCGTCATCCCCCGCACGACCGCCAACCGCAAGAAGTCGCGTTTGGCGCTGGCGCTGGCGAAGAAGTGATTCGTTGAAACGTTAAACCGTTGAAACGGCTTCGCCGGTGCGATGGGTGGACTCGGAGTAATCCGCGTCAGCGCTTCGACGGGGCTGGAGCACCAAACAATTTCGGCCGCATTACTCCCATCTTCGCGAGCCGAAATTGCAATCCCACCCGGAGGCAGCCAAAACCGTATTTAACGCTGCGCCGGAAATTGATCGAAGAAGCCTCGGGAAAATATTTCGTCGGACAACTCACCTCGCCGATGGTAAATCCGTGCCACAATATTTGCGCCAGCATTTGATTGTCGAAGACGAAATCGTCCGAGTTTCCCGAGAGATCAATTGTTTCCAGGATTTGGCGTGAAAAGGCGCGGTAGCCCGTGTGATATTCGGAAAGCTTGGCGCCCAGTAAAATGTTTTCAGCCAGGGTCAGGAATCGGTTCGAAATGTATTTCCAATAGGGCATTCCGCCGCGCAACGAATAACCACCCAGGATGCGGCTGCCCAGCACGCACGGATGCAGGCCGTTGGCCACGATCGAGGCCATCGCAGGAATCAGCTTCGGCGTATACTGATAATCCGGGTGCAGCATGATGACAATGTCTGCGCCAGCCTCCAGCGCCAGGCGATAGCAGGTCTTTTGATTGCCGCCGTAACCGCGGTTTTGTTCATGCACGTGCACAGCCACGCCCGGGAGTTGGGATGCCACGGTCACGGTTTCGTCGCGGCTCTTGTCGTCCACGAGAATCATTTTGTCCACGATGCCCTGTTGACGCACCTCGTCCACGGTTTGGGTAACCGTCTTCGCTGCATTATAAGCGGGCATCACGACAGCCACTATTTTTCCAGAATACATGGTCCTAAAGGTTTATTCATGCTGCACAAATGTCGCGGCACTTGGAAATCAAAAAGTGAATGGAACAAATGCGGTGCCGGTTTTGCCCTCTAATAATCCGGGGTTCAGCCCGCCTCCACGACTCGACAACCAAAAAACGCGTTGACAATCTTCCCAAACCGCCTATACCCCTATCCCCTATCGGATCGAGCGCCGTTTTGGAACGGCGCATCGCGCAAAAGATGTTAAGAACAAGTGTGGCAATGAAAACGAAGCATGCCCGGCCCGGGATCGAGAAAAGGGCGCTCGTCGTCCGCCTCCGGCGGATCAAGGGACAGATCGAAGGCATTGAAAAGATGGTCGAGACGGATGTGGACGGTTCGGACGTGTTGATGCAGGTAGTATCGGCGCGAAGGGCATTAAAGTCTTTTAGCGAAGAGGTCATCGAATCACAGCTCCGGGCCTACGTGGAAAGCGCCGGGAACAAGCCCGAAGGTCGCCAGCATTTGCGCTCGTTGCTCACTGTCCTGGAACGATACGTCGGCTAAAAATATTATTATGACCGCCGAAAAGAAAATGAACGGCCAGCGCGCCGCCGACCTGTTGAACGACGCGGCTTCCTGCCAAACAGCGGAAATTTTGCAACGCCTGAACACCTCGCCGGAAGGACTTAGCGAGGAAGAGGCGGCCGAGCGGCTTGAGATTTTCGGGCCCAACGAAGTGGGACAGGAGAAAAGACACGGCTGGCTTTACCGCCTGTGGGTTGCCGTGCGCAATCCATTGGTGGTTTTGCTGGCGGTCATTGCCACGGTGGCCTTTGCCACGGCGCAAGAGACGAGTGATTACGTCGGCGGCGGCGTCATGGTGGCGATGATGGTCCTGGCTGTCTCGTTGCGATTGATCCTGGAGACCCGGGCGGACAATGCGGCCGCCAAGCTCAAGGCCATGATCAAAGTCACCGCGACCGTGCTTCGCGGCGGGCAACCCAAAGAAGTCCCTTTGCAACAGCTGGTGCCGGGTGACATCGTCAAGCTTTGCGCCGGCGACATGATTCCCGGCGACGTGCGGCTGATTGGGGCGAAAGATTTGTTTATCATCCAGGCCACCCTCACCGGCGAATCACTTCCCGTCGAAAAAAATGACCTGTGTGACGCGCGTAGCGTTTCACCGATTGAGCGTTCCAACCTTTGTTTTTTGGGCACAAGCGTCGAAAGCGGTTCGGCCACGGCGGTGATTGTTGCATCCGGGGCGCAAACCTATTTCGGTAAAATGGCGAGCAGCCTCGCGGGGCAGCAAGTCGAAACGGCGTTTGATAAAGGCGTAAGAAGATTTGTGTGGCTCATGATTACGTTCCTGATCGTCATGGCCCCGGCGGTATTCCTGATCAATGGTTTTACCAAGCACAGTTGGGGAAAAGACACTTTTCTATTCACGCTGGTCGTTGCGGTCGGGCTGACCCCGGAAATGCTTCCCATGATCGTTTCGGTATGCCTTTCCAAGGGCGCGCTCGCCATGTCACAAAAGAAAGTGATCGTCAAGCGCCTGCATTCGATCCAGAACTTTGGGGCTATGGACGTGCTCTGCACGGACAAAACCGGAACCCTGACGATCGATCACGTCATTCTCGAAATCCATTGCGACGTGTTTAAAAATGAAAGCGAGGAAGTCCTGCGTGACGCGTATCTTATCAGCCATTTTCAAACCGGCTTGAAAAACGTGCTGGACCGCGCCGTGTTGCGATATTCCGAACTGCACAAGGAACTGTCCCTTGAGAAGTACAGCAAGGTAGACGAAATTCCGTTTGATTTCTCGCGCCGCATGATGTCGGTGGCGGTGCAGGGGCCCGACGGCCAGCGGCAGCTTTTGACCAAGGGCGCGCCCGAAGCGGTCTTTGCCAGGTGCACCCACTTCAAAAGCGATGGAGAAATCTTTCCGATGGAACCGATCCTGGTCGGGAACCTCATTGAGCAGGTAAATTCCTTGAGTGAAGATGGGTTTCGCGTCCTGGCCGTGGCCACGAAAACGCTCGGCACACAAACGACGTTCACAAAAAGTGATGAATCCGAGTTATGCCTGACCGGTTATCTCGCGTTTCTGGATCCGCCCAAGGATACCGCCTCCAAAGCCATCGCTGCCCTTCGCCAGCACGGCGTAGCCGTGAAGGTTTTGACCGGAGACAACGACCTGGTCACGCGCAAAGTTTGTTCGGAAGTCGGCATCCATTCCGATAAAATCCTTTTGGGCAATGACGTGGAAAAAATGTCCGACGAACAATTGGCCGAGGCGATTGACGGCACGGACATTTATGCGCGTCTGTCGCCGGCCCACAAAAAACGCGTTGTTCAGGCGCTCCAAAAGAAACGGCACGTGGTCGGTTTCATGGGCGATGGCATCAACGATGCGCCGGCTTTGCGCGCGGCGGACGTGGGCATATCCGTGGACAACGCCGTGGACATTGCCAAGGAATCCGCGGACATGATCCTGTTGGAGAAGAATCTCATGGTGCTGGAAGAAGGCGTCATCGAAGGGCGAAAAATCTTTGCAAACATCCTGAAATATATTCGCATGGGGGCCAGCTCAAACTTTGGCAATGTCTTCAGCATGCTGGGCTCAAGCGCCCTGTTTCCGTTTTTGCCCATGCAACCGGTCCAAATGCTTGCGAACAACCTGCTTTATGATTTTTCGCAGGTGCCCATTCCCACGGACAACGTTGGCCTTCAATACACCGCCAAACCCCGCCCATGGCTGATGGGTGATATTACCAAATTCATCCTGTTTCTTGGCCCGGTCAGTTCCATCTTTGATTACACGACATTTGCCGTGATGTGGTTTTATTTTAAATGCAGCCACATTGTCGTGACTCCGGAGATAGCGGCCCGGTTTCCGGATAATCCGATCAATCATACCTACGCGGCGCAGCTGTTCAATACGGGATGGTTTGTGGAATCACTCATGACACAAACACTCATCATTCACGTCATTCGCACGAACCTGCTGCCGTTTATTCAGTCGCGGGCAAGCTGGCAATTGACCATGACGACGCTCGTTGTCATGGGCGTGGGGGCGTATCTGCCATTTTCGCCATTGGCGCGGTTCCTGGGATTCGTACCGCTGCCATGGCAGTTTTGGCCTTTCCTGGCGGCCACGCTGATTTGTTACCTGGGCCTGACGCAGTTAATCAAAATGTGGCTCGTGCGCCGGGGCTGGATTTGAATAAAAATAAAGCCGTTCCGCATCACACGGAACGGCATTTTAAGGCCTGAGCGACGGTTGATCGAGCCGGCTCAAGTCTGAAAGGATTTTCCGCAACCGCAACTTTGTTTGGCGTTTGGGTTGGAAATTTTGAACCCCCCGGCCGTGAGTGAAGGGCTGTAGTCCACCACTGCGCCCCGCAGATAATCCATGCTGACGGGATCGATCAGCACGCTGACGCCATCTCTTTCCGAAACCAGGTCACCGTCACGCTTCTCGTCGAAGACCATGCCGTATTGCATTCCGGAACAGCCACCCTGCTCAATATACAGGCGAAGATTCTTCCCCGCGTTCTCCGATTTGGAAAGAAGAGATTTCACCTCGTCCGCCGCGTTTTCGGTAATGCTAATAACTGGTTCTGTGCCCACTTCACTCATTCCATAGCAACGTTAAACTTGCTGCACAGTCCTGTCAAATGGAAGGTTGCAACAATTTAGTCTTGGGTGGCTGGGACGGCGCGTTTAGCGGCGCGACGAGTGGCGTTGGACGTTCACCAGAGTATGTTCCACCCGCTCTGCGCGGGCGGTGAAGCGTCCCGATCCATCGGAATCCCTGCCGGGGGCCTTTCAGTTTGGCGGCGACTGTAAACTTTGGGTTCTTACGGGCCTGGGAAGTTCCAGTCGCTTTTTCTCCAAAGAACTTCTCAATTGCGGCAGCACAATTTCCATCTGGTCGATGAATTTGTCCGGGTCGCCGGTTCCCATGGACTCGATGAGGGGAAGTGCCTGGAGGCCTGACTTTTTGACCCAGAGCGGGTCGGCGGTCTCTCCGTTGCGAAGGTTATTTCCGAAAAACACGTCCAGATAATTATCAAGAGCGGTATGAAGCAAGGTGAATTGGGACACGCCGTTTGTCAGCGCGGCCAGTTTTTCGCACACCATGCCAATTCCGACCTGCGCCTGGCTGCGTTCGGGAATGAGCGCCCCGGTCGAAGTAATGACCTGCGTGTAAGCGTTCGTGGCATCGGTGTAATATTGCGGCGTTTGGCCGGCCAGTTGAAAATAGCAGTCGCCGATTTCGCCCCAGGCCAGGGCGGCCTGCTCACTGCCGGGATATTCCGTGCAAACGTATTCGAAATACGGAATCGCCTGGAGATAGTTGGTGAGCGGAGTATTCGGATCGGGCGAAGGTTCCTGCATCATGACGTCTCCACAGGCAAACCAGGCCTGGGCGCACAGGGCAAGCCAGGTCTGCATAGGCAATTGCGTCGGACAATTGGTCTCGGCCATCAACATTTTGAAATAGTCCTTCGCATTTTCATAGGCCTGCCGTCCCATGGCGGCGCGCCCGGCCATGAGGATAGCCGGCTCAGTGAGGGACGACGGCGGGGTAAACTGAAATACCAGTTGGTAATTGAATTCGGCATCCTGCCAGTCTCCCCGGCTGGAGTAATAATCGCCAAGCCACCATTCGGCGACCGGGGTCATGACTGAATTGGACGGGTATTCCGACAGGAAATTGGTAAATAAAATAAACGCATTGGTTTCGTGTCCGCCCTCGTAGTTCGCCCAGGCTCGCGCGTATTTGACAGCCGCCAGATTCGTATTGCCGGAAAAGCGCCGGACCCAGGAATCGTAACTGGCGATGGCCTGGACCCAGTTTGACTCCTGTTCATAAGTTCGCGCCACCGCCCATTCAACTTCAGGGAGCTGTTCTGAATTTGGAAACACCTGCTCAAAACGTTCAAACAGCGCGCGCGCCTGCTTAGGCTCACCCAGGCCCGATGACAGTCCCTCGCCCACGAGCAGGATGCCTTTTTCAGCCACATTGTTGAGCGGATAAATTTTCAGAATTTGCGCCATGGCGTTGCTCATGCCTGGAACGTCCTTTATGTCCAGGCAAACCCGCAACGTCTGGTAAAGCGCCTGTGCGCCCAAATCCCCATTGACCACGGGAAAATTTGTAAAATCGTTTACTACCGCCTGATAATTCGCCCGGGCATCGCTCCAATTGCCAAGCCGGAATTGGGCATCACCCAGCTTGAAATGGGCGACGGCCAGGTCCACGGAAAACGGCAATTTAGCGGTGGCCGCCTGGAAGTCCGCCGCGCTTGCGCCCCATTTCCCCTGGATCCAATAGCACCAGCCACGATCCAGGAATGCCTTTCCCAGAAGAGGACTATTGGTCCATGTGCTGGTCAGCTGGTCAAAGCACGATTGAGCCTGCGGCAAATCCGGGCTGTTCGCGGATGGCGTGGCCACGTAACTCTTCAAATGCAATTCTCCCAGCGCCAGCAACGCCGAGTCCGCCTCCGGTGAGTTGCTAAAACGGGTGAGAAACATTTCGAGTGATTTTTCGGCGTTTGAAAAATTGGTCTGCGCGGCGGAAAGATCGGCAATTTTCAATATGGCCTGCCGCTGCCACCCCCCCGGCGCGTTGTTCGTCAAATTCTCGCCGTACGCTTCCAGGGCGTCGGAAATGCGTCCCATGTTTTCGAGTATGTTTGCCTGGTCCGCCACTGCCTGGGCACGCAATTCAGGGCGTCCCGCGCCGGCGATCAACGGGCCTGACAATGCCAGGGCTTCGTTTGTGTCCCCCGCGGCAAGCCGGGCATGGGACAGCAAATACGACCTGCGCCAATCCAATTCAGCGTTGTTTTTGAACGGCTCGCCCGCGCGCAAAACCGCCGTGGCAGAATCGGGATGATGTTGCGCCAGCAACGACTCGGCGAGCAACAGATGCCCATTCAGCACCCGGCTGTCCGTCGCATTTGTCCTGGCAGCCTCCTGAAAAATGTTGTTTTGCAGCAGGTCCGCCACGCGGGGCCATTGATTGAGTTTGGAGCGGGCGGCGGCTTCGTTGACAACGCCATCAAGCACCTTTTGCGATTCCGGAAAAATCCGAGTGAGTCTCGCGAACGAGTCAGCGGCGTTTGAATAATCGCGATTTTGAAACTGGACCATGCCGATCCAATAAACGAATTCGTCGGCCAACGCCCCGGCGGACGATTCGCGGGCGCGCAGCACGGCGAGGGCGTCCTGCAGTTTGCCTTGCTGGAAATCCGCCTGCGCCTGATAGAGCGCGGCCTGGGGCGCCCGGTCGGATTGAGGATGTTTTTCGATGAACTCGGCGAACTCCACTTCAGCCCGGCTCCACATGCCGGTCTTGAAGGCTGTTGCCGCCACGTCAAATTCGTGTTGTTCAGACGCAAGCAGCCGGCCCGCGCCCAGGAGAAGCACAAGCGAAATCAACAACGAATGCCGAAAAAGCGACATAAAAAAACTTTAGACGATTCCGCCAGGAATGAAAATGAGGAAAAGAGGAATTGCGAATTGATAGAGCTGCAACCACGTGTTTAAATCGGCCTTGCCGTACATCGACGGTGAGATGCGATTAAATGAAGCGTTTATTCAATTTCATTTTGATTTTGGCTTTGACCAGTGGTTGCGCGCAATTCAGGCCCGGGCCCGCCGTGAGCCGCCGGCAAATAATGGACACCGCCCAGGCCTATGCAAATCACCAGTGGCGCGCGACCCCCGCAAATGTGTTTCACGGGACCGACGCGGCAGGCATGTGGGTTGACACGCCCGACGTTGACTATTGGGGTCCCGGCGGCTGGTACGCCGATGGGCGTACCAATGTGGGGGTGCCATACTGCTGGGGAGGAGACAGCACCCTCGTTGAATTCGACCACGGGATATCGCAAGGCCGGCCTGCCGGTTATCATTTCAGGGGCCCGCGAACGGGTCATGGTGACAGCGCATTGCCGGTAGGAGTGGATTGTTCCGGATTGGTGAGCCGTTGCTGGCGGTTGCATACCCGCCGGTCCACGTATGACATAGGCAAAATTTGCGAACGACTCCCGGGTTACGACGATTTGCGGCCGGGCGACGTGGTAAATAAACCCTATGATCACGTCATTTTATTTGAAGGGTGGGTGGATGGAACACATGCGAAAATGCGCGTTTTTGAGGCCGGCGATGCGAAGCGCGGCGGCGACCCGCAGAATTACGAAAAGGTGCATGAAGAGGTTTACGACCGTGATTGGCTGTCGGCGCAAGGCTTTGTGCCACTGCGATATAAGGAGATTCGGTAAGAATTTTTTGCAGTTTGAAAGTCCTTAAAAAATCATCAGGGCGATGCGATTCGAACTCGCCCACGCTTGGTTGGCTTTCAAGCATTGCCGTTCGAGGGGTCCGGCGCTTTGCGGTATCTGAAATTCAAAGGCTATGGGGACGAAAGACGATAAAACACATCACGCTGGCCCGGCTGAATTGTAAATTGCATACAATTTGTATCAGTCGAACCAGGCACCGTACGCCAATTTGAGTTCTCCAAGGCTGTGGAATTGGATTGCAGCATCCAGCCGAAATAACGCATCGGCCAATTCAAACTTAACTGATTCCCTGCTACGCTGAATGTGAGATTCGTCGGCATGAACACCGGATTTAACAAAACGGCAGTGTATGGCGGCACACTCACGGTCAACTGACCATTCGTCGCCGGCATTACCGCTTGCACGCCGCCGATCCACGTACCGTCCGGATCGATCGTCGCGCCGCCGAGCGTGAAATCGGTGGTGCTGGAGAGTGAGGGTGCGGCTAACTTGATCAATTGCGCGCCGGTGACACCCGGCCCCAGATTGATTCCCACTGCAACCGCATCACTCGGATCCTTATTGTTCAACAGGGCACTAATCGAGCCATCTGCCTGCCGCACGCCATAGGCTGTGAAATTGGTATTTGAAGCTGGGGTAACGATGGCTGGAATCACATTGCCAGACGGAATGAGTGAAAGCATTTTCAGCCCGTAAAATTCAGGCCCGACCGCCGTAACGTTTGTTCCATTGTCAAACACAGGCGAATACGGACTTTTGCCGCCACCATGAAAATTGATGCCTTGGCCGCCATTCAGCGCCACGGTGAACATATAATCCAGTGACCAGAGGGCCGCGCCAAAGGCATCGCTCACGCCGGCCTGGCCGTCATGCGAAAAGGAGCCGCATTCCGTGATGCGGGCGCCGAGCGTGCAGTGCCCGGCTGCTGCTTTCGCGATATTGGTGACTAATGAAACCAGGGATGGGTTCGGTTTGAAGAGCAATTGCAGGGTGTCGTTGGTTGAACCGGCGACACCCACGTAGTAATGCTGGGTTAACAGTGACACCATGCCCGATTCGTCGATCGCAAACGGCTCTGTGTATGTCGATAAATCAGCTTTTACCGCGTCCGTACCGGCAAGGATCCATCCATTGCCGCCATTGGTAACAGCCCAACCCGGCACGGTATTGGTAATAGCGGCGGCCAGCGACTGCCAGTCCGCAAGGAAACTGGCATATTGGGAATATTCAGCCCCGGGCTCATTTCCGATTTCAAAACCGAGTAGCCTGGGTCCAAGGTCGCTCGCCACATAAGCTGCTTCGGCCGCGCAATTCGCAGGAGTGTTGGATCGAAGATTGATGCCGTAAATCACGGCCCAATTTGTGGGTAGAGCGTCCACAAAACCAGCAAACCTATCCACCTCCGCTCCTGTAATAGGAACGGTGTTCGATATTCCGTTCCAACCCGTTTGATCCACAGAACCGCCGCCAATCCGCAAGACGGCGGGGCCAAGCGTGCTGAATAACTTCACCAGCGCGGTGTTGCTGGAAGTGAAAAGTGTCCCGGTTAATTCCTCTTTCTCATAGCTCAACCCATCGAACGATCGGTTTAACGGCAATCCCGCGTTCGTCGGCGAGAAGCTTACCGAGACGTTGTTGGTCGTGGGCCCCGTACCGGTGGCGCCAAGCGTTAAATAATTCCATTGGACAGCAGTGGAAGCCGTTAAGCCGTTTTGCGTAATCCCAATTGCGCCGATTGGAGGATTATTGGCATATGTGACGAGGTTCCCCAATTGAACACCATTAACATAAGCCGTCATCGACCATAGGCTGCTTATTGTATTTAAGATGACTTGCACCGTAAGAGTTTGAGGGCCTCCATTGAAACCAGTTCCATTATAGACCTGTGGAGTATTTGCTTTCGGCCCTGTGAAATACTGAGCGTTTCCGCTTGATTCAGTTAATATCATCCAATTGTAGCCGGTCGGTCCGTCATTTCCGGAATCAGCGAATCGCCCATAGTTAATGGGAACGTTAACCGAGTCGTTTTCCGCAAAACCAAGCCCGACCCAACCACCCGGATTACCGGTGAAAGTCAGCGAAGCCGTCAAAGTGTAAACATAACCGGATTGTGGATAAAATGGCAAAAGCCAGCTGTCCTGCGCCGTGCTCTCATCAAGGCCGTTGGCCTGCATTATTCCCGTATCATTGGTTCCTAAGGCATCATTCCAAGTTGCGGAACCGGTGCCCCCGGCGTAATCGACCGCCACCGTCGGCCCCGTCCCCCAAATGTTCACCGCTCCGCCGTTGAAAGCGTTGGAATAGATAATTTGCGCGCTTCCAATGGAACTGCACAACAAAGCCATGATTCCCGTCAAAAGCAACTCTCTCATCTCTTTCATTGCTCAAAGGTCTCCAGGCATTATTCCAGTCAGGAACCTGTTACACGTTCAAGATCATCTGTCTTATGTTCACCCATAAAAAGCGCATTATTGTATTCCATTGTTTTGTTGTTGCCACTCGGATTCCGATTAATTTGCGGATATGTACGTATGTGGACTTGGGGGCTCGTGACGGCTATTCACCGGCCATTGAGCACCCGCCTGAACGTTATCGTTAATGTAACACCGTAAGCCGTTTATAATCAAATATGTAACACAGTTTAACAAAATGTAACGCGGCGTGTAACACCGTAAGCATCTTGTATTCAACAATGTAACAGTGTAACACGATTTTCAACCTCTCAACATCATCGTCACCTTCGATCGTTATCCTCAACCCACGGCTTCTGCGGCAGGCTTTGACCAAGAGCAGGTTTTCGGCAGGTTATGCTCGATTCCAATTGCGCCAGGTCAAGCCTGTTCGTGGTTGCATTCGCAGCTTTTTTGGCGCGATTTCTGCTGTTTTTTGCGGGCATGCGGTCGATGTTTTCGAGAAGTTTCTTTGCGGTCCGGCTGATACTTAACGTATCCGTAGGCTGCATTTTATTCGCGATCGCGCTTCCCAGTTGTTACGCCCATGTTGGAATGGACGGAAGCCAGCATTTCAACTGGCTTGCGCTTGGAACACCCTCCGTCTTTTTTGGACTTTGCACGTTCGCGCTATGGGTCCGGCGGTGAACCGCAAGAGCGGAAACATCGAACGCCAAACACCGAATCCCGAAATGTCAGGATATGGTTGACATGGGGATTGAGTCGGCGTAACCAACCAAACAGCCATGGCCGATCGATTCTTCACCCGCGGATCCGTTATTGCACTTTTAATTTCGTTCTCGTGCTCGGTGGCGCTGTGCGGAGAAATTAATGATGCCGCTCGAACAGGTGATCGGGCCATGGTAGCGGCATTGCTTAAGGAAAATCCGGCGCTGGTTGCAAGCCCGGCTTTTGACGGCTGGACGCCATTGGATGAAGCGGCGGACAACGGCGATTTTTCCATGGCCAAACTCCTGGTCGAAAATAGCGCGGATGTCAATGTGCGGGCCAAAGGCGGCCGGTCGCCCTTATATCTCGCGGCAATGCTTGGTCATCGGGACATCGTGAAACTGCTGCTGACGCATGGCGCGGACGTGAACATAAAGGACGACGACGATGTATCACCCCTGCATTTAGCCGCATGGCACGGGTACGAGGACGTGGCGAAAGCTCTAATGGCACGCGGCGCGTCCGTAAATGCGAGAGACAAAAGCGGCGAGACTCCCGTGGATTGGGCGAGGGAAAGGGGAGATACGAGGATGCAGAAATTGTTGAGAACAGTGCTAAAGGAGTGACGGCGAGGGCAACTTCGCATCGGACGCGGTGTTTTTAGCTCAGTGAGTTCGAACAAACATTCAGAGCTTTCCGTTCTGGAAGCACACAGCCCTGCAGGTTTTCGATGCCTGATTTCGGCTTTGGCAATTGCGATGCAAGTCACCATCTTTGCCGGTTTGAGATTACTGAATTGCCTGCCGCAGCATCTGTTGCATTGGTGTTGGGTCATTGCCCTTGACGTTGGATTCACGTTTGGCGTTTATGGTCTCTGTTCGGCGCGAAAATGGAGCGAAAGAATTCTTGCAGTTGGTTTGATTGGTTTTCAGTTCATCCTGCTGTGGATTTTATTTCTTATGGCAGTCGCAAATTACCTATGTACTCACAGCACCACTTCCATTCACTGACCGGCAGGCATTGGAAAGTTGCCCGCTGATACGAAGGCGGCGTTTTCAGATAGTGTTACCGCAGGATGACCGTTTGGCGCCATTGCCCGGAACCCACACACGGCTGGCGATGCCCCCCCGCAGCCGGGCTGCTAGCCCGGACAATTGTCGCTAAGGCCATTTAATCCCTCGTGGTCCAGGCTGAAGGTAACTGACGTGTGCGGACCGATTCGAGTGATTTTAATTACAAAGATCGTGTCATAATCCTGTCCCGGCCAGGGCGGAACCTGCGCAGGATTGCCGCCGCAGTCTTTGACCAAATTTTTCGCGAAGTCATCCAGCAGGACGTGTTCCCATGCGATAAAGACGGTGGCATTTTGATAGGGAGGCTTTCCCATTTCATCTTCCAATCCTTTGATTTCGCGGTAACCGAATTCCGTATTCACGGGCAGCCCGCAACGAATGGCGGTTGGCTCAATGGTGGTCAGCGGACGGACGTAATAGTATCCGCCCGGGTCAACTTTTTGTGTCGGATTGGGGGCGAAAATAAATTGAGGTGTTCCAAACTTTTTTAGAAGAACGGGAGGCAGAGCAAGAGCGCGATTCAGGCCGCGGCAGGTAAGCTGGCCCAGTCCACCCGGAGGCTTTTCGCCGTGCCGGATGCAAACCAGCGTTTCAACGGTTTGGCCGGGGGCCGGGGCGGTTTGCGCGTGGACGGCAACCGAAAATAATAACAACAGCGCAAGAACTACATTTTTCATGGGCACGAAGATTACTTTCCCGCCGGTTCGCAAGTCAAGGAGGTCAGATATTCACACTTTTGTCCTGAATATGAATAATTTAATTGACTTTCGGAAACAATTACAATTACAATGACTCTTCTCAATATCCGAAGAAATCGAATGAAAACTTTGAAAATTTATATTTTATCCACAATCGCGATCCTGGGCGCATCCATTGGCGCGTCCGCAGCACTAAGCGATGCCATATGGGTGAGCCTTGGTACCGTGGACGGCGCCAATAGTCCTGTTACCACTATCGTTGAAGACAAAAAGGCTGGTGTGCTCTACGTAGGCGGGACTTTTTCCGCCATCGGTTCGGTCGTCGCCCAGGGTGTCGCTGAATGGAACGGTACAAACTGGGCAGCACTGGGGCCGGGATTGACGCCGGGGGTGCGAGCGTTGGCGGTGGACGGTTTGGGGAACCTGTATGCGGCGGGCGTTTTTACAAACGGTGCCGCTGGAATTACGAACCTTGCCAAATGGAACGGGAGCACTTGGTCTGCATTAGGACCCGGCCTTAACGGGCAAGCGCTTGCAATCGCCGCGGATAGTTCCGGCAACGTCTATGTTGGCGGTTTTGTGACTAACAGCAGCGTCGGGGCTATCAACATTGCCAAATGGAACGGCAGTACCTGGTCGGCGATGGGGACTGGAATGAATGCAAATGTGAATGCTCTGGCCGTGGATAATTTGGGGAATCTGTACGCCGGGGGCGCGTTTACCTTAGTAAATGGTTCGCCGACGCCATATGTGGCCGAGTGGAACGGGAGCAGTTGGACGGGACTTGGTTCCGGATTGAATCTCGGGGTGAATTCATTCGCCGTGGACTCGCAAAACAATGTCTATGTGGCCGGGGCGTTTACCACGGCGGGAACCTATACTGTCAACCACATTGCGGAGTGGAATGGAAGCAGTTGGTCACCCCTGGGCACGGGAGTCAATAGCCTTGCGCTGGGTTTGGCGATCGACAATAGCGGGAATGTATATGTTTGCGGCGGCTTCACAACGGCAGGAGGCAATTCAGCCAACCACGTTGCGAAGTGGAATGGCACGACCTGGTCGGCATTGGGACCGGGCTTCGCGTTCAGCCCGCAATCGACGATGGGGGTGGACTCTCAAGGCGCGGTGTATGTCGGAGGCGGATTTACGCAATCGCCGGCTCCCGGCGGCCAATGCCTTGCTAAATGGATTAACAATACGTGGACCAACATCGGTTCAGGGTTGGCGGTTTCGCCATCACCATTCAATTATTCGATAGCGCTTGATCCAGCGGGAAATCTGTATGCCAGCGGCCCGTTTCTTTCGGCTGGCGGCATCAGCGCCAGCAACATCGCCAAATGGAATGGCACCAATTGGAGCGCGCTTGGCGCCGGGGTTGCCGGCGAGGCCGCTACAATCACTGCGGACAAGGCTGGGAATATTTATGCCGGCGGCACGCTCACCTCGGCCGGCGGGGCTTCTGTTAATGAAGTCGCCAAATGGAACGGCGCCAACTGGTCGGCGCTGGGCTCCGGAATCAGCGGCGGCTTCCTCGCGGCTCTGCTTTCAGACGGCTCAACCAACGTGTATGCTGCGGGATCATTCACGACGGCCGGCGGCGCTCCAGCCGTTGGTATCGCAAAATGGAACGGGACCAGTTGGTCGTCTTTGGGAACGGGGCTAAGCGGAGGCAGTGCTCAGGGAGAGGCATTGGCGGTAGATTCCGCGGGCAATCTATATCTGGGCGGGAGCTTCACATCTGTCAACGGAGTGTCCGCCAATTCAATCGCGAAATGGAACGGGACCAGTTGGTCGGCGTTAGGCTCCGGAATTACGGGGGGTTCTGCTTCCGTTGATAGCCTGGCAGTTGGCCCCGGGAATGTTCTTTATGCGGGCGGCTCGTTCACAACGGCTGGCGGAAATGCCGTATCGAACATAGCGGAATGGAATGGGAATAATTGGTCCGCTCTGGGTTTGGGCGTCACGATTAATGTTGATGCACTGGCGCTTGATCCTGTGGGCAACCTTTATGCCGGCGGCCAAATTACCAGTGCCGGCGGCGCTAATGTCATCGGTATCGCCCAATGGAACGGCAGCGCATGGTTACCCGTCGGTTCCGGACTCGGCTTACCCTACATTTTGGTTAACGGATTGGTTTCGGATGGAATGGGGCGTCTTTACGCCAGTGGCGCGTTTACCGTCGCTGGGACGCATGTCTCAGCGTACGTGGTGCAAGCAAACGTCCTGACGATGATTTCCAAGCCTCGACACAGCTCGCCCGGCGGTTTTGCTTTTAACCTGGTGACCACGCCAAATACCACTGACCGGATCTTAACGGCCACCAACCTCATCTCACCAGTCTGGCAGGCGATTTATACAAATGTCGCTCCCGCAAATGGCGCGTTGCAATTTACGGATAGTGGAGCTTCTCTCTATCCAGCCCGGTTTTATCGTTCATCCTCGCCCTGATGACTCACGGGACGGGAAAACCTCTGACAATTGTGCCCTTTGCATCGGTTTCCCAGGCCCGCCGCAATTGCCAGGGACCGCTGCCCGACGCGCGCGAAATTGTATAGTGATAGATAAATGGGTCGCCGTTTTTGGAAAGGTCGCAGTTGAAAGTGTCCGGATTCATACAGTGGACCGTCACGCGGCCGCCGGCAATGGTATCGTTCTTTGCCCATCCCGGGAGTTGTCCCCGTAGGACGAGGTTTTTCAGGAATTTCACCGTGGATTTGCCGTCCAACTCCAGATTCTTATCAATCGGCGGTCCATCGCTGACATGCTTGAGGTAAAGTGTTTGCTCGGGAAAATCCATGGTGACCAGGTGCCGCGCCAAAAAGCGCAGCCCGATGCCATTGAATTTAATGTGGGCGTCATCAGTGGAAAGCAGGCTTCGGTCCACGCCACGCAAATTCATGGCTGGATAAATTTGCGCGCCAAGGATGCCATCGGGCGAATGGACTTCGCCTTTGCGGAGCGGCGCCGCCCGATTTGTCCATTGCTCAAAAAGATCCGCCCCAAGCCAGCCGTCCTGGTTGTAGCCCGTATCAATGAGCGAACCGGAGCCACGGATACCGGCCAGATTTTCATTGATGGCCACGCACCCGTCGCCTACGCCAACGAGCGCCGAAGGGACGCCCCAATGGCTCTTGTTTGCGCGGTCGTAATTCAGAAAACGGATTTTGCGCGACGCAAAATCGAGTTGAATGCAATAGTTTTGGAGAACGTCCATACCCAGGATGCCCATGACGGGGTGCCCGACCGCGCTGGATATTTCTTTGCATTTAGCGGTTACCACGAACGGGCCAATCTTCGCGAGCGGCGTGTCTTTCAGAAAGAGTTTTGGCGCGAGGAAAACGTTTGCTGTTGATTTAACGCCAAAGTCCCAAAGGGTGTTGGTCTCGATAGGTCGTCCCAGTTTCGATTCGAAAGAAGTGTCGAGACACGTCGTCGCGCAGCCCGTGTCCAGCACAACGGGAAAGTTTTCACCGCCGGCCAGGCGGATATTGATGACGATCCAATTCCCAAGACCGGCATCTTCATTCATGGCGACGTCCGGCGGCCTGGGCGCGATTGGGAGGATTGATTCGAAGGCCGGGGATGAGGCAAGTACGGAACAACAGCAGAACAAAGGGACGAGTAATAAATTGGAAAAAATATAGAGGGCTTTCAGGAATTTCATCGCGGCAAATATTTTTCGATCAAATTTCCTTTGGCATTGGTCCGCCAGGCTTTGACAATTTTCCATATGGCGTTGGTGGAGGCACGCGTGAGCCGATAGTGATAAAGTGACGGATCTCCTTTTTTCCTCAAGTCGTCCACCGTGACGGTATGTGGATACGAAAAGTGAAATTGAATCGTATTGTCCGATTGCGCCGGTTGATCCGCCGCGGTCCAGCCCGGGAGATGGCCCTGGCCAGCCAGGCCTTTCAGGAATCGAACCGCTGAAAGCGCTTCCGAATTCGCGTTTTTGCGCATCGTCCAGTCAACGAACGGACCGACGCTCACGCATTTAAGATATAGCGTCTTGTGCGGGAAATCCAAAGTGACCAGGTTTCGGGACAAAAAGGATAGACCGATGCCGTTGAGTTTGAGGTGCGGATCACCGCTTGAATATAATTTGGGTTTGAGTCCCTCCAGATTCACGTTGGTATAGACGGCGTCGTCGAGAATGGCCTTGGGAAATCGGACTACGCCTTTTACTGGCGGCGCTGCTTCATTGGTCCATTGGTGGAACAGATCCGGGACCAGCCAGCCGTCGTACGTGCAGCCGGCATCAATCAATGAGGCCGGGCCGGAGGCGCCTGTGAGATTCTGGCTGATGGCAAAACAGCCGTCACCAACGTCAGTCAACGGAAAGGGTGTGCCCCAGTTTTTCTTGTCGGGGAGCCGGTCGTCGAGAAAGCGCACTTTATTGGCGGCGAAATCGAATTGCACGCAATAGTGGGCCAAAATGTCCATTCCGATCATGCCCAGGACGGGCCGGCCCGCGTAATTTGACAGGCTTTTCAAATTGTCCGTGAAGACGTACGGGCCCGTCATCATGAGCGGAGTCCGGTTCAAGTAAAGCGCAGGCGCGCCGTACTGGTTCATTCGATGCGCCGCGCCAAAGACGTGCAATGTGCCCGTATCGATGCGCCGCCCCAGCTTTGGTTCGAGCGACTTGTCAAGGAGCGTGCTGAATGCCCCTGTGTCCAATACAAATGGCAGCGTTTCGCCATCTTGCAGCCGGACTGGGACGAAGATCCAGTTGCCACGCCCTGCATCTTTGTTCATCGTCACGCTGCTGGGCTGTTGATTGGCTGGAATATGGGACAGGGGGACGATAAGGGGCGGCCCGGAGGAAGGTGGTGCAGCGCAGGAACATAAGAACAACAAGCCCAGCGCCGCCACGATGTGTGGATACGATTTCACTAATTAAGCGGTAATATATACGCCTGAAACGAGTGGATGGATACCGGGTTTTGCCGAAAACTCAAATATCCGGCCCATTACGGACTGCTGATGTAATAAAATTTGGCCGTCGCCTTGTTTGTGTCGCTGAACGCCGCGATGGTTGGATAATACGCAAGGCCAGTGGCCGCTTGCATCCAGGGACCCGAAAGGTTTGTTGCGCTGTAAATACTGTAGGTCGAGCCAGTTTGCAGCTGCCAAAAGACGTTGGGGATGCCATTGGTATCCGTCAAGCCGGCTGTCAACGATGGTGGAGCGATGACGTAATCCTCCAGCCGGGATGGCTCGAGTCTGCCGGTCGCCTCGTAATCAACGTAGATGCCGGTCAATTGAAAGCAATTCGTCGGTATCGGCGCGTTATCGAATTCATTTTGACCGAATTCGGTGAAATCATAGCTGAACTGATAGAGTTCCAGCATGTTGGTATGGCCCGTTGCGGGATTATATGGGCCGCCTGCAGTAATGTACTCAGTGGTAAAAGAGTTCTCAAAAAACGCGTCGCCATTGGCAACAGGACCGCCGGTCCTGTTGCCGTAGACGTAAACGTTCGTCAATGTGACCAGAGAAGCGTTGTAGAGGAATGCGTTGGTACCGAGGCCGTTGGTCACAAAGCTGTCGAACAACCCATTAGCGAGCATGGGACTAATCGTCATTACGGGCGCGTTAGTCACGATGGATACCCCAAGGGGATCGCCCGGGGCGATTACAATTTCGTTGTGAAGGATTTCGAGTTGGCCGGTGACCGTCACGCAGGTTCCAATCGGCGGATTGAGGGAGTTATCTTCGCCCGCGTTTTCGATGCGGACCTGCGCGCCGAGGCCCGATACGTCTTCGATATAATATTCAGTATAGGTCGAGCCAAATCCATCGAATTGAACAACATAACCGGTCAACGTCACGTTATTGGTGCCGATATAAACGGCGCGCGTCAGATTTGCGGCAATTTGGTTCGAGTATGACTGCACCAGGGCGTGCAATTGCATCATGTTGAGGCTAAGCGCGGGCGGTTCCACCAGCGTATTTGTCGGCCCATCCACGATACTTGAACCGGGACCGAATGCGGCTGCGTAATAATTCCCCTGGAAATTGGTGCTGTCTAAAGTGAGGGTCAGGGTCGGTGTGGTTTGCCCATGCAACTGTGAGTAAGCGGCCGGGTTGGTGGCAGGGGCAAAAAACCATTGGTACGAAATTGGGCCGGTGCCTGCCGCGACGTTGGTAAAACCGCTGGTGGTATATTCGTTGGCGTAATTTGTAATCGCGGTTTCGTTTGGCGGGAAAAATATCTGCGTCTGTTGTGTGATGACTGTTTCCGTGGCGCTCGAACTGGTTGCGGTTATATTGTAGGCATCGGTCACGACACAATAATACGTGTCCGAGGCCGAAAGATTTTGAACCGCAAGAGTATCGCTGGTCGACCCGGTGTATTGCGAGCCATCACTCAATGGACCGGATTGGTCAAACCACTGATACGTCAAATCCACGCCGGAGGCCACGGCATAAAGCGTGAATGAATTCCCCGTATAAGTCGTACCGGACTGCGGCTGAATTCCAAATACGGGAGGATTGGTGCGAAGGACGTCGGCAAACTTTGTGCCGACAACGACATTGCTGATTCCGGCGTCAGCATTCGGGCTGAACCCAATCTGCGATATATTTATGTCCAGGAGGTTTGTGTCCTGGGTGGTGTCACTGGCAATAACGAAACCTTGCCCCTGTCCTGTGCCGCCGAATCCGAGGCCGTTGTTCGCGAGGGCGTTTGTGTAGTCCTGCGAGGAGGGATTGACCCAGAGTACGGTGCCATCGAAGATCCAGAGGGGATCGTCCTGATTCGTGTCAAGCAGGATGACCACGTTATACCAGACATCCGTGGCCAGATCCATCGGGTAAGTATCCGGCGAGGAAAAAGGTCCAAAAGACGTTTCGTAAGCGGCAATGCCAAGGTGGTAGGTTCCCGGCACCGAGGCGTCTTTGGTATCAACGAAGATATGGCAGGCGTCATATGCGTCATGATTGTTTTGAAGCTGGCAGAAATAGGTGCCGTTCTGACCGGATAATTGGCTCACATTGATCATGAAGCTGGCAAAGGTGACTCCACTGGGATTTGACCAGCCGTTGGTTGGGACCGCAACGGCGTCGTAATTGGTGACATTTAGGAGCAAAACGTTGTTGGTCACCAGGGCGTCGCCGTGCGGGACGGTCGTATTGTAGTCATACCATTGGCCCTGGCCCTCTATGGAACCGTTGGCATAAGGATAATTCGATGAGTCCTCGAACAATATATAAGCGTGGGCCGTGGAGGCGGTAATCAGGACGAGAAAGAGCGTTTGAAGAAGTTTCATGGCGATTATGCTACTATCCTTTTTAATCCAATATCCCGGTTATTGCCACACTTTTCGCTTTCCCGACTGAAAATGGCTTGTTCCGTTGGCGGGCGATATATTTGCATCCAAAATAAACAATAAAGGAAATCCGACCCGAAGTTACATCCCGATTTCTGCGCCTCGACCGATTGTAATGGCAGGCGGCTGGCGCAGCGAAAGCCAAATGACGAAAGAATTTGAAGCGAACCGCGGATGGTCAATGCTTGACTGCCGTGTGCTGAAGATCAGGCTTTGCGGCGTCACCGGAAGCCTTCCCCTTCCCTTCCTGCTCAAGAAAGATATCGTGAATGGTTTCCAGCATTAAAGCCGGGTTGCACTGGCATTTCAAAAGCCGCCGGTTGGCGCCCTCCAGCAAGGGCTCGTCCTGGACCTCGATTATGGAATTCGTGGAAAAAATGACGATCGGTACCGATTTGAGCCGCGAGTTGGACCGGATAAATTTCAGCACCTCCACGCCGTCGAACTTGGGCAACAGCAGGTCCAGAAGGACCAAGTCGGGAACGACAGTGTGCAATAGCTTCAGCCCCTCCAATCCGTCTCGCGCGACCTCCACCTGGTATCCGGCCCTTTCGAGGACGCGTTGATACGCCAGGCGCTCGACATCGCTATCTTCTACAAAAAATATTTTTTTACCTTCACCGGGCATATGCTGAGCTGTTCTAGTTGTTTTGTTGCAAGTATTTATGAATCAGTTAATCCGATTGCGTTTGAATTGAGATTGCAAAATTGTCCAATTCATCACCAAATCGACCACTCGGAATCGTTATGGTTTAAGAAGCAGCAAATATGCCATTATATCCGTCAAATCGGGTTAATTGCCTCCCATTACGCGTGATGAAGCCACGATAAAACCGCCGATCATGACCAGGGCACCGGTCAGCAGTAAATCGATGCAAACGATTATGCACGCCGACAAGGAAGTAGAAAAAATGCGCTTGCCTGGCGTCCGATCATCGTGCCAGGCGCAGCGATAAAGCACCATAAAAGCGATCATGAAAGGTGCAACGGCGAAAATGACGGCCAACAGCCATGGCACCCACGGCCCGCTAAAAAGCCAAATGACAGGGCGAGTGACGGTATAAACGACTGGCATCGAGAGAAGGCACACCAGGCCCGCTAACAAAAGCGGGGACGTATTCCCATTTATTTCATTTCGGCTCATAATCAGGTTCCTCAGGCAAATGGTTATTCTTCCACTTAAACAGACACCGAGCCCTCTGCATTCGTATGTCCAGGATACTATATAAGATATCCTATTGTAAAACGTGTTCAATGCATTGCAGATAGGTGAAACCGTAATGGGATTGCTGGTCGTTTCCTCCAACGCCAGGATATCCAAAGGGCGCGCCGGATCACCAGCGACGGTTTCTTCTCCGATGCCTTCAAGCGCGCCGCCATCCGCGACATCATTTGCATTGGTCCATGGTGCAATCAACCCGGGCAACGGCGCGGTAACTCCGTTTATGTCTGCCGCGATGTTGCGGGTAACGACACGAATTATTCGCGACTGCGGGAATGCAGGATTCGCTGACAGAAGGGCGATGGCCATTCCGATGGATGTCCTTACTGCCGCGGTTGTCACAAACAGATTCCTTTTTATCCGGATTTCTTTAAGGCGCTGGTTGCGGAGGCGGCTGGCGAATAAAGAGCGGCACGGTCATTTCAAGGCGGCCGTTTACCGCCAGGCCCAGTTCATATTCGCCCGCGCGCGGGACCTGAAGATTATGAAGGCTCACGACGATTGCCGCGCTGGCGGAAGATGCGCCTTGCGGGATTTGAATGTTGATTTGCTGTGCCGGCGGGGAGGGTTGGAGCGTTTTGCCGTCTGAATCGATAATGGAGAACAGGATTTCTTTGACGCCTTCTTCAATTTTGCGGAATCGCAATTTGGCGACCAGGCTGCAACTAATGGCGATCGGGAATTGCGGCACGAAAATGATGTCCGTGGCTCCCAGGATATTCAATTCGCCGTTGGGACTGGGTCGGGCAGCAAAGCACAGGGTCAGCATCTCCGTCGTCATTGGTGGGGGTTTAAATGAAAAAAGACGCGGGCAAAAGGAAAAAATGAAGGAGGAAAAATCAAAAACCGCAGATCGCACAATTTCGCGATCTGCGATTTCAATTTATGAATTGGCGGATGACCGGCATTTCTGCCCATCACTCCACCAATCATCTATGCGTTAGTGGGCATGTTGGATGGCCGAACTGGACCCGGTAAAGAATCCAGCCGCGCCGAGGCACAACAGGCCGACCAAAGACAGCGTCATAGGCACAAGCCCGATGACAGCCAGGATTCCCAGTACCGTCACCGCCAGGCCCATAAACACGCTGCCGCTTCCGGCGCTCGCCGCCGATGCTTCGCTATTGGTGGCCAACAGCGATGTCAGCCGCGCAAGCGTTCCACCGCTCAACAAGAGCCCGCCACCGAATACCAGCACTGCTACGGCTACGAGGACAGTCGCCGGGTGGAAGAAGGACAGGATGCCCAGCACGATTCCCGCGATACCCGCAAAAAAGCTCGCAGTCATGCCGCCTCCCATGCCCGTTCTAATGCCCTGGGCACTTAATGAATTTTCCGCCGATCTCGCCAGCATGCTGTCCGCCAGAAATACGGCGCCGATAACTATCGTAGCGACTGACGCCACAATGTTTGTAAATATCCCCGCCAGTCCAAGAATGGCCAGCACGATCGCTCCGAGAGCGCCAATGCCTTCGCTGACCGAACCGCCCGCGAGCGATTCAGGCATATACCGATGAAGGGGATGTGTTGATTCCGTTGCATTCATTTTCTTAACTCCTTTCACTTGGCGGAGCAATGACGCCCCGCCAAATCATGTTTCTTAAGCATTAGACAAAAACGCCGGCAATTCGTTGAATGCCTGTTTTTCCTGTTTAAACGAACCCATCTCCACCGTTCTTGTCTTTCCTTTGCCACATTCCTATCACCAGCTTAAACCGCGCCAGCCTGATTCCATGCATTATGCACCTTACCGGGCCGGTTCAAAATCCACATTCCAGCCGCGCAAGCTCAATTCGGGCCTTTCTTCCGCCGGAAAATCTGTGATATACGAGCCATCTGAATGCGGTGGAAGGGAAATGTAATTATCGCTCCAAAAAACAGGGGTGAGAGTGCGTTTTGATTCGCGCCCGGCAATCTTCATTTCAATGAAAAACGCCAGATGATTGCTGGCATTTTTCAGATTCACGCGTGCCTCCAGGCCTTCCTTCGTGTGCTGGTAGGATACCTTATATCGCACTGTCGCGCGCGGCAATTGATTCAATGTGCTAAAATCGGCCCACGACGTGTTGGTCGTGAGATACCACGAGCTGTTTTGCTCGTCCAGAACGTCAGGCTCGCTAGAAAGCCAATAAAAATTATCCGCGCGTTGCGTGCCTTTTCCGTCCACGGTCCGAAGATTGAGAAAATAGACCGGAGTGTCGGACGCAAACATCGACAAATCACAGATTTTTTGAGACCCATAACTTTCCGTCACGTTGGTCACGTTGGTCTGGAAAAGAACTTTGGAGTTCGAGTTGTACGCTGTAATTTCAGACACGCACGGCCCAAAATTTTGGCGGGTTTGGTTCACCAGATAGATGCTCCTATCGGCATAGTTATAAATGACTGCAAATGGTGATGCTCCCTTTTTTGCTCCAAAGAACGCTCCGCCTGGAATCAGATAATAGTCGTAAAGCTGCCAGTAAAGTTTGGGCCAGGACGCATTAAGCATCCACTGGATGATACCCGTCGTGTGCGGCAGGTTCGCGGAGAAGGCTTCGAACATGGGCCGGATGGCTTCGTAATTGACCGCCTGGCTTTTGAACGCAAACTCGGCGGCACTGCCCGGAATCCCGTAACGATTTGTATAGGCCTCCCAATACCGGTTCATCTGGTGAAAATGGCCGCGCGCGCAATGGAACTTCCAGACGTCGTCCATCGGCCACAAATCCTGGGCCGGAATCATCCGCTCCAGGCTTTCCATAGGCGGAGGCAATGGCCCAGGCCCCGTTTCGGTATTATAGCCGAACGCGCCGCCGTTCTTTTGGTCGGTGGACCAATAATTTGGCGTCTCGTAATCGTAAGGCCCATTCATTTTTACGCCGGAGGGCCCGCTCACCGTGCTCGCGCCGTCGCCACACGTCATGAGGGTTGGCCGCGTCGGGTCAATCTGCTGCAAAAGCCGGTCATATCGCCTTTCCAATTCAGGGCGCGGCATCAGGTCGCTGCCCAATACCCAAACATATATAGAGGGATGATTCCTTAGCCACAAAACCTGGTCACGGAGATAATTTGTGGCAAGCTCCATGTCCGACTCAGATTTGAACCCGCCAAAACGGTCACAAGCTTTTCCCAATTGCCCGGGCCACTCCCATTGGCAGCTCCAACCCGCCATGATCAGCATCCCGTATTGGTCGGCGAGGTCGAAAAGCCTTTGACTACTGCCCCAAATTCCTTCGAGCCGGATAGTGTTCAGGTTCATGGCGCGCGCGTATCGAATTTGCGCGTCGAAATTCGTTTCATTTTCACGCAACAATAATTCGTCGGCCCAGCCGCCGCCGCGAATCAGGATTTTTTTTCCATTCACCAGGTAGCCGCGATAGCCCTCCGCGGTACGGTAATCCTTTACCTCGCGGATTCCGAAGCGGACGTTTGCTGTGTCCATCGTTCTGCCGGCGTTGCTCGCCATTAGTTTCAAATTGTAGAGGTGCGGTTCGCCCAATTCCCACGGCCACCACAATTGCGCGTGTTCAAAATTCAACTTCGGATTCCGTTCCGGCGTCAGCGCAACCTGGCGCGTCTCGCCCGCCTGCACCGTGAAATCCTGGCTGAACGTTATCCTGCCGATTTTCCCGCTCACGGTAGTTGTTATTGGATGCGTCGAACGATTCTTCAAATCCGCGCACACCGTCAGCGCCGCCCGTGAAGAGTTGAGGTCAATCCGGCTTTTCACAAACACATTTGCCAGCGCCACGTCCTCGTAAAAATGAAGTTCCACGGGCCGGAACAACCCCATGCCGCGGTCTGGTGGCCACGGATTCCAGTCCACAAATCCCATCGTAAAATCTCCCGGCTGCGGCGGAAAAACTTCCACTGCCAGATTATTCGTTCCAGCCTTCAGTTTCCCAGTCGCGTCCAGCGTGAAGATTCGATATGCGCCAAAGATTTCATTGGTCGCTCCAATTTGCTTTCCATTTAGCCAAATGTTGGCTCGATAATTAATTCCATCGAAAATCAAATCGGCATTTTCGGCTGCATGTTTGTCGGAAACCGTAAATTCATCCTGGAACCACCAGGCATTGGTGAATGGTCCGCGGGTAATCCTGGCAAAATTGGTTCCGAAATAAATATTCGTATAGACGCCGTCGTCCACGAGTGTGCCTAATACTGTTGTTGGCACATTGGCGGGATACCATTCTGATGTTGATCCTCCTTCGCCAGGGCTACGGAGGGCGGGTGCGTTGAAGCGTTGACCCTTCTCCACTAAGGCTACGGAGGGCAGGAGCGTTGAAGCGGGGTCTGCTGGCCGGATTTGCCAGCCCTGTTCCAGTGGTATGATGTCGCCTGCTTGTGCCCGGGTATTAGCGCCTCCGTAGCCGAGCCAACCCAAAATGGCGGCGGCAAGAATAAAAAAACGATAGGTCCTCATCGAAGGGAGGCAAAGTAATTCCAACGATTCAAGGCGAAAAGCACATTTTGACAGAGACACCACCTGCAAACAGCGCCGGCCCGGAAAAAGGTCAATCCGCTGCGCCCAGGAGTTCGGTTCCAGCGAGCATCATCGCGCCCCATCCATGGGGATCGTCGGCAGGATGTTCCCGATTTATATAATAATCTAAATCTTTTCCGATGCTCGTGCCCTGGCATGTGCCGCTAACTGCGCCATCGGCGTTCACGTTCCGGGCTGCGGCGGTGAATGCCTTGCGCGCCATGGCCATATTTTCGGGTCCAATCCATCCGAGATTGACCGCGCGCGCGATGCCATAGGCAAACATCGCCGTACAACTGGTTTCTTCCCACAACTCGGGCTTGTCCAGCACCTGGCGGAACGCGCCATCCGGCGCCTGAACGCGTTTCAGCCCGTCAATTTGACGGCGCAAAATATCGAGGAGCTTTGGCCGTAAAGGATTTTTCGGAGTCATCGCCGATAGGGTTTCAACCGTGGCGACCATCGCCCATCCGTTGCCTCTTCCCCATTTGAAGGGAGCATGTTGTTTTTCAGCCACAAAATAACCGTGATACCAAAGACCATCGGTGTCCTGCTCAAGGGCCGCCTGATGAATAATCTGTTCCGCCGCGTCATCAATGAGTTTCGGGTCATTGCGATACAGTCCAAGCCGAACGAGAAAAACGCCGCCCATATAAAGATCATCCGGCCATACCGTGCCGCCCATCACATGCGGACGCCAAAGCGTGCCGTCCGGCAATCGATCCTGTTTGTGCACCACCCAATTTGCGATCCGCTCCACTACTTCCTTTTCTTCAGGCGAAACCTTATCGGGCGACTGCATCATGCTTTGGATCATTTCATTTCCCATTGCACCGCAACTATCCAAATTCCCGAATGCCATAAGACCCTTGAGGCTGGTGCCGCGCGCAAATTCTTTTCCATCCCCGCCAAACTGATTTTCGACCCCGGCAAGCCAATGATAATATCGCGCGCAAATCAAATTGTGCTGAATAACAAAATCGTGCCCTGCGTTGTCCCCGTTCCTTTCGCTCTCCTGTTCGACGCCAAATAGCGCGACGCCCCAGGGATAGTTCCAGGCGATGCCCGCGGGCGCCTTTGCCGCCCTAGCCGCGTCCAGGTTTGTCACGGCCGCGTAGTCGCCATCGGCTAAAAGCCGGATTTGATGCTTCGCGACGCGAGCTACGACCTCGGGAATCTGCGCATCGGAAACGCCTCCTGAGTCCGTTGATTGTCCTTGAGCGGTAAGACCCAACAAAACAACCACCATCGCAAGATATTGGAATTTCATGGCCGCATTATAGTCGATTAACCCATCTGCTCAACCATAGAACAAATGTTCCATTTTCGGCAGGGACGGCGCGCTGCGCTGTCCACTCAGCTTTTTTCAACTTTCTGGCAGATAGCTGCTTGCGCCCGTTAAAAACCTGTGGTTAATTTCTATAAAGCTAAAAGGGTTATATGGAACAAGGAGCGTTTGGAAACATTTTTGGATTACTGCGAGCCCGGTCGGGCGTGGATTTTACTCATTCTAAACAGGCGATAGTCAGGCGGCGCATCAAACGCCGCATGACGACTCTCCGTCTCGAATCGCCGGAGGATTACGAGTCCTACCTGCGCGCACATCCGCCTGAAATTCAATCGCTTCTGAATGACATCCTGGTTTTCATGGCAGGATTTTTCCGCGTCCCCGCCGCATTCAAATGGTTCAAAAAGAGCCATGATACCGAACCTCCGGCCATTGAATCTGGCCATCCTTCCGAGACCCATGCAGAAATGACAGATACGGAGATTATCGACAGAAAGGAATGGGAAAGCGATAAACGCCGTTTCCGGCCCACCGATCGTGGCAGCAAAAGTATCAGAGGCCCGGAAGCAGATGATAAGAAACTGCAAAACGCCGATGACATTCCCGGACTGTTCAAAGCCCTGGTGGATTCTTCCGATGACGCCATCATAATGAAGGACCTAAACGGAATCATTCGTACATGGAACAAAGGGGCCGAAAGAATTTTTGGTTATAAGGCTGAGGAAATCATTGGCAAATGTGTGACCGAATTAATGCCGCCTGCGCTTCGCAATGAAGAACCCGGAATCCTGGCGCGCATTCGCGCCGGAGAAAGAATCGATCATTACGAAACCGTCCGCGTCTGCAAAGATGGGCGGCTCGTGGACATTTCCCTGACCGTTTCGCCCATCATCAACGCCCAGGGCCGGATTGTGGGCGCTTCGAAAATTGCCCGTGACATTACCGAAAAAAAGCGATGGGAAGCTGAAATCAAGCGCGCCCACAACGAGGCCGAGCAAGCCAACCATGCAAAGGACGAATTTTTGGCGACTTTATCCCACGAACTGCGGACGCCTCTCAACCCCGTTCTGCTGCTGGCCAGCGAATCCGCCTCCGACAACGATTTATCTCCCGGTGTCCGTGCCAATTTCGATGTCATCCGGCGCAACATCGAATTGGAAGCCCGTTTAATTGATGATTTGCTGGACCTGACCCGGGTTCGAGCGGGTAAACTCAAAATCGAAAAAAGCGACGTGAACATTCACGCCGTGCTTTTAGACACAATCGGCATTGTCCAAATAGAAATCGGACAGAAGCATATCACGTTCAACCAAAACCTGGCGGACGCCGAAAGCATCGTTCACGGCGACGCAGTGCGTTTTCGACAGATATTTTGGAACGTACTCAAAAACGCCATCAAGTTTACTCCCCGGCGCGGGACCATCACCATTGAATCAAGGGCTGAATACGGCCAATATGTGGTGACTATTTCCGATACCGGCATTGGCATGACCCCCGATGAGTTGGCCACCGCCTTTGAAGCTTTTAAGCAAGGAACGCATTCGCGTGATTCGGGCCGGTTTGGCGGGCTGGGTTTGGGACTGGCTATCAGCAAAAGGTTTATTGAACTTCATTCCGGATCCATTGCGGCCTCGAGCCCGGGACCGGATTGCGGTTCTACGTTTACGATTCAATTTCCACTGGCCGGCTGGAACCGGATTGGCACGGCCTTTAACCTGCCGCCGCTCAATCAACCATCCCGTCAAGCCAACGGGCATGCTTCGCGTTCCAATGGTGACAATAGGGAACATCACGCGAAGATCCTGCTGGTAGAAGACCATGAGCCCACACGGTCCACACTGGCGCATATTTTAGAACGGCGGCATCACAAAGTTGTTATCGCCGCCTCTGCCCGCGAGGCCATGGCCATCGCAGAAAAGGAAGATATTGATGTGGTGATTTCAGACATCGGCCTGCCAGACGGCAATGGCTATGATTTATTTAAAAAGATTCATGATATATCGCCGGTCGTCAAGGGCATCGCCTTGAGCGGCTATGGAATGGAAAACGACTTGGCCCGAAGCCGGAACATCGGATTCCAGGCGCACCTAATCAAGCCTGTCAAGATCGAGGCGCTTGAAAAGGCTTTGGAAGAAACGTTGGCTGCCGCTTGAGGCGACAGGCCAGAGCCCACAAGTCCCAAGTCCACACTCGAGTGTCCTCAGCCACGGTCTTCGAATGTCGGTTTGAGAAACCATTGTGCCGCTATGGTGCGGCAAGTGAGGATTCTCCCAGGTAGAGGATGAGAATGATTCCCCCCCGGGTCAGTATCATCCCGTAATCGCATGATCAGCGGGCAGCGATTGGCCGGACCATAGGCGTTGCGAGGTCCATTGGGTGGCCGGACTGGTCCAGAATTCGTTTGACGGAGGGAGTCCTAGCGGCAGGAGGGCGGCGGAGCAAAGATAGAGGCTGCCGGTCGAAATATACGTTTCGGCCAGCGATGGTTGATGGCCGCAGAAACCGATTTGTAGCCAGCCATGGGAATCAAACGTGTCCGGGGCTTCGATCATCCGGCGTATCACTGCGGTCATCGCGCAACGTGCCTGGGCCGGAATCACGTGTTCGGGCAACTCGCGCATCAAGGCAATTTGCGCCAGCGATTGCAGCGCCCCGAAACGATAGGTCGTGGAACGGCCCAGCGATGGAAACGTTCCATCCGGCGCAATCAACCTTTCCTGGATTTCTGCGTATCGCCGCGCTCGCTTTAGTTCGGTCTGGTGGAGTGGTTCATACGTAGCCGGGTCCATTTCTCTCAGTATCGCCAGCGTATCCAACAACATTGGATGAATGACAAAGCTGTTGTAGTAATCCCAATGAAAAGGCTCGCCGTCGCCGTAGGCACCGTCGCCCTTATACCAGCCGAGCATATGCCGGACACAATCCTGCAGGCGCTCCTGGATAGTTATTTCGCCCATCTTGTGCAGCGCGACTTCCACCATTGCGGCGAACATGACCCAGTTGTTGCCGGTGGGGGTTTTGATGGCGCGTGAGGACTTGAGTGCCGCCACAATTTGCGCCTGCACCAGCGGGTCTAACGGTTCCCAAAGCACAGAAGGCGCGCGCATAATGCCCTGCGCTAAAAACGCCGCATCTACAAGCGGCTGTCCGCCCCGGGTAAAATTCATGAAATCCGGCGATGCCGGATTTGTGGCCGCATCGAGGGAGGCTTGCACGAGACTGGAAAACTTTTTCTTCAATTGGGTTTCCGAATCGTCCAATCCCTGCGCGGCCAGCCAGGGAGCAATGCCGGCGGTCAATCGGCCAAAAGCTTCGAGATGGGTGTATTTGCGGCGGTCCGCCGGATTTGCCGCTTCGACCGGCATGACTTGTTTTAATTTCCGTTGCGATAAATTTTCGAGCACCGGGCGGGCAATCCTTTGCATCACGTCCAGCCAATAGGCGCGGTCGGTGGGGGCGCCGGTGGCAGCGCCACCTGCGTTCATGCTGCCGTGCACCGCGTCGCGTGTTTGTGCTACGGCATGCGGTACGGTTGCGCCGGCAAGGCCCAGCAGGGCGGCGGATTTGAGGAATTCGCGGCGGGTGGACATGGAATTTTTTGAGGATGAGAATGATTTTCTATTAACCCGTAAAGATATGCCTGATTACTTCCTCGATAGGGGTTTCCTGGATATCAATATCCGTCACGGGCAAATCGTCCAGCAGGGCTTTGCACGCGGCGATGGCCCGGTCACGTTTCACTTTCAGCGTAATGGCGGCGGAGGTTTGGCCGGTGACTTCGCCGTAGCGGCTTAATTGTTCCTTCGAATAGCGATCGGCGTTTTCGCATTGGATGGTCACGAGCTTGAAATCCGCGAAACGGTCTACAATCTCGCTCAATGGGCCGTCGAAGAAAATTTTTCCGTGATCAATAATAATGACGCGCTTGCAGAGTTCCTGGATGTCGGCCATGTAATGGCTCGTGAGCAGGATGGTGGTCTTGTGGGTTGCATTGTGACGCCGGATGAATTCCCGAACAATCTTCTGCGAAACCACGTCCAGGCCGATGGTTGGCTCATCCAAAAACAAAACCCGCGGCTGGTGCAACAACGACGCAATGAGTTCCATTTTCATCCGTTCGCCCAGGGAAAGCTCACGCACGCTAACGTTGAGCTTGTCCTTGACGGCGAGCAACTCGGTGAGTTCGCCCACGGTCGCATCAAAGCGATCTTTGGGAATGCCGTAAATCTCGGCGTTTAATTGCAGCGACTCGCGCGCGGGCAGGTCCCACCAAAGTTGATTTTTTTGTCCCAGGACCAAGGCGAACTGGCGGCGGTAGCCGTCGGCGCGTTCCCAAGGGGTGTAACCGAGGACTTTGGCCTGGCCATTGCTCGGATAGAGCAGGCCGGCGAGCATTTTGAGCGTGGTCGTCTTGCCGGCGCCGTTTGGCCCGAGAAAACCTACCAACTCACCGGGCTCAATTTGAAAGCTGACCTCGTTGACGGCGACGGTTTGTTCGTATTGCCGCCGGAAAAGCCCTTTCACCGCGCCCGCAAAGCCGGGCTGCTTTTTGTAGGTGCGAAAAGCCTTGGTCAGGCCGTTGACTTCAATGACAGGCACGCGGGAGACTAGGAAGAAAAAAGGAAAAAGGAAAAAGGAAAAAATTGGCAATTTGAACCCGAGGGATCGGACAGATCCCTCGGATCCGCCCGATCCATGAAAGCCGCGGGCCTTTTACCGCATCAATTGCTTTTCCAGATAATGCACGACCTGGCGCACGTTTGCGTCCACTTCCATCCTGTTTTTGACGAGGCGGCAGGCGTGGAGGACGGTGCCGTGATCGCGTCCGCCGAAGGCTTCGCCGATGGCGTTGAGGGAGCTGTCGGTCAATTGCCGTGAAAAATACATGGCGATCTGACGGGGAAACGCGATGTTCTCGGGACGGCGCTTGCTGGTCATGTCCGCCAGGCGAATGTCGAAGTGTTCCGCGACCTTTTTCTGAATGACTTCAATGCTGACGGTGAAGCGGCCTTCCTCGTGAAGCGTTTCACGCAGGAGGCTTTCCACCATTTCAATCGTCATCTTCTTGCTGTGCAGGGAAGCGTAGGCGGCAGTGCGGATTAACGCGCCTTCCAAACGCCGGATATTGGTCCGGATACGGTTGGCGAGGAAATTCAGAACGTCATCGGGCAACGAGACGCTCATGAGCTGGGCCTTTTTCTTGAGAATGGCCAGGCGCATCTCGACGTCCGGCGGTTGCAAGTCGGTGACCAGTCCCCATTCAAAGCGCGAAACCAAACGGTTTTCCAAGCCTTGGATTTCCGAGGCCGGGCGGTCACAGGTCAACACGATCTGCCGGTGCGCTTCGTGCAAGGCGTTAAATGTATGGAAAAATTCCTCCTGGATGCGTTCCTTACCCGCTAAAAATTGGATGTCATCGATCAAGAGCACGTCGGTTTGGCGGTATTTCTTGCGGAAACTGACCAGCTTATTGTTTTGGAGGCTGTCGATGTATTCGTTAGTGAATTTTTCCGATGAAAGATAGGCCACTCGAGCGCCTTTTTTATTGTCACCGACGTGCTGGCCAATGGCATGGAGAAGGTGCGTTTTGCCCAGGCCGACGCCGCCATACAAAAACAGCGGGTTATAGGACTTGCCGGGAGCTTCTGCCACGGCTTTGGCGGCGGCGCACGCAAAATTGTTGTTCGTGCCTACGACAAATGTGTCAAAAGTATTTTTAGGATTGAAATGGAGGTCGCCGTGACTGGCAGCGCGTTCGGATGCCGGTTCGGAATGTTTGGTGGCGCGCGTCGGCGCTGGCGCCGGGGCGGGCTGCGCGGGCAAGTGTCCGTTGACTTTAAATTTGATCAGCAAGCGCCGGCCCGCCGCCACGGCCAGGGCGTCCTGCAACAATTCCATGTAGTTTTCCTTCAGCCAAACTTCGCAGAATTCGTTGGCCACTGCCAAAGTGACGGAACCAGCATCCATTTCGGCGGCCTGCAACGGCGCAAACCACATGTTGTAAGTGTCCTGCCTGAGCTTGGAACGAAGTTGTTCCTGCGCAATGCCCAAAATTTTGTCCGCCGTAAGTTGCATCTCTGTCAAAAATCTCGATTTAAAGGGCGATTTATTCACTCCGCCCACCAAGTTGATATTTTTAATGTTCCTCCGCAATCATTTAATTCGGTCTGAATGCGGGCCCTGACCACAACTGTGAATTGTCAAAGCGCAACGGGTTTGAATCTTCAAAGCTTACTGCGTAAAATACTGTAAATCAACAACTTACAAAGTGAGCTTTTAGAGTGACTGATCTCGGTAATTCGCTCACTTTCAGATCATCCAAACCTTCGTGCGATTGCGCATCTGTTTTATCGCAAAGCCCCGGACATTTCTAGGACAAACTGTTAGCTCTTATTCCCAAGTTATTCACCGTCTAAATTCGTGACAAATTCCAGAATTTGGAACACCGGCTGAGGCCCTTTTTTTGATGCAAATTTCGGCGCCCGGAACGGTTCTGTAAAGCGAAAATTAATGGACGAATTTCCAAACTTTGGTTGCAGCCATGCAAACCGCCTTGTTTCCTCTTTGTTCCTTCACCGTTTCCTGAATGTCATAAACCTTGTGTTTAATATTTAGACCGCCTTTCGCTTCGCGCCGCAGCAATTGTGACGCCGTATCGGCACACGGTCTGCGGCATTGGCAGTAGAGATGGCGAAGGATGCGGCAATCGTTTCGATTGCGATATATGCACCGAGCAACTTCGGCGGGCACGACGGTTGAACGATCCGGCGCATGTGATGTCGAAGCATCAAGGTCTCCCGGTGAAGGTTACAGTCGCTGCAGCATTTTTCGACCGGACCGGGGGCTTATAGGAAAACTGAACATTAATCAGTCATTCTTATACTTTATAAAAAGTCGTTGACAACAATAAGTCATTATGATTTATTGATCACGTGCAAGGGTTACTGGATTGCACATTGATCTTTGGAATTTTAAAAATTTTGGTTCGTGCTTGGCACAGGCAGGAACTGAAAGTCTCCGTAACTCTGCAAATGTGCGTATCAACAATTCCCCGGGCCTTTTGATCACCCCCTGATTGACTGGCCCGGTTTTTTTATTTTCGCAAGTCTTCTGTGATCGGACTGATCTGACGGATCTGTCCGATCCGCCGTTGAAAATCTGCCCAGTTCCGTTCCTCCTTGGCGGACCACGCAATTTCCGCGATGGCGCATTCGCGCGGGAAAACGACGCGCTGCGCCTGCGGGAATGAGGCGATGTATTCCGTCCACAAAACGCCTTCCGTGCCCAGGATGTGCGATTGGAGAGGCGCTGGCAAATCCGCCGGGACCGGGTCGAATGAATAAACTTTTTGCATTGGCGTATAAATGTCCGGCGCGCCGGGTTTGTGATAGTGGTCGAGGTAACAGTAATCGATCGGCGTCATCACCGCGTCATGGCCGCTCTCGGCGGCTTGTTTGCCGCCGCCAATCCAATCCATGACCACGGCGTTTGTGGCCAGGCCGCCTTTCAATATCTCGCTCCAGCCAACCAGGATTTTGCCGTGCGCATCCACAAATTTTTCCATCCGTTTGATGAAATAACTTTGAAGCTCATCCTCGTTCGCAAATCCCTCGCGTTTCATCAGCGCCAGGCAGGCGGCGCTCCGGTCCCAATAATCCTTTCGCACTTCATCGCCGCCGATGTGAACATACGGCGCGGGGAACAGCTTGAATACTTCTGTCAGCACATTCTGGAGAAATGCAAACGTACCTGCGTTTGATGGATCATAAATGCTATCATGGATGGAAAGGTTGGCGTCCGTGGTGTATGGCCCGCCGAAACAACTGAATTGCGGATACGCCGTCAGCGCCGCCTCGGAATGGCCGGGCATTTCGATTTCGGGCACGACCATTATGTGCCGGACCGCGGCATATGCGACGATTTCGCGAATATCATGTTGAGTGTAAAATCCGCCGTAGCGTCCGTCCGGGCCAAATTTGTCCGCTGACGGCGCATTGGTCTCGGATGGTTCGATTTGGTCGTGCCTGCGCCATGCGCCAATTTCCGTGAGGCGCGGATACTTTTTGACTTCGATGCGCCAGCCCTGGTCATCCACCAGGTGCCAGTGGAAACGGTTCAATTTGTATTGCGCCATTTCATCCAAAATCGTTTCCACTTCCGATTTGTTGAAGAAGTGGCGACTCACGTCCAGCATGAATCCGCGCCAGGGAAAGCGCGGCCAATCCGTTATTTTTACGCACGGCGCCTGCCAGGCACCCGGTTCATGGAGAACCAATTGCATCAACGTTTGCCCGCCGTAAAACAATCCTGCCTGTGCCGGCGCACGAATGACGATAGCATTCGTGGTCACTTCAAGTTCGTAGCCTTCACTGCCCACGTTTGTGTTGGCGTCTTTAGTTGTGAAGAGAATCGAGTTTTGCGCCGGCGCAGACGAAAATTGCCGATGAGCCTTCAGCGGATCGCCGGTGGATTGGCGCAGGCGTTCGGCGAAAAATGCCGCGGTTTGCCGCGATGCCCGGTCAGCGCAAATGCGGGTTTGTGGTGTGAGCGTAAACGAGCCGTCCATTTGCTGGATGTGCTGCTGCAATGGGACCAAGGCCAAATTGCTTGTCCCCGCGGCAAATATCCTCGCCCCGGGAAACAAAAGGGCGAGTAGTAATCCAATCTTCCAAATGGAACGCATTCTGCAAAACGTTGACAATTTGAGGATGCCTCGTCAATAGAGCGCTCGCAAATTGTGCCTTTAACGGTATGTATTGGCATAGCTAATGCTCAAACAGGCATAACGCGCTTCATGTGATTTTTAGTCATATGATATGGCGAATATTTGAATCAGTGAAGGAATCACTATGGCGACACAAATACATACAATTCATGGATGGCAGCTGGCGCAGGATGCGATCGTTCTTGGGCTATTGCCGGCACTTTATTTCTTTTTCTGTTATTGCCTCAAGCGCATCGTCGAGAAAATCGGCTTGGAACCAGGCTTTCTCATTTGGGTCCCGATTTTCAGCGCTATTCGTCTGCTGCAGGCCGCAGGATTATCGGAGTGGTTTTTCATCCTGCTCCTCGTCCCCGGTGTAAATTTCTTTGCTGGCATTTATATGTGGGTAAAAATCTGCCAGGCGCGCGGGAAAACCGGCTGGCTGGTCCTCTTGCTGTTTATTCCCCTGATAAATATATTCTTCGTTCCGTACCTGGCGTTTTCGGAATAGGGACGGATTCCATTTCACCTTTTTCCTTTTTCCCTTTTCCTTTTTCCTTTAGACAACACGGATGTACTTGCGTCCGATTGGCTTAATTATCGCCCTTGCAGTGATGCCGGCCTTTGCCAAGGCTGCCCCAATTCCCCTGCCACCGCAGGTCCCATATCTGAATATCCGCGAAGATTTCTTTATGGGCAACGGCTATGCCGGCGCAGGCGGTTCGGGTGACGGCACGTGGAATTTTTTGGTGGGACCGGATTACACCTGCCCGAATTATCTGCAACGTGAGGAGATCCGCCTGATCGTGGACGGGTCGGTACAAGCATTAACGATGAACGTGCATCGCGCGCGCAAGACAGGAGTATTTTACGGGATTTGCACCAACGGCGACCTGAAGGTGACGTTGGTTGACTATGCCTTGATGGGCGAACCGTGTGTGGCGCGGATGGTTCATGTCGAAAACCTGTCCGGGCGCAATAAACATATCGTGAGTGTCCGCGCCTATATTGAGCCGGTCAATGGTCCGGGGCGGAGCCATGAAGTTTCGGGATTCATCAACAATCAAGTACATTGGATCCAATTAAAATTGGATACGTCGCTCAAATGCGTGGAAGGTCACTTTTGCACAAACTGGGCGGACCGATATACCACCATCTTCTTCGACAAAGTTGTAAACACGGTAACACGGACGAATGATGTTTACGTTTTTACCACTGCGCCTGAAACCATCGCCGCCGGCAAGTCCTCCGATTCCGTGTTGTATCATTACATGGACTATACGAATTATGGAGGCGTAGGCTGGCTGGAAAAACATCTACCGCAACACCCTTCACGTGATCTCACAAAATGGATCAAATGGTGGCAGAGTTGGTTTAATGACGTCGCACCGCAGTATTCGCTGGACCGGATCAAAGACCAACGCGTGCGAGACCTCGTGGAGGGAGGCCTGGCCACGCTCAAGATGAATGAATGCCGCGAAGGCGGAATTGTGGCCAACGAGCGGGGTTGGGACATGTCCTATGTGCGCGATGGTTATTGCGGTCTGCGCGGACTGACGGCCTTTGGCCATTTTGAGGAGTCCAAACGGTTCATCCAATGGCTCGACAGGCAATACACCGCACATGGCCTGATTCCCAACGCCGGGCCGGGCGGAAGCCTGACGTACGCCCACCCAAATGGGAACAATGGCCATTCCTGTCCGGAAGCCAATGCGGTCGCGGAAGTCACGGCCCTCTATATTCTCGCGGCCAGGGATTATTACAACGGCACGCACGATCTACAGACACTGACGAACGTTAACACTTCGCTCAGCTATTCCATGGACGCGCAGTTGAAATATGCGATGACCAATAATTATCGGCTCGAATTCAGTGGCGACGAAACCGAGTTATGCGGCGCATCGGATGTTGCCGGGTTAAAGGACGAGGGATTTAATCGCAAACTGGAAGAATATTGGTCGATGACGTCGGTGGCGCTGTGCTCCGCGTCGTTGGACTTTTACATTCAGTATTTGAAAGCGCAGGGAAAAGATCCGGCGCATTATTTGAATCATCTGAATAAAGAGACGCTGGACCTTTATGACGCCCAAAGGCATTTGCAGAATGCATTGGAAAGGGATTTTTGGCGGACAAATGTTCCGAATTGTCCGCAAGGTTTCCACGATTGGTTTCGGGTGAAGAGCAACGGCGCATGGCCATCCGGGCGGCTGCTTAATTTTACGTTGTATCCTGTCTATTATGGAACGCCGCTGAAATATCCCGACCACGCCAGGTGCGACGTGGAAGCGATGAAACGGTTCTTCAATCCCTCAATACCGTTGCTGCCGGTGACCGGAATTGCCGGCGGCAAATCGCTCGGCCATGATTTGGGTTATTTGCTGTGGGGCCTTGTGGCTGTGGATGATCCGGAGAAAGACGCGGTTTATAACTCTTTGGTTAATGGCCCAACAGCCGGATGCTGGGGAACGTATCATGAAGCCTATGCACCGGATGGAACGCCGAATCGTAATGGGCTACGGACATTTGAGACGGGCGTGGATTTGAGTGCGATTGCGAAATATTGGGGAATTGGAGGAAAATAATGCCGCAAACAAAAATATGCCGACGGTGCAGGCGCGAAAATCCATTGTCCGCGCCGAGCTGTTACCATTGTGGAGCACCTTTTTACGGAGAAGATCTGGATGCGATCCGTGAGTTACTGGTGCGCAAAGGTCGGGTGCGTATTTTTTACGGGTGGATTGTTGCCGCCATTTTTGGCCTATCGTTTGGACTCATTGATAAAAATGCCACCGTGTATTCTCGTCTATTTGATGTTTTATATTTTGAAGTCGTGATCGCTGCAGTGGTTGGATTCATGTTCTGGCTTCAAGCCAAAGCAACAGCCCAAAGTTCGGAAGGTGAGGCTTTTCGTGAGGGATCCATCTCAACGCGGCGGGCCGTATTCTGGACGTGCTTTGCAGCGGTTGGTGTATTCTGTGTTGAATATTGGCCTGACCCGTACCATTTATGGCGAGCCCTGGGCGCGGCCATTTTTACATTCTCGGTCATAGGTGGCGTTGCGTTTCTGGCAAATTGGTCTCGCGGAGAACATGGAAAGCAATGGGCGCGCAAATACCGTCGGCAAATCGTCACTGTTTATGCTTTGATATTGGCGGCGAGCGTGATGCTCAAATTGTGGGACATCTACGGTCATGTGACTCAGACAAAATGAGCGGTTCGGATTGGAATTTTGACTCATGCTCTGCCGCCTCTTTGGGAATGATTGAGACCAACGCCGACATTTGACTCGCGGCGATAGGCCGCGCCGTTGGCGCTTATTTCCTCTTGCCGTATGAACATGGGGCGGTGCCCCATGCTGGTATGAAATGGGCCGTTGGCCCGGGAATACCGAGTGCCAAAGGCGCGTCACCATACCAGCCTGGGGCATCGCCCCAGGAAATCGTAGTAAAAACCTCAAGGGCTGAAGGCCCGCCCTATAAACACGGTCCGGTTCAATAGCAGGCGGCCGATAAAAAAAGCGCGAACAGCTCTCGCCGTTCGCGCTTGATGAAACACTCGTAAATCAGGCTTTGTCCGCCATTTCGCGGTCGCGGTCTTCCATGGCGGCTTTGCGCGAGAGGCGCACGCGGCCTTTTTCGTCCACGCCGAGGCATTTGACGGTGATTTCATCGCCCACTTTGACGATGTCCTCGGTTTTCTTGACGCGGAAATTGGCGAGTTCGCTAATGTGAACCAGGCCGTCTTTGCCGGGCAGAAATTCAACAAACGCGCCGAATTCCTTGATGGTAACGACTTTACCCCGATAAACCTTGCCGACTTCGGCTTCGGCGGTCATGCCTGTGATAGCATCGCGGGCGATCTTCATGCCGTCGGCTGACACAGAGAAAATATTCACTGTGCCGTCGTCTTCGATGTTGATTTCGCAACCGGACTCCTCGACCAGGCGTTTGATGTTCTTGCCGCCTGGGCCGATGAGAGCGCCGATCTTTTCCGGATTGATCTTGATGACTTCGATACGCGGCGCGTACTTGCTCAATTCCTTGCGGGGCTCGGCCAGAGTTTTGGCCATTTCGCCGAGGATGGCCATGCGGGCCACGCGGGCCTTTTCAATGGCCTCGGTCATCATCGCATGCGGCAATCCTTTCAACTTCAGGTCCAACTGGAAGCCGGTGATGCCCTTCTCGGTGCCGGCGATTTTGCAATCCATGTCGCAATAATGATCTTCCCAACCGATGATATCGGTCAGCAATTGATAGCGGGAAATTTTATCGCCGCCGTATTCGGCGCAGATGCCGACGCTGATGCCGGCCACTGGACGGATCATGGGAACGCCTGCGTCCATGAGCGCCAGCGTGCCGCCGCAAACGGTGGCCATGGAGGTGGAACCGTTTGATTCCATGACCTCACTGGTGACGCGGACTGTGTATGGATATTCCTTGAGCGGAATCATGGGCTCGATGCTGCGTTCGGCAAGGGCGCCATGGCCAATCTCGCGGCGGCCCGGGCCGGAAATGCGGCCGGTTTCGCCCACGGAAAAGTTCGGGAAATTATAGTGCAGGAGGAATTTCTTGGTGGTTTCGCCGCCGGTATAGGCGTCGAATTCCTGAACGTCTTCGCCGGTGCCGAGCGTTGCCAGAGTCAGAGCTTGAGTTTCGCCGCGGCAAAACAGGGCCGAACCGTGTGCGCGGGGCAAAAGGCCCACTTCAGACGAAATGGCCCGGACCTGATCAAAACTGCGGCCATCCAGCCGCTTGCCGCTGTTTAAAATCAAACTGCGAACGGCTTCTTTTTGGATGTAATAAAAGGCGTCTTTGACAACGAACTCGGTCACCTTTTCCTCGCCGAATTTTTCGGTGAGTTTGGCGCCCACTTCGTCCTGAATGGCTTTGACAGCTGATTCGCGCGCCAGTTTGCCCGGCGTCAGGAGGGCCGGAACGAAACGGTCGCCGACGAGGTTTTTAGCTGCCTGCAAAATTTCATCCGGCACGATGTTCAGCTTGATTTCGCGCTTCTTTTTGCCGGCCTTCGCGGCGAGTTCCTTTTGCGCGGCGATCAAGGGCGCGCAGCATTCCTGGCCGAACTTGAGGGCGGCATTAAAATCCGCTTCGGTAATTTCCCTGGCTGATCCTTCGTACATGACGATGTCGGTTTCATTGCCGACGTAGACCAAATCCAAATCGCTTTCCTCCATGTCCTGGTGCGTGGGATTGGCGATGAATTTTCCGTTGATGCGTCCGACGCGCACGGCGCCGAGCGGGCCGGCCCACGGAATATCGCTGACCATGAGCGAGGCGCTGGCGCCGATGATGCTCAAAATGTCCGGGTCATTCTCGCCGTCCGCGCTCAGGACGATGCTTTGGACCTGCACTTCGTTATACCAGCCCTTGGGAAAGAGCGGGCGGATGGGGCGGTCGGTGAGACGTGAAGTTAAAATTTCCTTTTCGCTTGGCCGGCCTTCGCGTTTGAAGTAGCTACCCGGAATTTTTCCTGCCGCAGCGGCTTTTTCGCGGTAGTCAACGGTCAAGGGGAAGAACTCCTGGCCTTCTTTGGCCTTCGTGGCGGCGACGGCCGCGACGACTACGATTGTTTCTCCGAGTTGGACGGTCACCGCTCCGTCGGCCTGCTTGGCTAGTTTCCCTGTTTCAATGGTGATGTGCTTATCGCCCACCTGGGCGGTTATTTTCTCTGGCATATGTTTCCTGTCCGCGCTGCCCGAGGAACTTCAGTGAACCCCGAAATGATCGGAGCTGATTGAAATTTCCCGGCAGAGCGGAGCTATTTTTTATTCGCGAGTTAGTGTTAAAGAGCCGGGCAAGTCGCGTTCCAGCCCGAACTTGAAGCAAGACACAGCCAATATAAAATAAAAACCGCGCCTCGCAAATCTTATGAACCGATTGCCTTAATGGCGCAGTTTCAGTTTTTTAGTGACCGCCTGGTAGCGGCCCAAATCCGTGTTTTGCAAGTAATCCAACAACCGGCGGCGCTGGCCGACCATCATCAGCAATCCGCGGCGCGAACTGTGATCTTTTTTGTTGCCCTGCAAATGCTCGGTCAAATGGTTGATGCGCTGGGTCAAGAGCGCAATCTGCACGTCAGCCGACCCAGTGTCGCCATCGTGCGTCTTAAATTGGTCAATCGTCTTTGCTTTAGCTTCCATAATCTGAAAAAGCTTATAGGGTGTAGCTATTGATGTAAAGCGCATTTAGGGCGTTTTTTGGGCACTCGGGCCAATACGTGGTGCGTGGTGCCTCAAGTATGTCTGGACCTAAATCACATGCTTCACGCAACACAGAGAACGGTATGTGCAGGGCATTTGTCAATATTCCGCCCGTGACGTCGACGCAACAAATTGATTATGAACTATTTATTTTGGTTGCATTGTTTAATAAAAGAGACTTAATGTATTACGTTATGTCGAACGCTGCAAAAGTTTCTTCAATAGCGGACGATTTGTTGAAAAATTCATCGCTCTACCGCGAGTTTCAGGCCGAGCGCGAGGAAATCCTTAGGCACAAATGGATTGAATCGGAAAAGGCCGGCCATGACATCGGATTCGAGCGCGCCCTGACCGATTGGATCATGAGACATCGTTCCGCCTGGCGCAAAGCCCGTCAAAATTCCACGAATAACTGAAGAACCACCTCCTTTAACGCAGCCCCGTGAGGTTGCGAAGGACGCATGAACAACCAGCGCGAATCTATCGTCATCCTCGACGCCACGGCCATCGGACGCGCCCTCACCCGTATCGCTCACGAGATCGCCGAACGCAACGAACAATCATCCGAAGTAGTACTGGTTGGCATACCAGCGGGTGCGGACATTCTTGCCCGGCGTCTTGGAGAAATTCTCACAGGTATCTGGAAACATCCCGTGCCGGTCGGCAGCCTGGATGTATCGATGCATCGGGACGACCTGGACCGTCGCGCGGCGCCGCAGGTTCATCCCACGGTCATGCCCTTCGATGTGAATGGCAAAACGGTTGTGCTGGTGGACGATGTATTGTTTAGCGGCCGAACGACGCGCGCGGCCATGGACGCGCTGAATGACTTCGGCCGTCCCAAAAAAATCCAGCTTGCCGTCCTCGTGGATCGCGGTCATCGCGAATTGCCCATCAAAGCCGATTTCGTCGGTAAAAATGTTCCGACTGCACCGGACGAGAACATTCATGTCCGCATTGGCGAAAAAGATGAAGTAGTCCTGGAACGAAAATGAGCTGGAACAAAAATCATTTGCTCGACATCGAATCGCTCACCGCGGACGAGATTATTACGGTATTGGACACGGCCCGGGCGTTTAAGGCGGTGGGCGAGCGCGCGATTAAAAAAGTTCCGGCGTTGCGCGGCAAGACGGTGGTGAATTTATTTGTCGAGCCGTCCACGCGCACACGCATCAGTTTCGAACTGGCCGAGCAACGGTTGAGCGCGGACATTATTAATTTTTCCGCCGAGGCGTCCTCATTCAAAAAGGGTGAAACGCTCAAGGACACCGCGTTGAATCTCCAGGCGCTCAACGCCGATTTTATCGTCATCCGGCACAGCGCGAGCGGTGCGCCCCATTTTCTGGCCCGGGTGATGAACGCGCGGGTCATTAACGGCGGGGACGGCGCGCACGAGCATCCCACACAGGCCTTGCTCGATGCCTTCACCATCCGCGAACGCAAAGGAAAAGTCGCCGGGCTCAACGTCACTATTCTCGGCGACATTCTCTACAGCCGCGTGGCACGCTCAAATATTTGGGCACTGACCAAACTTGGCGCGAGCGTCACGCTTTGCGGGCCGTCCACGCTGGTCCCAAAGACATTCGAGAAAATGGGCTGCCGAGTGACCTATAATGTGGACGAGGCGTTGCGCGACGCGGATATCATCCATCTGCTGCGCATCCAGCACGAGCGTCAGCGCAAGACGATGTTTCCCGGCATTGCCGAATACACCCGGCTTTTCGGTCTCAACAAGGCACGCCTGGCCAAAACCAAACCGGAGGCGCTCATCATGCATCCAGGCCCGATCAATCGCGGGGTGGAAATTGACAGCGAAATCGCAGACTGCAAGCGCTCGCTTATTTTGGAGCAAGTAACCAATGGGTTGGCAGTGCGGATGGCGGTGCTGTTTTTGCTCAACGGAGGAAAAGGTCCGCAGGAGGTAGGGTGAGTTTGGTGTCCACGCTTTAGCGTGCTCCGGAGCAGCCTAAAGGCCGGACACCGAGCAGCAATGCTCACATCCCAATCGGGTGCCATGCCGTTTTAAACTCAACAGTATCCAAAATCCAATAGGGATCCTCAGCTGCCGGCACGAACCAACTCTTGGCGGGCAACGAATGCTTTGCGTAACGTTTTAAATTAGTTGCCATTCCTTCCTGCAATTTTGCGTTTAACACGGTATCGCCCGCGCCATCTACGATGGCGTTGATGTCCATGTGCGATGCGATGTGTGGCACGATTTCGCTTCGCTTTCCCGCGAGAATATTTACGACGCCACCGGGCAAATCGCTGGTGGCCAGGATTTCAGCAAAGGTCAATGCGGGCAATGGGAACGTTTCTGAAACGACGGCAACTACCGCGTTGCCGCTTAAAATCGCCGGTGCGATGAGCGAAACCAAAGCCAGCAACGGGGGCTCGTCGGGGGCCAATACGGCGACCACGCCGGTGGGTTCCGGAGTTGTGAAATTGAAATGCGGCGACGCCACCGGGTTCACCGACCCGAAGACCTGCTGATATTTATCCGTCCATCCCGAAAAATAAACGAGTCGATCGATCGCGAGGGTCACTTCCCGCCGGGCTGCGGCGGCGGTGACATTGGCTGAACGTGAAATTTCATGGGCCAATTCGGCGGCGCGGTTTTGCAGCATCTCAGCCGCGCGATAAAGAATTTGGCCGCGATTATAAGCCGCGGCTTTGTTCCAGCCCTCGAATGCCGCGCGCGCGGCCGTAACGGCGTCGCGCAAATCCTTGCGTGAGGCGTGAGAAAAATTATCCAGGTGCTCGCCATTCGCCGATTTTGCGGCGAGATAACGCCCGCTCTCGCTTCGGGGAAATTTTCCGCCGATAAACAGTTTATAGGTCTTTTTGACTTCGAGTCGCGTGCTCATGAAAATTATTTTGGTTTAGCCGGCCAGATGATTTGTGAAGCCCCGAAGATGGCCAGCACCGCGCCGGCGATATAAAAATAAGTTGAACGGTTTGACGGTCCGAAAGGCGAATACTGCCGCACCTGTTCGCCAACGGAGCGCGCGATGTCATGCCCGTGAACCAGCAATAATACGCCGATAACGAGGCAGATGACTCCGGCTATTCTTTGCAAATATGATTGCATCTTCCAATACAGTAACGTGGCAGCAACGAGTGTAATCTGACGCTATACCGCGCATGGTTCCGCACGCTTTACGGGCGGTGACGGCGCAGCGCGCCGTCCCTACCCAAAATTGACAAATCTAATGAATTCTGCAATATGCCGCCAGCCCTTGCAATCCTCCTTCGCGGCCAAAACCACTTTCTTTGTATCCGCCGAATGGGCTTGTCGGATCAAATTTGTTGTAGGTATTTGCCCAAACCACCCCGGCGCGGAGTTTGTTTGCCATTTTGAAAATCTTGCTGCCTTTGTCCGTCCAGATGCCCGCACTAAGTCCGTAAGGAGTGTTATTCGCCCGCTCGAACGCTTCTTCAGGCGTGCGAAAGGTCATGACGCTGAGGACCGGCCCAAAGATTTCTTCCTGGGCAACGCGATTGGCCATGGTCACGCCCGTCAAAAACGCGGGCGGGAACCAATATCCTTTCGCAGGCAAGGCGCATTGCGATTGCGTCAATTCGGCTCCTTCATCCACGCCGCTTTGGACCAGCATTTTGATTTTTTCCAATTGCGGTTTGGAATTGATTGCGCCGATATCCGTATTTTTGTCCAGCGGATTGCCCACGCGCAAGGTGCGGATACGGTCGCGCAGCTTTCGGATGACCGTGGAATAGATCCCTTCCTGCACAAACAGGCGCGAGCCCGCGCAGCAGACGTGGCCCTGGTTAAAATAAATTCCAGAGATGACACCTTCAATCGCCTGATCGATCGGAGCGTCTTCAAATAGAATATTCGCCGCTTTGCCGCCAAGTTCGAGCGTGAGTTTTTTGTGAGTACCAGCCAGGGACTGTGCGATGCGCTTGCCCACCTCTGTACTGCCGGTGAATGCGATTTTGTCCACGCCGGGATGGTTTACCAGGGCTGCGCCGGTTTCGCCTGCGCCAGTGATGATGTTTACGACGCCATCCGGCAATTCCGCTTCCTGAAAAATCTGTGCCAAGCGCATGGCTGTGATGGACGTGGTTTCGGCCGGTTTTAGTACGACCGTGTTGCCGCAGGCAAGCGCCGGCGCGATTTTCCAGGCGGCCATGAGCAATGGAAAGTTCCATGGAATGATTTGTCCGGCCACGCCCAATGGTTGCGGATCCCTGCCGGGAAAGGCGTATTTTAGTTTATCCGCCCAGCCGGCATGATAAAAGAAATGGGCGGCTACCAGTGGCAAATCCACATCGCGACTTTCCTTGATAGGCTTGCCGCCGTCCATGGTTTCCAAAACTGCCAATTCGCGGGCTTTTTCCTGAATGATTCGCGCAATGCGGTAGAGATATTTTCCACGCTCGCGTCCGGGCATTTTACCCCAAACTTTCTCATAGGCATTCCGCGCCGCTCTGACCGCTTTGTCTACGTCCGTCTCATCTGCAGAAGCGAATTGAGTAAGAATATCTTCTGTGGCCGGATTGATGGATGGAAAATACGTGTCGGAATGTGGTTTGACGAATTTCCCGCCGATGAATAGCTCGTGCCGTGGAGCGATGACGTAATTTTTCGAATCTTCGGGGGCAGGGGCGTAATCCCAACCGCCGTCGAAGTTCAGGCGGCGAGATTGGAGCGGGACGATGGGTCGCGAAGAAATGGCTGCTGCAAGTTTAATGGGTTTGGCCTTCGTTTTCATAGATAACTTCACGGCATCGAAAAATAGTCCGCCGCCTGATAATTCCCGTCCACGCTCCTGGCAATTTGCATCAGCACATCATTGACCAGCGTGCTCGCGCCGAAACGGAACAGGTCGGGCGTGAGCCAGTCATCGCCGAGGGTCTCTTTGACCATGACGAGATAGGCGAGCGCTTGTTTCGCCGTGCGAATGCCCCCGGCGGGTTTCATACCGATGCGCACGCCGGTGGCGAAAAAGTAATCGCGGATGGCTTCGAGCATGACCAGTGTCACCGGCATGGTTGCGGCGGGCGATACTTTGCCGGTGCTGGTCTTGATAAAATCCGCGCCTGCTTGCATCGCGATTTCGCTCGCGAGGCGCACATTGTCATAAGTCACCAATTCGCCGGTTTCCAAAATCACTTTCAAATGCGCCGTCCCGCACGTTTCTTTTGTGGCGGCGATTTCATCGAAAACGCGCGCATGATCACCGGCCAAAAATGCGCCACGGTCAATCACCATATCAATTTCATCCGCGCCGTTGCCGACGGCGCGCCGAACTTCTTCCAGTTTTGTGCGTAATGGAAATTGCCCACTTGGAAAACCGGTTGCGACGGACGCCACGTGCATGGCTGATTCTGTGCCGAGGAATTTTCGGGCATATTTGACCATATTGGGATACACGCACACAGCGGCGCATGAGGGCACGCCGTATTTCGGTTCGGTTGGCTGGAGAGCTTTGCGGCAAAGGTAGGCCACTTTGCCGGGAGTATCTTTGCCTTCCAGCGTCGTCAAATCCATCATCGAGACGGCCATTTTCAGCCCGGCCAATTTCGCCGAAGTTTTGATGCTGCGTTTGGTGAATGAAGTGGCTCTTTCTTCCGCCATCACTGCATCCACCGCAGGTACGCGAAAAACGCGAAAAGGCGTTTGGGGGTTATGCAGGGCAACCGCTTTCATATCTGCAATTCTGGACCGGCAGAACAATAGCCTCAAGAGATTTTAGGTTTCAGCCAGACCCGGCGCACAGCTTGTAAGAGGAATTGTTATATGATGTTGGAAAAGTGGCAACATCGGCTACATCCTTGAGTATCAACGACAAAAGTGGCAACAAAACTGACAACAAGGCGGCAACAATCGTCTAAAACTGGCAACATTTCGGAACGAAGGGCCCCCATTTCACATTTTCTTTGTAAGAAAAGGCCATGGCGAGACACTATTTAGACAGATGGATTCAGAATCAAAGATTGGCGGAGACCGGGAAGGCATTTTCCGGCAATGGCTCGACCGCCACATCGGTCTTATTCTGAAGATCGTTCGTGGCTATGCTGTCACGCCGCAGGACCAGGACGACTTGTTCCAGGACATTCTTTTGCAACTTTGGTCTTCGATTCCGGCGTTTCGGGGGGATGCAAAGGAAACAACGTGGATTTATCGCGTAGCCTTCAACACTTCGCTGGCCTGGCAACGCACTGAAAAGCGGCGGCGGCAAAAGCATGAAACCTTCATTCAATTCGATACTTCGTCCCGGGAACAGGCCAGTCATGTGGAGTCACTGGTGGAACGCGAAGTGATAGAGCAGCTTTACGCCGCCATACGAAATCTGCCGCGCGTGGATGCCTCGCTCGCTCTCATGCACCTGGATGGCGTCAGTTATCAGGAAATGTCCGAGATATTGGGCATTTCCGAGAATTATATAGGCGTGAAGCTCAGCCGCATCCGTAACGAGCTTGCGGACCAAATGAAAGGAGCGACCCGATGAATTTCGAAGAACTGCAAAAGACATGGCAAGCCTCAAGTCCGGCGTCCACGATTACGATTGACGCCACCATGCTGCTGAAGGAAGTCCGGCGTAATCAGCAGCAGTTTCGGGCGACTATTTTTTGGCGAGATGCGCGGGAAGTCGGGGTGGCCATTCTTCTGACAATCTTTTTCCTCGGCTTTGGCATATGGCGTAATGACTGGACGCAGGACGTACTTGGGCTGACCTGCCTTGGGGTTGGCACGTTCATGGTTGTGGACCGCGTCATTCAACGTCGGACACGACCCGTCGCAAACAGCCCTCTCAAAGACTCTGTCATTCGCTCGTTATATGAAGTCAATCACCAGATCTGGCTCTTGAAAAATGTTGGATGGTGGTATTTGTTGCCGCTGATGGGCGGGTTGGTCATTTTTGATATTACTGATTTCTGGCGGTCAGATCATGGCTCGTCGGCGTTCCTCCACCTTTTTATCCGTCAAATCGTAAATGTTCTGCTTTTCTGGGGCGTTTTTCGGCTCAATCAACGCGCAATCCGCAAATTTCTGTCGCCACGGCGGCAGGAATTGGAAGGCATGCTGGCTGGGCTCGGATTAGATTCACCACAACCTAAGACCCATAATAGTATGAGAACCCAAATCCTGATTAGCATCCTTGTCGTTTCCGCGATGGCAATCGCCGTCACCCTTGCCTCCACTGGTCCGATTTCCACCCGGTCATCAGGGCCGCCAAAGTCCGATGATCCGACCCAGGCGATTGAGACGATCCGCAAAAAATATAAATTGCCCGCCCTTGCCGTTGTTGTCGTAAAAGATGGGGCGATTTGTGACCGCATTGCCGTCGGCGTCCGCAAGACGGGTGACCCCACACCTATTACGACTAACGACGTATTTCATATAGGCTCTTGCACCAAATCCATGACCGCCACGCTCGCGGGCATGTTTATTGACGAGGGCAAATTACGATGGGACACCACCATTGCGGACGTTTTTCCGGAATTGAAAGGCAAAATGGACAAGCAATACGAAAACGTCACCGTTGAACAATTGCTGACGCATCGCGGCGGAGTTCCTGAAGCGCCGCCTTCCGCGGCATGGAAGAAGGCCTGGAAGGAGGAAGGAACGCCAATGGAACAGCGGCGCGAATTCATCGAGGCCGTTCTCAGCAAGCCGCCTGCGGTAAAGCCGGGCACAAAAATGATTTATTCGAATCAGGGTTTTGTGATTGTAGGCGCGATGCTGGAGAAAATCACCGGAACAGCGTGGGAAACGCTCATTACCGAACGGCTCTTCAAGCCGTTGCACATGGATACCGCAGGCTTTGGTCCGCCCGGAACCATTGGCGAGGTAGACCAGCCTTGGGGGCACGTTCGCGCGCTTTTTATGAACGCTCCCATTCAACTCGACAATCCTCCAGCTGCCGGACCGGCAGGGCGCGTTCATTGTTCGCTGGATGATTTCGCGCGCTATTCCATTTTCCAAATGGAGAACCAGCCTGCCCTGTTAAGAGCCGAAACTTTCGACAAACTGCACACGGCACCTGCCGGCTCCGATTACGCCTGCGGCTGGGTTGTGATGCAACGCAGCTGGGCCGGCGGAAAGGCTTTGTGGCATAATGGCTCAAACAAGACCTTTTACTTCCAGGTCTGGCTCGCGCCGAAGAAGAAATTAGCCATCATTACTGCGACAAATACCGGCGCGGACAACGCGTTTGATGCCTGCGATGATGCCGACGTTTATATGATTGAGCGTTGGTTGCACGTAAAGTTGTGAGCGCCACTCATGGAGGGCGCGCGTTTGTTCGGTCGGGACGCGGCTGCGTGGGGGCAAAGCGGCAACAGCCGCAGCACTCCGGACAAATGCGGTGTTACGGCATTTTCAAAACTGTAGAGTTATCCCAGCAGTTGAGCGTGTGACCGGTTATTTTCTATTGCAAAAAAGGCACCACGCGATAGACTAACGTCAATCTCATTAGGATTTCGCTGTTTCGTTTGGGGATATTGACTTTGATATGCCTATAAGACGTAAACCTTTCACATTGAGCCGGCGTGGTTTTTTGCGTTCGGCGATTCTCGCTGGCGCGGGCGGAGTACTCGTGCCGTGGTCTTCTCTGGCGGACGAAACCGTCATGATGCCGTTTGCCAACGGCCAGCGCCGGATGGTCGTTTATCCGCAGAAGAAGCCGCTCATTTTGCTGACCTCGCGGCCGCCGCAACTGGAAACGCCGTTTTCGGTTTTCAATAAGGGCATCCTGACGCCGAACGACGAGTTTTTTGTGCGTTATCACCTGGCCGGAATTCCAACATCGATTGATTCGGACAAGTTTCGCGTTGACGTCAAAGGCACTGTCAACTCTCCGCTCTCGCTCTCGCTGCATGATTTGAAGACGCAGTTCGAGCAGGTCGAAATGGTGGCGGTTATCCAATGCTCCGGCAATGGCCGTGGATTCTTTAACCCGCGCGTGCCCGGCGGTCAGTCGGGCAACGGGACGATGGGCAATGCCCGTTGGAAAGGTGTTCGCCTTAAGGACATTCTGAACAAAGCCGGCATGGCCGCGAATGCGAAGCAGGTTATGTTTCGCGGGATGGACAAACCGCCCCTGGACACGACGCCTAATTTCGGCAAAGCGCTGGACGTTGATCACGCCATGGACGGCGAAGTCATGGTGGCTTATGAAATGAATGGCGCAGACCTGCCGATGCTCAACGGATTTCCCTTGCGCCTGGTCGTGCCGGGTTGCTATGGCACTTATTGGGTCAAGCAATTGCATGAAATCACGGTCCTCGACAAAGATTGGGTGAGTTTTTGGATGGACGCGGCCTATCGCGTTCCTGACAACGATTGCGAGTGCGTGCCTCCCGGATCGCCCGCGACCAAAACGCGGCCGATTGGCCGATACGACGTGCGTTCGTTCATCACCAGCCTTGCGGACGGCGACAAAATCAGCGTTGGAAAAAAGATTAAGCTCCGCGGCATTGCCTTTGACGGCGGATCTGGAATAAACACGGTCCAGTTTTCGTCCGATGGCGGAAATACGTGGACCGAGACCAGCCTGGGCAAGGATTACGGCAACTATTCCTTCCGCGAATGGACGTGCCATTTTACGCCCAAAACCGCCGGCGACTATCAGCTTCAATGTTGTGCGCTTAACCGCAAAGGGGAAACCCAGCCAAAGGAAGCGCGTTGGAATCCGGCGGGTTATATGCGCAACGTCATTGAAACAGTCCGCGTGAGCGCGGCGTAAGGGACAAGATGAAAACTAGAATTCAAAAAATTTCCGCGGTCGTTTTGGTATTCATGCTCGCCGCCGCCGTGTCGCGACTCGGGGCTGAAATCGTTACCATCCATTTACCTCCGGAAACCGCGACCTACAAGCCCGCGCAAGGCGTCTCCCTCGCCAACGCCCAATGTCTCACCTGTCATTCGGTGGAATACGTGCAAATGCAGCCGCCGTTGACCCTCAAAGCCTGGACGGCCGAAGTCACAAAAATGCAGCAAAAATACGGCGCACCTGTTCAGACGAACATGATTCCAGAAATCGCCTATTATCTTGCGGTCAACTACGGCACCGGCGCGCCCGCCGAGGCGCCTGCGCCCTCTCAACTGCCCCCGCCGTCAGAAATGAGCGTCGAGAAGATGGCCACCATCTATGGCTGCCTTGCGTGCCATAAACAGGACGTAAAAGTCGTAGGGCCGGCGTACAAAGACGTCCGCGCCAAATACCTCCATGATCCCGACGCCATCGAAAAAATTATGGGACAAATCCGCCATGGCGGTACCGGCAAATGGGGTACCGCCGTGATGCCACCCTTCACTGCCGTGGGCGATGCGGACGCCAAACGCCTGGCAGAATGGATTATGGCAGGCGATAAATGAGGAGCGGTTTTGCCTCGCAGGTTTCCAAGCCTGTGAGTCGCTGGCCGGGATTGAACCGCGGAAACGCCGTATGAGGGCAGCGGCAGCGCCACAGGCGATCAACACGGTTCGGGAGAGCGATGTGTCAAAAGAACTCTTTTCTTTCCAATGGCACAGAGTTTGCTTAACTTTCGTAGAAAGAAGTTTCGTATTTACCACCGTTAAAACTATGATGAGCGGAACGGACCATTTGCCTGATTTCGGAGCCAAATCCATGGCTGCGGACGGGGAGACCGCGGGGGGACATGCATCGGAAAAACGACTTGAGCGTCAGAATCAGGACGGCAATTTTTTCCCGAAGGCGCAATCGGGGCTTCCCGGCTGGCTGTTTGGTTCGCTCTTTGGAGCCATGTTACTGGCGTATGTGGCCATCAGCGCCTGTTGTATTCATGCGCCGTTTTTCCCACTGGACGACTTGGACGAACTATATATGGTTCGGACAAATAGCTCCTGGTTGTCCCTGCTCGGGACTGACTTATACCATTTTCTGCGCCCGGTCAAAAACGTGCTGTTTGCCATTTACAACTGGCTCTACAGTCACGGAGGCATGGTACCTGTTCATTTGATGGCTATGGTCATCGGATTGCTCAGCGCATGCGCAGTGTTCAAATTATGTTGTCGTGTGCTGGTTGACCGTGGTTGGGCCCTGGCAGCAACGGCTGTCTGGCTATTATCTCCCACGCTGGTTTCGAGTACGGCGTACTTGAGTGCTTCAACGAATATCATGCCCATGGCCGGATTTGGCGCTGCCGCGCTGGCTTTCCACGATATTGCCTGCGAATCCGAAGAGTTAGCCGGCAAAGTCAATTTCCACGGTGTCATTTGGACCGCGCTTGCTTTGCTTTGCCTGTTTCTTTCTTTCCTTTCGTATGAAGGCGCGCTCCCCCTGGTCGCAATGTTTTTCGTCATGGACTGGTATCTTCGTCCGGCGAGACTTCAACGATTTGCCACCTGGCGCCTTTATTTTCTATACGGAGTGGCGCTGTTAATTTATCTCGTCTTACGTCACGAAGCTCACTCTGTGAAAAATGTCCTGGGAAGTTTTTCAAATGTCACGCGCCCCCAGATCGCCATGTCGGCCGGTTACTTTACCCTGCTGCACACCGGTGTCTGGCTCTGGCCCTTTAATCGGTTGGCGATCATCGGCGGATATTATTGGGGACAGATTCCGATGGTGGAACTAGTGGTCTGTTATCTTATCGTGCTGGCCGCGGCGGCATTTTCACTTATTTATCGGCGGCGTTATCCGCTCGTGACTCTTGGCATTTTATGGTTTTTGCTGGCTTTTGCGCCGATGAGCAATCTTCTGGGATTTCGGAATGGACCTTATGGCGATTATTATATGTCCCTGGCAAGTATCGGCCTGGCTATCGCGTTTACTGCAATATTGCGCGCTCTTTGGCCTTTGAGAACCGCTGGAATCTCCCGTATTGGCGCCCTGGTGGCGATCGCATTATTGATTGGCTGGCGCACGGCCGCCGCGTTTGAGGCGGCCAGTTGGTCTTACGCCTGGAATGACCCGGCAGTCGTTTACGAAAGAACGCTGCGCACATTTCCGCAGTCCTTTGACGCGATGAATGATTTGGCAAAAATCTACGAAGCCCGAGGAAAATATAACGAGGCGGACCAACTTGCGGCCAGGTCAATCGAACTGGCGCCGGACCGTCCCGGCGCGTATTCGGACCGGGCAGTCATTGCGGAGCAGGAAGGAAGATATCAAGATGCGTTGAAGTATCTGGAGCTTTCGAATAGCCACGTAATAGGGCCAGTCGGGGCGTGGGCGCTCACCTGCGAAGGAGATATCTATGCCAATCATTTGGGACAGCCTGAACGCGGCGAGGCGCTTTATCGGCAAGCGGTTGCCTGGACGCCCTGGACGCAGGACTCGCTCCGGGCGGCTTATGAACTTGCTTATATGGAAGCCAGGCAAGGTAATCGAGCTGGAGCTATCGCCTTATGGGAAAAATTGTTGACCTACAATCCCGATGACGGCGTGTTGCATTGGGATCTATCCATTGCGTATGGGCAACTGGGAAATAAGGACCTCTCGGCGTATCATCTTCGCATCGCCAAAGCCCTGGGCAACGGTACAAATCAATTGGCAAATGGGATGGACCCTGCAAAATACGGTCACTAGGAGAGCGGTCTAAAAAATACAAAACGCCAAAGGTGTGCTGATATTTATGACTTTTTGTTGCGTTGATAATACTCAAGCGCGCGTTTTATACCGGCCTCGAAAGGAATAGTATGCTGGAACCCGAGTTTACGTTGAAACGTCGTGTCCCCGCCGCGGGCGAACACCCCTGCGGGCTTGTCAGACATGCCAGCCACTGCCGGATTGTACCCGGCCAATCGCGCTGCGAGTTTTGAAAATTCTTTGAAGCTGGTATAAAGGCCCGTGGAGAGATTGATCGCCCGGGCGTCATCAATCTGGTCCATCGTCTTGAGCACGCCGGCTACGCAGTCGTCGATGTGGATAAAATCCCGCATCTGGTCGCCGGTACCCCACACGGTAAGGGTTTTGGCGCCATGATGGGCCAGCACCCGTTTACAGATGCTGGGGAAAGGGTAGGAATCGTCCTGGTCTTCGCCATAGCCAGAAAAAGGCCGGTAAACCACGGATTTAATTCCATGATTTTGCCACGCCAATTTGGCCAGGTATTCGTGCGTTAACTTGGCCCATCCGTAAGACAAGTCGGGCATGCCAATATCATCCGCGAAATCGATCATGTCTTCGGTCAAAAGCCGATATCCCTTTTCCCGCTGAAATTTAATGGGATAAGCCGCGCTTGAGCTGAAACAAATGGTTTTGCGCGGCATGGTTTCCTTTGCCCAGCGCCAATAATCGGCGTCAATGGCAAGGTCCTCGGCCACGGCCAAAGGGTTGCGCTCGATCATTTCGCGGCCGCCCACCATGGCCGCCAGGTGAATCGTGTAATCGAAATCGGTATCCCTGGCTTTCCGGAAATAACGGCGGCAATCTTCCCGGTAAAAATGGAAATTTTTGAAGCCGCGCGGGTCGAATAGCGGCCACCCTTTTTCAGGGTCGATTCCGCCGGTTAGCGGCACAATGCTGTCAACAGCGTGGACTTCGTCCCCGGCCTCGAGAAAATGCTTTGTAAAATGCCGGCCGACAAAACCCGCCGCCCCCGTAATCAGGATTTTTTTCATGGAACAAAATCCTTATTTGAAGTGTTTGCGATACAGGCGGAAGGCTTCCACTGAGCGGCCGGGGAGATATTGGACGATGGAATCCGGCTCCGCGGCGACTTTGCTTACCAATTCGAGATTGTTTTCGTAGCCAACATATTCGGCCATCATATCTCGCACTGGATTGTGGATGTTGCGCTCCTGGAAGACAGACGCTTCGGCCCAGACAACCTTTGCCCCGAGCCCCTGCACATAATAGGCGGCCCAAATGTCGTCCATCCGGCCCACGTGCGGAAATAGAAAATAATCTTTCAACAGCTTGCCTGCGACGAATGTGTTTTGGGAATTAAACGGCCCCATCTTATTGGAAGCGATTGGGAAACACTTGGGATCAAAATCGCACACCGGGCGGTGTTCCATCCGGCAAATGGCGTCAATATCCGGGTCGCCATTCCAAAAATCAGCCTGCACGTCCACCTGGATTCTGCGGCGGCTCTTTTTTGAGTAGTCTCGTTTTGGCAGCAGTTGCAGTGGAAATCCGCGATGCCATATTGTCTTATGGTTCGTAGCCCCTACCGGATCAAAGGCGGGCAAATCGGTTTCATAAAAATTGACTTCGACCTCTCGCCCAACCATTAAATTTTCGCCCCAACCTTTTTGCGGAATGTTGTCATCGTCCACGACTGCCACCACGTCAGCCTTCATGTCGTGCGCCCAAAGCATTCCGAGAATGCGGCGTTGAATGCAGTTCCAGCCAATGGCATCAGAAAGCGGCTTGTCGTATTTCTCCTGCATTTCCGGGGTTACAAACGTCCCGCGTTCAAGTTTGTAGTTGGGGGGTGTTTTTTTATCGCCGATGACGACGAGTTCCCAATCTTTCATCGCTTCAAAGCGACGAATCGCCTCGGTGGGAGGATTAATGGTCGTAGTAACAATGACTTTTCTCATGAGCGCCAGAATGAATTTTTGTTTGAAAACCGTGCTTTAAAACCAATGCGGAAGTATTCAAAGTTGCGGAAAAAAGGATTCTGCGACTCTCCCTCAATGCGCGGAGACCAGACGGTGGGAATTTCGCTGACTGGGATTCCCAGGCGCAAAGGTTTGATAATGTTTTCGAGGTTAAACGGATGGCGCACTTCTTCCCACTGGATGGCTTGCGCCAGCGCCGTGGGCATGATGCGAAATCCGTAAGTCATGTCCGTAAGTCGCGTCCAATAAATGAGTGAAAAGAAACGCTGAAAGATCCAGTTGCACAACAGCTTTACGGGCGAATACCCGTGGAATTCGCCGCCGCGGATCCAGCGTGAAGTGGTAATGACGGTGGACGGCGCCTTTTGTTGCGCCTCAATTAGATTATGAACGTCGTCAGGATTGGTTTCCAGGTCGCTGCCCATCATGATTGTGTGGCTGCCACGGGCGACATCGAAAGCGTCCCTCAACGCGCCGCCGAGAAAAGGCAGTTTTTGATGCAGGACTACGACCAATTCGCCGAATTCTTTCTGAAGCTCCCCGATTACGGTCATGGCATCGGGTGTAGTGCGTTTGCAGACGACGATGATGAATTCGCGGATAAGCTCGCGCTTGACGTCCTTTAATATTGTATCGATTGTCTTCCTGAGCGAGACAGTTTCATTGATGACCGGAAGGATGATGGAAACTGAGTCCAGTCGCGTTGGCTGGGTGTAGGGCTTCATCAACGTGGACCTGGCAAAACTTGGGGCCTGGTAACCGCCAGGTTTGACCTGTTCGACCGCGTTAGCATTAAATCCATATTTCATTTGAAACCGCGTGTTGAGCAGGGCAAATGCCAACAACACTCCCATAGGGTGGCAATACGATAAAAAAACGAACAATTAGCCTGAGCGGAAACAAACTTTGCGCAGCCCTATAGCTCCTACGCGGCCTGACTCGTCGGTGAGACTAACCATCCACCGGCAAAGGTCAACGAATTATTTTAGCTGGCCCGCTTTGGCGCGGCCTTCTTCCTTTTACCGATGGCTTTCAGGATTGCTTCGAGCCTCCTGGGGTTCAGCATCAAGTCCGCAAGCGCAGACCGGTCCTTAACCGTCTTAATGGCAGGCAAGCTATTCGAGCGGTCGGCGAATTGAAAAAGAGATGGAAGGAGGGGCTCGTCAAATACCGGGTTGGTCTTCATAAGATTCAATTGATTGGAGAAGTATTAGCAATTCATATGCCGAATGCGGAAAAATATCCCGAAAGCAATCTTCCGGAAAATGCACCACTGCAAGTACATACAGCGATGATAGAAATTCTATAGAGGCGGGCGATGCCGTATCTCCTAACCGGAGCGCATCATTTTCCTTTGCTTTGGCCTGCACTGTGTTTTCAATGACAGGGTGATTGCAAAACGTGTTATTCCGTGCCTGGACGTTCACGACGGCCAGGTCACGCGCGGTGTTCAGTTTGGCAAGGCCGAGGCCGGCGAATTGCGAAATGTGGGTGATCCTGTCGAATTGGCCATGCGTTACAACGAACAGGGCGCCGACGAAATGGTTTTCTTTGACATCACTGCCAGCGCGCATGGACGGGCGACAATGGTTGACGTCATTGAGCGGGCTGCCAATGAATGCTTCATGCCTCTGACTGTGGGCGGCGGCATTAAGTCGGTTGACGATATGTTCACTATGCTGCGCGCCGGCGCGGACAAGGTCAGCATCAATTCCTCCGCGCTGGCCAATCCGGAATTGATTCGCGCCGGGGCGGAAAAATTTGGAAGCCAGTGCATCGTGGTTTCCATTGATGCCAAGCGGACCGGGCCTGACAAATGGGAAGTGTTTTCCCACGGCGGACGAAAGCCGACGGGACTTGAAGCGGTGGATTGGGCGCGCAAAGCTGTCGCGCTCGGCGCGGGCGAAATCGTTTTGAATTCGATCGATGCGGACGGCACGAAGGCCGGATTTGACCTGACAGTTACGCGGCGGGTTAGCGAATCTGTAGGCGTACCTGTGGTGGCCAGCGGCGGCGCGGGCACGCTGGAACACATGGCCGAAGTCCTCAACGAGGGCAAGGCCGATGCCGTCCTGGCTGCGAGCATTTTCCATTTTGGCAACTATACCGTGGCCGACGTAAAACAATTTTTAGCCGGCCAAAAAATTCCCGTTCGTATTATTAGACCATCCTTGTAGAAAATGTTCAGTCAACGAGGTTAAATCCATGTGACATCCCTGGATATCGTCTCATCTTTTCTGCCGAAGAAAAGTTTCCACCCCCGAGACGCCTAAATTTTTCAAAAATTTTTCATCTCCGTCACTTTGCCGGCACGTTTTTCCCCACATCCACCAAAAGCTTCACGTTTTATGTGGATATAAAGTGCTGCTGGTTAAAATGTTACAGTTATGCTCGTTGATTTTCAAAAGCTTTAAAATAAACGTTGACGCTTATTGTGTATTGTGATATAAAATACTACATCGCCACCACGAGAAGCTTAATGAGAAAGAAATAACCTCTGAAACCTTATGAAATTACACTTTGAAACCCTGGCTGTCACAGCGCTGGCCGTGTCTGTTTTCATTTGTGGGTCTTTCCGCGGCAACGCGCAAACCCAGTTGCTTTTGGATCCAACCCAGAAGTGGGTTGGTTATATGAACGTTTTTGCTCTTCCATCAGCCGGGGGCGCCTACCAGTTCGGCCAGCCCTGGGGAACAAAGGATCTAAGAGCGAATTATAATTCAAGCACCCCGCCGTACAGCACCCTCATCATCCAACCTTGCACAAACGTTTGGGAAACCACAGATACCTATTGGGTTCAGGGAGACGGCATCAGCCCCAATAAACAAACGGACGCAAGTTATTATGTGCAAAACGACACGCTCGAAGGCCAGAACCTTCAATTCAGCGGTAATTGTATCAGCAACACGTTTAGCAGTCCTTACACGTCCACCGTTTTCATCAAGGAATTCGACGGAAATTACAACGTAATCAATTCCGCTGTCACAACTGCCGCGAGCGGACAACCTTTTAGCATTACACTGCAAACCGGCACCGGATCCCACATACAATATGGATTTGAAACCATTGGTCCTGACGCCGACCCAACGAATATGCCGAATTTGGGCGTGGCGATCTACCAGATTCAAATTCCGGCGATCGAAGCGTCTGCACTCACTGGCCAGGCCGCCGTGGCCGGCCAGAACGTGACGTTCACGGAAACCCCGACCGGTAATGGACCGTTTACATATCAATGGCAGCATAACGGAAATGCGTTGGTAAATAGCAGTCATATTGGCGGCGCAAACGGGAATGTCCTGACTATCACAAACGTCACTTCGGCGGACGCGGGCACCTATTCTGTGGAAGTCACAAATAGCGCGGATGCCTCGGCGTCATCCAGCGCGCCACTCGTGGTGATACCGCTGGCGCAGGCTGAAACCAATTATGTGATTGATCCCAGTTTTGAGAGTGACGCTTTTGCCCCGGTCTCAAGCGTGGGCTGGTTTAGCTACGGCGGCACATCGTTCGCCGACACAAACGAATGGTATTCTCAATTTGATCCGAGTCTCAATCCGGACGTCTCCGTCATAGATGGCTCCAATTGTCTGGTTGAATTTAGCGGAGGCGTCAACAGCTATACGGGAGTTTTTCAAGATCGTCCGGCTCTGCCGGGCCAAATTTATACGGCCAGCGCCTCGTTTTTTACACCTGATGCAAATTTGGGTTATCCGTTGGTGAACAGCGCCACCGTTAATCTCCAGATCCAGTTTTACAACAGCAGTGGCGGTCTCATTTGTGATTATGAATCAACGCCGTTCACTACGAACTTTCCACAGGACGTCTGGATCAACATGCCTGTAACCAACAAGTATGCCAACGACTTCGTCACATTGCTCAGCACTGGACCATTGATTGTTTCGCCGCCCGGGACCGCTTCGATGCGGATTCAACCCGGTTACCATGCGCCGGATGCCATCAGCGCCGGAGATGTTTACATTGATATGGTCGACGTTACGTTGCATGAGACAACGCCAGTTGCGACGCTGGCTGGTTCAACCTTTAAGCTTTCGTTCCCGACGTTGTACGGACCGCAGTATACTGTCCTGTACACGACAGACCTCATCAAGGGCCCCTGGCAAACGCTGACATCAGTTACCGGCGACGGCACAGTCAAGACCGTGTCGGACGCCCTGGGAACCGCGCACCGATATTATATCGTTAACACCCAACCGTAAAATAAAGGAAACTTGGTTTTTATGGTACCGCGAGATACACATGCTGAAAGTTCAGGCAGGACGCGGGCTGCCTTTACGCTCATTGAATTGCTGGTGGTTATCGCAATTATCGCGATCGTTGCGGCTATTTTATTGCCGGTTCTGAATAAAGCAGAACAACGGGCCCAGGGGATGGGATGTTTGGACAATTTAAGACAATTGGGCACCGGCTGGATTATGTATGCTCACGATAACAACGATAATTTGTGTCCATTAACCGGCGAAGCGAATATGGTGACCAGTCCCACAGATTCCAACGCGCAGCCCGGCGGGTCCAAATGCTCCTGGGCCCTGGGATCCATGCAGAGCTTAAGTCAAGGGGCAACCAATGTGGCCCTTCTGCAGGCGGGTTTGCTTTATGCGTACATCAATACCTTCAAGGTCTATAAGTGCCCCGCTGACAATACCTGCGTCAATCCGGTGGCCCTGCAGGGTTTGATAAAAGTGCGCAGTTATTCCATGAATTGCTGGATGAATGTGTCCGGCAATGATAATTGGAACCAAACGGAGGGTTACAACAAAACCGTTCATCAGCAGGTCATTTATACCAAATTGGCCCGCATTATGACCCCGGCCGAGAGGTGGGTCCTGATAGATGAGAATCCCTTCAGCATTAACGACGGCATGTTCGTTTGCGATATCGCAGCAGTTCGTAATTGGGTGGATATCCCCGCGAGCTACCATGTTCACGGCGCGGCCTTAAATTTTGCGGACGGTCATTCGGAAATAAAAGTCTGGCACGACGGAGCGGTTGTGGGTTTTCAATCGCTGGTTGCGCCCCCCACCGGCCTCGGGCCGAGGTGCGATACCAGCGGCGATTTGCAATGGCTGCAGCAGCGCTCGACAAGTTTTGTGCAATAATATGTGAGAACCTGGTTTTCGTTTTATATTACGACTATGTTTAAACGCGCGGTTCCCGTCCGTTGCGCCGGCGCGGCGGCCATTCGCAGTGCGGGATTTCTCCTGATTTTGCTATTGGCAGGACATCTCCGAGCCGCGAACGTTCTCATTAATCCCGGTTTTGAAACGGGTGATTCGGGTGGGTGGGAGATTTACGGTGCGAATGTCTACGTTTATGACAACCCGGCCATCGCCCACGGCGGGAACCAATACTTCAAGGTTTTTCAGGTTTTTAACGGGCAGATCAATTATAACGGCGTTTTCCAGGATACCGTGTCCGGCCCGGGAACAGTTTATTCCGCCGATGGCTGGGCCTACACCGCGTCTGGCGACGCCCTGGCAGGCCAAAACCTCGCCTGGCTTGAGGTCTCATTTCGCGACATATCGGGAAATATCCTGGCCCTCTATCGCTCGACGATCATCGCAACTAACGACATAGCGACCGGCGCTTTTGGTAAAAACACCTGGGTGGACCTGCGCGTCACCAACCAATACGACCCCGGGACATACGCCGTCACCAATACGGTAAACACCCTCGTAGCGCCGCCCGGCACGAGCTTTGTGAGGTATCAAATTGTGTTTCAGGGAGACCAATATAATTCCCCCGGTTCGATGTACTTTGACGATTTGAGCCTCAATCAAATGAGCGCAACGGCGTTTGGTCCCAATTGGAATATCGTCTGGAGCGATGAGTTCAACGGAAATTCTCTTAACACAAATAATTGGACCAACGACATTGGCAACGGGTTTTATTCGGGAGGTTATTACGTTCCCGGGTGGGGCAATAACGAGGACGAGTATTACACCAGGAGCACCCAAAATGTCTATGTTGCCAACGGCTATCTTCATATAGCCGCCTTGAAACAACCGACCAACGGATTTTTCTACACGTCCGGCCGCCTCAAAAGCCTGGGACTCTATTACACAACGTATGGGCGCATTGAATGGCGGGCACAATTGCCGTGGGGCCCTGGTTTTTGGCCGGCGCTTTGGATGCTGCCGGAAAGCTCGCCTTATGGCGGCTGGCCCAATTCCGGCGAAATTGATGTGATGGAAAACAATGGGGCCGTCACCAATCAGGAAGGCGGCACAATCCACTTTGGCGGCGCCGGGGGATACGACACGTATTTCACGCAAACCTACACGTTTCCCGGCTCCGATTCCGTGACCAATTTTCACGTTTACCTTTTGGAATGGTCCACAAATGCGATCAACTGGTATGTAGACGGACACCTTTACGAGAGCCAAACCAATTGGTGGAGCAATATCGGCACCAGTAGCAGCACCTTTCCTTCGCCAGCACCGTTTAACGTGCCGTTTTATATTCTCATGAACGTCGCCGTCGGCGGTCAATACCTCGGAAATCCAACTACCAACGCGATTAATGCCAGTCTCCCGGGCCAAATGCTCGTGGATTACGTCCGCGTGTATAAACCGACGGCCCCGCTCCAACTGACAGGAGCACGGTCAAACGGGAAAATAGTGTTATCGTGGCAAACAAATATCGTTGGTCATTTGCAATCCCAAACGAATTCTTTGGGCACCGATTGGACCGACCTCACAGGTTCCACAAATCCTTTTGTCGTCGGCCCGGCGTCAGGCAATGGCGCTGTCTATTACCGGGTTGAATCCCCTTGAAAGAAGGATTGGCAATCACAGGCAAGCATTTTAACATCAGGATTGATGAAGAACGTTTCAGAAGCTCTTTGGTTTTTCATTCTATTTGCCGGCATGCTTACAGTTGAATTGGCGCCGGAATCCGCCCATGCCGGTTGGAACCTGACGTGGAATGATGAGTTTAACGGCGCGGAAATTGACACAAATCACTGGACGTTTGAGAACGGAAACCACAATGGCTGGGGAAACAATGAACTGGAATATTACACGGGCCGTTCCCAAAACGCATATGTGCGCGATGGCCTCCTGCATATCGTGGGACGCCGCGAGCCCACCAATGGCTGTGACTATACGTCAGCCCGGATGAAGAGCGAGGGCTTGTACGCGCAGAAATACGGGCGCTTTGAATTCCGTGCAAAATTTCCCCAAGGCAAAGGTTACTGGCCCGCCCTGTGGCTTATGCCCAGGAATTCAGCCTATGGCGGCTGGCCCGAATGCGGAGAGATTGACATCGTGGAAAACAAAGGCGATTACCCTGCGGTTGTCCAGGGCACGATTCACTATTCCAGCTCCGAAGGCGTGCACCTTCAATCCACAGACCTCTATACTTTTGCACCCGGAAACGGCGCGGATAAATTCCATACTTACATGCTGCAATGGTCCACGAATTCAATCAGTTGGTTTGTGGACAATCAGCTCTATGAAACGCAAACGAATTGGTCAACGGCGAACGCGCCTTACCCCGCCCCATTTGATCAGCCGTTTTATATTATCATGAACCTCGCTATCGGCGGCGTGTACGCGGGAGATCCGGATACAAACACGGCCTTTCCGGGCGAAATGCAAGTGGACTTCGTGCGCGTTTACAGCGAGTCTGAATGACCCCTATGTTCCGTGTCGTCCGCATTATCGGCTGGGTCGCTCTTCTGAGTGCTGCCGCACGAGGACAAAATAATGTCACCAACGGTTTGACCACGGCGGAACAAGTCCGGCAATTAACGCCTGCCCAGGCTGCTCTTCACTACCCTGTTCGGTTGCGCGGTGTGGTTACATTCTGTGATGCCAACAATTACTACTACTTCGTCCAGGACCAATCGGCAGGAATTTATTTCCGCCTGGCCGCATCGGCGGGCGGTCCGCCTCTGGCAGCCGGACAGGACATCGAGATCCAGGGCGAAGCTGATCCCGGCGAATTTGCCCCGGTTGTGATGGCTCGCAGCGTTCAGATTTTTGGCTCCGGAACATTTCCGGGAGCGTTGCCGGTCTCGTTTGAACAAGTCGCCAGCGGCGAGGAGGATAGCCAGTTTGTCGAGATTCAGGGGACGGTCCGGGCGGCCCAATTCGACGCGGCCAGCGGTTACTACCTCGTGGACATTGCTACCGGTGGCGGCAGGGTCACCGCCTACGCCAAACAATTACCGGTGGCACAAAGCGGAGATTTGGTGGACAGCACCGTTGCCGTTCGCGGTGTTTGCGTCACTGAGTTTAACCATCAACGCCAATTGTTCGACATTCGCCTGCTCGTGCCGCATTCCTCCGATTTAGTCATTCAAAACGCCAAGCCAAAAAATCCTTTTGCTGCCGACACACTCCCCATTGAAAGGCTCCTGCAATTCACGCCGCAGGGTCCCTATGGGCATCGCGTAAAAGTCAACGGCACAGTCATTTATCGTCAGGATGACGACGTCCTATACATCCAGGACCAAACCGAGGGACTTTATGTTGAAACCCGGCAGGCTGGACCATTGCTTCCGGGCGACATCGTGGAAGTTCTCGGCTTTCCGGCCAAGGGCGAGTACACACCGATGTTGCAGGACGCCATGTTCCGCAAAATTGGTTCCAGCCCGAAGCCGGAGCCGGTTGCCATTGACACCGACGAAGCATTAAAAGGCACATACGATTGCCGGCTCGTCCGCATTGAGGCCACAATCCTTGATCGTGCGCGCCACAGCCGCGAGCAATTTCTCGTGTTGCAGACCTCCAGCGGTTTCATCTTCCACGCTTATCTCGAAAGAAAGAGTGTCGGCACCGATTTTGCATATTTGGAAAACGGCACCAAAGTGGCCGTCACTGGTGTCTGTCTCATCGAAACCGGCAATAGTTGGCAGGCTGGACAGGCCTGGCGCGCCAAATCGTTTCGCATCCTGATGCGTTCCGCCGGAGACGTGTTTGTGCTCCAATGGCCGCCGTGGTGGAACCTGCAAAAATTGCTTTGGGCCATTGGTCTTTTGGGCGTCATCGTGCTGGCCGCATTCGCTTGGGTTGTTATCCTGCGCCGACGGGTCCAAAAACAGACGCGCATCATTCGCGAAAAACTCCAGGTCGAAGCTGCGTTGAAGGAACGCTACGAAAATCTCTTTGAAAACGCCAACGATATGGTGTTCACCTGCGACCTCGCCGGCCAAATAACTTCCCTGAACCACGCCGGCGAAGAACTTTTGCGCCGACGGCGCGACGAGATCACCGGGAGAAAATTATTCGAATTTATCGCCGACGAACAGCGCGACGCCGCCGAACGCTGGTTTGAAAAAATAGTAACAGTCCGGCACGTGGACGCGCCCATGCCTCCGGCGGAATGGGATTTCACCGACGGGCGGGGACAACGCATCAAACTGGAAATCAGCGCGCGCATCGTAGAAAAGCAGGGAAAGGCTGTGGAGGTCGAAGGCATCGCGCGCGATATCACTGAACGCAAACGCCTGGAACGCGAGATTTTGGAGATCAGCAACCGCGAGCAGCAACGCATTGGCCACGACCTTCACGACGGGGTGTGCCAACAGTTGGCGGGTATCGCGTACCGGGTGGACATTCTGGCCGACCAACTTCAGGAGAAGAATTTCCCTGAAGCTTCCGAAGCCGGACGCATTGGCGGCCTTGTGAACGAAGCGATAACCCAGACTCGGAGCGTCGCCCGTGGTTTGTTTCCCGTTCATTTGGAGGAAAGCGGGCTGGTTCTTGCCCTGGAAGACCTGGCGGCCAATGCGACAAATCTGTTCAAGATTAAATGCGATTTCGCCGGCAATGGTCCGGCGCCCGTCCTTGAAAACGGCGTCGCTGCTCATCTGTATTATATCGCCCAGGAAGCCGTGCTGAATGCCGTCAAACACGGAAAGGCGGCGCGCGTAGCCCTTTCCTTAAAACATGCGGGCGGTCACTATGAATTGAGCGTACAAGATGACGGAAGCGGCTTTGAGCCCGGCAACGGCAGTTCCAAGGGCATGGGTGTGCGCATCATGCAATACCGCGCCAGGACTATCGGAGCCACTTTAGACTTGAAAAGTGCGCCCGGCAATGGCACGCGTATCACATGCATTTTTTATCCGTCAGTTTCTGAACCGGCGCAAAGGAACTAAAAACGCTATATTGTCATCGTGAACAGGCCAGACAAAAGCAGGATATTCCTCGTGGACGACCATACAATGTTCCGGGAGGGACTGCGGCAACTTATTGATCGCGAGCCCGACCTGACCGTCTGCGGTGACGCCGCTGAAGCCGAGAGCGCTTTGCTCGAAATTCGCAAGCTCAAGCCCGATCTTGTGGTGGTGGACATCACGTTGGGTGGGACCAGCGGCATTGACCTCATCAAGGCCATTAAAAACGAGAGCGAAGACTATCCTGTCCTTGTGGTTTCCATGCACGAAGAGTCCCTCTATGCCGAGCGCGCCCTGCGGGCGGGCGCAATGGGTTACGTGATGAAACAGGAGCCGGCCAAAACGGTCAAAACCGCCATTCGCAAGGTTCTTGGGGGCGATATGCACTTGAGCGAAAAGATGGCCAGTACTGTTATTACCAAGTTTATGCGCGGCTCCGAAGAGGTCCCGCCCTCTCCATTGGAACGATTGAGCGACCGTGAACTGGAGGTCTTCCAAATGCTCGGTTTGGGAAAAGGCGTCCGCGAAATCGCCGAGGAAATGAATGTGACCATACCCACCGTCAACTCGTTCCGAAACCGCATTAAAGAGAAACTGCAGCTCAAGAGTTCAACGGAGGTCATGCTCCACGCTATCCATTGGTCGCGTGAAGGATCCAAGAATTAATGCGGATTGCGGAATGGACACATCCTTGTTCTGCTTGAATTCGGACACAACTGAAACGCCGTCCTATATTGAATTACTGCATTTCCAGACCCAAATCTCGATAAGTTTGCCGTTGTGGTCAAAGCCCCAGTACGCTGTGACCGAGGTCGTGACTATTGGGAAAAGAGGGATAAGTGAATAATCACCGAAATCAACTTCAATAGATTTTATTCCAACTAGCCGTGGCGGCTCAGGCCAACCTTGGAACTCGAAACCATTTTGATCATCGAATTGGATCGCGCTGAACCGCTTAGCAAGTTTGTTCGTCGCCACCTCGTAGGAAGTTCCTAATGGAGTGATCTTATAAAGTTTACTCTCTATCGTGTTTTCCGGCAGGTGACGAAGGAATGTTGTACAACCAAAAGCGCCGAACAAGGCAAATACGATGCACGACACTTTGAGGCGCCTTGATTGCAAAAACATAAGTGTATTGATCGTTATACGTGACCCGTGTCCGCTTGACGAATCACGCACTACGCACGCCAAATGCTCGCGGCTGACTAGTTTAGTACTGACGACTGCTCAGGGCAGGAGTTTCTTCGCATCCGCAGGAACGTCAATCTTCGTAGTGCCGACGTCCGAGATCTTGACGGTGGTGTCGCGGTCGACGGGAATGTCGTTGCCGTCACGGCCTGCCATCGTGCCTTTGACGTGGAACTCGAATTTTGTCAATTGGCCGCCATCAACCCAGAATGTCACTGTGCCGGAAGGATTGCTGATGGACGGGCCATTGCCGCCGCCGCGCCGGCCGCGCCCAAACGTCATGAGTTTTTTAGCGCCATCTGCGGTCAGTGAACCGGTAATAGAGTTACCGCTTTGCTGAAGAGACTGCGCGTCCGCAGCGAGGTCGGCGGCCTGCGAAGCCGAGCCTTTGAAATTCTGCACCATCCCGACGAGAAATCGTCCCATGCCCTGCGTATCCACGTCCGACAACTTTTCCCATGAACCATCGTCCGGGTCTGTGATCACGGCGTTGGTTCCATCAATGATGAATTGCGTGTGATTATCGCCAAAGGACATTTTAACGTCGGTCATGTTCCCCTGTATTTTGCCATCAGTGGGACCGGGTTTGAATCGGGAGCCGGCTGGAACCACCACAGTGGTTTGCCAGCTATAATTGGCTCCAGTGATGAGTTTTTGAGCGGCACCCGTCACATCATCTTTGGGATCGGCATAGGCAGCCAATAACGACCCGGCCAGGATGGCCGCTGCGCTGAAAAGAATTTTTTTCATAGAAATACGAGGTTGAATTGTCCTAATGGTTATTGTTCCAAATAGGAATGTAGTCCTGGCGCGTCGGATGGCAAGAAGAAATATCCTGCCATCTGGCCAATGGACTGTTCTTGATTTTGGGCGGCCGCGACGGCGCGCTGCACGGTCCGCGCTGCGTGTAGCGGCGCAACGAACGTAATAGGACGTTCTTTCGGATTTCGTTCCGCGCGCTGTACGCGCGGTGACGCGCCGCGCGCCGTCCCTCCCGGCCCTGTTTTGCGTCCGACTCTATTGTCCGGTGTAATGGAGGCGATAAAAGACTGAACCATTAGCAGACGGCGGCTTTATCGCTTCGGTACATTGATTGCTCGATTGCAGTGGTTGTCCAGGCACGGGAACCCAGTTGCCTAGAGCGAGGTTCGTTGTCATTTCGAGCACAAATCCTGCAGGGTTTACCGGCCACATGATTTGCATCTGTTTGCCAAACTCTGTCGGAATCAGCATTGGAGTGTTTACTACAACGAACGGATTTGAAATGCCGCGATGGCCCAACGCATCCGTGGCGAGCAAGAGCACATTGGTTGCGGGTGCAAGGACTTCCACCGTTCCAGTCCAACTGCCCTGGACAAAATTGGTTGTGACCAGTGGAGTTATCGGGACAGAGACAGGGAGGTTGGTCGAAGTGAGGTGAACAGTGCTCGTGAAATTCGTGACGATATTGTTTCCCGCATCCAGTGCGGTGATTGTAACCGTGAACGGCACGGCGCGGAACCGAGGCGATGGAATTGGGCTCCATGCAAAGTGAGTGACCTGGGGTGGGGGCGCAAAGACGTTCAGCGTGACCGAAATGCTGTTGGTTGAACCATGGGCATTGGAAATGAAGACTTGATAAGCGCCCACGTTGGCAGGGGTCACATTATCCAAAACCAAAGTCGCGTTTGTGCCGACCACATTCGTCTGGTCAAAGTACCAAAGATAGCTCAAGGGGGCAGTACCACCGGCAGCCACACTGAATGTGGCGGTTCCTCCTTCGGTAACGGTCTGATTTGCCGGTTGAGTGATGATATAAGGAGCCGATGTTGAAGTCGGAGTACATTTTCCTTCCGAACCCGCATGATAAATTGCGACGATTTCGCTGGAGGACACAGCGCGCTTATAAAGCGACAGTTCGTCGATTTGTCCGTCGAAAAACGCAGTATACGTTGGGTCAGGATGGTTGCCGATTCGCAAAGGCTGAGTCGTTGTCAAATCCCCTTCCACCGATGTCGGATCAAATCGCAACACGTTTGTCCCGTCCACATAAAGATTGCCGCCATTAGTCGAATCGCGCACCACGGTAGCGGCAATATGATGCAACTGCCCGTCTAAAAGATTGGGCCCGGCCGTCCAGTTCCCGCCATTACCGGATGGATTGTCCGATATACGCAGATTCACCTGCCCGTTGTAGAGGCAGATTTCGTAACCCTGGCACTGGACGCTATTGGGGGCATAGCGTTTGTCTATGATACTCATGACGCCTTGGGGTGTATTGGTTGGATACGCCCGAATCCATCCTTCAATCGTAAAGTCGACGTTCGACCCGATGTCCAACGAGGGTGCATCCGGCACAATCAAGCGATTGGGACCGCCATTGAAATTGAATCCCAGCCCCACCTCTGCCCCCGCATAGCCAACGGTTCCGTTGGTGACCACACCGTTATTGCCGCCGATAATGTCATCGGTATTTCCCTCACCGGGCCACCAGGCAACGATGCCTGAGGGCGCCGGATCGCACGACGAAGCGGAACTAACACTCAGCGTGACTGGAATGCTGTTGGTGGAACCATAGGCATTGGAGATGAAAACCTGATAACTACCGGTATTGGCAAGACTGACATCGTCCAAAACCAGGGTCGCGTTTGTGCCGACGACATTCGTCCCGTCAAAATACCAAAGATATTGCAACGGAGCGGAGCCGCCTGCAGTCACACTGAATGTGGCTGTACCGCCTGCGGTGACTGTCTCATTCGTTGGCTGGGTGATGATGTAGGGTGCCTGGTTGGTAGATGACGAACTGACAGCCAATGTGATTGTGACGCTATTGGTCGAGCCATAGGCATTGGAAACGAAGACCTGATAATTACCAGCATTTGCGGAGGTAACATTATGCAAAACCAAAGTCGCGTTCGTCCCGACCCCAATCGTGTTGTCAAAATACCATATATAGCTCAACGGAGCAGCGCCACCGGCGGCCACACTGAATATGGCTGTGCCTCCTGCGGCGACTGTCTGATTTGCTGGTTGAGTGATGATATAAGGAGCCAGGGTTGAAATCGGAGTGCATTTGCCTTCCGAACCCGCCTGGTAAATAGCGGCAATTTCGCTGGAGGACAGAGCGCGTTTATAAAGCGACAGTTCGTCGATTTGTCCGTCGAAAAACGCAGTATACGTTGGGTCAGGATGGTTGCCGATTCGCAATGGCTGAGTTGTCGTCAAGTCCCCTTCCACCGATGTCGGATCGAATTGCAGCACATTTATCCCGTCCACATAAAGGTTGCCGCCATTAGTCGAATCGCGCGCGATTGTAGCGGCAATATAATGCAATTGCCCGTCCAAAAGATTGGGCCCGGCTGTCCAATTCGCACCATTGCCGGAAGGATCGTCTGAGATCCGCAGATTCACCTGCCCGTTGTAGAGGCAGATTTCGTAACCCCGGCACTGGACGCTGTTGGGCGCATAGCGCTTATCGATGATGCTCATGACTCCCTGCGGCGTGTTGGTTGGATACGCCCGAATCCATCCTTCAATCGTAAAGTCGACGTTAGACCCAATGTCCAATGAGGGCGCATCCGGCACAATCAGCCGGTTGGGACCACCATTGAAATTGAATCCCAGCCCCACCTCTGCCGCCGTATAGCCAACGGTTCCGTTGGTGACCACACCGTTATTGCCGCCGATAATGTCATCGGTATTTCCCTCACCGGGCCACCAGGCAACGATGCCTGAGGGTGCCGGATAGCAGGACGATGAGGAACTGACGCTTAGCAAAACGGGAATGCTGTTGGTGGTCCCGTAAGCATTCGAGACGAAAACCTGGTAACTACCGGTATTGGCGAGGCTCACATCGTTCAAAACCAGGGTCGCGTTCGTGCCAACGAGATTCGTCCCGTCAAAATACCAAAGATATTGCAACGGAGCCGCGCCGCCTGCGGTCACGCTGAAAGTGGCTGTGCCTCCCACAGTTACCGTCTGATTGGTGGGTTGTTTGATGATATACGGAGCCATCGTTGAAGCGGGCGTGCATTTGCCCTCCGAACCTGCCTGGTAAATAGCGGCTATTTCATCTGAAGAGAGCGCGCGGTTATAAAGGCTCAACTCGTCCAGCGGTCCACTCAGGAATGTTCCATAGGTCCAATCACCCGGCTCGTCGCCCGGCCGATGGTCCACCCAGAAGTTGTAGCTTGTGTCCGGTATAAAATGGCCCCAAAACTGGCTGGCCACCATGGTCTCATTAATGTAAAGAGTAATCGTGCCATTGGTCTTGTCGTAAGTCATGGCCACATGCTGCCAGACATTGGGAACCAGCGAGCCTGATGGCGAAGAGACCTGCATGAAATTGGCGTCATTGGTTTGCATAAAGGTCGCACAGAGGACGCCCTCGCTGGCTGGATTTTGACCTATCCACAGCTGCACGCCGATGCTTCCGGAATGCGGCGGGTTTTCAGGGGAGCTGTTCCATTCTGCGATCGGCTGCATGCCATTGACATTGGATGGTTTAATCCAGGCTTCCATCGTCAAGCCGGTGCCGTGCGTGCCCACATTCAGACTGGGGCTTGCGGGCGCAAAGAAGTTGGCGTTGGTGCTATTCATCGAAAAGGCCTGGCCCACTTCGCCGGTGGTGTAGCCCAATTCCGTTGAAGCAATGCCGTTATTGCCCCCGATAATGTCATCGGTATTGCTCTCTCCTGGCCACCAGGCAACGATGCCTGAGGGCGCCGGGTCGCACGACGAAGCGGAACTGACGCTCAAGAGGACGGGAATGCTGTTGGTGGAACCATAGGCATTGGAAATGAAAACCTGATAACTGCCGGTATTGGCAAGACTCACATCGTTCAAAACCAAGGTCGCGTTCGTGCCGACGACATTTGTCCCGTCAAAATACCAAAGATAGCTCAACGGAGCGGCGCCGCCTGCGGTCACGCTGAAAGTGGCTGTGCCGCCTGCTGTTACAGTCTGATTGGCCGGTTGGGCGACGATGTAGGGTGCCTGCGACGGGCCGGAGGAATTGACGCTAAGTATAACCGGAATGCTGTTGGTGGAACCGTAGGCATTGGATATGAAAACCTGATAACTGCCGGTATTGGCGAGACTCACATCGTCCAAAACCAGGGTCGCGTTCGTACCGACGACATTCGTCCCGTCAAAATACCAAAGATAGCTCAACGGAGTGGCGCCGCCCGCAGTTACGCTGAATGTGGCCGTACTACCAGCAGTCACTGTTTCGTCGGATGGCTGGGTGATAATATAGGGGGCCTGAGATGGGCTGGATGCATTAACGGTCAATGTGACTATGGAACTGGTGACTGATCCATTGGTGTCGGTTACGGTGACGTAATATGGGCCTGCATAGCCGGAGCTCACGCCATTTAAAATTAAAGTCGCGCTGGTTGCGCCCCACAAATTCGTCCCATTGAAATACCATTGATAACTCAAAGGAGATCCGCCGACGGCGAGTATGTTGAAAGCGGCTGTATCACCCGCTGTCACCGTCTGGTTGGTGGGCTCGGTGATGATGTAGGGAGCTTCAGGCGGGAACGTCGCATTGACTGTCAATGTGGCCGTGGCGCTAGTGACCGAGCCATAGGCGTTGCTCACCGTCGCGTAATACGCACCGGCCTCGCCTGGTTGCACATCGTCCAGGGTGAATACCGAATTTGTGGCATCCGTGATTGCGGCGTCATTAAAATACCATTGATAACTTAAAGGAGCGCTGCCGTCGGCAGTCACACTGAAAGTAGCTGTTGCCGTTGCGGTTACCGTTTGATTGGTTGGGTCGGCTGTGATAACCGGAGGGAAAACCAATACCGCATAGGCGGGCTGCAGGTTGGCGAAGACCAAAAACGTTGAAGCTAAAAGAATCGACGCCCAAACGTTTTTAACATGTTTCGTTATCATAATCGTCCTTTCTCAACTCAAGAAACCGCAATTTTCGCCCTTCGTGACAGCAAGGCGGTATCCATTACTACATATCAGATGTGGGCTGTCAAGCTTTTTGACGTAAAGTACACGGACCACGTCGTTTAAGCTAGAATACCCATCCCACCTTCTATGCGGAGAACGCCACATTTATGGCATTCTCTGTTCTATAAATGAAATCGGGGGAAAGGTTACAGTTCCGGGCAATAAATTTTCGAAGAGTATTTTATTGGCGCCGAAATCAACGGCGCCAATGCGATCTCCCCTTTTTGCCTGTGAGTCAAAAGTGGGGTATTTTCAGGTATGATAGCGCCCGCATCCCAGATCAGGCCGGCCGCCCGTTCGGAGGAACGTTATACCGGCCAGGTTGTCTATATCTACGCGTTTGACGTCGCCTACGACACAGCGCGGCAACCCCTGCACCAATTGCTGGGCCAGCCGGTTGAGCAGTTTTCGATGGATGGCAGCAAGCGCAACCCGCGTCAGTTTTTCTTTTACAAACCGCAAATGGTTCGGCTGCCGGCGATAGATCGCGATGGACCCTTTGGCAGAATCCCGGTGGAACGGGCGATCAAATTATTGCCGGTCGGCGCCATCAGCATCACGATGCGCGTACCGTTTTCAGTGGGAAAAATCGAAGACCTGGTGGTGTTTCACGATTTAAAGTTTGGCGACTGCTCACTTCACGACGAGGCCCGCCGGCTGGCGCAAGAGGTGGTCGCAGAACTCAAAAGCCATTTTATTCGCCCGCAGGAACAATTGCCCGAAGAAGAAGCGTACACGGTTTTTTGCATTACGGCGCCGCCCACAGGCCGGGACGGCCTGCCGATCAGCGCTGAAAACTGGTTTCAGATACACCGCCGCGGCGTTGCCGCCTTGCTGACGCAGGAGCCCGAGGGGGGCCGTCTCTCGAAGCAGGAGTCTGAGGAATCCACCGGGCGCTATTTGAGTTATTACGATAATGACCTGGTGGTGATAGACTGGGACGCGGCGTTGCTGGTGGACGAGCCGGAGGATTTTGACGAGACGCTTTACATCATGGAATTGGCGAACCTGCAATTGGCCGAACTGGAAGCGTACGACCGGATATTGGACAACGCCCTGGAGCGTTCTTATCGCGATTTGTCTGATCGCACGCTGCGGTCGCGGGCCGACACACTGCGACAATTGCGGGAAATCCGAATAGACCTGGCGCGGTTTACCGACGAACTTTCCAACATCACCAAATTTTTTGGCGACTGGCACCTGGCGCGCATCTATGAAAAGCTGGCGACCCGTTTTCACCTGAATGGATGGCACAGGAACATTGAAGGAAAAATAAAAACGCTGGCGGAACTTTACCAGCTGCTGAAACAGGACCAGACCAACCGCTGGATGATGATTTTGGAAGGAACGATCATTTTGCTCTTTGTGGTCGATCTGGTTGTGTTGGTGTTGGGGTTAAAACATTGACAGACTCGTTGAAGCGCTGAAGTGTTGGCCGGCAACAACAAGCAAGCAATCGAACGACGGAAACCCTTCAACGGTTCAACTCTTCAACGCTTTAACGACCGACACGGGGTCGTCAGTCGGCGGTTGGCACGTGTTGCCATGGCAAATGTATACAGTTGCTTCGCCCCTGGCGGGCAGCGTTTTGGAAAAGTCATCCACAGCTCCGGCGTTTCCAATAACGATTTTATTGGGCTGATAAACCGAATGCGCGGCGCGAAGCAATTCCTGAAATTTAACCGAAGCACGGGTCCCGGTTACGACCACGCGCGCGGGATCCTGCAAAGAAAAATCCAGCGCCTGCAGCAGGAACGGCACCGCCTGTGGAACTTTTTGAAGGCGTTCGGCAAACAGTTCCAACGTCTTTTCCGCGGCTTCCGCAAAACGCCGTTGGCCGGTGATGGCTGCCAGTTTCAGCAGTGACAACACAGCCACGGAATTGCCGCTGGGCTCGGCGCCGTCGTAATCGTCTTTGAGGCGAAGGATCAGGTTTTTTGAGCCGGCGGCACTTTGCCAAAAACCACCGTTCGCCGGGTCAAAAAACTTTTCCAGCATCGCGGCGGCGAGTTCCAGCGAAAACTCCAAATATTCCGGATCCAGCGTGGCCTCGTAAAATTCAATGACCCCGGAAAGAAGGAATGCATAATCCTCCAACAATTCTACCTTGTCACTCTGGCCGTCCCGCCACCGGTGAAAGAGCGACGGGCCGGTTTTGCCGCCGCCGGCGTTCCACAAATGCCGGCGGATGAAACTGAAGTTTTTATGTGCTGCGTCGTGGTATCGGGGCTCATCCAATACGGTTGCGGCGCGCGCAAAAGCGCCGAGCATCAACCCATTCCATGAGGTCAGAATTTTGTCGTCGCGATGCGGCCGGACGCGTTTGGACCGCGCGGCCAGCATTTTTTGCCTTGCGGCTGCCAAAATCTTTTCGTCATTGCGGTCGTTGCCGGCAGGTTTGGCGACACTCAACACATTCAGGCCACGCAACGGCTCAGGATGGCTGTGATCGACGAAATTCCCGTCTTTCGTGATGCCGAAATAATTGGCGGCCACATTGAATTCCTCTGGTGAAAGAAGCTTCGACAATTCATCGTGCGTCCAGCAGTAAAATTTTCCTTCGTGGCCTTCGCTGTCTGCGTCCTCGGCTGAAAAAAATCCGCCCTCGGGATGGGTCATGTCGCGCAACACATAATCGAGGACGTCGCGCACAACCGCTGCAAAGTTTTCAGATTCGCTGCTTCCGCGTTCCTTCGCGACCAGACAGGCGTCCAGGTAAAGCTGGGCCAACTGGGCGTTGTCATAGAGCATTTTTTCGAAATGCGGAACCAGCCATTCGGCGTCCACGGAATAACGGGCAAATCCGCCGCCGAGTTGATCATGGATTCCGCCTGCGGCCATCCGTTCGCACGTATGCAAAACCATTCGCACAACTTCGTGATCGTGAAATCGTTTGGCGCAGCGCAACAGGAGTTGGGGCATGGACGGCTGGGGGAATTTCGGCGCGCCGCCAAAGCCGCCGTTGCGGGAATCGTAGGCGTTTTTGAAAAGGCCGGCGGCGCGTTCGAGGGTGCCTGCATCCAGCGCCGATTTGCCTGCCACCGAGATTTTTGCCGCTGTTTCAAGTTGAGAATGCATGCCGGAAGCAGACGCGGTGATGTCTTTCTGGCGTTTGCGCCATAAGTCGGTGACGTGTTCGAGCACCTGCAAAAATCCGGGGCGTCCATGCCGGCTGTCCGGCGGAAAGTAAGTGCCGCCCAGGAACGGTTTCAGATCCGGCGTCAGAAAAACGCTCATGGGCCAGCCCCCGCCGCCGGTCGTGGCTTGGACGAACATCATATAGATTTTATCCACATCGGGCCGCTCTTCGCGGTCCACTTTGATGCTCACGAAATGCTCATTGAGCTGGGCGGCGACGCGTTCGTCCTCGAAACTTTCGCGTTCCATGACGTGGCACCAGTGGCAGGTCGAGTAGCCGATGCTCAGAAAGATCGGCTTATTCTCGCGGCGCGCGGTTTCAAAGGCTTCTTCGTTCCAGGCAAACCAATCCACGGGGTTGTGAGCGTGCTGGAGAAGATAGGGAGATTTTTCGCGGGCGAGTCGATTGGTGTGTTTTGGCGGCAAAGCCATACGTTTAGCTTAACATTGCCCACGGAAAACACAGCAAAATTTGTGGAGTTGTATCCGGAAGGGGAACGCCTGATTAGCGTTTGAAACGATTATTCGCGACGTTTATTTTGGATCGTTCGTTTATCTCTCAAACACGGTCTTCATTTATCTTTCAATTCCTGATTCCTTGCTGAATCAACAGATTCGTACAATTAGCCTTCATTTTTGTATTCTTCGCTCTACCATTTTGGCTGCATGGACGAACCGATCATTGACCTGCACAGCGACGATTATTTCATGGGCGAAGCGCTACGCCAGGCGGCGCGCGCCTATGAGGCGGAGGAAACGCCGATTGGGGCGATAGTTGTGCGCGGCGGCCGTATTATCGCGCGGGCATTCAACCAGGTGGAATTGCTCAAGGATGCCACGGCCCATGCCGAGATGCTCGCTCTCACACAAGCCCAGGAGGCTGTGGGCGATTGGCGCCTGACGGATTGTTCGCTTTACGTGACGAAAGAACCCTGTCCGATGTGCGCTGGCGCCATCGTTCATACCCGGATTGAGCGCGTTATTTTCGGGGCAAGCGATCCCAAAGCAGGCGCGGCAGGCAGCGCGATGAATTTGCTTCAATTTCCCACCCTCAACCATCGTTGCGCGATTACCAGCGGCCTGCGGGAACCGGAATGCAGGGCTTTGCTCAAGAACTTTTTTGCCGAGCAGCGAAAAGTGAAGAATGGCAAATCAAAAACGGAAAACGGCTCGTCATCCTAGCTTATGGCCGGCAACTTTCGGGCACCCGAAAACGAGCCATTTTTGCCCTTTTATCAAGTCAATGTTATGCTAGTATAGCTCCAATGTATCGCACGCAGGATCTGCACGTAAAAGAGATCGTTCGGCTGTTGTCGCCGCGCGAGTTGAGGACGCATTTGCCGTCCAATGAAGCCATGGCCGCAACCGTCGCCCGAAGCCGTGAACGAATCATCCGCATTTTGCGACAGGAAGACCCACGTCTGCTCATTGTCATTGGTCCCTGCTCCATTCATGACAAAAAGTCGGCAGTGGAATACGCCGAAAAACTGAATACCCTGCGCAAAGAATACGCAAACCGCATGGAAATCGTCATGCGCGTCTATTTTGAAAAACCCCGGACGACGATTGGCTGGAAGGGACTGATTAACGACCCGCACCTGGACGGCTCACAGGATATTGAAACCGGACTAAAGATCGCCCGTGAAATCCTGTTCGAAATCGTGGGCATGGGTTTGCCGGCGGCGACGGAGTTCCTGGACCCGGTTGTGCCGCAATACATCGCCGACCTGATCTCATGGGCGGCCATCGGCGCGCGTACCACGGAATCGCAAACCCATCGGGAAATGGCCAGCGGCCTTTCGATGCCCGTGGGCCTTAAAAACGGCACGGATGGCAGCCTGCAAACGGCAATTGATGCGATGGGTGCAACGAGGCATCAGCACAGTTTCCTGGGCATCAACGAGGACGGCGTCACCAGCATCGTGCGCACGACCGGGAATCCGCACGCGCACGTGGTTTTGCGCGGCGGCCGCGCCAAAACGAATTACGACGCCGAAAGCATTCGCGCGGCGGAAGAAAAGCTGATTTCCGAAAAATTGCAACCGGTGCTGATGGTGGATTGCAGCCATGCCAATTCGGAAAAGAAGTTCGCCCGCCAGGAGGATGTATGGCATAGCGTCATTGAGCAGCGGGTTGAAGGCACCCGGTCATTGATCGGGTTGATGGCCGAGAGCCATCTGTTTGAGGGCAATCAGCCAATCCCAGCCAAACTAAAAGACTTGCGCTATGGCGTGAGTATTACAGACTCGTGCATCGGTTGGGAGGCGACCGAGCGCATGATACGCTGGGCCAACGAAACGCTCGAAAAAATCATCACCACAGACGTGGCGATGGCCTGAAAATTGCGGTATTTGCGGGTAAATGTATGGACAAAGAGCCCTTTGATCCAATAAGGCCTTGGTTCGAGGCAGCAGAAGACCTGGGCGAATTCATCGGAATTCGCTTCGGACGGATTGCGCCGGGAACTACCGAACCTGAATGGATATACCTCTCGCACAAGGAGTTCGACGGGATAGGCGGCTTTGCCAAGATTCTGCGTGAACGCGGGGCGAAATTGGGTCGTTTGCCACAAGTCCGGCATCCTGCGGAATCCTCCAAGCTGGCAGTACTGAAATTATTGCCCAAGTTCCTGCAACCGCGCCGGCGTTTAAAATGGGCGCCATTTGACGGCAAGCCCGTCCCTTCTTCCAATGACCGCCCGCCCCTGGCAGTCTCATGGCACGTATTTGATGAAGCCGAGACACTGCGTATCCGGCGTGTCTGCCGGAAAGCCGGCGTGACGGTAAATTCTTTCCTCATGAAGAATCTCTCCAAGGCAATCCGTTCCTTTTTGGAGGATCCTTCGTCGGTAGTGCCCTGGATGATCCTGGTAAACCTCCGCGGCAAGGTGTTTCGCAACCGCGACACGGAGAACCACTCCAGTTATATCAGCATCAAGATTCGGTCTTATGAAACGGTGCATGATGTTCACCGGAAGATTTACGCGACCCTGGCGCGAAAAGAGCATTGGGCGAACTGGTACGCATTCATAGCGGCGAGGCTCACGACCCATGGCATGCGGAAATACATGCTGGAAAATGACCTGGCGACCTCGAGCTGGAATATCGGCGGCTTTTCAAACCTTGGCGATTGGGACCCGGAAAAAGAAATCAACGCAGACGAATGCCTCGGTAACTGGTTATTTTCCCCACCGCTTCTGCGCTCTCAAAAGGTCGGAGCCGGTTGCGTGACCTTCCAAAATCGACTGAGCCTGGTGATTCAGACGCATCCCGAATTGAACACCAACCCGGATGTAACCAACGCGTGGATGCAAAACTGGGTCAAGGAAATCGAGTTCGACGTCAACAGCGGCATCGAAGACCCGGCCATTTTTGCTTAGAACTTCATGACTGGCCGAATCGGCCGAACCACCGCCGCGAGATTCAGGAATGTCTCAATTCATTGAGATGACACCGCTCCGGGCACTTTGCCACTTAACCACTTAACCAACATTCCTATTCGGGCGGCAGGCCGGGTTTAAAATTTGACGGTTATGGACCCGTTTACGGCGTTATTGAAAGTCTTGTAGTTGCCGTCGAAAAACGGGTTCGCATTGCCAGAGATAGTGCGGCCTCCGTTATAGGCGAACTGATAGGCGACTGCCCAATCAAAGTGCTCGCCCTTATGCCCAAATCCAAAATTGCCGAGGTGGAGGTTCGCGTCCGGATCGACCGGATTATATGTTTCAGTAGGGTTTGAAAGCTGGCTGTAAATGTAGCCGACGCTGGCGTAGTAACCTTTGCCCAGCTGTCGGGTGACGCCAAAATCGTAGATGAAGCTGTCCCGGTAGTTAAGAGCCAGCGAATACGGGCCAAACGGTGTGTTTTGGAAAGTGATTTCCTTGACTTTGCTCCATTGAGTCCAACTCAAATCGAATTCGAGGTTCCAATCGGGCGTGGGGCGAAACGAAATTCCGCCCAGGGCCGTCATGGGAAAATTGATTTTTGCACTCGTCTTCTCTCCAGGACCGCCCCACTCCCCAAATATACCTGAATAGTTCAGGCTAGTCTCGGAACGGTAGTCCACGCCAAACGACCACATTGGATGGGGTTGAAATAGAATTCCGAACGTATAGCCGGGCGCCCAATCGGAGCCTTGAAAATGAACGATTGCACCAGGATCAACCTGGAATACAGCTTCTGAATAATTGAATGTGGGACCAGCCGACACCGAAAGCATCTTGCAAACTTTCCATGCAACCACTGGATTTGCTGTTAAATATACGAGTTTTCCCTTTTGAGCGAACGGACTAAATGGAGGATTGCCCCAATTCACGCCCAATCCATACGGAGCATAGATGCCCAATCCGAAAGATAGCGGTACATCTTTCAGTGAATACGTGGCATAGACTTGAGGAACAAATTGGGGATTGGCATCCGTATGAGCGGTCTGACCGGAAGGAGACGTATATGAAGTGCGCGCGGAAATTCCATAAAGCCCCAGGCTGACCTGGACGCCGGGCAATTGCGTGATGCCGGCAGGATTATAATAAATCGCAGACGGGTTGTCGGCCGTGGCGGCAAACGCGTCGCCGCGTCCGATCGCTTCGGGGTCCTGGTTGGGCAGCATAAAGCCGACGGCTTGGGACGATTCCGCCGTTGCCATCGTCAGTGCGATGGCCAATGCGTATTGGCTCATGCGTTGAGCCGAAGTTCCGCCTGATTTTGTTTGCATAATTTTTTCAACCGACTTTTGGACACTTTGTCTTATCGCGAGACAGCCTGTCGTTAATGTCCGGCAACCTTATTTTTTACTTCACGAGCGATACTGGCGAACAAAGCAGCGGGGGTGCCAAATTTGCACCAAAATGGCTATTCAACGCGATTTAGCTTTGTTTTGGCGTAGAAAATGTTCCATCCTCCAAGCTATATGAGTCAAAAGGACCATGGAAACGGAAATGGGAACGGAATGGCGGCGCTGCAGTTGCAACGGCAAAAAAAGCCCGCTGGATCCGTCACCACACGACCGCCGGAACGGGTGGAGGCAGAAGAGAATAGCGTGACTTTCAAGACCGCCGAGGGAGTTGCGTTGCGGGGAGCGCTCGTGCGCGTACAGCGCCATGCGGTCGTGTTTGAATTGTACGACCAGGCAACGATACCGCGATTGTCGGAAGCCTTCGCCGATTTTAGAATTATATTGCAGGAGGAGGAAATTTATTTCGGACATGCCGTGGTCTCAAACGTTGTCGAGGCCGGAACGAAAACCATTTGCGAGGCATCCCTCGAAGCCCTGGACTGGGTGGATTTAAATTTGATCATTGACCTGGAAGGGAAACGGGGACTAACCAACGAATTCAAGACGTTCTTCGAAGAACGCCAAAAGATTCATGCGCTCTCCTCCGAATTCAAAGTGGCCGTCGCTGATTTGCAAATGTTTCTGCAGGACTTCCGGCTGTGGATGAGCCGCGCCGAACTGAAAGTCCAGGCGCAAGGGGACGGTGTGCGTGAAAAAGTTGAGCGCAACATTCTGCGCGCGCTCCTGCCGCAGGTGCTGCCAGTCATGGCTTCGTTATTTGAGAAGTTCGAAAGGACGCTTCCCCGAAGCGGCGGGCCGGTCGACCTGGCTTACGCGCTTTACGCCAAGCGAATGCTTCATCCGCTGGTTTTGTGCGCGCCGTTTATGCGTCGCACGTTCGAAAAGCCCCTGGGATACGCGGGCGATTATGAAATGGTGAACATGATGGTGAGAGATCCGCTTGAAGGAAATTCGCTCTTCGCCAAAATTTTGAATGCGTTCTTTTTGGAAACACCTCCCGTGGTCGCCCACCGCAACCGCATTGCATCGCTCAATGACCGGTTGAAAGCGGAGGTTTCCATGCGTTCGGCCACGGGCCGGCCTACGAGAATATTCAGCCTGGGGTGCGGCCCAGCCATTGAAGTGCAGCGTTTCCTCGCCGAGTTTCCGTTTTCCGACAACGTGGATTTCACGCTGCTCGATTTCAACAACGAAACCATCGAATACACGCGATCTACGCTGGAGCGAATCAGCCATAAATACAATCGTGACTGCATGATTCGCGGCGTCAAGAAATCCGTGGCACAACTGATTAAAGATAATGCGCAGTTTAAACGCGGGCACTACGATTTGGTTTATTGCGCCGGTCTTTTTGATTACCTGGCCGACCCGATTTGCAAACAGCTGATGGAGGTATTTTACGAATTGGCGGCTCCCGGTGGTTTGGTTATCTCAACCAACGTGCACGTCAACAATCCTTCGCGCGGCTGGATGGAATATATGGTGGATTGGTTCCTGGAATATCGCGACGCCGCGCAAATGAAGGCGCTCATACCCGAGCTGGCGGAGATGGATCAGACGCGCATTTTCATTGAGCCGTCCGGGGTCAACGTTTTCACCGAGATCATTAAGACGTAATGTCCGAAATCAATTCACAAAGTTCGAAAGAGATTCAGCAGGCGTTTTCCAAACACGAAACCGCGGTTTGGGTCAGCAACTACCGCACGGCCACAGTCCTTGCCATCCTTTTTGTTCCCGCCGGTGCGACTTTGGATGCAATGGTGTATCCACAGCTTTTTTTCAAATTTCTCGGGTTCCGTTTGGCGTGCTCGCTGGTCTTGCTGTTCCTTTGGTGGTTTGTCAAAACGCCGGTGGGGCTGAAGTATTACCGGGTGCAGGGGTGGATCATGCCGGCGCTTCCATCGGCGATGATATCGCTCATGATTTATGAGACGCAGGGCGTGAATTCATCCTACTACGCGGGACTGATCATCGTTCTGGTCGGCGCGGCCATTGTGCTGCGTTGGACGCTCCTGGACAGCATCATCATCTTTTTGGAAGCACTGATTCTATATGTCGCTGCCTGCTACCTTCATAGCGGGCCGGTTGACCGGGGAATATTCTTTAATAATTTTTATTTCATTTCCGTGACGGGCGTCTTCGTCATCTTTGGCAGTTATTTTTACAATCAATTGCGTTTCCGCGAATTCGCCTCCCGTTATGAACTGGACCTAAGCAAGCGCGAGCTTGAGGAAAGCAATCGCAAACTTGTGGAACTGGACCGTTTGAAAGGCCGATTCTTCGCCAACGTCAGCCATGAAATGCGCACGCCGCTGACGTTGCTGATCGCGCCCCTGGAATCATTGATGCGTCGCGCGGAGGGCGCCCTTGATAGCAGTTCCCGCGAACTGCTGGAGACCATGCAGAGCAACAGCATGAGGCTGCTCAAGCTCATCAACGATTTGCTGGACCTTGTCCGCCTCGAGTCGGGGCGAATGGACATCAAGAGCGATCCATTGCAGATCCCGGACTTTTTCAAAGGCCTTTCCAGCGCCATTCGCCAGGTAGCCGCGGATAAAAACGTCCAGGTCCAAACTCACGTGGAAGCGTCCCTGGGAACCATTTTGACCGATCGCGACAAACTGGAGAAAATACTTCTCAATTTGTTGTTCAACGCCATCAAGTTCACTCCTTCAGGCGGGCGAATTGATCTCAAGGCGGAAAAAAAAGACGACCAGCTCTTTTTGATTGTCAGCGATACGGGCATCGGCATCGCGGAAAAGAGTTTGCCGTTCGTCTTTGACCGGTTTTGGCAGGCGGACAATTCGTCACGCCGCAAATTCCAAGGGGTCGGCATTGGACTGGCGCTGGTCAAGGAACTCTCTGAAATGATGGGCGGCGGAGTCAGCGTGACCAGTGTGGAAGGCCAGGGCACGACGTTTTCCGTGCGGTTGCCGTACAAGAGCGCCCCGGCGCCAGCGCCCGAGGACAGCCAGGCCGCGCAGCCAGAACCGACGGCTGCGCCGGGCTCCAATTCCGAAGAATGGCTGGGAAACTTGTATCGGCGCGCGGAATTTTTTGGAACAACCGGAACACGCCGGCCCGTCGCGGCATCCGCGGCGACCTCTGCGGCATCCGCGCCGGCGGCTTTAAGTGGACGCAAGCCTGTTGCGCTGATTGCCGACGATGAGCCGGACATGCAGCATTTTCTCCGAACAGAATTGGAGCGCGACTATGATTTGATTGAAGCCACGGACGGTGTCCAGGCGCTGGAGAAGGCCGAGCTGTTTTTGCCGGACGTTGTGCTGCTGGACATGATGATGCCGGAGATGGACGGCCTGGATGTTTGCAAAGAAATGCGAGCACGCGAGGCAACGGCGGGCATCCCGGTCATTTTGTTGACGGCGCGTGCGGACGAAGAAACCAAATTCGACGCGCTGCAAATGGGCGCGAACGACTTTTTGGCCAAACCCTTTTCGGCGACCGAACTCCACGCGCGCATCAAAAACCTGGTGGACTCGCACGATTACCAGCGCAAACTATCAAAGCAAAACCAGGCGCTCACCTCGGCGATCGAGCAAATCAAAGACACGGAGACACAATTGGTCCAATCGGAGAAACTGGCCTCGCTTGGCCGCCTGAGCGCCGGCATCATCCACGAAATCAATAATCCGCTAAACTTCGCTACGACGGGCGTCTTTGCGCTCCGAAACAAGACGAAGAATATGCCCGTCGCGGAGAAGGCCGAAGTGGAAGAGATCCTCAACGACGTCGACGAAGGGCTCAAACGGGTCCGCAATATCGTTTCCGATCTGCGGGTCTTTACGCATCCCGAGGGCGGGCCCACCGAGTCCGTGGACGTGGCAGAAACGGTGAATGCCTCCCTGCGTTTCCTGTCCACCGAATGGAAAGGAAAGGTGAAGATCGAGAACAACATTGTGCCCGGCCAGGTCGCGCAGGCGAATCGAAACAAGCTGGTCCATATTTTTGTGAACCTGCTTCAAAATTCGCTGGATGCGATGTCCGCCAAAAAATATGAAGGCGAAGAGCCGACGATCTGGATTGAAGGCCGGGTTGAGGACAGCAAAAGCATCATTGTTGTTCGCGACAATGGCACGGGTATTGAACAAAAACACATGGCAAAAATCTTTGATCCATTTTTTACGACAAAAGACGTGGGCGAGGGCATGGGCCTGGGACTGAGCATTTGTCACCGGATCATCCGCGGATACGGCGGACATGTCATCGTCAAAAGCGAGCCCGGGCGATTCTGTGAGTTCACGATAGATTTTCCGGAAAAAGCGAGGAAGGTCCGGGCGGAAAATCCGCCCGCGGACATCCCGCCTATCCCGGCACAGGATGCCGGAGTGGTGAAGACGTAACGGATGGAATAAATAAGTTTTTGATTTGCAAAAAATGAAGCGGGGCACAACCCTTGTCACCTAATAGCGAAATGCAGACTGACTACGATTATAAAAAGTTCGCCGTGCTATACGTGGACGACGAAGAGATGTCTCTTTTGGCGTTTAAACGCGCATTTAGCGACCGATTCCGGATCCTTACAGCCGAAACGGCCAAAGAAGGGCTTGAGCTGCTGGAACTGCACAAGGACGAAATCGGCTTGCTGATGACCGACCAGCGAATGCCCGGCGAGAAGGGCGTTTGGCTGCTTGAACGCGCCCGGCGTTTGCGGCCCCGCATCATTCGTATCCTGGCCACCGCGTTCTCGGACATGGATGCCGCGATCGCCGCCGTCAACAGCGGCGCCATTTACAAATACATTTCCAAGCCCTGGGACCCTCCGCAACTGGAGGAAACACTCAAGCACGGACTTGAATTTTTCATCGTCCAAAATGAGCGGGACAAATTATTGCAGGAAAAAATGTCGGTCCTGCGCAATATGCTCATCGCCGACCGCATTGTGAGCCTGGGGCTCCTGGCGGCTGGATTGAGCCATCACATTCGTAATTCGCTTGTGGCGGTCAAAACATTCCTGGACCTGGCGCCGGTCAAAATGAACGAGGAAAAGACCGATTTGAACAGCCTGCGCAACCCCGAATTTTGGAAAGACTATCACCAAAACGTCCAGACGCAGATCGAAAAAATCAACGGCTTGCTGAAAGATCTTTGGACCGCGTCCGAAAACTCATCCGCGCCGTTTGCCGATGAGGTTGCTCTGCATGAGATTGTTGGCGATGCGTTCAAATCGCTCGCGGATCAATTCACCGCCCGGCGGATTGAGGTTCAAAATCGTATTCCGGAGGCGCTGCCCAAGTTACGCGCGGACAAGCCAAAGTTTCAGCGATTATTTGAGCTTCTGCTCAAGGAAGAACTGTCGATGCTCCCTGCCGGCACTCGCGTCACCCTCTCGGCCGAATTGACGAATGATGGCAGCAAGCCGGAAATCCTGGTGGAAATTGGCGACAACGGGCCCGGTCTGCCGCAGGATGCGTTGCGCGCGGTTTTTGACCCATTCGCAGTGCAGGGGCGCGTAGCCTCCGAGTACGGGATTCATCTCATGGCTTGCTTTTTTATCATCCATCATCATGGCGGCAAGATGGAAGCCAGGAGCCTGCCGGGATTCGGAACGACGTTCCTTTTGCGACTGCCCTTGCAGCCTGAACGCGTTCCGGCGACCCCGTCTGCAGATGGCGAATTCTTACAAAAAGCGTTGCTGAACCAGGAACTGTGGGAAAAACTCCTCTCAACGGAGTAACCGTTATTTCTTTGGCGGCGTATTCGTTGCGCCTCCCGAGCTCTTGTAAAGGCCCGCTTTGATGAATGGCTCCAAATACTTGCCATAGCCTTCTGCTTCCATTTTGCCAAGTGGGATGAACCGAAGGGACGCTGAATTGATGCAATAACGCAAGTGCGTCGGTCCCGGACCATCATCGAAAACGTGGCCCAAATGAGAGTCGGCCATCTTCGAACGCACTTCAGTGCGTTCGATTCCCATGTAGGAGTAGTCGGCGCTTTCGACCACGTCTGTGTTGGACAATGGCTGGGAAAAACTGGGCCAGCCGCAACCCGAATCAAATTTGTCGAGGGAATTGAACAGGGGTTGGCCTGAAACGATGTCAACGTAAATGCCCGGCTCGTGATTGTTCCAATACTTATTGTCGAAGGGAGGTTCAGTTGCCGATTTTTGCGTTACGGCAAATTGTTCGGGCGTGAGTTTTTTTTTCAACTCCGCCGGGTCCGGTTTTTTGAATTGGGTCGGGTCCATAGATTGGTATTGGTTCGTTGAAACAGTTAAATCGTCTGTCTGCCGGCCATGCGTCTCATAAAACGCCACCCCGATGACCGCCGCCGCAAGCGTCGCCCGGGCAATTCTTATTAGGTTTAATTGCATGCCATTTCGACGTTCTAATATCGGCCCTGTTCAAAGAAATTTCCACTCAGAAAACGCCGCCGCCTGCCCCTGCAACTCACCGGTTTCAGAGATTAAATTCCAGATTGTGGCGGCCGAAATTTTAAAACGCCGGCCGGTTTTGGAAACGCGGATGCCCGAGTAGTTTTCAAAATATCCCTGGCGTGCAACGGTTTCCATCAGTTTCGCGCGCGCTTCGCGCCTGGCCGGCTCAGCCGTCAAACGGGACGGCGTACGAATGAATTCGTCCCATGACATTTCCCACAGGTTCAGCGCGGCGCGGTTGCCGTAGTTGAGCACGGGATCGGGTTCGGTTCCATGCGACACCACAACAAATTGGGCGTCAAAAAGTTTAGCAGCCAGTTCTATCGGTGAAAACTCTCCGGGTATCAGATCGCGTCCGGTCCATTTTTTGAAACTGCGTGCCAGGCATAACGTATGGCGAACGACAAAATCGGATTGCTCAATGGCATCCATTTTAAGTCAGGTGAAACCAATTGTACGAGTTAAAGAAAATTGAGCGAGCCGTCACGACTTCCAGAATTAGCATGAACAAAACCATCGAAACCAGAGCCATCCATTTTGCGGCGTTTCCGAAACGATTTAACAGGCGATCCAACCCAAAGACGATAAGCAGCACAAACGGAACAAGCGCTCCCAACATCATGCGGCCTGCGTGAAAATACGGATGCTGGGGCGACGGATTAGGAGAGTGTTGGAAATCGTAAATCACAGACATCAAGGCAAAAAAAACCAGCGCGGCCAAATAAAAGCCCAGGCTCCATTGGAGCGCGAGGCGTTGCGATGGAGCAACAACCGAAGACTTTGGAAATGTTGCTGGAAGCGCTGCGGCAACCAGGACCAGCGTGAGAATCGAATAGACTGCATACGTGCCGGGCAACGCCATCGGAACGCCATGCCACCAAATTTCACCCTGCCAGAATGTTCCCATTTGCCCTGAAAAATAAGTCCAAAGGCCGTGCAGAGTGAAAATCGGATGGGCCCACCATTGCGCGAACGGTTTCACTGTCCATCCAAACATCAATCCCCGAATTTTCGAACCGGTAAAATCGCCAAAATAAGCTTTGCACCACAGGCTCCACATCGCCGAGGGCACTCCGGCACAGACAGCCAGTGTGGCCAGTGACCGGAGGGAAGAGGAGATTTTCCCGTTTTTGGCCAATTGAATAATTTTCAAGAGGATGACTGCGCCGGCAACCGCGAGAATCGGGAGGTTCGAGGCCTTGGCCAGAAATGTCGCCGCAAGGGCCAAGCCGGTGAAGGCCGCCAGCCGAACGTCCGGCAGTTCCGTTTGCCAGAATCGAAATAGGCATATAAATGCCAGTCCGAAGCACAAAGGCGAGAGAATATCGTTCGAAATGGAATAGAAAACGGATTGTGGCATGAAGGCCAATAGCGCCGGAACGCCCAGTTGCACAAAACGCCGATCAGGGAAGACGAGCTTTGCCGCCCAGTAACCAATCCACACAATGACGGGAACAAGAAGGGCATTCAGGAAACGCAGCCAGTAAGGCAATGAACCGCCATGTATGCCGCATGCTTTGCCGAGCCGCCACCATGCGCCAGCCAGCTCATAATAAAGCGGCGATTGCGTTGTCTCGTAGTTGATTAATTTACTTTCGATATTCCTTTCCGCCAGCAGCGATGGAAGGTTCGTTTGCGAAGGTTGCGTCCAGGGAGGGGGAGGAATCGTCTGGTTCGGAAAAGCCGCGGGGCTTCTCAGATATTCCGGCGTGCTGAACAGAACGTTATAATTGATAAATTCATCCGATAGTGGATTAAGCAACTGAGGAATGCCATTTTGGCAATACTTGATGACCAAATCGAAATGAGGGCCCTCGTCTACATTATTGAACAGAGGAAAGGCCGCCGAAAAGACAAAGACATGGATAGCCGCCGCCACGGCGAGCGCCCAAACTATCGAACGGTCCCGGGACTGGACTTTGGACGAAACGCGTTGCCTTTCATTGTTCATGGCTTCCCATTCCCGTTCATCCGGGCGAGGAAGCCCGGGCTGCTTTGCAAATCCGTTGGTAGAATTCTGCCACGCGCGTTGTCCGGCGGGTCAATTGTTCATCATTGAAATCCACGGAAAACAGCCCGAATTTTTTCGTGTAGCCGAACTGCCATTCAAAATTGTCGAGCAACGACCAATAAAAGAAACCGCGGACATCAACACCATCGTCCATCGCCGCGTGCAATTCACGCAAATGGCCAGTCAAATCCTGGATACGGAAGTCGTCATCCGTTGAAGCCGAGCCATGCTCAGTAATGTAAATCGGCAGGCCACATTGACGCTGAAGTTTCCTCAACAACCTGCCGAAACCTGCGGGATGCCGTTCAAACATGTCATCGCACACAATGCCAAGTTCTTTTAATTTCTGGTGCGGGACGCCATTGGTTGGCACAAGGGCCTGAAAGTCTCTCAACCGGGCGCGGCCGTAATAATTGAGGCCGAGAAACGTGGAGGCGTTCCGGCGCTTGCCGCCGACAAACTGGTCCAGCACAAAACGATTGAACGAGTGATGTGAAATCTCGGCCAATGCGTGGTCCCAAAGAGAGAATGACCGAAAGGCGCTGAAATAAGTCCAATTTTTGGCTACCCCAATCTCCGGGCCACGCCCGCCATTGTACTGACGGCGTATCACTTCGCTGGCGCGCACATGGGCCTCCGCCATATGTTTGACCACCCGCCGGAAAGAGCCCACGCGCCATTTGTGGAAAGGCGGAAAACCGCCCAACAAGTACGTCAAAGAGGCGTAGGTATCCGGCTCATTGAACGTGTTCCAGATATAAACCCGGTCCTTTAAAGCGGCGACAATCTTCGCCGTGTAATCCACAAACGCCGCAATGGTCGCCTGATTGAGCCACCCCTCGGACGCCGTGACCCACGGCGGATTTGAAAAGTGGTGCAGCACAATCATAGGCGTAATGCCTGCCGCTTTCAGGCAATCCAGAAGGTGAATGTAGCGGGCCAATTCTTTTTGATTTAGCTCTGCAAACGGTCGGGACTGGAGGCGCGACCATTCGATGCCCATCCGATAGGCGTTCACCCCCAGGCCCGCCATGAGCTCGATGTCCTTTTCGTACAGGTGATAGTGATTACATGCCAGGCGGCAGTGCCCGCCATCCAACGCCACGTAATCAGTCCATTCGTTGACGACATGGCCTTCCACCTGGGTCGGCGAGGTTGCCGTGCCCCAGAAAAAACTTGATGGGAATTTCAATTCGCTGCCCATTTGGCTGCCATTTGTTGAAGCTAAAGATAAGGGAAAGTTCTGAAAATGAACAGGCGCAATGCAGATTGATAATCGGAATGAAATCTTTCAAATTAACCGCCGTGCCGAATAAAGATCCTCGTATTGACGATTACATCTCTCGAGCCGCCGATTTTGCCCGGCCCATTTTAACCAAGGTCCGCAAGCTCATTCATCGCGCGTGCCCTAAAGTTGAGGAAACTATTAAGTGGAGTTCGCCGTTTTATTTGCACAAAGGGATTCTGATGACGACACCAGCCTTCAAGAAACATTGCGCGCTTATCTTTTGGAAAGGAAAACTCCTTTTGGGCAAGGAACGGGAGAAATACCGCCGGCTGACTTCTTTGGCCGATTTGCCGGGTGATAAATTTCTGTTGAGTTACATTCGCAAAGCCGTGGAGCTTAACGAGGCCGGAACCAAAATAGTGTCACGGCGAAAACCTAAGGCCAGGGAAATTGCTGCGCCCGATGATCTTGTTGCCGCGCTTGCAAAAAACAAACCATCGCGCGCGACATTTGAGAAATTAAGCCCCAGCCACCGACGCGAGTATATCGAATGGGTCACGCAAGCGAAGCGGCCGGAAACCCGCCTTCGCAGAATCAAAACGGCCATCGAATGGCTTTCAGCGGGCAAATCATTAAACTGGAAATACCGCTGAAAGATTTCAACGGCACAACAGTTCGCGTCCTACTCTCCGCCGTCCATGTGGATGTACATCGATTGCAGCGCAATTTTTCCGGGACCCGTGAAGCGGTTCCAGAAGAGGTTTGCGGCGCTGGCAAATAAGCCGGTCGAGAGCTTTTGGAACATCGTTTGCATCTGCACGGTGCGATCCTTGTAAATCCAACCGCCCGGTTCGATATCGATCTCCTCACCGGGCCCCAGGGTGACCTCAAACACATTGCCAAAACCGTGCAGCCAAAGAATTCCTTCCTGGGACGGGCACGAAAAGTTATCAATAAAAAATCCCGTTCCTCCGAACAAAATGTTCGACGCTCCTCGGATCCGGGAAAATGTGTACTCCACGGTATCTGTTGCCGCCAGCCATTGATGCTCCCGCACGTCTACAGCCATTCCAGGTTTGAGGTGCAGGCCAAAAACATGCCCCGCGCCGTCGCGACTAAACGCGATGCGCCCCGGACCGCGCGCGCCGGTCAGCAAGAACGGCATCCCGGCCAGCATTCGTTTGAATCCGCCTTTGAGCGGATGAATGCCGATTTGCACCGCCGGGTCTTTCCAGAGCAAAATATGATGTTCGAAATAGACGCCGGTATCGCTGAGCTCCAGGTGCAAGGCAGGAACCAATTCGCCTTCAATATGGTAGGTGACACCGCCGAACTTCTCGTTCTGAGCGACCGTGGGTAGTAAAGTGGGAACAGCCATGCGCCCTTTATGGCCGAGCCGGCGCCGGTTGAACACAAAAAGTTATTCACAGTTTGTGTCGGGCCTCTGCGGACGTCATTCCAGTTCATCGCCGGTTGCCGACTTGTCCGGGCAGTAAGAATGTCCTAATGAGTTCACCCTCGCCGCAAACAGTCATACCGGAGAATCTCTTAAACCATTTCCCTTCGGGAACCTCAGGTGCAGTTCCTAACCAGTCGGCCAAGACGCCAAGTTGGGCAGGCTGTGTCGTCGAACACGTGGCATGATTATTCACCGTAGAATCCGCGATGAATTTCTTTCCGCAATTTTTGGACTCCCGTGGTATCCTTCGAATCGGCCATTTTCTCAGCCAGCTCGGCCAATTCTTTCCCACTAAGCTGGCGTTCGCGCGCCAACTCAAAGGCAAATTGGATAACTCTCGATTGTTCCGAGCGGGGCAAATGCTTAATTTCTTCAATGACCGCTTTAGCTGTCATGACTTAATTTTCGTTCACGCAAGGGCAAACCGTTACAAATTTCAATCCCGCGATCGGATCCCAAACCACTGCCCGCAATGATGCCGAATTAAAGCGCCTTTACCTTCTTCACAATAGCGTCGGCATCAATGCCAAAGTGCGCAAGCAACTCATCCGGTTTGCCGGAGCGCGGCATGCCGTTTACGGCCATTTTGTGAACTCTGATTCCTTCCACGCTCAATTCCCCAGCCACGGCGTCGCCCAATCCACCCTGGGAATAATGGTCTTCAACCGTGATGACGATGTTGTTTGTTTTTTGTGCCGCGGCGAGAATTTCTTTTTTGCCAAGAGGCTTGATGCTGTAGGCGTCAATGACGGTAATGTTGATGCCTTCGTTTTTCAAAGCGTCGGCCGCTTTCAATGCTTCAAATAATGTGACGCCCGCGGCAACGACAGTCACCTTGTTGCCTTCGCGCAACACTTTCGCTCCGCCGACAGGAAACGCTTCGTCATTATTATAAATGACCGGCGTCTTTGGGCGCGATGTGCGCAAATAGCAGACTCCTTTGGTCTGAACCATTTGTTCGACCAATTTTTCAGCACTGACGGCGTCCGAGGGATAAAGAACGGTGCTTCCGATGATCGCGCGCATCATGGCCAGGTCTTCCAGGCCCATTTGCGACGGACCGTCTTCCCCGATGCTTACGCCTACGTGCGAGCCGGCCAGCTTTACATTCGACTCGGAAATCCCGGCCACGCGGATGTGGTCGAACGCGCGCGTGAAGAAGCAGGCAAAGGTCGAAATAAACGGCAGCTTGCCGCGAGCGGAAAAGCCGGTCGAAACGCCAACCATGTTTTGCTCGGCAATAAAGCACTCAAAACTGCGATCCGGGAATTTCTTGAAGAACTTCTCGGCAAAAGTGGAATTTTTTGTGTCGCCGTCCAGCGCCACGATTCGCGTGTCCACTTCGCCCACGCGCAACAGCGCGTTGCCGTAAGCTTCGCGGGTCGCGACGGAGTCTCCAATCTTGTAGTTGACCGCCGGAAAACCTGACGGCGCATTATTCTTCGGCTCAGGGAGCGAACTGGGCTTCGCGATATCGACACCGATGCCCGATTTGGAATTGGGCTGAAGTTCGGCAATGGCTTTCGCCGCTTCCTCTTTATTCAACGGCTTGCCGTGCCATCCTTCTTTATCCTGCAAAAACGAAATGCCGGCGCCTTTATACGTCTTGGCGATAATGGCCAGCGGCTGGTCGTTCAAACCAACCCCGCTGAGCACTTCAAGAATTTCCTCGATGTCATGCCCGTCAATGTCCTCGACACGCCAGCCAAAAGATTCAAAGCGATCGCGATAGATCCCGATGTTATGGCCAAATGCCGTTTCCTGGCTCTGGCCCAACCGATTGGCGTCTACAATAGCGATTAAATTATTCAGCTTGAAATATCCCGCCAGTGAAGCGGCTTCCCAAACAGAGCCCTCAGCGATCTCGCCATCGCCCATTAGTACATAGGTATTGTAATCCAATTTATCGAGTCGGCCGGCGAGCGCCAGGCCCACACCTGCCCCCAGGCCTTGTCCGAGTGAACCCGTCGCCACATCGACGAATTGCAAACGAGGCGTCGGATGTCCTTCAAGCTCGCAATTGAATTGCCGAAGCCTGACCAACTCATCCACGGGTAAAAAGCCATTCTCGGCCCATGCGGCATACAAGAGCGGCGCGGCGTGGCCTTTGGAAAGAATGAAGTGATCGTTGTTATAATAACGCGGATTCTTCGGGTCATACTTCATGTGCCCGAAAAAAAGAGCGGAAACGACATCGGCCGCCGAACAGCACGAAGTGGGATGTCCGCTGCCCGCCGCAGTCGTGGCATTAATGGAATGAATGCGCAGTTGGTTTGCGATGCCCTTTAAAAGTTCGATGTCAGTCTCAATCATGGAGCGCTTAACTTATTCAAGAAATTGGGAAAGCCAAATGAAAAATGAAGCAATTTGCGGGTTTCGAGAAGAGGCACGGAGAATGCTGTAAAAATCGTTTGCCTTGTCGTTTTTTCCTGATTTTGAATTAAATATCCCCCTGATGGCCCTTGGCGGCCTATGTCCGTCAGATGCCGTGTGTTGCACCACAGCCGTCGATACAGATCGTTCTCTCAGGCGCTACTGCGGCGGCAGGACGTGCCCTGAAATGGAGCAAGCCGGCAATTGTCCAACCGCCCCAATCGTATAGGCCCCTCCAGACGGGCAAATGGGAAAGGCGCCGCCTTTGATATAGGGCAACAAATCTTGCTCAGTAGGAGTATCGGCATCTGTCTTATTCTTCTCTAATGCCCATACCTGTTTGGCTGCATAAATAAGGCGAAGATTGGCGATGCACTGGGTGCGCTGCTGCGCGGCAATGCGCTCCACCACTTGCGTCTGGGCCTGTTGATCATCGGCCGCCGCCTGTTGGTCTGCGGCAGCCTGTTGATTTTCAGCTTCCATCTCCTGCAACTGCTGCTGTTGCTGCTTGGCCGTCCGGCTCGTGATGCCCAGTTCCTGGGATAATTTGCGGTTTTCGGCCTGCAATTGCAGGATTTGGTTTCGCAAACGCGGGATGTCTTGATTTTCAGCCTGCAAGCGGCCGAATTCACCTGCCATATTGGCAGTGGCTGAATTCGTGGCCTCTGAAAGCTGCGATTGCAAATCCGCCACTTGCTGTTGTGCCTGGTGCCATTGTGTGAGAGCCTCGCTTTTCTGCCGGTTTGCCATCATCAGAAAAACTTCGCTCACGATCAGCAACGCCAGGCAAGCGCCTGGAAACAGGTTTTGAGATTTCACTGCTTCCTTATTTCTCTCGCTTTTGGCAACCGGCGTCAAACATAAACACACTCTGAAGTGTCGAAAATCCAATCCTGAAAGCGCGTCAGCACAATTAACTTGCCACCCTGTTGAATTAACTCCATATTCCCCGAAAGAACTTTATGGCCGACGTTGCAAATAAATATCCCGAAAATATCGCGGGCAAATACTACGTGGACAACCAGTGTATTGACTGCGATTTGTGCCGCGAAACGGCGCCGGACAATTTCAAACGCAATGACGACGGGGGTTACTCGTTCGTTTACAAACAGCCCGCGTCACCGGAAGAAGAAGCCCGGTGCAAAGAGGCCAAGGAAGGATGCCCCGTAGAGGCCATTGGAGACAATGGCGGCTAATCTTCAAAACCGCTCAAAAACTTAGAAACGCAATCAACGAAGCCTTTTGCAAAGGCGGGAATATCTTTCAACACCACATGAGCGGTTTTTCGGAAGCAGATTTGGATTTGGAGAAGCTTTTTCTCCCGGCCTGGGCCCAGGAAAAGCCCGACCAGAAGCGTTTTGAGCATTTCACCGGCGAAGAGCGGGAAAAACCTTCGCGTGAAAAGCGCCGGGGCGGGTCCTTCGAATTCCGCGGAGGCCGGGACCGCGGTGCCGGTCAAAAGCGCGGCCCCAAAAAGGAATTTCGCCGGGACGGCCGCCGCGATGAGGCGCGCCCAGCCCGTCCGGAACCTCCCGCGCCGTTGCCCGATCTCGCCGTCACATTCTTAGCCGATGAAAAAGGCGTCGAACACCTTGGGCGGCAAATCAAGGTGACCGGCCGGGCCTATCCGCTCTTTCAAATTGCCCATCTCGTCCTGCAAAAGCCCGAGCGCTACGCTGTGCGGCTGGTCGTGAAGAAAAAGCCGGATGGCGGCGTCAGCCAGCCGCTCTTCCTTTGCGCGCTTGACGATACGCCATGGCTGTCCGAAGAGGAGGCCGTCGCTTATGTCCTGAAAAACCAGTTCGGGACTTTTTATCAAACCGAGCGCACGCCCACCGACCCGCCCAAGGGAACCTACACATTTGTCGCGCAGTGCGGGATGAGCGGAGTGGTTTTGGGGCCGCCTAATTATCACGACTATCAAAATCAGTTGCGCAAACTGCACGCCGAACGCTTTTCAAAAATGCCGTTTGACGCCTTCAAATCCCGCGTAAAAATCGTTAAGGACGAAGCCGTCGTCAAAAAATGGATCGAGGACCACAGCTTCAAAACCGAATACATTTGTCTGAACGTCCCTGAACCGCTCAAGCTGGCTTCATTTGAGGAAGTGGAAAAACATTTTCGGTCCACCCACAAAGAAGCCATCATCAAGTCCGTTGAGACGATGCTCGTGGACGGGGTCAAAAGCCGCAATTTGCGCAGCCACGATTTGCAACGCCTGGTCCGGGTCGAGTGGGAAAGACAAAAACATTTTCCATTGCAGCTGGCGACCTCGCTGAGCAAACAATTTGCCTCACACGGTCTTCAGTTTTTCAAGGTCAACAAAACGGTTGTGCACGTCAGTGTCGCCCGCCCTCAATTTCTTGACCTGGAAACGACGCCCGTTTCCGAAAATATCAAGCGCATCGTGGAGTTCATCAATTCGAAGCCTGGTTGTTCAAGGCGGAAGTTGATCGGCGCACTTGCGCCAGCGTCGCAGCCTGCGGCCCCTGCCGCCCCCGCCGAGGGCCAGGCACAGACAGCTCCAACGCAAGCCGATCCGACTCCGGAACAAACAGCGCTGGTCGCCGATTTGCATTGGTTGATTCACCAGGGCCACGTTTTGGAGTTCGCGGACGGCCGTCTGGAAACGGCCAAAAAACCCGTGCCTCGCCCGCCGAAGCCTGAAGCAAAGCCCGCAGAAGCCAAAGCAGAAGAGCAGGCCCAGACGGAACCCGCCGCCGAAACCCCTGCTGGCGAAAGCACCCCTGCCGAAGTGATCACGAATTCCGAGCCCGATCTTGAAGAGCCAAAATCATCATTAGAAGCGCCAACGGAAGTTTCCGCCGCTGAACCAGCTCAAGGCGAGGCAGCGGAAAAGCACGGTGAATCGCCCGGCTCGTCGCTCGAAGAAGTTCCGTCATCGCCATAAGGCGGAGAAGGTCAATGCACCAGATGAGCGTCTGGCGCGCTCCCGAACGTGCTTCCCTTAATTCGCCATCGTGCTAGATTGACACATGCCATTTAGCAAATTAGGTCTGGCCCAGCCCGTCGTAGACGGTGTCAAGGCGATGGGTTACATCGAACCCACCCCAATTCAACTTCGTGCGATTCCGCTGGTTCTGGCGGGACGCGACGTCATCGGCAGCGCCCAAACCGGTACCGGCAAAACCGCTGCATTCGCATTGCCCATTCTCTCCAAGCTCAGCGTGCATTCCCCGGGGCATGCTCCCCGTGCTCTTATCCTTGAACCCACACGGGAATTGGCCGCCCAGGTGGAAACATCCTTCCGCGATTACGCCCGTTTCACGAATCTGAAAGTCACGGTGGTTTTCGGCGGCGTTGGTTACGGGCGCCAAACTGATTCGTTACGGACGGGCACGGACATTGTCGTCGCCACGCCCGGGCGACTGCTTGACCATCTGGAGCAAGGCACGGTGAAGTTGGACAAAGTCGAGTATCTCGTGCTGGATGAGGCGGACCGGATGCTGGACATGGGATTTCTGCCAGATGTGCGCAAAATCATTGACCGCTGCCCGCGCAACCGTCATACCGCGCTGTTCTCGGCCACGGTTCCGGCCCAGATTGAAACGCTCATCAACTGGGCCATGCGCAACCCGGAAACCATCGAAATTGGCGCGCGCCGCTCACCCGCCGAAACCGTCAAACATGTCATCTATCCGGTCGCTGACTTGCAAAAAACTGACCTGCTCCTGAAATTGCTGGATTCCGTCCATTACGATTCAGTCATCGTGTTCTGCCGCACCAAACACGGGGCCGACCGGGTCGCGCAATTACTCAAGCGCAACAATCACGCGGTTTGCGTGCTTCATTCCAACCGCACCCAGCGCGAGCGCGAGCAGGCCCTGCTCGGGTTCCGGGAAGGACGATTTGAAGTGCTTGTGGCCACGGACATCGCCGCGCGCGGCCTCGACATTGCCGAAGTGAGCCATGTGATCAACTACGATGTTCCGCAACATCCTGAAGATTATATCCATCGCATCGGGCGCACCGGACGCGCCGAAGCCACCGGCGACGCCTTCACCATTATGACCGCTGAAGATGCCACCCATGTGTTCTCCATCGAGCGGTTTATCAGCCAGAAGATTCCACGCATCAAGCTCGAAAATTTCGATTATCGCTATACCGCTCTATTTGATGAAAACAAGCCGGGACGCCCAACGGGATTTCCAGGCAAGGCGCGCGCCGTGCGCGTCCACGGCGGTTATCATTTTGGAATGGCGCGAAGGAGAAGGTAAAAAGACCAAGTAGCAGCATCGAATTGGAAGATTCGGGAAGCGTCCCGAACGACTTCCGAAACGATTTAGTCGTGTGAGAGGTCACTGTCTTTTTTGAACGGCAGCGTTTTACCCTCATTGAATTCTGACAATGCTTCGTCGCCAAGGTCGGACAAGGCATCTTGTGAAGATGCAAATTGTGCGTGCCAACGCGACTCTGAAGCAATCTCTTCAAGAATCATCGCCCCAATCGCCTCCTGCTCTGCCTCAGGCAGAGCGGACGCCTTTTTAATGGCCTTTTCGAGCAACGCAGTCATGGCCACAGGATAACCCATCCATTGCTGCGTTCAAGAGAGCATTAAATTCAATTTTAATCAGAAAAAAGACGTAAGAAATGCCAACGGTTGATTCTCGTGAGGGTCCCGAGTTGCAAGACATCTCGGCTTTGGCCATCCAAGTCCGCAATCGGCAATCCAAAACAGCCTAAGCCGTCGGTATATTCAGCTTTTCGCCCACTGAAATATTGTCAGTGGCGAGCTTATTCGCTTCCTTGATGGCTTTCACCGATGTGTGGTGCGCCTTGGCGATGCGACCCAGGGTGTCGCCGGATTTGACGAGATAAACCGCCGCGCCGGTGATGTGGGGAGGGTCAGCCGGCGTGGCGGTTTGTTTTGGAACCGTGGCAACAGGACATGGTTGCACGGGGAGAGAAATTCGGGAATCAGTTTGCTGAGACGGTTGAGAAGCCGCCGTGGCAGGTTGCGCGGGCGTCTGAATCGTGGCCGTCGCCTGATTTGGGTCTTCGTTGGCCTGGGATTTTTCGCTGACGCATCCTTCGATCAACAGACCAATGACCACCGCCACGCTGACGATAACAGCCGTCACCACGGTTTTCTTAAAACGTTCCCGGCGACGTTGCTCGATATCCAGCTTAAAGCAGGTTGGTATCTGAAACGGATTTTGCGCACTCATACGCTAACAGCTGTAGGCATAAGCATAGCCAATGCCAAGCTGCGGAATACCTTTTGCCTCTGGCGGCGAGCCTATTTATGTGCTTTCGGTGACCTAATGCAGGACAGTCTGTCCAGTTTTAACTGTCCACCGTCGTGGATTTAGCATCGCCTCATGGCCTGTTTCGTTATGTGGCTCAATTCCGGCGCGGCGGAATTTTATATTATTTCACAATAGTAACCGTGGATCTCGATAGGTTTTAATTGGAACCGACCTCGGTTGATTCACGCCGCCAGCCTGAACCTGCGCCGCCGGCAGCCGTTTCAGGATTTTAATGCCGAACAATCCATTTTTGAGCGGCTCGCTTCCAATCAACACTTCCGCCTGGTAATTTTTTTGGATCCACTGCATCAGCCCAAGCCCGTAATCGGCAGAGCTGCCAAAATAGCCAACTCCAAAATCCGACGAATCCCAGTCGACGATGAAAATATAATCCGGCGGATGCGTCTCGAGGGCATCAGTCATCGTGGTTTCTCCAAACACCGAAAGCATCGTGGGATTCCAATCGAGGCAGGGCGTTGAGTTTGGGTGTCGTGTCAGGTAGTTCAGCATCACCCCTTCAGGCAGCACCGCTAAAGTTGCGTTCGTCGGCATGTTTTTTTCCGCCCAAAGCAGGGCAGCGCGGACGGCTTTCGTCTTATCGGCCGTCGCATTGTAGGTAACGATTCCGTCGCCACCCGAGCCCACCGTGGCGGTTTTTTGGGCGTAAACCATTTGCGATTGGTCGAACAAATTGCCCAGGCCAATGACCAGGACCAAACCAATCATCATTCGAAACAAGCCGACAGGAACCTGGTGTTTCTCCAACAACTTCGGCAGCAGCCAGAACAACAAATAGACTGAACTGGCAAATGCCGGCATCGCGAGCGCAAAACCATAATGCCAGATGCGTGGAAGCAGTCCCAATTTCGCCAGCAGCAGCAGCGCAAGGACACTCCACAAAAATGCGAATATCGGCGGCCGTTCCATCCGTTTGTAGTTCCACGCAATCAGGATGCATGAAGACAGGCATAACAGCGGCAGCGGCCAGCCGCACCGCACCCAGTCAAACTTCACGGCCCATATCAAAAGTGGCACCATGAAGAGCAGCGCCGTAATGTATTTTGATTTCGCCCATGCCGCATTTTGGACCCATCTCAATACAAAGGCGTAAAGGGCCAGGACAAAGACAATTGCCAGGAATCCTCCAACGATGGTTTCCACGTGGACCAGCGGAAGATCCATCCCAGTGTATGACCGGTAAAATGGGTTTTTGGTCACTCCATAGAATAACGGCAGCCAGCCGAAAAAAATCGAACGGATGCTTTCGCGCCAGCTTTCTACTCGCGAAAAATAAAGCAGAAAAAACAATGAAGGAACAATGGCCGCCGCAAAAAATGCCGCTGCCGAAAGCCCAAGCTTCCGCGCTCCGGATTTTAAATAGAACAGGATACATGCCGCCGCAGTCGTAACTGCCAGCCCGATAAAAATGTCCGGCTTGGTAAGAAAGACCAGCCCTGCGCAAAATCCAGCCGCCGTCGCCGGCAAGATCCTCTCCCGGGTAATCCAATGACATAACAGAGTGATCGCGAATATGGACAGCGCGAGCCCATGCACAGCTTCGTGCGAGTACGGCGCAATATAGTTGTAGTTTCCAATCAGCGTGTATTGCGCAAACGCAAAGGCGACAACAATGCCCGCCCCGATGATCGTCGCCGTCAAAACATCTGATGCCTCGCAGAAATTCCGATAAACGATGAAAATCATCGCGGCCGCCAGAATTAAATTGGTTACGATGAGTGTGAAAAAAGAAACTCCAAAAATTTTGAACAGCAGCGCGTTGAAATACTGCGAGAAGGGCCCGCCGGCCATGTAGAACAAATCGCGATATAACACCGCTCCATGCAAAATCTGCCAGGGGACATAAAGCTGCACGCCGAAATCAACCAGGATGTCCGGCCATTTGCGCCACGTCAGCGCGGTGGCGACCACGAAAACCAGCGCCACCACGCCCAATCCCAGCCAGAAGAAATGGCGCGAAGAGGGTTCTTCCGCGCCAGCGGGTTTTAAATCAGCATCGGCCACTTTGAATTATCATACGGGGCGACCGCCGCTGGCCGTCAATTCCAATCCACAGCCCACTTCTACTTCATCATTTTATCCAGTGTGGGATTCATCGCGGCAGCCCAGATCCTGTATCCCTTCTCCGTCGGATGCAGAAAATCGGCCATCACGTCACTATGCACCTTGCCGTCTGGACCCAGAAATTTTGCGCCGATGTCGAGGAACTTCACCGTGCTGCCGTTATCATACTTGGCAATCTTCTCATTGACCTGCCGAATCGTCTCATGCATTTCCTCAGTGTCGTTCTTTGTATTGCGCGGGAAAATGGCCAGCAACAAAATTTTGGTATCCGGAATTTTTTCGTGAATCACGTCGAGAATCTTCCTGATCGCGTCGGCGATATCATCGGACGAATTGGATCTGCTGTTATTGGTTCCAATCATCAGCACTGTGACTTTGGGATGAATGTTGTCCAGCTCACCGTTTTCGATCCGCCAAAGCACGTGTTGGGTCCGGTCGCCGCCGATGCCGAAGTTCGCCGCGTGCCTTGGCGCATAATATTCATTCCAAACATTCGAGCCCCTGTTTCGCCAGAAATCGGTTATGGAATCACCCATAAAAAGGATATCAATGCCTCCGTGTTTGGCCTGGGCCACAAATTTTTCATGCCGGGACATCCAATTCTTTGGACTGGCTCGCGTCGCGGGCACCCATGCCGAATTTGATGAATTTGTCTGCGCCGGCAGACGGGCCGCCAGCAGCATTGCCGTGAGCGTGAGAAATAAGAGGAATTTAGATTTCATAGAATGCGAATTTGCGTGAAAACATTAGGCAAATAGTGGCATCCGGCATCGCCCTTTGCAATGGAACAAATCTTCAACCCTGAACTGTGTAGCGCCCGCCTGCGAAGTCGGAACCGTTTCAACGATTCAACCTTTTAACCTTTTAACGACCCCAATTCGCCTTGCTTTCCGCCCCCGTTTTCTTATTATTTGAATAGCGCGGATATGGTGGAATTGGCAGACACGCTACTTTGAGGTGGTAGTGCCGTAAGGCGTACAGGTTCAAGTCCTGTTATCCGCACCAATCTCTCCAAGGGAACTCACTTGTTCATACCGGATGATCGCTGCCCCAAAACTTTCCGCCCGGTTGTGTCCAATTAAACACCTTCCGGCACAATGGGCGGAACCCGCACGCGCATCCAATATCCGTAAATAAATTTAAATTGGTCGCAGAGTCCATCGAACGTTTTGGATTTGACCAAATAAGAATTTGCCCCAAGCACGTAGGCCTGTTTAAGGTCATCCATTTCCTCCGACGAAGTGAAGACAATAGTTGGAATAACCATCAAGTTCGGATGGTTTCTGATATAACGCAGAAATTCGAAACCGTTCATCTTTGCCATGTTCAAATCCAGCAAAAGAAGGTTGGGAAACGGAAACCGATTGCGGTCGGCATATTGCCCGGTGCCGCTGAGGTATTCGATGGCCTCCGCGCCACCGGCTACGGTAGATACCCGTTCACTGACGCCAATGTTCGAGAACGCAGTTTGCATAAGGAAACGATCATTCGGATCGTCATCCACAATCAATATCACTGGTTTTCGCAATTCCATCCTTGTCGAACAGCATAAACGATTTCGTGGCCGGTCGCCACCCCAATTTGAAAGCCTCGGAGAAAACGTAAACTGATAGTTGGACGTCATGAGCTGCTTTCGTGCGCTGCTCCTCCGCAGCTGTTTTTCAAATTGGGGCGGCACGGCAGCGCCAACCCTGCCCGATCAAGATTTCATGCAACCTTTGGAAGCCGATTCCGTAGTACCATGGTAGAATGCAGCTGGGAAACCCAACAACCCGTTAAACATGTATAAGATTATAGGGACAGACAGCCGGCATTATGGCCCGCTTCCGGCAGACCAAATTCGCCGGTGGATTGTCGAGAATCGCGTCAATGCCCACACGCTCGCCCAAATGGATGGTTCCACCAATTGGAAACCGCTGATTTCGTTTCCGGAATTTTCTTCCGATTTCAACCTGGCCCCGCCGCTGGTTGCGCCGTCCACGTTCAACCCGCGCGCGTCCAACAAAATACCCGCCGGTGTTTGCGCCATTTTGCTCGGTGGCCTTGGCATTCACAAATTCATCCTGGGCTACACCGGCGCGGGCCTGATTATGCTGCTCATCTCCATCCTTACTTGTGGCATTATTTGGCCTGTCCTGCACATCATCGGCTTAATCGAAGGCATTATCTATCTTTGTAAAACCGACGATGAATTTGTCCGCACCTATGTGGATGGCCGCCGGGAATGGTTTTAATTACTTCCCACTCAATCTTGCCGCTGCTTCCGGATCAATTTGAGAAAGTGCGTCGTAAAGCCCCTGGACTGACAACTCATCCCCTTTGTGTTCTTCAATGATTTTGAGGATTTGCGGAACTGCCGGCTTTGCCCGCTCACCAAAGCTACCAAGGGCTATCGCCGAAACCAGTCGCACGTCGCTGTTCGAATCATTTAGAGCGCCGGTGAGCGCGGGCACCACCAAATCGGGGTCCGCGCCGATTTCCCGAAGCGCAACGGCCGCGTTTTGACGAACTTCCGCGTCTGGGTCCTTTAGGCATTTGACGAGGAGCGGCACGGCCGGTTCGCCGGCTGATTCAAACTGCGTCAACGCCCGGGCTGATGTCTTGCGAATGTTGACATCGCTCGATTCCAGGTTGTTCGTTAATGCTGCCAGCGTTTCCTCGAAATCAATTTTCATCAACGCAAGCGTCGCCGCTTCGCTGGCGTGGTAATCTGAACTGCCGACCATTTTTAACAATCCAGGAAACGCGGGCCTGGCGCTCGCGCCAAAACTGCCCAGCGTGCGCGCGACATTTCCAGCAAGCACGTAATCCGGATCATCCAGGTAATTCGTGAGTGCCGGGACGATGATGTTTGCCTGTCCGGGAAATCGTCGCAACGCCATGGCCACCGTGCTTCGGGTAAAACGGTCGGGAAATTTAAGCGCCGCAAGAAGATTGGTGACCGACGATGGCTGCCCCGTGGCGGTGAGCCACATGGCCGCGTGTCGGCGCGCCCATTCATTTGTACTCGTCAACGCGGTCTGAAGGGCCGGGATGCCGTTTGAGCCGATTCGGTAGAGCGTGTATGCGGCCATTTGTCCCCCTGCGGTTTCTAATTCAGCAGCCACATCCGGGACGGCTGCTTTGGCATCCGGCCCGAGAATGGCCAGCGCTCGCAGGGCCGCACTATGGTTTTGGAAACCAAAGCGTGTGTGCAGATCGACCCAATGTTGCCGCTGTAACAGTTCGATACTTCTCCTCTTAAAATTCGAATCCTTTGTACGAAGCATTTGGACCAGAAAGGGCACGGCATTGGTTCCCATTTGGCAAATCGCCAACGCGGCATTCGTTTGTGTGAGCCTGGATGCGGCGTCCAGGTCGTCCAGCCAGGCGGTCAGTTTTCTGCCGTGATATTCCGGTTCCGGTGGATTGTGGACAACCGGAATCAGCACAATGACGACGAGCACTGTTAGAAACGCAAGCAAACCGACTGCGAACCAGAGCTTGTTCATAAGCCACCAGGGGTTTTCAGAAGTCTACAGGACATTTAGAAAATAGAAAGACAAATTTTTGACTGAAACCCGGGCAAAAATCCTGACTTGCTGCGCGTCAACCTGGCGGGCATTTTTTGTGGGTGAACAAAACAACACTATTCGCCTGTGCAACTATCATGCTGATGGGAATTGGCACCGCATCTATTACCGCACAGACAAACGACTCAAACTACCCAGGCTCACCTCTTCCGCGCAGCACGCCCGAAGCCCAGGGCATTTCATCCGATGCCATCGTCCAGTTTGTCGAAGCCGCCGACAAGATCAACACCCTCCACAGTTTCATGCTCGTGCGGCATGGTTATGTCATTGCCGATGCCTGGTGGAAACCCGAAGCCCCGAACAAGCCCCACGTCTTATGGTCCCTCAGCAAAAGTTTTAATTCCACCGCCGTCGGACTTGCGATCGCCGAGGGCAAACTCAACCTGGACGATCACATCCTCAAGTTCTTCCCCGCCGATGCGCCGCCCAATCCCTCAGACAATCTGAAAGCCGTGACCGTGCGCGATCTCCTCACCATGAGCAGTGGCCAGGCTACCGAACCCAAGCGTGGTAAAGACGGCCCAACTGTAAAAGATTTTCTTGCCCATCCGTTCGTTTACAAACCGGGCACCCATTTTCTTTACAACACCATGGGCGCCTACACTCTTTCCGCCATCGTCACCAAGGTCACCGGCCAGACCTCCCTCGACTTCCTCAAACCCCGGCTATTTGAACCGTTGGGAATCAAAGATCCTCAATGGGATTCCAGCAGCGAAGGTTATTCCCTTGGCGGCTACGGTCTCTACCTGTGCACCGAAGATATCGCCAAATTTGGCCAACTCTATCTGCAAAAAGGCAAATGGAACGGGCGCCAGCTGATCCCGAAAAATTGGGTCAAAGAGGCAACCAGCAAGCAGATTCGCAATGACGGCGAGGGCCATTCCAAAATCGGCATCGATTGGCAACAGGGCTACGGATTTCAATTCTGGCGTTGCACCCACAACGCCTTCCGCGGCGACGGCGCCCATGGCCAGCTTTGCGTTGTCATTCCTGACAAAGACGCCGTCATCGCCATTACAGCCGACACCGGAAATTTCGCGGGCGAGATGAGCGCAATATGGACTTATCTTTACCCGGCATTCCAATCCGGCGCCCTGCCCGCCAATCCATCCGGCGATACCCAACTGGCTGAGGCCACCGCCGCCCTTACTGCTCATCCCAAAACAAATTGATCCGGGTTGAGGCTCGGCCCCGCATGCTGCCCCAATGGTTTGTCGGGGAACTTTATTTTGCCCCCAAACCAGTGTGCAAACCGAGTCCTTTCCTTGTTAGAAACTCACAATCTTGAAAAACATACTTGCAGTTATGGAGACTGGGGCGAGATTAAAAGCAGGAGGTTTATATGAGGTCCTGTATTCTGACAGCCATTCTTTGCCTGGCGCTGGCCGGTTGCAGCCGCGAGCCTGTTTACAACGGCAAACCTCTTCACCAGTGGGTAAGCCTTTTGCAGGACGAAAATTTTGATACTTCGGGGACGCCCAATAGCATGGGAGCCTCCAATGCAGTGCGGACCATTGGGCCCGCAGCCGTTCCCTGGCTTGTCGAATGGACTACGCACCCTGGCAGTAACGTGGTCGAGACTCCGCCCGCCTTCAGAATTCTGGGACTTCAAGCGGCCTCCGCCATCCCTGAACTGGCGGAATTCCTGGACCATAATCGCACTAACACTGATGCTGAAGGTCCTTGGGTGGAAGCCGCCACAGCCATTTCCTACCTTGGGCCGGGCGCCATTCCCTGCATGCTTGCCGCCGCCACGAACAAAGGGGCCGATCAAAAGGAACTGATTCAGGATTTCGGTCATTTAGGCACCAACGGCGTTTCCGTCATTCCCAAACTGATCGCCTGGACAAGCGACTCCAATTCAGATGTGCGCGTCGGTGCGTTCAACGCTCTGGGCGCCATTGCCATGGAACCGGAAACCGTAGTCCCTCTTCTGCGCCTGGCGCTGAAAGATCCGGACCCGCTCGTCAGGCGGGAAGCGGCAAATTCCCTGGGATCTTTTGGAACCGCCGCCAAGGATGCGCAGCCGGATTTGATCCAAATGCTCAGCGATCAGGATGGGCAGGCGCGCGACAACGCAATCGGGGCTCTCGGCAAAATCGGCGGGGACCATAGCGTTGTTTTACCGTATCTGGTGAAAGCATTGAACGACCCGGACAGCGGCGCACGCCTCATGGCCGCCCTCTCATTGGGCGATGTAGGGGGCCCAAAGGCGTTTGACGCGTTGATGCTTTCAACGGATGACAAGGATAAGGATGTTCGCGCGGCCGTTTTTCGCTCATTGAAAAAGATCGATCCGGTGCAATTCGCCAAATCCGGCAAATCCCTTCATTGATGGGCAATAATCATCCATTTCTTCCCAGCCCTCGGATTCAAACCGAGTCCTTGGAATTCGGGCCTCTTCGCGCATTGAGCCCCTGAACCGCTACCATGCCCAGGCGTATCAAACGTCGGACGACAATTCTCACGGAGCGCGGCTGTGTCCTGCTCGGAGCAGGACCAACCGCAGCAGCTTCGCAGGCCAAAGCGCACACCTAATCACCTGGCCTCCTGCCCGCAACATGCTGCCCCGAAAGCTTTCGGGGGTCTCCGACAGAGCCGCGCTCCAAACCATCGGACGACAATTCTCATGCGCGGCTGTGTGTGCGTAGCACATCAGCCGCACCGCGCCGGAAACCGTCATTGTGATGGAGATTCTCCCAAACGCGAATACTGATCGATCTGTGGAAAGGCGCTGAATCTCTTGCATCCTGCGGCGCCTGCCACTGCGCCATCCACCCAGTGATGACATTGACAGGCACTGCCCTATGAAGTATAACATGGTTGTTATACATGAAAACAGCCAATGTCAGACAATTGCGCCACGCCTTTGGCGATGTGATGCAATGGATCGCTGAGGGCGAGCAGGTAGAAATCGTCAAAAAAGGCAAAACCATTGCTCTTCTTTCACCGCCACCGCCCTCGAAGTCAAAGAAAGTCAAGCTGCCCGACTTTGAAGCGCGACGAAAGCGGATCTTTGGGAATCGCGTTATGCCTGGAAACATTGTCGCGGAAGAACGGGAGAGCTACGAATGGTAGCCTTTGCCGACACTGGTTTTATTGCGTCGCTTTATCTTGCAGAAGCGACATCCAAAGCGGCGGATGCAGCATTGGGCACGGGGCGGGAGCCGTTGCCGCTAACGCCTCTCACTACACTGGAACTTCGCAACGCTTTCAATCGCGCCGTCCAGCGTGGACGAATCACAGCGGCAGAGCGTGACGCCCTCTGGCAGGATGTCGAAACTGACATTGCCGGCGGCTTTCTTGTCCCGACGCCCGTCGCATCAGATGAATTACACAAAAAGGCCCGGGAGTTAAGCGACCGCTACACGACCACGCTCGGCACGCGAAGCCTGGATTTGTTGCACATTGCGGCCGCGCTCGCTTTGAAATCCAAATTATTTTTCAGTTTCGACGAGCGCCAGCGCAAAGCGGCGGCAAGTGAAGGTTTGAAGGTGAAACCGTAATGATTCACGGGCCAGCGTCCGCCGTGGAGGTTCAAAATAAGCGACCCCTCTTGCGTCACCGCTGCCGGGTACATTGCCAGCAAAAGGGAAGCCGAGTGGCTCGTCCGTGAAATGAACCGCGCGCTGGGTCGGGAAATTTGACCACCTTGGCTTTCAGCGGCATCATCTGTGCTATTGACGCGATGAAATGGAACTCAATCACCAGAGGTCACCAGGCACCCGCGAAGCGGGATTTTCATTCCGCACTCCGCATTCCGAATTCCGCAATTCCTTCAAATTTCAACGCCTTTTGAACGGAAGAAATCCAGTTTGGGTCCAAGCTTTCGTTATCCGCGTTGAACTTCCAATTACAGGTTTAAGTGACGCTGGACAAAATGAATGTTTCGTAGGAATATAATGGCATGAGCGATGAGTCGATGAGCAATTTTACCCCGCGTGCGCAGCAAGTGCTGGCGCTCGCTCGCAAAGAAGCTGACCGCTTCAATCACAATTATTTAGGCACCGAGCACCTCCTGCTCGGCCTCATTAAATTGGGCCAGGGCGTCGCCGTTAACGTCCTCCAGGGCATGGGTATCGACCTGGAAACCGTCCGCATGGAAGTGGAAAAACAGACCGGCACCGGTCCCGACCAGAAAATGATCGGGAATATCCCCTATACGCCTCGCGTCAAAAAGGTTTTGGATTTGGCCCGCCGCGAAGCCAAGAATCTCAATCACACTTATATCGGCACCGAACACCTTCTGCTCGGCCTTCTCCGGGAAGGCGACGGTATCGCCGCCCAGGTCTTGAGAAACCTGGACGTGGACATTGAAGAAGCCCGCCAGCGCGTGTTGAAGGAATTGGACCCCA
>DATAST010000080.1:0-3189 GCA_036269115.1 Verrucomicrobiia bacterium | reverse complement strand
TCATACCTCAAGCCTGGGCTAAAAACCAACTGTCCGTACAACAACCAGCCGCTTCTTAAACGTCATACTGCTCTAAAGTACGACGCTTACGATGCCGCTACTCTTTCACTGTCAAGCAGGTGCTTGGCGTGACGCTTACAACGATTACGCCAATTAGGGATTTCGAGCGGCATTCGCCAATTAGCGGGAAATTATACATTGTATCCGGATTGCGGGCCCGAACTGCTTAAACTGTTTCGGGAACCGATTTCCATATACAGGCGGGTCAATCTTGCGGAAGCGATTTTCGCCCGAAAACCAGATGCCCGGCAAAAACGCGAAATAATCGATACACTATTAAATCTCGTTCGCGAAAATCCCGAGCGCGGAAGCGCTTTCGAAAGCATCATGTTGAATGAGGTGGCCAAAAACATCTCCAAAGATAAGGTGCATGAACTGGGGGCGATCGTCCTTGATAAGCATTTTTTAACAATCCGCCCCGCTATTATCCAGGCGCTGTACAAGATTGGCAATTCAGACGCGGTCGGCTATCTCAAACAAGCTGCCACGGACAGCGGATTGGCGGCTTATGCATTGGATGCTTTGGCGCGTCTACTATGTTGTGTATCGGAACAATACCTCAGATATTGCTTCAACTTCGGCTTGTATTAAAATTTGGACCTAAACTGGAGCGAATTCCCATGCAATTTCGTTGGATCATTGCAGCGATACCTGGTCTCCTTTACATTATTACTTCTATACTGGCGTTAGTTGTTTTTTATTACATCAGAGATGGAAGCGTTTAAATGTGGTGATTGGGCCGGACGTCAGGAGTACTCATCCCCTTCACAATCGCACAATTAAAAGCCTCTGGAGTACAGGGGCCAACGAGGATACCTCGGGGAAATTGATATATGCCAAGTCCAGAAATCGAAGAGTTCGCCAAGTTAATGGTTGAGCATGTAAGAGACCAGTCGATCCGAGATGGTGACAGGAAACTACAAGCCCAAGCCAACGGTGTAGGCGCAAAGAGATGGCGAGAATTGAAATCCCGGGGAGACCTGGGCGCCATATCGAAAGTGCTGATACCAGACGTCGTCGATAGTGTGCTCCAGCATTTATTGTATGCAATCGACAATGAGCTTTTGCGGCTATCGTTCACTGCTTCGACCGGAAAGACGATTGACTTGTCTAACGATGGGCTTGGTGAAATGTGTGGTTGGTATTTGGGCGGCGGCGATGGCTGGCGTGAACGCTTCTCCAAGGAACGGTATGTCGATGATTTCGCCGATGTAAAGGCACGTTTTGCCGAGCAGTTGCGCCAACGAGACGAAAGAAATAAAGGAAAAGAGTCAGGCCCCGAGTCCTAAAATTTGTGGGCAGCTATAATTTGACGGATTGGACTGATCTATTACATGCCCATTCGTTGCAATTGCTCTTGCAGTGCCATTTGGAATTCCTGGACGTCGGCGGCGGAGGGTTTGTAGCCTTGCTGGCCGGGGATGACTGCGAGGCGTCCCATTTGATCCAGATACCACTCGGCTTTTTGGCCGTCGCTAAAAGTGACTTTGCCGCTGACGAGGGCGCCGGGGCGGGCGATTTGGTCGACGCTCACAGAAACTCCAGCGGGTGTCGCAGGTTCCGCGGGAGCTTTGATTTCTTCGGCGGGAGGTTTTGTTTCGGGAGCGGCTGGCTTTTCGGTTTTGGGCGGTTCAGGGTCTTTGAGGGTGAGTTTCAAATCGTCGACGAGGAATCTGGTCTCCATATAGGTGAGCTTGAGACCGAACTCCTGGTTCAGGCGGGTTTGGACTTCAGAGAGTTTGGCTCCGGCCGAAATCCAGGCCGTGACTTGCTGTCGTTGTTCATCGCTCAGATTCATCTGAATCATTTTTCCATTTCATACCAAGGATTCAAGCCCAAGCCAAAGTTATTTTGAAGAGGGGGAATTGGGATGGACACGGACCGACACGGACGTTCACGAAAAGGCGGCTTGCTGAGGCAGGGCCGGCAAGACGAAGCGGGAAGCGAGGACAAGGATGAGGGAGATTGCGGATTGCGGGGGGAAATGACTGCTTTCAATTGCACGGTTGGGGCGGTTCGACTAATTTTGTGCTGATGTCATTTTGGATACGGCTATTGTTTGTGCTGTTGCTTGTGGCCGCGTTGAGCGGATGCACGCAGTCGGACCAGGACGACGAGAAGGAGCCGCATTATGTCCTGGGCATCAGCAGGGTAAACGCGATGGATTACCAGGGAGCGGTCGAAGCGTTTGAGGAATCGCTCGAGGCGAATCCGCATTCGGCTCCCGCGCATTATCAGTTGGGCATGTTGTACGAAAACCAGCAGAGCGATCCGGCGGGGGCGATTTATCACTACGAGCAATATCTGAAATTTAATCCGTCGGCGGAAAACGCGGATATCATCCGGCAGCATATTGCGGCGTGCAAACAGCAACTGGCGGCTGATGTGCTGCCGCTGCCGAGCGCGCCGCAGGCGCAGCAGCAACTCGAAAAACTCGTCGAGCAAAACCGGCAATTGCAGCAGCAGGTGCAGAGTCTCCAGGACACGCTCAAGCAGTGGAACATGTGGTATGCAAACCAATCCACGGCCAAAACAAACGCTCCGTTGCCGCAGGATGAGAGCTTGTCGTCGCAGCCGGGTGACATTGGGAGTTCCAGTCCGCCTGATAAGCCGGTCGAGCCGGTGCATCCGACCCGGGTAGTCCCGGCGGCTCCTGCGCGGACTCAGAATCCGGTGGCGCACGGCCATACGCATGTTGTGGAACGGGGTGAGACGGCGATGGCGATTTGCCGTAAGTTTGGAGTTCATTTGAACGAATTGGCGTCGGCCAACCCGGCGCTCAATCTGTCGAAGTTGCGGCCGGGCGAGGTTTTGAATATTCCGTGACGGGCGGATGGGACGAATGAGACGGATGCGACTGATAGCTTCGGGGAATTCTCAGCGTGATGGGTTTGTGTCTAAAAATTGGACAGATAGGAGGGAAATGGGGGAAACCGGGTTCGACAGGAAACGTCTCGATGCTAAAGCACTAGCATTCCAGAGAGATTGTTTAGGGCCTGTTAACACTAAAGCCGTAAAGCTTCGACAATGAGTGCCAAGACGATAAATCCCGTGAACAGAGCGTCGAGCTTGTCGAATCGGCAAAAGACCCGGCGATAACCTTTGAGCCGTCGAAAAAGTCGTTCAATT
>DATAST010000079.1:0-10766 GCA_036269115.1 Verrucomicrobiia bacterium | reverse complement strand
AATTGAACGACTTTTTCGACGGCTCAAAGGTTATCGCCGGGTCTTTTGCCGATTCGACAAGCTCGACGCTCTGTTCACGGGATTTATCGTCTTGGCACTCATTGTCGAAGCTTTACGGCTTTAGTGTTAACAGGCCCTAGTGCTTTCTCGCCCAAATGAAGGATTACGGCACACCGGTCTTCTTTCGGGTAAAGCTAATCGTCCGGTTCCGGCAAAAAGGGTGCAAAAACCACCCTTCCGCCATGCACGATTTTAAAAATTCGTTTTCCTTTTCCATCATTGACGGAGAAAGCGCGCTTCGGCTCGCGAGCGCTCCAGTTCGCCCAGCAAATTTAAGATCATTTTGACTCCGAAGAGGTTGATGCCGCATTTCGTGTGCAGATATTCGACATGGCGCAACGTGCGAATGGCCTCATCGTTGAAGTAATAACCGCCGCGCCCAGGGTCCGTGAGCGGCGATACCAAGCCGTGTTTGTAGTAAACGAGGATTGTCCGGCGCGGCACATGGGCGATGTGTCCCGCGGTTTCGATGGTGTAAACCGAGTCCGGGCCCGGTTGAAAAAGCTGAACGGCTTGAACGGAATTCTCATTGGTGTCTTTCATCATAATGCAGCTCGTTGGGTTTGATGTTGACGGATAAATTGCCGGATCGTTTCCGCGGGCAGGACTCCCGATTGGCGCGCCATTTCGCGTCCACCCTGAAATAACGCGAGCGTAGGAATGGCGTTGATGCGAAACCGTTGTGCCAGGCCGGGCAGTTCTTCGGTATTCACTTTGCCGACAAGCCAATGGCCCGCGCCGGCGAGGGCCACTTTGGCGAGTTCGGGCGCGGCCATCTTGCAGGGGCCACACCATTCGGCCCAGAAATCCATCAACACCGGCAGCGCCGAGCGATTGACGAGGGCGTTAAAGATGGCTTCGCTTTTCACTTCCACCGGTTCGCCGGCCGGAGGCAGTTCCGCGTGACAATTGCCGCAGCGGAACGTCTGCCCCAATCGCTCGCAGGTCATTCGATTGCGCCGGCCGCAATTTGGGCAGGCGAGCAACAATCCGCGTTCGTCTAATTCAATCGTGCTCATAACCTAACAAGTATCATTCATTATAGTGCTTGCGCCGGGGATTAAAACGGGACACCTGACGAAGTTTTTCCCACGCCTGGCGTTCTTCAGCGCTGAGTTGTTTGGGCAATTGGACATTGACAGTCGCGTACAGGTCGCCGCGCCCGCCGTTGCGCCCCAATGGCAGCCCGTGGCCGGAAACGCGCAACCGTTGGCCGTTGTTGGTGCCGGCAGGAATGCGCACACTCACGGAACCGTCGAGCGCAGGCACGTCGGCCGTTGTGCCCAGCACGGCTTCCCACGGCGCAACGTACAGTTCGCAATACAGGTCAGCGTCGCGCGCGCGAAAATCCGGATGCGCCGCGTAACGGACGTGAAGAAAAAGATCGCCAGATGCCCCGCCGTCGATGCCCTCGCCGCCTTTGCCGGAAACGCGAATGGTTTGGCCATCGCGGACGCCTATCGGGATGCGGACCTTGAAATTGAGCGTCTCGGTCTGGCCGGTTTTCGGGTTCCTCCGTTGGAACGAAAGACTGCGGACCGAGCCGTGCATCACTTCATCGAGCGTGACCAGGATCTCCGCTTCGACGTCGCCGCCTCGCACTGCGCCGCGCGCCTGGTGGAACGCTTCCGAGCCAAAACCAGTGCCTCCGTCGGCGTCGAAGCCGGACCCGCCGGAGAAACGGCGTCCAAACAACTGTTCGAAGAAATCGCTGAAGCCGGTGCCGCCGAAATGGAACTCGCGATACTGCTCCCCATTACCCGTTCGCGTGGCGCCATTTTGCCATCCCGGCGGCGGTTCGAAACCTGTCGCGCCTTGTTTCCAGTTTGCACCGAACTGATCGTATTTCTTGCGCTTTTCCGGATCGCTCAGAACTTCGTAGGCTTCATTAATCTCCTTGAACTTTTCTTCGGCCGCCTTCTTGTCCCTGGCCACATCAGGGTGGTATTGTCGGGCCAGCTTGCGGAAGGCCTTCTTGATGTCTTCGTCGCCGGCGTTGCGTGTCACGCCGAGGGTCGCGTAGTAATCCTTGAATTCAACCGGCATGACTTACCGCCTTTGCGGAGCTTAAATCATTCACGATGACTTTTGCCGGGCGAAATACCTCGTCGCCGCGGCGATAGCCACGTTGAAAGGTTTCAAGAACAATATGGTCGGGCTGCGAAGAATCCTGTCGCGACCCAATGGCATCATGACGATGCGAATCGAACAACTGGCCGAGACTTTCCTCTGCTTCGATGCCATGACGCCGCAGAAGCTGCTGCAATTGTTGCAGCGTGATCTGCACGCCCTGACGAAGTTGCTCTCGGGTGGAATTGTTGTCCGACAGTGCGCGCTCCAGGTTGTCTATGACGGGCAGGAGATCGCGGATGAAAGCTTCTTTTTGGGCAGCGCTGCGGCGTTCGGTTTCCTGCGCTGTTCGCTTGCGAAAGTTGTCAAAGTCGGCGGCGAGTCGCAAGTAAAAGTCTTTCTGGCGCGCCAATTCGGCCTCGAGTGATGCGAGATCGGCAACCAACGGTTTGGACCCGTCGTCCCCGGCGGAATTGGAATTGGAATTTGGAGTAGAGTTCATGCAGCCTCCTGTGCGAGAATTTTTCCGCGTAAGCGCTGTTGTGCGGAAGCAACATAGTCACGAACCCTTTGCAGGGGCTGGCCAGTGACCATCGCGATTTCCTCTGGCTCCAGGCCTTCAATGTAATAGAGCTCGAAAACCTGGCGCTCCAGTTTCGGCGTATTACGCCCTCCCTGGTAGAGTTGTTCGACAATGTCCTTTTCCGCCGCAATCTGACCGGGCGGCGCTGTGAGGGAACCGGGCGGCGGTACTTCAGGTCGGAGAACGGGTGGTTCCCGTTCCTGCTTGACGATGTGGAGGGGCTTTTCGGCATCGTTGCCCTCGGCTCTTTCTGCGTCGTCGGACAGCGTTCTGGCTTGATCAATTGAGATGTGCCGGGCCTTTTTGCGATTGAGAATGCGATATTGCCGTTTAAGTTCCTTGTGAATCAGATGGTAAAACCAGATGACCCAACTGGTGCCCTTCGGTCTTTGGGCGACCTTGGCAATGACCCGGCGTGCCACTTCATCCAGCGTATCGCGGGCGTCGAGCGAGTTCCTGGGAATATCGTTGGCTAATTCGTTCTGATGAATGTGCCGGCGGATATGTCGCAGGAGTTCAGGGTAATGCTGTTGGAAAAGATCGCGGACGACGTCCCCGTATTTTTTCGGACCCGTCCCTTCGGGTTGCGGCTCGGGCGAGAAACCCTCATTCTTGAGCCCGTGCAATTTGTTGCGGCGTGCCTTTCTCTTCCACAATGACTCGCGACGCAAATCCGCCTTGAGCGCCGTCAACGTGCGCAACAATGCTTTCACCGCGTCATCAAAGGCTTTGATAATATCGTCCGCGGACTTCCTGCTGTGGAGTATGTCGGACGGGACGCGCAATGTCAGCGCGGCTGTGTATTCGTCCTTTTTTGGATGTCCTTCAAGCGCAATATGCAAATGGACCGCGTCCGGCGGGAAACGTTTCAGATGCTTTTCAAGTTTGGTGATTTTTTCGTAGAGTTTTTTGCGAAGCATTTCATGGCCGTGAAGGTTCTTAGTGACTAAATTCCAGGTAAGTTTCATACAGTTGTGCTCACTGTTTTGCCTGTTTTTCCCGGAATCGAGGCGTGCTCATTTAATGCTTGTGTTCTTCCACAACTTCAGCGTCAACCACATCGTCTTCCGAGCGGCCGTCGTTTTGCGAGGCGGCCTGTCCGGCGCCGCCAGCCGGGCCGGTTTGCCGTCCCGAAGCGCTCTTATAAAGTTCGGCAGAAATGGACTGCCAGACCTCGTTGAGGCGGGCGCTTGCGGATTTGATGGCCGCCGCGTTCTCGTATTTGAGCGCCTCCTTGACGGCGGACATCGCCTCCTCGACTTTACGCCTGTCGCTTTCAGAAATTTTACCGCCGTCATCGCGGAGCATTCTTTCAGAGCGATAAACCGCGCTGTCTGCGTCATTGCGCGCGTCAATTTCCTCGCGCTTTTGCTTGTCCTCTTCGGCATGCAACTCGGCTTCGCGTTGCATTCGGCCTATCTCATCTTTTGACAAGCCGCTATTGGCCGTGATGGTGATTTTTTGCTCCTTGCCAGTGCCGAGGTCCCTGGCGGCGACGTGCAAAATCCCGTTGGCATCTATGTCAAAGCTCACCTCGATTTGCGGCACGCCACGAGGGGCGGGCGGAATATCAGCCAGTTGAAACCGGCCAATGGTTTTGTTGTCCCGCGCCAGCGGCCGTTCGCCCTGCAGCACATGCACTTCCACGCCAGGCTGGTTGTCCGAGGCGGTGCTGAACACCTCAGACTTCCGAGCGGGAATGGTCGTGTTGCGCTCAATCAACTTTGTCATGACCCCGCCCATTGTTTCGATGCCGAGTGAAAGCGGCGTCACATCGAGCAATACAACGTCTCTGACCTCACCTTTGAGCACCCCGCCTTGAATTCCGGCGCCGACCGCGACGACCTCGTCGGGATTCACGCCCTGATGCGGCTGCTTGTTGATGAGTGAACGGGCAGTTTCGACGACGCGCGGCATGCGGGTCATGCCGCCGACCATTACAAGTTCGTTAATGTTATCCGCCGTAATGCCGGCGTCTTTCAAGCATGCCCGGACCGGTCCGACGGTGCGCTGGAACAGGTCGTCGCACAGTTGTTCAAGTTTTGCGCGCGTCAGCTTGAGTTGGATGTGCCTGGGCCCGCCGGCGTCGGCAGTGATAAACGGCAAATTGATCTCGTATTCCGTCGTGCTGGAAAGGGCTATCTTGGCTTTTTCGGATTCCTCCTTGATCCGCTGGAGGGCGTCAGCCTGCCGACGCAAGTCCATGCCGTTCGATTTTTTGAATTCGTCCACAATCCAATCCATAATGCGCGCATCCCAGTCGTCCCCGCCCAGATGGGTATCGCCATTGGTCGCTTTGACTTCAAACACACCTTCGCCGATATCCAGCACCGAAATGTCGAACGTGCCGCCGCCGAGATCATAGACCGCTACCTTCTCGTTCTTCTTCTTATCGAGACCGTAGGCCAGGGAGGCGGCGGTCGGCTCATTGATGATACGCAGGACTTCCAGGCCGGCAATGCGGCCGGCGTCCTTGGTGGCTTGGCGTTGGGAATCGTTAAAGTAGGCGGGCACAGTGATGACGGCCTGGGTGATTTTTCCGCCAAGACGCATTTCGGCGTCCGCTTTAAGCTTCGAGAGAATCATCGCGGAAATTTCCGGCGGACTGAACTGTCTGGTTTCGCCGCCGACTTCCACTTCCACGGCCGCGTCGCCGTTCGAGGCGCGAATGACTTTGTAGGGGACGCGTTTGATTTCCTCCTGCACCTCATTGTATTTGCGACCCATGAAGCGTTTGATGGAATACAGTGTATTTCGCGAATTGGTGACCGCCTGGCGTTTGGCCGGATCGCCCACGATGCGCTCGCCGGATTTTGTAAAGGCGACGACAGAGGGCGTGGTGCGCTTGCCCTCCGAGTTTTCCAGCACAGTGGGTTCGCCGCCTTCCATGACGGCCATGCAGGAGTTAGTTGTGCCAAGATCAATACCGAGTACTTTTGCCATACGATGAATGATGAATCAGTTGATGGTTGTGTTTAAAAAGCCAGGCGTTCGCCCGGCTGTCGGGTAAGCGCGGCCAGCAAGGGGTCCAGACCGCGCGCGCCGTCGTAACGCTCGCCGTTGATGAAAAAGGTGGGTGTGCCGTTGACACCGGCCCGGACACCGCTCCGGAAATCCTCCCGGACGCGCCCTACAAAGACGCCGTCGAGCACTTCGGCGGCGAGGCGGGCAGCATCGAGTCCGAGGGCCTCTGCGTATTGGGAAATGTCATCCAACTCAAGAGCATCCTGATTTTCAAACAAAAGGCCGTGCATTTCCCAAAAACTTCCCTGGGCGCCGGCGGCCTCAGCCGCCTGCGCCGCCAGTTCCGAGTGCGGATGTGTGTTGGCAAAGGGAAAATGGCGAAAGGCAAAACACAAATTCTTTCCCAGGCGGCCCTGAATCGCTTTGATAACTGGATACACTTCTCCACAGAACGGACATTCGTAATCGCCGTATTCGACGAGTGCGATGGGGGCGTCAATTGGCCCCTGGATATGGTCGCGTCCGGCAACCGGGAGAGTAAGCTTTGAAGCCGGGATGCTGCCGGCAAGAGTCGTTCTCATTTGGCCACCTCATTCTTTTCCAATGTTTCCAGCGCGGAAAGGATTCCCGCGGCTCCCGGGTTCACACCGATGGGCGAGACGTAGCTCCAGTGAATTTTCCCCTCCGGATCAATAACGAACAACGCTCGCTCGCTCACCCCATCGCCTTTGCGATAGACCCCATAGGCTTGCGCTGCCTGGCCCTTCGGCTCAAAGTCGGCAAGCAGAGGGAAGTGCAGCTTGCGGTCCCTGCTAAATGCCGCATGACACCACGCGCCGTCCACCGAGATACCCATGAGTTCCGCGCCGAATTGCTGAAATTCTGGAAGGATCTCGTTGTAGAGTGCCATTTGGTCGCCGCAGACAGGACTCCAATCAGCCGGATAAAACGCGAGGATGACTGTGCGGCCACGGAATTCGCTCAGTCGAACGAACTGGTCGGGCGTGCTGTGCAGCGAAAACTCCGGCGCATCCGCGCCCTGGGCCAGTGCTCTCGTCCTGCAGCCTTCGGAATACATTTGATTGTAACGAGTTTCGTTGTTCATAGTTGTAATTTTATTCAGGTAATATTTGATGGTTCGCCGGATTCGCACGAGCCGACGAGCCGGTCAGCATGGCTCAAGTATCCAACGGCCCGGCGCCGGTCGCTTCGGCAGGTCTGACGCCACAGCGACCAAGCGGGCTTTGTTATGCCACCTTGACTTCAATGTGTTTCGGCTTGGCCTTTTCACTCTTGGGGATGCGGACCCCGAGCATACCCTCCTTAAATTCCGCCGCCACTTTGTCCGCCTCCGCATCGTCCGGGACAACAAAGGTCCGGGCGAAACGGCCATAAGCGCGCTCGACGCGATGATATTTTTTATTCTGCTCCTCTTTCTCGACCTTGCGTTCCCCAGTGACGGTAAGGGCGCCATCGGCCACGGCGATGTGGATATCTTCCTTCTTAAGGCCCGGCAGTTCGACCTTGATCAGGTATTCCTTATCGTCCTCGGAGATGTCCACCGGTGGCGCCCATTCGGCGACGGTGATGGACTCTTCCTGGCCCTCCGGCCGGCGCAAAGGCGCACGACCGAAAAGGCTCGAGAGTTGGTTGTGCAGTTCTTCCATTCCACGGATTGGGTCCCAGCGGGTAAGTGTATTCATAATATGATGTCCTTTTGTTCGATTCCAGCGGAGTTCGTATTAATCTCGCGCACTCCAGCCGCCGGTATCCGGCCTGGCGAGAACCTAATGGACTGGCCGGGCGCGGTGCCCGGCCAAAAAAAGCCGCGAATCTCCTTCGGCGGCGTGATATGAAAAATTTGGCTCATGGTGACGTTATTAAATTAGGATTGAATCAGGCGCGATCCCGGGTTTTGGAAAGACGTTTAAAGAACTCCGCGACTTTCTCCTTCAATTCGACGAAAGCCGAACTTGTGTCGCCATCGCCTCTAACTTGTCGTTCCAGCTCGGAAATGGATTTGCTCAGGGACGCGTATTCCGGGTCCTCGCCGGCATAGCCAAGTTCCCTGGCCCGTTCGAGTTGATTCTGGGCCAATGTCAGAAGATTCTCGGCTTTATTCTTGTCCTTTTCCCGCAACGCCTGGGCCTGGCTGATGTCGGTCCGTGCGAGCGCCACCGGCAACGGTGTCACCTGGTCAACAATGACGAGTGTGTTCAGCGCCGTCAGCAAGACGGTGTTAGCCTCCTTGTTTTTATTTTCGCCGAGCAACCGGGCGGCGTCCTTCAGGGCGTCGGGATACGTCGCCAGCGGGAGATTCGAGGTGCGAACGCGGATTTCGCTCGTCAGGCCGTCGAGCAATACGCGAGCGGCCGGGTAATCCTTATTGGCCATCGCGAGCTCTGCAGCCGCCGCGCGGGCCCGAATTGCCGAAATGTCCAACGGCGCCGAATCAATGATCTCAACCGTCATGCTGACAGGAATAAGCGCCGTGGCCGGATTGCGGGCCATCAGGATATTGATCTTGCCGCTGGCCTGTTCGATATCGGAGAGAGATTCATCGGTCTTGCCATCTGCGATTGCCTGGATCGCTTTGCCGGTGGCATCAATGGCCGCGATTGCTTCCTGGTCCAGGTTCTTTCCGGCTTCTTGCTCAGCATTCTTTCGTTGCTGCTCCACTTCGGGCCGGACCTTTAGCTCGCACTCGTTCTTTTGTTTCTCTACTTCGTTTTGGGATTGCGGCGGGTCTTCGGCCTGCGCGGCTGACCCCAGGCACAGGCCCAGAGACATTGCCGCCAGCGGGAATATAGTGTGCATCGTGTGTTTCATATTTCTTGTCCTCCCCGTGGCGTTTTACTCGCTTTCAAAAGTTTGAATATCTACCTCGCCGGTGCCTCGGAGCAGACCGCAAGCGCTCTGGATCTCCTCGGATGTTCCAATGACGCTCACCAGGAATTCGCCTGCCTGAAGCCGCGCCTGATATTTCAACGCTTGTTCCTTCGACATGCCCAGGCCAATTAAAACGTTTACCAGCGCGCCAAGTCCCGCACCGCCAATCGCGCCGGCAACCAGGCCGGCCAGAGGACCAAGCACCACGACAGCTCCCGCCACCGGGAATAGGAAGAAGCCGAATCCCATCAGCAAACCGAACAACCCGCCGAACCATGCGCCGAATCCCGCGCCTTCTTTGGCGGCGTCGCTCGGACGGTAATAGCCTTGAACGTCTTCGCGAAGCTGGAAGTCGCGGCCAATGATTGAGATCTTTTGAATTGGAATGCCGCCGCGCTCAAGTTTGCGCACGGCCTCTTCGGCCTCGTTGTGACTTTTGTAAACGGCAATGACCGATTCGTTGAGTGGCTGTGGCGTTTGTCTTTTTGTTTTCGATACTGGAATTGCAGTTGCAGTGCTCATTTTATTCTCCTTTGTTTTAAATTGCTTGCGGAAGCCAGTGCGCAAATAACGTGCCACGATTCAGGATCCGCCAGCGCACCCAAGGGCGCCGCCGTTCATTCGCCGCCGCGGAGAACAATTCGCCATTTGAAAATCGATAGCGAATCAGCCGGCCGTGTGTCAATTGGCTGACAAAGAGTCAAATATTCGACACGCGATCCCCCATGCTGGCCTAAAGACCAGTTGACATATCTGGGTTAGGGGTGAGTTTCTTCATGGGCGTTTTTTTGGAAAGGCAATGGGGACTGTGGGGGACTGTGGAAATGGGGGATCCGCGCTAAATCACCGGCCCTGAGGGAAGGGGCAGTTGTCTACCTAAAGGAGGAGATTTATTTATATGACAACGACGCGGGTTAATCGAGAAACGGCGCTTCAATCGGCCGGGATGTCCGATACGAACCAAAACAAACCTTCGATGGTGGAGGCAGAAAAGATTGGCGTGGACATTGTCGGTCAAAGTCGCGCGTTGCTTGCGGTCCTGAGGGAGGTTCAAATTGTTGCGAAAACCAACAGCACCGTATTGATTATGGGCGAGACCGGCACGGGCAAGGAATTGATCGCGCGGGCACTGCACAATTTGAGTCCGCGCCACGCAAACGTGTTGTGTAAAATCAACTGTGCCGCGATTCCCGCCGGATTATTGGAAAGCGAATTGTTTGGCCATGAGCGCGGCGCCTTCACCGGCGCGGTCGCGCGCAAAGCCGGGCGCTTTGAAATGGCCCATGGGGGCACTTTGTTCCTCGATGAAATCGCCGATATCCCGCTGGAATTGCAACCGAAACTATTGCGTGTGTTGCAGGAAAAAGAATTCGAACGGTTGGGGAGCACGCAGGCCAGGCGGATGAACGTGCGCATGGTGGCGGCGACGAGCCGTGATCTCACCCAAATGGTGGCTGACCGCCAGTTCCGGAGCGATCTCTATTACCGGCTCAGCGTCTTTCCGATTCGAATCCCGGCATTGCGTGAACGTTCGGAGGACATTCCATTATTGGTGCGGCATTTTGTGGAAAACTATGCCGGCGAGATGAACAAGCGGGTTGACACAATTCCACCGCACATCCTGGAGGACCTCACTCGATATCAGTGGCCGGGCAATATTCGCGAACTGCAAAACGTCATTGAACGGGCGGTTATCCGGTCGTCCGGCAATATTTTGCGTTCTCCCCTTGGCGACCTGGAACACGCAACCGTCCGCAATACAAACGTTGTGACGGATAAAGTTTCGAAGGCAACCAGACTGGACGACCTTGAACGTGAACACATCCTTGGCACGCTGGGGCAAACCCGATGGGTTGTTGGAGGACCGAATGGCGCTGCCAGACGACTCGGAGTGAAGCGCACAACACTGCTCTATAAAATGAAGAAGCTCGGCATCGCCCATCGGGCACAGGCCATTCCATAGTTTCCATTGGTATGAATCGGGGCAAGATTGAACACGAACGCAACCGGCAAATAAAAAACATTCGCCCGCTATCCGCTGGGCGCATCTTGGCACCGTCCTTAATTCTGGCGATGGTAGGGACGGCGCGCCATAAGCGTTAACCTAATATATTCGAAAAATGCGGGTTAGTTTGGATCTCTGCATTTTGCGTCGGCGGCGCGTTTGGCGCAAGCCGTGTGCTATTTTGCTGCCCCGTTG
>DATAST010000078.1:0-1508 GCA_036269115.1 Verrucomicrobiia bacterium | reverse complement strand
TTTCCATCGGGCCAAAGAGTGGATACCGGGTGATCTATCGGTGCGTTTATTACAGACCATTTGCGATTCGTCGGCTTCCGAAAGCGTAAATCCGTATTTACCTGCGTAGCGTCCGCGAAGTGTCATTAAACATTTTTCTCTCCTGTTGTCTCGGGTCGGCCGCCGCATCGGTATATTGCGCGGAGTTCGCCCGACTGGCTAAGCTGTGCCAGACGGAAAATCTGAGACCATTCAGCGCAATTTCTAGAATGGATATCAGGTTGGCCAAGGCATGAAGGTTTTCATTTCATCCTGCGGGACCGGCGAGTCGTTTTACGGACGCGAATTAAAGCGCATGGCCGCACTGTGCATGTCGTTGCAACCGGTGTTTGTGGACCGGCCTGAAGATGCAGATTTGATCCTGGTCGTGGACATGGACGAAGCGGATGTCTTTGCCAATTTGCGTCGCAATCAAGTTTGGCGGCGCTTTCCCGAAAAATCGTTTGGAATTTATGAAGGCGACAATCCGCCGCGTTTTTTGCACGGACTTTACAGCTCCGTTCGCCGGTCTTGGATGCGCACGGGCCGATTCCAATCATGCGCTTATCCGATGCACCAAATTTGCTTTCCGAACCAAGTTCCCGCTGTCTCAATGGTCAGCGTGACTCCGAAAGACCTGCTATTTTTCTTCGCTGGACGACTTAGCCATCCACTCCGCAAACGGTTGATGAAGCTGCGCTTTCCCGAAAGTAATGTCGTGATGCAGGACACTTCAACCTATAATCATTTTCAAACGGATGAGATAGTTCAGCAGGCGGCAAAGGCTCGTTACTGGCAGCTTGCGCAGCGCTCGAAATTCGGAGTATGCCCGCGCGGTGCTGGAACTTCCAGTGTGCGTCTTTTCGAGCTGATGGAGGCAGGCATTAGTCCCGTGATCATCGCGGATGACTGGATTCCGCCGATCGGTCCCAAATGGGCGGAGTTCGCGCTGTTTGTCCCGGAAACACAGATTGACTCTCTCTACGAGATCCTCCGGCAACATGAAAATGAATGGATTGAAAGGGGATACAAGGCCCGGCAAGCCTATGAAACATGGTTTGCGCCACAAGTGTATTGGCGCTTTCTGATTCAGTCTATTCAGGTCATCCAAAAACATCAGCGCGTGCCTGAAACCGTCTATGCCCGAATGTTGCCATGGATGACTCTAAGCGAACGAACCCGGCAGGCACGAATCCGCACCGTTATTTGGATGAAAGGGATGGCGCGGAAAGTTTTGAAAAAACAGAATTCATGAGGTGGTACAAGCTTTTATGAAACCGGGAATTGAACAATAATGAACGTTGCCCATTTCACATCGGAAACATCTGGCGGCGCGGGGATTGCAGCCCAGCGATTGCATTATGCTTTGCGGCGACAAGATGTGGAGAGCCGCCTTTATTATGGAACAGGCACGCCGTTCGTTGAAAATTGCGAGCCAGTCTTTCAACTCAATTCATTTTTCTGGCGAAATTCCGCGGCGCTGGCGCGAA
>DATAST010000077.1:0-64357 GCA_036269115.1 Verrucomicrobiia bacterium | reverse complement strand
CACGTCAAAGAGGTAGTAGTCAATCGATGCCTGGTGAGATTGAATGCACGTGAGCGAATCCTCGAGAGTCTGCATGGCGATACGCTCGCGCTGCAACTGCGCGGCCCGGCCTTTTCCGATAGTGGTCGCGCGCATGATCAGAATCCAGGTGGAATAGAGCGCGGCCGTTAGCATCGTAAAAATGGCCAGGGCCAGCATGATTTCGACGAGAGTAAAGCCGCCCTTCCGAATGCGGAATGCGGAATGCGGAATGCGGAATTTTCGAGACGGCCGGGCGAAGTTCGTAAAGGAATGGGTATTCCGCGAAATAGTTAGAGCGGACTCATGTCCGCTGCTACGCAGATTTCGTTGCATCGATGTTGCGGTAAATTTCATCCCGGTTCGCAAAATCATGGGTGATAGCCGAAGTCCAACTTACCCGGCGGCGATTGCGGACGGAAAAGCAGAATGTCCATTTTGGAAACCACGGGCTTACCCGGAGTGTCGCTGGTTACATAGATTTGGGCATGGTACAGGTGGTTGGACTCGAGTTCCTCGATGCCGTAAACATACGCGTAGCCCTTGTATTTATCGCCCAGAAACTCGCTTAAATCGCCCGACGTGCCCTGAATTTCGACGAGGGAATTGGTCTGAGCGATTATATTGGCCACAACGCCCGCATCCACCATTGGCTTATCGAGCAGGCGCGCGCCGCGCAGGACGCTGGCGACCAATCCCAAAATCGCAAAAACGCCAATGCAAAAAACGGCGATGGCGATCATGACTTCCATCAATGTGAATGCGGATTGAGTTTTACAAACCAAAGCCTCGCATACGGAAGACTCATCCTTTCCATGAACAGGCGGGCGAATAACTGGGCCCGGAAGACTCTCCCTCACCCCTGCCCTCTCCCGCTGGGAGAGGGAGAATTGTCGTCTGATGGCTTGATACGCTGGAACTTTGCAGTGGTTCAGAGGTTCAATGCACGAATTGGCCTTCGCCACTTGCCAAGTGAGAGGGAGAATTGTCGTCCGACTGCTTGGAACGACGAGCGCGAATAACGGTTCGTTGGTTCGATCCGAGGTTCGCGGCATTTTTGTAAATCGAAATCTCATTCCAATTGTTTGACTGATGGCAGGGCCGTGGTCAGTTCGAGCGTGATCTGTTCCCGGTGTCCGTCACACAATAAAATCAACGTCATTTCGTCGCACGTGCCGTTATCGTAAAAATTCACCGTCCCGCCGTCGGTATCCGTGTAGTCCCTGAGATTGATTCCAAGACCTTCGATGGTGACGCTGGGATCGAATTGGGTGGACATGATGGGATGCGCTCCCATACGCGAGGTGATCGCCTGGTTTGAGTCACCGCCCTCCACTTCAATCTTGCGGTCGTGCGGATGAAAGACCAGGCGCGTCCTGGTATCCTTGAGCACCGCCCCGGCGCGGGCGCGTTCGCACAGCTCCAGGACGTCATTTACGGCTTTGCGCATGGGGCCTTCGCGCCGCATTTGCAAAATCGCCGGCACACTCATCGCCCCGATCAGGCCGATAATGGCCACAACGACCATTATCTCCATGAGCGTAAAAGCCGCCGACCCTTTTTTTCCCATTTGCCGGTCTGTTTCCATTGAGACAAGCCTATGAATGGATGGACGAAATGAGCTTGAACAGCGGGAGAAAGATGCTCAAAAGCACAAAGCCCACCATCACGGCCATGACGATAATCAGGACCGGTTCGATCAGCTGCGTCATGACCCGCAGGTTGGTGTCCAACTCGCTTTCGTAAGTGTCGGCCAGATTGTTTAGAGCGCCGGGCACATCGCCTGTTTCCTCGCCGATGCGGACCAGGTCCACCATCAATTGGGGAAAAATTTTGCAGTGCGCCAGCGGTTGCGCCAGGGTCTTGCCATCGGTCACGGCGTCGCGCGTTTTGGAAATCGCCTCGCGGATGATCATATTGGCCAGGACCTGCTCGGTGATTTTCAAGGCCGTAAGAACGGGCACGCCGTTGTGCAACAGCGTCCCGAGCGTACGGCTGAACTGGCCGTACAGATTCAACTTGTACACTTTGCCAAAGACCGGCGCGCCCATTTTCCACTCGTCAATTTTTCTTTTCCCCGTAGGCGTGGCTTGAAAACGCTTGGCCAGGACAAGCAGAAGGATAAAGACCATAACGAGCAGCCACCAATAGTTCTGGAAAACATAGCTCGTCTGAATGAGCATCCGCGTGGGAAGCGGCAGGACAACGCCGAAACCGTTAAAGATTTCCACGAACCGCGGCATGATAAACTTCAGGAAAAAAATCACGAGGCAGATGCCCACGCTGATAACCATGGCGGGATAAATGAGCGCGGAAGTGAACTTGCTTTGGACTTCGGCAAACCGCTGAAAGTGCGTCGCCATGCGCCGCAGCACTTCCACGAGCGAACCGCTTTGCTCGCCGGAACGGACCATGTTGATGTACAGATCGGAAAAAATCCGAGGCTGCTTTGCCATGGCATCGGACAGGCTTCGGCCCTCGGTCACTTCGGTCTTCAAATCACGCGCGACCGAAGCCGGGATGCCTTTGGACTCCAAATGGACCATGCTGCTCAGCGCCATCACAAGCGTCATGCCTGAATTGAGCAAATTCGCCAATTGATGGGTAAACGTGGCCAATTCCTGGAGTTTGGGCTTGCGGGCTTGCGTCAACTGCGCCCGCATGGAAGCCGGCAAGAGGTCCGCCAGGGTCATTTTCGACGCAGTCCGCCGCGCGCCTGCATCCACCGCCGCCGCGCCCTTGCCGGCATCGGCCACGGCCACGGGAAACAGCCCGAGACGTTCAATTTGTGATACCGCCGTGGTACGGTCGGCCACTTCTAAAACGCCTTCAACCAATTCGCCTGACCTGCGGCGCGCTCGATAAGAAAATTGCGGCATACTGTGTACTTGTCTAAAACCGTTGGGGCCTGAAAGTTGCGACTTCTTTACGTTAAAACGTCGAAATGTTGAAACGTTAAAACGCGTCGAACGCCTTGCAAGACACGCCGTTTCAACCGTTTAACCTCTTAACGTTTCAACGTCCTGTCTATCACCGTACTGTTCGTGCTTCCGGGCGATTCACTGATAGGCAGGAACGGATTAACGTCCCAGGGATGGTCCCGCTGCACCCACGGGTCGGCCTGGACGTAAGTCGTGGGCGCACGCGGCTCAATCCTGGGCCCGGTTTGAAGCGCCGCCCCGCCTTTGCCCGTTCCGCCCTGCCGCACCCGATCCTGCTGGTCGTTCGCAACGGCAGCCTGATTTTTGCCGTAGTAACCCACAGTAGGTACGACCACGTTGTTGGTGAAATTGTTACCGGGCCATTCCCATGCCGTGGGCGGCCATGACGACTGGCGGCTATCCTGGGAAAACGCGGCCACACCGCCTGAAATTATTGCCGCGGCCAACAGAACGGCTATTGGTTTAATCAACGTTTTCATATCTTATATGCTTAATACATCGGCCAAATCATATCAAGGCGCAAGGGTAATACGTTGAAACGTTGAAACGTTGAAACGCAGTCTGCCGTTGGGCATCGTTCTCATCGACTTTCCCCAGGCCCATTTTCGGAGCGCGGCTGTGTCGTAGACCCCCGAAAGCTTTCGGGGCAGCATGTTGCAAGCACGGGGCTTAGTAATTACGTGTGGGTCTTTGGTAATGCGAAGCCGCTGCGGCTGGTCCCGCAGAACGGGACACAGCCGCGCTCCGTGAGAATTGCCGTTGGACCGTTTAATACGCCTGAAGATTGTGGCGGTTCAAGTGTTCAAACTTGAATCTTTTTGTTTCCTGATTCCTTTGGTATTCTCCGGTCCTGTGAACCTTTCGATGCCCGCCGAATTCGCCGTAGCCGGCCTCAGCCATTTGGACCGCGCCCGGGTATTTGCTGACTACTGGGGCGAACACAATCTTTACTGTCCCAAATGTTCATCACCCACGCTCAAGCGCGCCAACAGCCATCCGGGCGCATTCAGCTGCCCCGACTGCCAATGTCATTTTCGCATCAAAGGCCAGTCGGTGCCGTTTCGAAAGTCCATCATTGCCGGTGAGTTCGACGCCGTAACGCGCGCGTTGCGCAATGGAAAAACGTCCGGGTATTTTTTCCTGCACTATGACGCGAGGACCTGGACCATCCGTGATTTGCTTCTGGTGCCACTATTTGCTGTTCCAGCCACGGCCATCGTCAAACGTACGACCCGCTGTCATTTTCTAATGGAGGAAATTCCCGCGGAGGCTCGCATCGCCATGATTACCACCATCAGATCAGCCAGCGCGGGCGACACAGAATGCATCATGATTTCGCGCGCGGAAGAGGTGCGCGAGAAATTCCGCCGCGCCACTCCGCATCAGGGCAAACCAGCCCGCGTCGCGGCGTAGACCGGGAACGTAACAGTCTGAAACGTTTCAACGTTTCAACGTTTTAACATTTCAACGCTTCAAGGCTCACGAATGAGCGTAGCGCGCGATTGCGGTTTGAAGATTATTGAGGTCGAACGGCTTGCAAATGAAGGAATCAATGCCGCCCAGCGGGCAATCGGAAGACTGAAGCTTTTCAGGAAAAGCTGTAATCATCACAATGGGCTGCCCGGGCGAAATGCGTTTGATAGCTTCGGCGAGTTTGTCTCCCTTCATCTTGGGCATCAGGTAATCCGTGAAGACCAGGTCAAACTTGTCTGGCTCATACATGGCCAGCGCCTCTGCTGCGTTTTTGGCCTGTTCCACGACGTAACCCTCGGCTTCAAGAAGAAGTTGGACACTCCGGCAAACCAACGGCTCATCATCCACAATTAATATGTGTTTTTGTCGGCTGTGCATTCGTCATCGCCGGAAAATAAGCATATTTTGCGCCATTTCCGACCGCTGGCTGTCGATCGTCGTTACCTGTTGGTGGACAGGACAAATGGGGCCTCCTGACGCATAATCCTGCGCGTTTTCTGATTTGCTTCTGCCTCAATTCAAGACGACCATAACGCGCTAATGAACACTCAAAATGAAGGGAATCCCCGGCCCCGCAGGCTTCGACCCGGCTTTCAAGTGGCGTTTATCTTCGTGTTCGGCCTGGGCCTGGGCGTCCTATTTGACCGCTGGGCACTCCTGGCCTTCGTGCCGGCGAACGCGGCGGCTTATATCAGCCAGATTGCACAGGCATGGAACATTATCGAACGAAATTACGTCGCCCGCGCATCCGTGACCCCTGAAGCGCTCACCTATGGAGCCATTAGCGGCATGGTGGACGCGCTGGGAGACACGGGCCACAGTGTCTTTTTGAATCCGTCCATGGTCAAAGAATTGCAGGTGACCGAGACGGGTGGAAAACTCAAGGGCGTCGGCATACAAGTTGAAATGAACCCGAACCGGCAGGTGGTCATCATGACGCCTCTGGACAACTCGCCGGCGCAACGCGCGGGTATTCACCCCGGGGAAATCATCATGAGCGTGGACGGCCGGGACATCACCGGCCTGGCGTTGAGCCAGGTCGTCAAACTAATTTCCGGCAAGGTCGGCACGCCGGTTGAGCTGGGGATGCTCAATCCCAAAACCCGCCAACTCCGCACCGTCAAACTCGTCCGCGCGGACATACCTCTGAGCGACGTCAGCTGGCGGCGCCTGCCGGGCACCGAGGTCGCCACCGTGCGCATCGCCGGCTTCGACGATCACATGTCCGAAGATTTGCGCAAAGCCCTTCGCGAAATCAAGCACCAGGAAATGAAGGGGTTGATCCTGGACTTGCGCAATAATCCCGGCGGCGTGCTGGATGAAGCCGTGCGCGTGGCGAGCCAATTTTCAACGGGCGGGAACGTGTTGCTCGTCAAAAGCGCGCAGGGAAAGATCACCCCTGTTCCGGCGGATGCGGGCGGCCTGGCAACCAACATTCCCATGACGGTGCTCATCAATCGCGGTTCGGCGAGCGCGGCGGAAATTGTGGCCGGCGCCTTGCGCGACGCGCGCCGGGCCAAATTGATCGGCGAGACGACCTTCGGCACCGGGACCGTGTTGAATGAATTCCCCTTGTCCGGCGGCGCGGCCATGCTTCTGGCAGTAGATGAATGGCTCACACCGGACGGAAAATCGTTCTGGCACAAAGGAATTGAGCCGGACATTGAAATAGGCCTGCCACCTGGGGTGCTGCCGTTACTGCCCGCCGCCATGGCCGGCATGACGCCCGAAGAACTGCAGTCCACAGATGACCAGCAATTGTTGCGCGCGCTGGAGCAGGTGAATCAGCAGATAAAAACCGGCGCCATTTACGTCCCGCCGACACTTGATTCGACGAACCATTCGTAGCAGCCTGTAGAAAAATTACGGGCATTGCCAAATCCGCGAGGTTCTAAATTTGACATTATGCGGATTGGGCATACGTTCAGATTGGCTGAAAATTCTTCGGCCGCACAAAAACATAAACCAAGGGAATAAAAGGAGGTTGTAATGCAAAGTGCAAGTATTCAAGACGGTGGAAAAGCAAAGGATTACTTCGAAAGTAAAGTCGCTTTCACCACCGGCCCGGTAGAATTGGCCCGGATGCTAAAGGCCGGCAACACCGTCGTGGTGGACGTACGGGAGGCCGAAGACTATGAGAAAGGCCATATCCCGGGCGCCATCAATCTGCCGCACGGCACGTGGGAAAATCCGCATGGCCTCAGCCGTGACAAAATCAATGTCGTCTATTGCTACACTCAACAATGCCATCTTGCGGCGAATGCCTGCGCGGCCTTCGCGGCAAAGTGGTTTCCCGTGATGGAGCTGGAAGGCGGCTTTGAAGTTTGGAAAGAACACGAGCTGGACATCGAAACCGGCGCTGCCGGGGAAGAGCCAATGCGCAAAGCGGCTTGAGGCATTTGCGATTTACGATTTACGAGTTACGCGAACTCCTGAAATCGGAAAGCGTTGCGTAAATCGTAAATCGCGATGCATGCTACGGCTTCGCCGTTCCGCATTTCCAACAGGAAGTAAATTGGGACTCCAACTGCTCGCCGCATTTGGGACAGGTCCATGAGGGACCTTGAACCTGCGGCGAGAGCCAGTCCTTTTTGATTTGCACCGCCTCGGCTTCGCGCGCGTCATCCTCAATCCAGAGTTCGGGCATGCATTCGGCTTGCGGAATCCCGCCGGCCAGCGTTGAAGACACTTCATTGTTGATGAAGCAAGTGATCCCCGCCGCCGCGAGGATGTCCTTCAACTCGCTCACGGCCACGAGATCTGCGGATGTGAAGATGAGTTTCAATGTGCATCCAATGGTCTAAAAAATCTCTGCGACCGCGGAAGCCAATAGTCATTTTTATTCACCGAATAGATGACATCCGTCGCTTTGCCCACAATCCTGTCGCGCGCGACGACGCCGAAATAACGCGAGTCGAAACTGTTATCGCGATTGTCTCCCATCATAAAATAGGATCCCTCGGGCACATGAACCGGGCCAAAACTTCGTTTGGCGGGAATTTCCGGAATGGCCATCACAGCATGAGAACGTCCAGGCAGGTTTTCCGTGGCAAATTGGCTGTGCTCCTGTTCCGCATCAGGCAGTTGAATTGAAACGTCCGGGCTGAGCCGCGCATAATCGAGGGGCCTGCCGTTGATAATTAGATGGTCGTTGCGCAGTTCAATAGTATCGCCGGGCAAGCCGATGACCCGCTTGACCAGGCGGGTGCCATCTTGAGGCGAGAAAAATACCACGATATCTCCGCGCTGCGGGTTTGACCATTGCGCCAGATGCCAGGTCGTGAATGGGACTTTGAGATCGTACGCGAGCTTATTTACATAAATCCGGTCGCCCTCGATGATTGTTGGATTCATGGAGCCGGACGGCACATCATTCCAATCCGCCAATGATGAACGAATAGAAAAGAGCACCAGCGCCACAATGAGGAGGGGGCGAATTTCCTTATGCCAATAATAGCGAAGCTTCGAACGCAGGGTTGCGGTCTTCATAATAGCCATAAGACACGCCGGGATGCGGAGTGTTCAACGAAAAATGATCGCTTCCATTAAAAAGAGCCGGGAGATTCAAATTGGCGCGGGTCCGTCGCCATAGTTGAAGGCGGGAATGTAGCCGGGTCGGCGCCTAATTTCTCGTTTGGCGCATCGCCCATTTGAAGGGCGATCCGTCCGCCGTTAACGAGGTCCGCGTGCCGAAACCATACCTGGTTGAGTGGCTTGCCGTTGAGCCGGACATTTTGAATGTATTTGTTATTGCTGGAATTGTTGCGACAAACGATCGAGAACGTTTTGCCGTTTTGCAAATGAATCGTGATTTTATCGAAGACAGGACTGCAAATATTGTAGACCGGCACGCCGGGTGTAACCGGGTAAAAACCCATCATTGAAAAAACCACAAAAGCGCTCATGCCTCCGCCATCTTCATCGCCCGGGATGCCCAGCGTCGTGTCCGTAAACCAGGTATCCAACAACATGCGAACCCGCTTCTGGGTTTTCCATGGCGCTCCAAGGTAATCGTAGATGTAAGGAATGTGCAGGCTGGGTTCGTTGCCCATGGAAAATTCGCCCACCAGGCCGGTGGAATCCGGAAATTTGGCGAAACACTCATACTTGCCCCGGCCAAGGTCGCGACGATAAAGCTCATCCAGGCCCGCTTCCGCTTGCGCCCGGCCGCCCATCAAATCAAACAAACCCTGCAAGTCGTGCTGAACGTCCCAATCATAGGTATAGCCATTATTTTCTGTGGTATAATCACGACCTCCCTGGCCGCCTGACCAACCAGGATCGTATGGCTCAATCCAATTGCCAGCCGCATCTTTGGGCCACATGTGACCTTTGTCCTGGCGGAAAACATTTTTGTAGTCAGCCGCTCGTTTTAAAAAGAGCCGGCAGTCGTTCTCGTTGCTGAGCGCACGCGCAATTTGGGCGGTGCACCAATCATCGTAACTTTGCGCCAACGTCACGGAGACAGCCTGGCGTCGTTCCGATGGATTGACCCGGGAGACAGTTTCAGTTTCTTCCGGATGCTGGGCGGGCATATAACCATGCGCGTCGAGAAAATCATCGAGCGAACATTTTGGGCCCCTGCGCCACGGCAACCATGTTCCTTCAAGCGAATTCTTGCGTATGCCTGCGTATGCGGTTGCCAGGTCGAAATTTGTCACACCCTTGCACCACAGATCAGCCGCCCAGGCAGCAAACGGATTTCCGGTCATGCATTCGTGGTTACCCCAAAGCACCGCAAATTCCGGCATCCATCCTGACTGTTCGTACATCCTGACGTAGGACTGTATTTTGTCCGATTCTTCCTTTGGATTCAGAATGGCCTGCAACGGCTCCAGGGCGCAGTAAGTGTCCCAAAGCCAGTTGTCTACATAAAATGGCTGGTGGTCCTGATGCACGCGATGATCAGACGCACTGTAATATTGGCCATCCTCGGTAATGTTGACCATTCGCTCATAACAACGGTAAAGCGCTGTATAAAATACGCGCTTCTGATCCAGGGTGCCTCCGCGGACCTGTATCCGGCCCAAAGCCTCATTCCAACGGTCGCGGGCATCGCGTTTGATCTCACCGAAATTCCAACCCGGAATTTCCTCGGCTAAATTTCTTTTCGCCTGCTCAATGCTGATTAGAGAAATTCCATAGCGAAATTCCACGACGTTTTGATTTTCCCGGGCGGAAACCATCAACCGATTTCCCCCATCAATCGTGCTGCTTTGGATAGAAACCGGGACGTTGAACTCGCCGTAAACGTACGCGTGCATGGTTCCGGGCGTTATTTCGCTTTGGCTGACGATGGTTTCGACGCCTGAAATACTATTGTCACTATTCGCCGTCATGCTGCCGCCTTGCCGATTAGCCAGCACGACGACGGGTTTGCCGGACGGGAATCTAAAACGGAAAAAGCCACAACGCGCGGTGGGCGTAAATTCGATCCGGATCAATGAACCATCAAATCGGACCGAATAATAATATGGGGTTTCAATTTCCTGGTCGTACGCCACCGGATGGTTCCAGGCTTCGAATGATTGACCTCGTGGCATCAGCCAAAACAATTCCCCCAACCGATGCGAAATAATCGTCAGCGGAAAAGAATGGATCTGGTCATCCAGTTGGTCGTTTCTGACGGGATAAACGCGAACCATGGAGTTAGGAAGTGAAACCGTTGGCCGGGTCGGCTGGAGCAGTATGCCCTGCCCGCCAATGGTCGGATCCACATATTCTACCTGACCGAATGCAACCCCAACCCAACCGGCGAATAAAAGCATAAGTAACGTACGCATCATGATTTGCGCGAGGTTGGCAGATGGGATGTTTGCTTTCCAGCCCCCTTTATAGGGGAGGCTGTTGGCGTGGGGACAGCTTGTCCCCATAAGCTAAAACAACGGGACCGGGGACGAGCCGTCTAGTGGCGCAGGCATCTTGCCTGCGAGGTTCGTCCTCCATCCGCATTCGACGTTGGGCGCTGGGTGTTCGATGTTCGACGTTTCCGTTTTTGCGGCAACTGGGGACGAGCCGTCCCCACCCCTTCATGGCATGAATGCGTGATCCGAAAATTCTTGAAACTCCATGATCACTTTTCGTCCCGTTTTACGCACTGTTGATTGAACGGACAATTAACACGTTTAAAACAATAAAATTATGAAAAAGACATATTTAGCATTGGCAGCGGGTGTTTCCATCTTCGCCGCCGCGGCCGTGGCGATGGGCGGAAACGGTCAATCGGCTCATATCGACAATTCCTGGTTCAATTCGGGCGCGGACGAGCTGCGGCAACTGCCGGCGGACCTGGCTGTCTTGCGCCCAACCCAGCACAGCCATGATTATGCGAAAATCCGCCATTATTCTGAAAACGATACCCTGGCGCGCACGATGGGCCGCAATGTCACCTTGCGCCAGGTCATCGGCGAGGCTTACGATTGCGCTCCGGCCCAGGTGATTCTCCCGGACGACGCGCCGCAAGGCCGATTTGATTTTCTCGTCACAACCTCAGGCGACGCACGCGAACAATTGCGAAACCTCATCCAAACCGAATTTCATTATACGGCTAATCCTGAAATACAAAACGTCGAAGTCTTCACCTTGACCGTAAGCAACCCGGCTTTACCCGGCTTCGCCGTGAGCGCGACCGATGAAACGAGTGATGTTAATTACGCAGGCGGAAGACTTTACTTCACGCATCAGCCAGTAAGTAGGATCATCGATGGGTTGTCGCAAGGCTTGAATCGGCTCGTCCTCGATCAAACCGGGCTGACGAATAATTACGATTACTCGTTCACTTGGAATCACGACATCGGCAAGGCAATGGAAAACAGCCAGTGGGGCGCGGATGGCGTGCGCAAGGCGCTGGCGAATCGGGGTCTTGCGCTCGAATCCGGCAACATCTCAACGAATATGTACGTCGTGACACGGACACAGTAACGTCGATGGTAGGGACGTCGCTCTGCGCCGTCCGCGCCGTGTTTAGCGGCGCAACGAGCGTGGTCGGATATCCCTCCGCGCTTGTTCCGCCCGCTATACGGGCGGTGACGCCGCAGCGCGACGTCCCTACCTGAACAGTTGCAATGGCCTTTCACATTGCGCACTCTTTGACCAACTCAAACAAAGGACCTGCGAAACAAAAACCTTCATGAGCACCTCCTCCAATCGCGAAGAAGAAATCTTCGAAGCGGCTTTGAACTTGCCGGAAGCCGAGCGGGCCGCTTACGTGGACAACGCGTGCGGCGGGGACTCCGGGCTCCGCGCGCGCGTTACCGAATTGCTGAAAGCTCATGCCGTGTCCGGAAGCTTTATGAAGGCCCCGGCCGTTGCAGCACGAAAAACAATTGTGCTTTCCATGCCGCTAGACGAAAAGCCGGGTGACAAAATCGGACGATACAAATTGCTCCAGCAAATTGGTGAAGGCGGTTGCGGCGTTGTCTACATGGCCGAGCAGGAGGAACCGGTCCGCCGCCGCGTCGCGCTCAAAGTCATCAAGCTGGGCATGGACACGAAGAGCGTCATCGCCCGGTTTGAAGCGGAACGGCAGGCGCTGGCGATGATGGACCATCCAAACATCGCGAAAGTCCTGGATGCGGGTGCCACGGAAAACGGCCGGCCCTTTTTTGTCATGGAATTGGTCCGCGGTATCAAAATCACCGACTATTGCGACCAAAACAAATTATCCACGATTGAACGGCTAAAGTTGTTTATCCAGGTTTGCAACGCCATCCAGCACGCACATCAAAAGGGAATCATTCATCGCGACATCAAACCATCAAACATTCTCGTGACATTGCACGACGGGGTGCCGGTTCCCAAGGTCATCGACTTCGGCATCGCCAAAGCCGCTCAGGGACGCTTGACGGACCAGACATTGTTCACCGCTTTCGAGCAATTCATCGGCACTCCCGCGTACATGAGTCCCGAACAGGCGGAGATGAGCGGTCTGGATATCGACACTCGCAGCGACATCTATGCTCTCGGCGTTCTGTTGTATGAATTGCTTACCGGAACGCCGCCGTTTGATCCAAAGGAATTGCTGAAGGCCGGCCTGGATGAATTGCGCCGCACGATCCGTGAAAAGGAACCAGCCAAGCCCTCCACCCGCCTGAGCACGATGTTGGATGTCGACCTCACTGTGGTCGCCCAGCGCCGTCAATCCGATGCGCCGAAATTGATCCATTTATTGCGAGGCGATTTGGATTGGATCGTTATCAAGTCGCTCGAAAAGGACCGGACGCGCCGCTATGAAACGGCCAACGGCCTGGCCATGGACATTCAGCGCTACCTGACCAACGAGCCCATCGTCGCCCGGCCGCCGAGCACGATTTATCGGTTTCAGAAATTGGTACGCCGGAACAGGTCGGTTTTTGCCGCGGTCAGCGTAGGCGCGGCGGCGTTAATCATTGGCCTGATCCTGTCGACCTGCCTGTTTATTCAGGAACGAATCACGCTCAAGCGCGCCGTGGCGGCGGAAAAAGTAGAGAGACAATTAAAGGAACAGGCTGAAAAAGAAGCGGAGGGCACCCAACTCATCTTGCGCGCCGAATTGCTGTTGATGCAGGGGCAATACGATGATTGTGAGGCCGTCATCACCAAAATACCGCCGCATGCGACATTGGTTCCCTTCTACAATACTTTCGGGAACGTCCACGCGCGGCGCGGCCAGTGGCGCGAGGCCCTCACGAATTGGGAAATGGTCGTCCATTTCGCGCCGGCTGACCACGTCGGCTATCAATATCTTGCGCCGTTGCTGTTGCAGCTTGGCGACGTGGACGGCTACAAGGCCTGTCGCGCGCAGATACTCCGGGAGTTCGGGGACACAACCCATCCGCTCACTGCCCAACACATGGTTATCGCCAGCCTGATTCTTCCAGCTACGGACGACGAAATGAAAATTATCTCCAAAATGGCCGATGTCGTGGCCGCTGACGGCACGAACAGCGAGGTCTATGGCTATAATCTATTTGCCGAAGGCTTTGCCGATTATCGCCTGGGCCATTACAAGGACGCCGTGGACGTCCTGCGCAAAGCCACGCCAATGGACATTGGTTCCAATTGCCGCACCGAGGCTAATTTCATTCTCGCCATGGCCCGGTATCAACTGAATCGTTTGGACGACAGCAAGGAATCATTCGCCAAAGCGCTGGACAGCCTAAAGACCCAAATGCGCCCTGAAGGGCACCTCGATGACGAATGGGATCACTGGATAGCGGCGCATATGCTGATGCGCGAGGCGAGCGCCATGATTCCGAATGCGGTAACTCCGGCTACTGACGATGCATCGGCATTGCCCGCCTGGCAAACAGCACTGACCAAAGCCGGGATTAAATTTATCGCCAAACAGCAAGCCGGCGGCTCGTGGGAAGTCAACCTGCGAAACCAGGCCGTGACCAATGTCACAATTTTGCAGGGCGCATTTATCAGCACCCTGAGATTGATGAATACGCCCGTCTCCGACATTGGGCCGTTGCACGGGATGCCTCTTCGGGATCTGGAGCTCGGCTACACGAGGGTTATCGATTTAAGTCCGCTTGCGGGCATGAAACTCGATAATTTGCAGATCAGCCACACCGCGGTGGCAGACATCAGGCCATTGCGGGGAATGCCGCTGCGCGACTTGAGCATGACCGGATGTACCAACATCACGAATGTTGAACCGCTTGCACAGATGACGACGTTGCAAAACCTGGTACTCCCGCCGAACGCCAAAGATTTCGAGTTCCTTCGCAATAACACAAATCTCGAGCACATCAGTTTTACATACGACAAGGATGTGCATGGACCGGCCCAAACCGCCGCTGAATTTTGGGCGGCGCGAGATAAGTCCGCCCTCGCAAAACCTTAATGCCCCGCCGATATGAACCTGTTTTACCATTACCTTTTTCCGTGCGCATGGTGGTCGTTCGCGGCTTATTGGACGGTCTCGGCATTGTGGGTGAGAAAAACAAAAGTGATGGAGTCGCCCCTGACGAGAATAGCTCATCTTTTGGTCGGCACGCTTGCGCTATTGATGCTCGCCTTTCGCGGATATCTTCCCAGGCCTATGAACTGGCAACTTTGGCCGCAAAATAAATTCACCTTTTGGCTTGGCGCCGCTGTGACCCTTGCCGGCCTGGGTTTCGCCGTCTGGGCGCGCATTCATTTGGGAAGGTACTGGAGCGGCGCCATTACATTGAAGGAAGGCCATCGTCTCATTCGCAGCGGGCCGTATCAATTCGTCCGGAATCCCATTTATACCGGCATTCTGACCGGCCTCGCCGGTACCGCCATTGCCTTGGGACAAGTCAGCGGCCTGATTGCCCTGGCAATTCTATGGGCCGTTTATTCCTGGAAAATCCAGCGTGAACAACGGCTGTTGGCCGGGGAATTTGGCGAGGAATATGCCGCCTATTGCCGGGATGTTCCAGCCCTCGTGCCGTACAAACTCCCCTCACGTTCATGAGCATGGATCGCGTTTTCCATTTCGCGTTATTGCTCCACATCCTCAACGGCACGATTGCTCTCGTGATTGCGCCGCTGGCGATGATCACAGTCAAAGGCGGGTTGTGGCACCGCCGGTGGGGAAAGATTTATTTTTGGGCCATGGCCGGCGTGGCGGTCACTGCAGTCGTTATGTGTTTTATCAGAAGCGGCGTGTTCCTTTTCCTCATCGCGATCTTCAGTTTTTACATGGCCTTGACCGGTTACACGGCATTGCGCCGCAAAAGACCGGAGGACCGGCCCGGGTTATTGGACTGGTGCGCCGCGATTGCAATGTTGCTGGCGGGAATCGTGTTCGTCACCACTGGCGCGCTGGATGCAAGCCACGGAAATCAGCGCTGGGTCCGATTGGTTTTTGGTTCGATTGGTTTGGTGTTAAGCGGTATGGACATTTGGGGGTTCTTCAAGCCGTCCCGGTCAAAACGCGCGTGGTGGTTTGCGCATATGGGCCGTTTTCTCGGCGCTTATATCGCGACCATGACCGCCTTTTCCGTCGTAAATTTTCAGTTTCTGCCCTATCTCTTGCGCTGGCTTTGGCCGACAGCGATTGGCGTCCCCTTAATTATTATTTGGCAGGGATATTATCGAAGAAAATTCAATCGGGAAGCCCGGGCCCAGAACACAACCCCGATTGTCACGAATCAGCCATGAGCGACGTCACCCGCATTCTCCAATCGGTCGAATCCGGCAACGCCAATGCAGCCGGGGAGCTGTTACCGCTGGTTTATGATGAATTGCGCAAACTGGCCGCCTCAAAAATGGCGAACGAACAACCCAACCAGACATTGCAACCAACGGCGCTGGTCCATGAAGCGTGGCTGCGGCTAACAGGAAATGAAAATGCAAAATGGAACGGACGCGCTCACTTTTTTGGCGCAGCGGCTGAAGCCATGCGGCGCATTCTGATAGATAACGCCCGCCGCAAACAGGCGTTGCGCCACGGCGGCGGCAAACAGCGAGTGGATGTTGACGAAATTGAGATCGCCGCTCCCGCCAAAGCGGAGGAGATGCTCGCCATCAACGAGGCGTTGGAAGAATTGGCGGCGATGGACAAGCCAAAGGCCGAATTGGTTAAGCTCCACTATTTCGTAGGCCTGACAATGGAAGATTGCGCGGGAGTCCTGGGCATCTCAGTTCCTACTGCACGGCGTTGGTGGAATTATGCGCGGGCGTGGCTGTTTCAGAAAATACAAAACGACGATGGGACGAAAACTGGAACATGAGAAAGCGCCCGTCCATTCTAAAATCGATTTTTCCGGCACTGGGTATTTGCGCCGCACTTCTCATTTTCGGAATCGCCGCCCATGCCCGGGACGAGGGCGAGGATATGGTTCTTGATGGCATTGATGGCGACGTCACCACCAATGAATACAAAGCTTTTATTCATAAACTCCGTTTCCTGCCGCCGCCGCCCACGAACGATATCGGCAACCTCATGGTGGATGAACGCGATGGCGCGCGGATACACGGGATGCAGACGTTCTATGAGTTCACGCACGACCGGCGTGATTTGGATATGGCCGTCATCTGGTCGGATGCCTTTCTTCATGCGCGCAATGACCAGGCCAATGGACGGATCATGTGGCCCGGCAAACGCGATCTCTGCTGGCCAAACAAGGCGGCCGATGATCAGGCATATGCTTTGTACACCGGCACGGAAAACGGCGATGTCATCGAGCACATCGTTAACACGGCCAGATTGATCCTGGAAAATCCGGCGGTTTGGAATCAAACCGCTCCGACGGACCAATTCGGTTTTGGCGCCACCTATCTCGAACGCGCCAAAACGTATGTGCGTGAATGTCAGCGTAGCGCCGAAACGACCATCGTCCCCTGGTACGTCAGGGAGACAAAGGACGGATATCATCTCATTCACCCGGATTCGCCGGTTTATTATAAGTATAGCGTGTCTTCCGGGCCGGTGCCGTGGAACCAGCAACAATCCATCGTCGGCGGATTGCTGCGCCTGGCGCAATGCCATCGGTTGCTCAACGACGGCAATACGAACATTGCCTATTATGAGAAAATCACGGCGGACACGGCGAATTGGTTCTTTTCAACCGCACTGCCCGTAAGCGCTCACAACCAGGTTTGCTACCTCTGGCCCTATGTGACGCCGCGAGACCCCGTGAAGATGCCAGAAGTCATCACCGAATCAGATTATGACGTGTTTATCTTCCGCGCGTATCAGGCGAACCTCGGCCCGACACGACTCCAAATGCAACGGCTCATGAACACCGGGCATTGGTTGATGTACCTCGGTACAAACCGGTTCTCCGGCAAGGTCGACGGCACCAGCACCCGGGAGCGGCATGAAAGACAATTTCTAAACTTTGAATGGATCGAAATGTCCGTGCTGGATCACGATTTTTATCACCTGGTAGCCGGCTCCGTTCTCACCAGCCACGAGTATTGGAATAACCTGGCCGTGGAAGCTGCCGTGCTGGCAGCAAAACATTATTGGGCGACTCATTCACCTTTGCCGGAGCCTAAGGAAGTATTGGTTCTGACGAAACTTCCGTCGGCCGCACAACTCCAGACACCGGCCCGTGTTTGGGCCAGCCGAATCCATGTCGGGATTCTGCTATTGCTTTGGCTTGTATCCGGGATTGGTCTAATCGCGGCCCAACGTTCCGGTCCAAGCGCAGCAAGGCACGACGCTATGTCAGGATTCGTCACGCGAATATATTTGATCGCTGTCGGGCTCGCTGTCTTTGCCGCGCTCCGGTTGCCTGTCGCTCGAACGTCCTGGCCTGACATCCTGTTTGTGGCAGTTTTTCTGTTTGTAGTTGGGCGAGCGCTGCAACTATATGCACGCATTCAACTGCGGAGTCTGGAAAGGGCGAACCCGGGCAGGTTGACCGAAGCTGGCGCTAACGGACCGCACTACTTCTTTTGGCGTCTGAGCGCCGCCGGAGGCCTGTTGGCCGTAATCGGATTAGGCCTGAGCTTTAACAATTGGGCGTCGCTTCTGATCATCGGCATCCCCTGTTGCATGGTCACGCTGTGGCGCAACCAGACGCTCGCTGGCTTCAAAAAAATGGACGTCCCAAAGAAAAATGACGTCCTTCCCAGATCGTAAATCTCGATTCATATCCACTACGCCAATTGGCTGTATCTTTGTGTCGTCCTTAATTCTGGCGATGGTAGGGATGGCGCGCTGCGCCGTCACCGCGCGTAAAGCGCGCGGAACCGCCCGCGATAAGACGTTCAACGACGCTCGTTGCGCCGCTACACGCGCTGTCCCTACCGAGGACAGTGCCACGCCAATTGTAAGCGTAAATAAATGATTGACCGTTCCGGTAGAAGTGAGAAGATGAGATATAGCTGCTTAAAAGCTGTTTACAGGCAATTGTAAAAATATTGAGTTGAGAATGAAATGAACAACGGTTAGCCGGAAACGGCCAGCCTAATGGTTTGGATCTGATTCTTTCCGATATCTCGTCTTGGCTTTCTTCCGAAAGTGGGCGTCAGCGGGTTGATGGGTCTGGAATATTCGAAACAGTCACCTTGTTCGTTACACGGACTGCCGACGCGGTCCGCGTCATTCAATTATCGTTTAAACAGGCAACTAATATGAAATACGTGAATCAATGGACAAAGAAAACCTGGCTCACTACAACCCTTACCGTGCTTGCGCCTCTATGCGCAGCATTTTTCCAGAGTGTCGCGTTCGCTCAGGTGAATATTGAAGGCTCCTCCTTCAACAGCGATTCGAATGTGCAAACTGAAAATTGCGCCGAAGGAGGCCTGGACGTGGGCTATATCAGTAACGGTTCCTGGGTAGAATTTAACCAGGTGGACCTGAACGGCGCGACGAGTTTTCAGGCGCGTGTCGCCAGCGCCGGCTCCGGCGGGAGCATTCAAATTCATCTCGACAGCCCGAACGGCACGCTCATCGGCACGTGCCCGGCACCGGTAACCGGTGGCTGGCAAAGCTGGACGACCGTCACCGCCAACGTGAGCGGCGCCAGCGGTTTCCATAATGTTTACCTGGTATTTACGGGCGGCAGCGGGGGGCTTTTCAACGTGGAATGGTTCGCATTCCAGGGCGTCTCCAACCAGACCGAAGCCGCCAGTTACAACAGCGCTTCCAATGTGCAGACCGAACAGAACTCCGAAGGCGGCCTGGACGTCGGTTATATTGCAAACGGTTCGTGGGTGGAATATAACCAGGTGAATCTAAACGGCGCGAGCGGTCTGGCTTTCAGGACCGCCAGCGCCGGCTCTGGTGGAACAATCTCGGTGCATCTCGACAGCCCCAGCGGCACGACCATCGGCACATGCACGGTGCCGGTGAGCGGCGGCTGGCAAACTTGGACTACGGAAAACATAAGCCTCAGCGGCGCGAGCGGCTGCCATAACGTTTATTTGGTGTTCAACGGTGGCAGTGGGGGATTGTTCAACCTGGAATGGTTCGCCGTCCAGGGAGCAGCCAATGCGACGGAAGCTGCCAGTTACAACACTGAAAACTCCCTGCAAACCCAGAGTTGCTCGGAAGGCGGCTTGAACCTGGACTATATCAGCTACGGCTCCTGGTCGGAATATAACCAGGTGAACATGAACGGCGTCACTGGTTTTTCCGTGAGAACGGCCAGCGCCGTGTCCGGCGGAACAATTTCCATCTATCTCGATAGCCCAAACGGCACGCTCATCGGCACAGTGCCAGTACCGGGAACCGGCGGCTGGCAGAATTGGGCGACGGAGACGGTCCCGGTAAGCGGCGCCACCGGCTATCACAACGTCTATCTTGTTTACAACGGCGGATTCAACGTGGAATCGTTTTCGTTCATCAATTCCGGCTTTCACATGGCCGCCGACGGTTACAACGTGGCCTCCAACGTGCAGGCCGAGAACTGCTCTGAAGGCGGCCAGGACGTTGGCTATATTGTGAACGGCTCGTCTATCGAGTTCAATCAGGTGAATCTCAACGGCGCGGCCAATTTCACCGCGCGCACGGCCAGCGCCAACTCCGGCGGCAGCATCGCAGTCCACCTTGATAGTCCCAACGGCACGCTCATCGGCACAATGACTGCCTCCGGAACAGGCGGCTGGCAAACGTGGAGCACGCAAAGCGTTCCTTTGAGCGGCGCGAGCGGCTGCCATGACGTCTATCTCGTGTTTAGCGGTGGGCTCAATATCCAATGGCTCACCTTCGGCACCGGCACTGGCGGTTCGGTCTCCCAGAGCCAGGGCTTGACGATGTTGCATGCAGCGGGAACGCAAATCGTCAATGCAGCCGGACAACCAGTGCAATTAACGGGCGTGAACCTGGGCTCGCTCATGGTCATGGAAGGATGGATGTGTCCGCTGGATAGCGGAAACCTGCCGGACAACTACAGCGTCATTCAAAAATTGGACGCCCGCTTCGGCGTCGCCGCCGAACAAAGCATGATTCGGTGTTACCAAACCAACTGGATTACCACCGCCGATTTGCAAAATATCAAAAACGCCGGCTTCAACTGCGTGCGTGTGCCCGTCTGGTGGGGCGATTTCTTTACGCTCACCAGTTACGGCTCTACTTCCGGCTGGCGTTCCGATGCTTTCGACGAATTGGATTGGATCGTCAATAACTGTGCCAAATACGGTCTTTACGTCATTATTGATATGCATGGCGTTGTGGGCGGCCAGAGCGCGTCCATGGATTGCGGCCAGCAGAACCAGAACACGTACTGGAGCAACGGCAATTACCAGGGCGACACCGCGTGGATGTGGTGGCAAATCGCCGATCACTACAAAGACAACGCCACCGTGGCCGGTTACGACCTGCTCAATGAGCCGATCGGCGCGCCCTCCACGTCGGCCGTATGGACCGTTTATAACGGGCTTTATAACAGCGTGCGCTCCGCCGATCCGGGCCACATGATTATCATGGAAGGCGCGTTCGGAAACTGGAACTGGGACATGTTGCCCAATCCAGCCACCTACGGCTGGACCGATGTGGCCTACGAGATGCACGAATATAAATACAACGCTACTGAAACCCAGGTAGAGCAAGGCTCCGCCGGCCAGGTCTGGGATTTCAACAGCCATAAGTCATGGAACGTCCCGGCCTACATCGGCGAATTTAACGATATGTTCAGCGACCCGAGTTGCTGGAACTACTCGATAAACCAATATAACAGCAATGGAATGAGTTGGACCATGTGGGCGTACAAGGCCGCGCAGGGCCTGCTTCCGGACAGTTGGGGCTGGTACGACCCACCGTATTCCATGCCGCCCACGCCGAACATCAGCACCGATTCCGCCGCCACCATCTGCAACGATTGGCAGCAATGGCGAACGCAATCCGCCTTCAGCCAAAACACCGGTCTCGGGCTGTAAACCACGAACGGGGCGGGGACAACTTGTCCCCACACGATTATTGCACGGAGCGCGGCTGTGTCCCGCTCAGAGCGGGGTCAGCCGCAGCAGCTTCACAAGCCAAAGGGTCACACCCATCACTGAGCCTCCTGATCGCACATGCTGCGGCTGGTCTCCGACACAGCCGCGCTCCAGTATCGCGGAACTTCGGCGGCAAGATGCCTGCGCGCCATTTTTAAGCTGATTCTTTTCGAAATTTTTTGTATGAATCGAAATGCTAAACCTGCCAGCCAGTTGCCCGATAAATCCGGTCATTGTCGGCGCAATCGTTACCATCGTCGCTTGGCCCGTAACGGTCTTACTTGCCTACCAATCAGGCTTGCGCACCCAACGAAAGCGAGTCGAATGGGAAGCGCAAAAGGCGAAACAGGACTTCCGAAAAGCATTTTTTGATTCGGCCAATCGCTTTAAGACAAACGTTTCCATTTCCGAAAATCCGAACAACTGGGTCGATTTTTTCAAGGACAATGTTAGGAAACTCATCTCTGATTACGAAATGATTCGACCAGACCTGAAATGGAAAGATAAAAAACGGATGGACGAAGCAATGAACAGCATCAAGAGATATGCTCCCATGAACGAGAGGGAAATTCGTGACGCATGCAGGCATGACAATGAACTGTTTGACGCCTTGAAAAAGTTTCCGGAAGTATAAAGGCTGGCGACATCAAAAAGCCCATTCGAAGAGAGATCTTCATTCTTTCCAATACGCGTCGATATATGAGGTCTGGAAACCACCGGACGACAATTCTCACGGAGCGCGGCTGTGTCCCGCTCAGGGCGGGATCAGCCGCAGCAGCGCCGCCGCAATAGGGCCACACCCAATCACTAAGCCTCCTGCTCGCAACGTGCTGCGGTTGGTCTCCGACACAGCCGCGCTTGGAATGGGTTCATGGGGAGGAGAACCTTCTGTCCGTCACTCTAGCGCCACAAGCTCTGAGGCCACAGCCAGCCAATCCTTTGGAGCGTCCGGATACCATGCCCAGGGAAATTCCGGGTCCCCTCCCGGAAACAACCTGAATCCTCGTCTTTGATACCACCCTTTAAGTTCTTCCAGCGTTGGCTTTCTTTCGGACCATGGCGGGGCAGGCGTGTACGGCCTGACATGAGCCTGAATACAAAGGCGGTATTTGTCCGCCAGCGATTTCAAGAAATCGATTAGCGGAACTGCCGCCCCTCGGCCCGCGCCTGGCAGTTTTTCCAATTTCGCCAGGTTAATGTAATCTTCGGGCCAGTAAACCAGGGCAATTGCCTGTCCAAATTGCTGGTAATCCAGGTTTTGGTGAGTCCCTTGGGAATTACTCACGCGAGGCCCTATCCGATGCACGCTCGTATTTTGGTCCCAATCCTTTTTCGCCTGTTGAGTTCGAGTCATACCGCGCACCATTCAAATGCCCTTTGCCTTCGGCGTCCACCTAAAAGCCTTATCGAATTTCTGCTTTGGCCTCATGGAGAGCCTGCTGAAGTTCTCTTGCCGGATTCTCCAAGTAACGATGTTAACGATTTTCAGGCGTATCTATGAAAAAGGCGTCCAGCTTTCGCCGGACGCCTTGTGTAAGAACTTTTTTCCTTAAGCCAACAGCGGATTCTCTGCCGGGGCAGACGCTTCTTCCGCGGGCTGCTCGGCCTCGGGTTCATCCGGGACTTCGACGAGCGGCTTGAGATGCACCTTGCGGTGATGGTCAAAGCCGGTGCCGGCCGGAATGATATGGCCCATGATCACGTTTTCCTTAAAGCCGCGCAACGTATCCACTTTGGAGCGGGTTGCGGCTTCGGTCAGAACGCGAGTCGTGTCCTGGAAGGACGCGGCGCTCAGGAAGCTGTCGGTTTCCAGCGACGCTTTCGTGATGCCGAGCAACACAGGCATCGCTTCGGCGGGTTTGCCACCCATCTTCTCGACGCGCTCATTCTCGGCTTCGAAGTCCAGTTTGTCGGCCTGCTCACTCCATAGGAAGGCGGTATCACCGGGCTCGGTGACGCGCACTTTGCGCAACATCTGGCGGACGATGATTTCGATGTGCTTATCGTTGATCGTCACACCCTGGAGACGATAAACCTCCTGCACTTCACCCACGAGATGCTCCTGCAATTCCTGAGGCCCGAGGACTTCAAGAATTTCGTGCGGGTCCATGGGGCCTTCGGTCAGTTGCTGGCCTTTCTTGACGACGTCGCCCTTGAAGACGATGACGTGCTTGCCGATGGGGATGAGGTGCTCTTCCTCAGTGCCGGTCACCGGGTCTTTGATCAGAATGGTGCGCTTGCCGCGAACACTCGGGCCGAAGTCAACAATACCGTCAATCTTCGAGATTTCCGCGGCGTCTTTCGGACGGCGGGCTTCGAACAGCTCAGCCACGCGGGGCAGACCGCCGGTAATATCCTTGGTTTTGGACATCTTGCGCGGCGATTTCGCCAGGAGCGAACCGGCGACGATTTTATCCGTTTCGTTCACGACGATGTGCGCGCCGCTGGGAATCGGATAATTCGCGACGACTTCGCCGTGGTCATCGCTGATGATGATTTGCGGGTGCAAATCTTCTTTGTGCTCGATGATAACCATGGCCTCCTGGCTGATGGTTTCATCCATTTCCTGCTTCATGGTGACACCCTCGATGATGTCGTGGAATTTCACTTTACCCGCCTTTTCGGACAAAATCGGGACGTTGTACGGGTCCCATTGGACGAACGTATCGCCCTTCTTGACCTTCTGGCCGGCCTTGAACGAGATGACCGCACCGATAACGACGATGTGGTTTTCCAATTCGCGGCCTTCTTCGCCGAGGATGGAAACGGAACCGTTTTTGTTGAGGACGATGTTGTTGCCGTCCTGCAATTCGACCACGCGCAATTCATTGTATTGAATGACGCCGTCGTGCTTGGACTTGATTTGCGGCACTTTGAATTGCGCAGCGGCGGTACCACCGATGTGGAACGTACGCATCGTCAACTGCGTGCCGGGCTCACCAATGGATTGGGCGGCGATGATGCCGACGGCCTCGCCGAGTTTCACAATGCCGCCGGTTGCCAGGTTGCGGCCGTAACAATGAATACAGATGCCGTGTTTGCTTTCGCAAGTAAGCACGGAACGAATACGCACGCGGTCAATGCCGGCGTCATCAATGGCCTTGGCTTTGGCCTCGTCAACTTCTCCGTTGGCTTTGACCAAATAATCCTTCGGATTCGTCGGATCGATGATGTCTTCGCAAGCGAAGCGGCCCACGAGCCGGTCGCCGAGCTTAACGACTTCATCTTCACCTTCGTACACCGCGCTGACCCAAATGCCGTTCGTGGTGCCACAATCATCTTCCTGGATGATGACGTCCTGGGAAACGTCCACAAGCTTGCGGGTCATGTAACCGGAGTCCGCTGTCTTGAGGGCGGTATCGGCCAGACCTTTGCGGGCGCCGTGAGTGGAAATAAAGTATTCCAACACGGACAAGCCTTCGCGGAAGTTTGCCAAAATGGGTTTTTCGATAATGTCGCCGCTGGGCTTGGCCATAAGGCCGCGCAAACCGGCGAGCTGACGCACCTGCTGCTTGTTACCGCGGGCGCCGGAGTCCACCATCAGGTAAACCGGGTTGTATTCCTTTTTGCCCTGGTTGGCCTTCAAGGTGTCAAACATAACGCTGGAAATCTGGTCGGTACAATGCGTCCAGATGTCCACGATTTTGTTGTAACGTTCGCCGGGGGTGATAACACCTTTGCGATATTGTTTTTCGACTTCCTTGATTTGCTTTTGGGCGGCGGCGATCTGCTCGTCGCGTTCCTTGGGCACGATCATGTCGTCAATGCCGATGCTCGCGCCGGACTTGGTGGCTTCGCGGAAGCCAAGCTCTTTCAGTTTGTCGAGCATCACGACGGTTTTGTCGTGGCCGGCATATTTGTAGCATTTCCAAATAAGGTCGCCGAGTTCAGATTTCTTGACGGGCTTGTTCGGGAAACCAAGCTCAATCGGCCAGATTTCGCTGAAAATGACGCGGCCAACCGTGGTTTCAAGGATCTTTTTGTCCGCGTTGCCAAATACGCTTTGTTTGCCGAGGTCGGGGTTTTTCATCCGAATACGGTCGTGCGTTTTGAGCGCGCCGTCGTCGTAAGCGAAGATGACTTCTTCCTTCGTGCCGAACAACGGGAGCGTCTTGATGTCCTGGGGCATCGGTTTGCGCGGTTCTGCCGTCAGATAATAGCAGCCGAGCGTAATGTCCTGCGTGGGCGTGATGATTGGCTTGCCGCTGGAGGGCGAGAAAATGTTGTTCGTCGCCATCATCAGCAGACGCGCTTCCATTTGCGCCTCAACAGACAGCGGGACGTGAACGGCCATTTGGTCGCCGTCGAAGTCCGCGTTGTAGGCAGTACAGACCAGCGGATGAATCCGGATGGCTTCGCCTTCGATCAACTGGGGTTCAAACGCCTGCACAGACAAGCGGTGCAGGGTGGGCGCGCGGTTGAGCAGCACCGGATGACCCTTGGTGACCTCTTCGAGAACGTCCCAGACTTCCTTGGTCTGGCGTTCGATCATCTTCTTGGCTGAACGAACGGTGTGGACATAGCCCAGTTCCTTGAGCCGACGGATGATGAACGGCTCAAACAGCACGAGTGCCATTTTCTTGGGCAAACCGCACTGGTTGAGTTTGAGTTCGGGGCCGATAACGATGACCGAGCGGCCTGAATAATCCACGCGTTTACCGAGCAAATTCTGGCGGAAACGTCCACCCTTGCCCTTGAGCATGTCGCTGAGGGATTTGAGCGAGCGATTTCCCGCGCCGGTGACTGGGCGGCCATGGCGGCCGTTGTCGAACAGCGCGTCCACAGCTTCCTGCAACATGCGCTTTTCGTTGCGGATAATGACTTCGGGCGTCTTGAGCTGCAACAAGGTCTTGAGACGGTTGTTGCGGTTGATGACGCGGCGATAGAGATCGTTGAGGTCAGAGGTGGCGAAACGGCCGCCTTCGAGGGGGACCAGCGGACGCAAATCCGGGGGAATAACCGGCAACACCGTGAGAATCATCCATTCCGGACGGCTCTTGGAGGAGTGAAGGCCCTGGAGCAGCTTGATGCGTTTGGCCAATTTCTTGCGGATTTGCTTGCTCTTGGTCTCCGTCATGGCCTGCTGCAATTCCTCCACACCTTTCGTGAGGTCCACCCGGGCCAGGGCATCGCGGACGGCTTCGGCGCCCATTTTGGCGACAAATGCGTCAGCGCCATAGGTTTCGCGGGCTTCGCGGTATTCGTTCTCGTTGAGCAACTGGTTCTGCTTGAGCGGGGTGTTGCCCGGATCAATGACTAGGTAATCTTCATAATAAATGACTCGCTCAAGGTGGCGGGCGGTCATGTCCAGCGCCAGCCCGATACGGGAGGGCATGCACTTGAAAAACCAGATATGGCAAACCGGGACGGCCAATTCGATATGGCCCATGCGCTCACGGCGGACGCGGGCCAGGGTGACTTCAACGCCGCAGCGGTCGCAGACGATGCCGCGGTGTTTGATGCGCTTGAATTTGCCGCAGGAGCATTCCCAGTCCTTGACGGGGCCGAAAATTCGTTCGCAGAACAAGCCGCCTTTTTCGGGCTTGAACGTGCGATAATTGATGGTTTCTGGGTTTTTTACTTCGCCCTTGCTCCAGGAACGGATGGCATCGGGGGATGCAACGGTGATTCCGACATAATCGACCTGGTTGACCTTGTCCAATCCAAGCAATTCCCGGGCGCTTTCTTTGGTGCTAATCATAATAGAAACGAAACGGAGAATCGAACATACACAAAAAAAATGTCAATGCAATAAATATCTGCAACTTTCTTCAGCATGTCTTTGACACTCCAATCGGACATGCGTTTCAAGAAAATGCAATGAACTTGTTACCCGAATGTAATATAGCGCGTGAGTCAAGGGGGGCATCATTCCGGCAGCCTCACGATCTTCCCCCATCTCGGTAAAAATGGATCCTGATTGGTCAATACCCATAAAGTGGGAACCGCTGGCGCAATCTGGGGGAGGTTGCCTTTGCCGTCGGTAAAATAGATGAGCCCTTCAAACCTTCGCGCGTTTCGCGCTTCATCGAAGACCGGAACAAAATTCGTGTCGCCACCGCCGATGAACGGACCCAAAGCTCCGGCCACCGGATAAACTCGATGGACGGCGGCGTCGCATTCAACGAGGGTGAGCGATGCCAAAGAGGCCAGTCGGCGGATTTCGGAAGCAATGCGGCCGAGCGCTTCACCGTTCATGCTGCCCGATGTGTCAATGCCAACGATGAGTTTGGGTTTTGGGGGACGGCGCTGGCGTCCGGGAATTTCGCCGACGCGTTTCGGAAAGCGCCGATTGGGTTTCAGGTAAGTGGGCTGGACACGACGGCGTTGCGGAAAAGCTTCGCGCAGCACGCGCGCCCAATTTAATTGGCCATGGGGACCGGTTTCGACGAGAGTTCGCGGCAATTCCTTGCCTCGTCGCAACCTATCGTCCGGCAACGGATCATCGGCGCCGCCGCGTTCGCCTTGCAGGTGCACGGCGATCAATTCTTTCATTTTCTGGAGCTTCGCTTGCGAGCTGGGCTGGCCGAGAAGGCAGCTCTCTTTCCGATCCCAATTCTTTCCAGTGGCGCCATCAGTGCGGGCGTCGAGCAAATCTCCCAGGCCCGCGCCGCCAGACCCGCCCCGACACGGCCGATGCGAATCGACCGTGTGTCCTTCCAACGATCCCCCTTCCGGTTGTTGTCCGCCCGATCGGTCTGACGACTCAGAACCTCCTGGTTTCCGCCGACGAAACAATCCCGATGAGCCTCCTGGCTGCTGGCTGTCCGACGAGCCGGACGAACCGGAACCTTCCGGCTTTTGCCCACGAAACCATCCAAACGACCCTGGATCTCCACCCTTCTTTCCGCAAATTTTTACTAATTGCAAACCGCCGTTCTTAAAGGCCCGGCTCAACAGGGCGTAACGCTCCATTGTACTCTGGCCGGGAGTGATGCCGAATCGAGAGAATGTTTCAACATTCAATATCACATCCCCGGGAAGAGGTTCCTTAATATATTCGTTTGCCGAGATTTCCGCCGCCAATTCCATCGCCAGCGGGTCATTGACCGCATGAAATTTTGTCTCTGTCAGATGCCCCAGAAGCACGTGCTGGATTTCATGGAGCAGGACACCGGTCCAGAATTGAGGATTCTTTTCAAAGAAATCGAGGTTGACGAGCAATTGAACGGTCGAACCGGAGTCGTCCCAACGCCGAAGGCAAACGGCCATAACCTTGACTGAATCTGTGGCTATTGGAATCAACCGCGCCAGAACACCCGCGTAATGCGGGTAACATTGCAAGAAACCAGTCTCGTCGAGCATGGCCTCGAACCATCCCTGTCGCAGAGGTCCTGCAGACGGTAGCACCGCCAGAGTGTCTTCCTGCGCCCTCATCCGGCCTTCCTTTCTGGCACGAGGCCGCGAGCGCGGAGCCACCGGCTCAAGTCCTGGCCCAGCGGCGCCACGTCACCAGCCAGCATCATCAATTGCGAAGCGGCGCCGTTTTGTGACAGGTGCTCCCCGCGCGTTTCGTCGAGCCAGCGCAACATCGCCGATACCACCAGGCGCACGCGATGCAGTTTCATCTCGCGCTTCCAAGCCAATGTCTGTTGCCGCAAGGGCGAACTGCTATAACTGGCGGCGATAGTGGCCGGGTCATAACCTAACCGCCGCAGGAAGAATGGTCCGGCCGACGATTCCATGGCGGTTTCAAGGCATTGATCGCGCATATCACCGGGCAAGGCTGTCAGGAGATTTTCAAGCGAATCAACGGTCAAAGCGCCAGTCTCGGCGCGCGCGCGAAAAGCCGGGGCAGCAAATTGACGCCGCAATTCAGACGCAATCATCACAACGGCATCGGTTCGTTTTGAATTGTTCAAGTCGGCAACCATTTTGGATAAAAGCGCCGGTCCGTCATTGGCCAAAATGGCATCCATGTCCAGATCGGGCAGGGCGGGATAGTTCGCCAACGCCTCGACGAGAAGGCCGGCCCAAGAGGCAGGCAAATAGCCCCGAAGGGCCACGCGAAGAAATTCGGTATTTGTCCGCTCGTCCGGCTCGAGCACGTGCAACAAGTCCGATGCATAGGTCCATGAGCGCGGCGGGGCCTGGTCAAAAATATCGGGATGATCGGTGGCCAGCCGAGCGATGACCGGGTGCACATTCGTCCGCCCGGCCCAACCAAGCCAGGTATCGCGATCCGCATAAACGTTAAGTTGGAGAAAACGCGCGCGGAGGGCGGGGTCAAGGCGGTTGACCTGATAATCTCCGTCCTCGGGGTTGATGGCGGCAACGCACGTCCAGCCCTCGGGAAGTTCATAGGCGTGGAGGCGGCGCGCTGAAAGCAGTTGTAGCGCCGGCTGCATCACCGGAATCTCCGCACGGTTCAGTTCCTCGAGCATGAGCACTCCGCAACCGTCGCGGGGCAATTCAGCGGGATAGGCGTAACGGGTTTGGCCGTCTTCCATAATGGGCAGCCCAATAAGGTCCGGCGGTTCAAGCAAACTTAAATCCAGCACTACGAAACCCAGGCCTCGAGTTTTTGCGAATTCACTGACGATTTGGCTTTTGCCGATGCCGGTCGAGCCTTCCAAAAGCAAAGCCCGGCGCGCGCGATAAGCGATGTCCAGGACCTCTATGACACGAGGTCCGATGGGCACAGCGATTTGCGTGGGCGGCTGAGGCGTTTTAGGGGAAGTTTTGGGAGCGGAAATTACGTTCATAGAGTTTGTCCTTTTGGCTGATTTGGGTTCGAAGTCTTTGACGGGCTGAGAGCAAAACTTCCCGTCCCTGCAAGGGGTGCCAGGAGATCCCATTTCCCGACAACTTGACCATCCTGAAGTGTTCCGAGGTAAAGCACACTGTGAGCGCCTGCGTAAGTCTTGATCCAGCCCATTCGCACTTCGCCGCTGTCGACGCGGTATTCACCGTCGATTGTGAACGACCCGAGCCCATCGGAACCGTCACCGCGAATGAGGCCATCGGCAAATTCCAGGTTCATTTGCTGCGCGTGTTTCATGAAAAACTGTAAATAATGCCCAGCCCACAGGCCCGAGGGGAGTTGAATGGCGGTGGTGGACATTATTGATTTGCCCTAACTGTGGCGCGAAGGTTGTGTTCGGCGGTCAAACTGGTTTCAACCGCAATTTCGAGGCCCCGGACGATTTCTTCGAGTGGCATGGACGGCGGGTTGCCATCCGCCCGTTGCGCCTGTTCCGGCAAATAGGGAACATGTATAAAACCGCCGCGCCCGGGCCGGGCGCGATGAAGAGTGCGCATGAGGCCGTAAAATACGTGATTGCAAACAAACGTCCCGGCGCAATTTGAAATCATCGCAGGCAATTTGGCATCACGGAGAGCGGCAACGATCGCCTCAACCGGCAACGTGGATAAATAGGCAAGGGGTCCAGTTCGAGCGACCGGCCGCGCAAAGGGTTGATTGCCTTCATTGTCGGGAATCGGCGCAGCCACGATGTTGATCGCCATGCTTTCCACAGCGATTTCAGCGCGACCGCCCCGTTGGCCGGCGCAAATGATGAGTTCCGGCTGTAAGCACCGGATTCCTCCGCGAAGCATTGCCAGCGATTTGCCGAAGACACAGGGCAAAACAACACCCGTCACACGGTGGCCGGCAATTTCCCGTCCGTTCAGCGCCTCCGCAGCGAGCGCGGATGGATTTACGCGTTCTCCATCGAAAGGCTCAAACCCCGTGACTAGGACAGTTTTCATTCGGAGAAATTTATTTTCTCTAATTGGACACTTTAACTCAAACGTTTTCAGCGCTCTGTGGATCACACCGGCGTGCGGGGAATTTTCCTATTTCCTTTTTCATTTTTCCTTACACACTGCCCCAATGCAACGCAACCGCCATATCGCCAATATCGCGCTCATTGGCTTCATGGGGACGGGAAAGACCTCCGTGGGACGCCTGGTGGCGGAACAATTGCACTTCGACTACCTGGACACAGATGAAATGATCCAGTCGGCGACGGGCAAGACCATAGCGGAAATTTTTTCGACCAATGGCGAGCCCACGTTTCGGGAACTGGAGGCAACCACCGTCCTGGAGCTTGCCGGCAAAACCCGGACCGTGATATCCGCGGGCGGCGGATTGCCGATGAATTCCGACAACCTTGCCAGTCTCAAATCGCACGCGCTGGTCGTCTGCCTGTGGGCTTCGCCGGCCAAAATCTGGGAGCGCGTGAAAAATCAAACGCACCGGCCATTGCTGCAGGACCAGGATCCGCAAAAGAAAATCTCAGAATTGCTGGCAGCCCGGGTTCCGTTTTATAAGCAGGCGGACATCTTACTAAACACGGAATCGCGTTCGTTACGCGAGGTGGCGCAGCAGGTCGTCCATCAGTTTCGCCTTCAGCCGTCGGGACGATGAAAGATGAAATCCGCCAGCGCGCCCTGGAGCTGGGATTCGACGACTGCCGTTTCACACGCTCGGACGCACCCGCCGCGCAGCAGGAATTTCGCGATTGGATTGCGGACAAAAAATTCGGGGAAATGGCATGGATGGAGCGAAGCGCTGAAAAAAGGGCCGAACCGCAAAAAGTATTGCCGGGAGCCCGGAGCGTCATTTGCCTGGCGGCGAATTACTTCGTGGATGCGCCGGAGCAAAATCTAAAAACCGGCATCGTGGCCCGCTATGCGCGCTTCGATGATTACCACGATATTCTGGCCGAGCGCCTGAAATCGCTCACACAGTCTGTTGCCGAAATTGGCGGTCCGGAGACGCGTTCGCTTTGGTATGTGGACACCGGGCCCATACTGGAACGCGATTTCGCGCAACGCGCCGGCATTGGTTTCATCGGCAAGCATACCAATGTCATCAGCCGCAGGTTCGGCAACTGGATATTCCTGGCGGAAATTCTCACGACGCTCGAACTGGAGCCGGACGCGCCGGAAACAAATCATTGCGGGAAATGCGCGCGCTGCATCGAGGCGTGCCCGACAGCCGCCATCACCGGCCCGTTTCAATTGGACGCGCGCCGTTGCATATCCTACCTGACGATTGAACTAAAAGGCCCGATCCCGGAGGAATTTCGCCGGGCCATCGGAAATCGCATTTATGGTTGCGATGATTGCCTGGCAGCTTGCCCGTGGAACCGGTTCGCGCGACACGGCCAATTGATGAAATCGCATGAGCGTAAAGACCTGGAACAGGTGGATTTGATTGAATTGCTGTCGCTGGATCAGGCTGGTTTTAAGGCGCGATTTGCCGGGTCACCCATTTTGCGGACCAAACGTCGCGGCCTGTTGCGAAACGTTTGTGTGGCACTTGGGAATGTTGGTGATGTCTCTGCGTTGCCGGCGCTGGAGAAGGCTTCTCAGGATCCCGAGCCCCTGATTGCAGAGCATGCGCGCTGGGCGGTTGACAGAATTAATGAAAAGTGCCAAAAACCTTGAATTTGCAAGGTAGAAGGACTAATGTATGGAGAATGAAGCTGAGATTGGACCTGCTGAAACAGTTGACAGCGGCGGACGTCCTCGAAGAAGCCGCGGCCAACCAGCACCGTTACAAAGCCGAGCCAAGTTTCTCGAAAACTGGAATTGGTCATCTGTCACCCAGATCAACGGCGGACTCTGCGAACGAGGCCGCGCGCAGCGAGGCATTAACTCAGAAACTCACGCAGCGGTTGAAGCGGAATGGGAAAAGCGCCGCGCGTCGGAATTGACCCTCCTGGAAACTTTTCGGTTCCTTAAGTCGTGCCACCGGCGCGCGCCGTTCCTTTTCTTCAACGGCAACACTTTCGCCGAAATTGGACGCGCCCTGGCCAACGCTCTCTTTTCAGACCTCTCATTCCATCGTCGCAAAGAAACTTCTTCCGCTGTCGCCCACTTCGTCACCGGAGTGTTGGATGAAGAAATGATGATTGAGGTCATCGACACCTTGTCCACCACCGCGGACTGGAAACCTGGCGACCGCGTCAAGACATTGCGCGGCTCATTGCATGGAAAAATCGTCCGGATTCTTGAAGACGGCAGGGTTGTCTGGCGGCCCAATGGGACTGATTCGGAATTGACTGCGCTGCCGGAAAGTCTGTGCGCGGATGGGAATCTTTGACTGTCGTTAGACGTAAAGCGCACCCTGCAATTCGTGGATCAGGATGCTCATAAAGGCATAACGCCGGTCAGGTTCACGGGCGAGACACTTGAGAACGACTTTTTCCAGCCCGGGGGGCAGGTCCGGATTGTGCGAGGATAACGGCAGCGGGCCCGAGGGGTCCAATTGGCGGGCCAATATTTCGCCCGGATTATCGCCGGGAAACGGCTTTTGATTGGTCAACAGTTCGTAAGCAGAAACGCCGTACGCAAAAATGTCCACCCGGGTATCAATGGCCTGGCGCTGCAATTGTTCCGGGGCCATGTAACCGGGCGTGCCGGGATTTTTCGAAAATTTCTTCGGCTTTTCGGGAATGGGTTGCGCCATGTCAAAATCAATCAACTGCACACTGGCATTGCGGGTAACCAGGACGTTTTCCGGTTTAAAATCCAGGTGCATGTATCCGCTTTCGTGCACGGCGCCCAGGCCAACGGCCATATCAATGAGGATTTGCGCAACGTTTTCGGTGAGCACAGGATCGTGGCGCGCAAACAACTCCTTCAGATTGGCCGCTTCCACGTAATCCATGGCCACATAAAGACTGCCGTTGATTTTGCCGTGCTCGACGTAGCCGACGATGTAATCGCTCTGATTCAATTTCGACATCACCTCGCATCCCCGCAGGAACCGTCGGCGTTCGGTGAAATTGAACCTTAACTCCTTTTTCAGGCGGCGAATGGCGTAGGGCTTGCCCTTGCCATCGGTGGCCAGCCAAATTTCGGCCATACCGCCGCTGTTGAGCAATTCCTGAAGGTAGAAGCGCCCGAATTGCTCCTGTCCTATCTGAACATCAGAATTTCCAGAATCTGCCGTTTCAGCCATTTGCAATAAACACTACCATGGTCCGGAAACGGATGCGAATAAAATTGGGGTACGGGGCTTTGAATGCGGGCCTATCCTGCCATTTTCATGATTCGTTCGAACTGGTCCTTCGTCATTGGAGACACGGACAACCGGGACTGCTTTACGAAAGCCATTTCGCGGAGGATTTTATCGCCTTTTATTTGAGCGAGCGTCACGGGCGTGGCGACTTCTTTGACCGAAACCAAATCCACGCACGACCAATCACCCTCGGTCGCCGTCGGATCCGGATAAAACTCCTTTTCGACGCGAGCCACGCCGACGACGGATTTTTCATCGCCGCTGTGATAAAAAGCAACCGTATCGCCTTTTTTCATCGAGCGCAGATGGAGGCGCGCCGCGAAATTTCGCACGCCCGTCCACGCGGTGCGGCCCTCTTTCGAGAACTGGGACCATGAGTATGCACCGGGTTCAGATTTAACAAGCCAGTAGTTCATTTACGATTGGGTCATTGCAATTTACGATAACCTCATGATTTTTGCAGATAATCTTGCCGCAATTCAACAACGGATTCAGGCCGCGTGCGACCGGGCCGGACGCGAAATCCAATCGGTCCTGCTTTTGGCCGTGTCCAAGACGCAACCGGCTGAGGCCATTGATGAGGCTGTTCGTTGCGGGCAGATATTCTTTGGTGAAAATAAAGTCCAGGAGGCCAAAGCCAAGATCCCTTCGTCGCCCGGACGGGCGCGCTGGCATTTCATCGGCCACTTGCAATCGAACAAGGCGCGCGATGCCGCGGCCCTGTTTGAAATGATTCACAGCGTGGACAGCCTGGATCTGGCGCGCGAAATTTCAAAACGTTGCGAACAGGCGTCCAAAGAAATGCCCGTGCTGCTGGAAGTGAACGTGGCCGGCGAATCGAGCAAATTCGGCTATCAACCGGACCGGCTGCTGGCGGAATTAAAAGAGCTGCAATCGCTGCCACGGATTTCGCTCCAGGGTCTGATGACTATCCCGCCATTTGCCACCGACCCGGAAAAATCGCGCGCCCATTTCCGGCGGCTGCGCGAACTGAAGGAACAGTGCGAAGAATTGCTCGGGGCGCCGTTGCCGCATTTGAGCATGGGGATGAGCGGCGATTTTGAAATCGCCATCGAGGAAGGGTCCACGATTGTGAGGATCGGAACGGCATTGTTCGGGCCGCGGAGACCGGGAAATACGGTGAAGTAATGAAAGGTTAAAATTAGGCGTACGAAGCAAACTTTTCACTTCCCTTTTTCGGAGTTACTTTTAAAATCGGGATTGTGACAGTAGAAACATTCAAGCGGGAAATTGCGGCGGCCATCAAAGCGTACGAGAAATACGTGATTTGCGTGGACAAAACACCGGAAGATTTTGAAGCATCTTTGCAATCGCTGACCAGGAAAGCGATCGCGGCATACGAGAGCCGCGGCGCGGGAATGCGGCACGGGATCGCGCTGGACAAATTTGTGACCGTGATTTTGAGCCAATGCGACGAAGACCGTCCGATGTGCGGCATTTATTTCAATCTGCACTCCCCTTACCAGAAGAACGCGCTGCCAAAGACAGTCAGCGAATTGAAGATAAAAAGTTAAAGCGGCGCCAGGGGCGCATTTTTGCCGGGGCCGGTTTCCGTTTATTTTTTATGGTTCGTGCGCCTCGTCGCCTGCCTCGGCATCGCCGGTTGTCAAGTCGGCCACAATATCGTTGTCCCGTTGAGGGCCGGTAATTTTCGCTTCCCCCACTTTAATGCCTGCCCGATAAATGAAGAGCGTCTGGCCCGTCTGGGGCATTCGGCCGAGCGGGAAGCTTAAAACCACAAACCGGCCTACAGAATTGTATTTAACTACTTTCGCGCTCAGCGAAGTATCGGGCGTTACAATGGGTTCGGGATTCGGACTCGTTTTTGAAATACTGGCCGTCGGCGGCGGAGATTGTCGGGACGCCGCGTGGGCGCGGGAATGACTGGCACACCCTGAAACAATAAGCCCGGCCAGAAAAAAGCAAGCAACGAAACACAATCTCATGCAGCCAGTAAAACGGTTTTGCAGCACAAGGTCAATAGGAAGGTAAATACGTGGCCGGGGCGCGTGGTGCGTCAAGAACATCTGGCCATCATACCCATATACTTGTTGCACCGCGCACCACGTCTAAAGAATAAAAGGGCGGTCCGTCTACGCACGTGCCTCGGCGAGGTGCCCCGGTTTCAGCTTGGAATAAGCGCGATTGAGTGAATTGCCCAGCGCGACGACTTTCTCGCGCGTACATTCGCCCATCAGGCAGACCTGGACCCAGTTTTTGCTTCGCAAATAACCGCTGTTGAAACTGAGCAGATAGCCCGCCTCCTGCATCGCCCCGCCAAACTTCACCGAACAGACTTCCTCCGGCAATTGAATGGTGATCACCGCCGGCGAAACCGACGCGCCATTGCCAATCAGCTTGAATCCACTTTCAACCAGCCGCTGGCGCAACGAAACCGAAAGTTCATCAATGTCCGAAAACCGTTTCTCCCAATTGACGCGCCGGACCGCGGCGCGCAACGCGTGCAGAAGGTTTGACGAAAACGTAAACGGGATGCCCTCCTGGCGGGCATAATAATCCATATCCAGATACCGCGGCAATTTTGAGCCGGCTTGCGGCGCGATGTCGTGATTGTAGAAAATCATGGATAGTCCCGGATAGGCGCGCAGCCCTTTGCCGCTGGCACAGGACGCCAGAAATATATCACTCAGGTCCACTGCCATGGATCCGACAGAGCTGATGCAATCCAGGCAAAGACGGGTCCCGGTTTGAGCGCATAACTGTTTCAGCGCTCCCAGGTCCGCCATAAGCCCGGTCGAAGTTTCACAATGCGCGCACCAGAGCCACGAATAAGCCGACTTCCCGCTCACGCCCAGCTTCTTCTCCACCGCGCCGCTCTCGATGGGTTCTCGCCAATCAAATTTGAGCGTGTCAAAATTGAGGCCCATGCGTTGGGCATGGTCGATCAGGCGATCGCCGAATTCGCCGTTGCTCAAGACCAGTCCACGGCCCTCCAAAAGCGAGAGTTGAGCGGCGACGATGTCATTGGCAAGGGTGCCGGAGCCCATGAACAACTCGACATTTTTGGCACGCACCAATTCGGTAAGCGCCTGTTTAGTGGATTGAAACTCTTTCTTAAAGCTCTCGCCGCGATGCGATTCGGGCGCCTGCTCAAACGCGCGCCGAACTTCGCGCCGGACCGTGACCGGGCCGGGCAAAAAGTTCACGGCGTTTGGATGAAACGAGCGCGCCGGTGAGGAGCGCAGGAATTCCCGGGCCGTCACCTCAAACGTCTCCAGCGTGACATACATGGGCTGGAACTGGGCGTCGCCGCCGCCCACGACAGTCCCGAATGGAACGAAGCCCAGGTGCTGGTACAATTTGGACTGCCGCGTGGTGCCCGAAATGATGGCGAGGCCGTAGTTTTTTTCCACTCCGTGCTGCCAGAGCAACGCGAGAATGCCCTGCAAGACCTGGCCGCCGCGCGCGCCGCGGAATTTTTTTTCAATCGCCAGCAGCCGGATTTCACAAATCGTGCGGCCGGGCGGAAGAAAGGAGTCCAGGTTCGGCAATTTCTGGTCCAGCGAAAACGGGCGGCTGCCGCGTACCGCAAGCATGCCAATCAGCTTTTGATTTTGCAGGCAGATGAGATAGGTGTTTTCCGGGTGGAACTTATCCACCAGCCGCTGGGACGGCGACGCCTGATGCTGCGGGATTTCCTCGACAAAGGTCTTGTAGTTCAGCCGGTGAATCTGTTCGAATTCCCAGTCCTCAGCTGCCACTTTGAACACTAACGGTTCCTGATTCATAGTTTTGGCGGTTCAGATTTCAACGCGCTAAATTCTTCGCCTAAATTCCTGCGATGCGCAAATAAAATCGCCAGCGATAAAGCGATGGTAACGACGATGGTAAAATTGTCCCGGATAAAAAACCAGCAAACCACCGGCAAACAAACGAAAGCAAACATAGCCGGCAAAAGGGTTTTTCGCGCAAACACAAAAATAATCACAAACAACGCCGCCACTGTAAACGCAAGGCGATCGTCGAACACCAGGAGCGCGGCCAGGGACGTCGTGATGCCTTTGCCGCCATGAAATCTTAACTGTACCGGCCACAGATGTCCGGCCACAACCGCCGGTACGGCCAGCGCCGCGGAAACATCGTCGTGCGTAAACCGCCGCGCCAGCCACACGGCCAAAGCGCCTTTTGCGAAATCTCCGAGGACCGTGAGGAAAAAGGCCCCCTTGCCGAGGATCCGTCCGACATTTCGCGCGCCAGCGCTGCCGCTGCCGATTTCACGAATGTCTTTGCCCGTCCATGCCCGAACCACGTAGTAGCCGGTAGTGAAGCAGCCAATCAAATAGGCCGCAGCCACACAGACAGCGGACCGAGGCCAGTCCACCGACGCCAAATGTTGGTTCCAGTCCATTGAGCGCTTATTTCGACGAGTTCGCCATAATATAAGTAGGTTGGGCTGTGACTGAAAAGACAAATTTCCGCAGCCATGCCAATTGCACGGCTACGGCTTATCCGACTTTCCGGATAAAAGCGGTGGGGAGTTCGGATTGCATCAGCAGGGTTTCCTTCGAATCGGCAATACCGTCAACGAATTGGCGAATGATGGGGTCCTGCGAATTAAAAATCACGTCGGGCGGGCCGTTGGCATGGATGTTTCCGCGATGCAGCAACATAATGTGCTGGCCAAGGCGGCGTGCCGTGCGCATGTCATGCGTCACCACGACCGTGGTGACATGAAGACGGTCGCGGACGCCCATCATAAGCTCATCAATGCTGTCCGAGACAATCGGGTCCAGGCCGGTCGTGGGCTCGTCATAGAGAACGATCCGCGGTTCATAAACGATGGCTCGGGCCAAACCCACGCGCTTTCTCATGCCGCCCGACAGTTCGGCGGGCTGTTTATGCTGAATCCCGGGCAGGTCCACCACTTCCAGCGCGAAACACACTTTCCTGGCAATCTCGCCTTCGGTCAAATGCTCGTGCCGGCGTAGCCCAAAGGCGATGTTTTCCGCCACGCTCATGGAATCGAATAATGCCGCATTTTGAAACACCATTCCGAATTGCCGGCGCACCCGCAACAACTGGCGCTCGTCCATGCCCACAATATTTTCCCCATCGATAAGCACTTCGCCTGAATCCGGCTGCAAGAGCCCGATAAGATGCTTGAGCAGGACGCTCTTGCCGCCGCCGCTGCGGCCAATAATGGCGACCGACGCGCCGTTTTCGATCTGGATGTTTACGTCGTCCAGCACAATCTGGCTCTTGAAGGTCTTTCGCAAATGCCGCGTCTCGATCATTCTGTATTAAAGTATCAAACGGCAGTTCGTTAGTCATTGGGGATTTTTGCCGGCGTGGCCCGCGTGTCGTGGATTAATGCCATACGCAATATGTAACACACCATCGCAGATGACGGCCTGCTCCAATTATTGGGCCACGCTGTACGTGCGTAACAAAAGCAAGGTCGGCTCAATCATCCAGGTAACATCACCGACTTCCTGCTTGAAGGATTCCTCGTTGAAAAGGTGGGTGGCAAATTTCCGCGCGGCGGCTTCATTCCAATCCTGAAATTTCAACGTATCCGACGGCGATGTGTTCGATTGAATATCGGCACATCGCACCGGTTTATCCGAAGCGAAATCCACCGTTTTTAAGTCCAGGCAACGCTCCTTGCGATTGCTTCGTGTACGCCAGTAAATCTTGCGATCCGAGACGTCATAAACAATTTGCCACACAGTATATTGTCCCTGTCGAACCTGGTTCAGTGTGTTAAAGGCATACGCAATGTCGTGCCCGGGATCCTCTGCCGGCTGGAAGTCCGCGGCGCGCATGGCAGCCCGGCAAAAGCGGGGCAACGAATCGGTATTGGTTAGCGGCTTGGTATCGTCGTGCTGCGGATGAGCCTTCAAATAAGCCTCCTCAGATAAATAGCTATCGTTGGCCAGGGCGTGCCATGGCAAATCTTTGCCCCGATGGACGCGCATCGTACCGCCGAGGAATTCGATCGTGGCGCAATCGCCCTTCGCATCGCAAACCAGATAATGAATCCGCGCGCGGATGGGCATATTTTCCAGGCGAATGGTTTTATCACCTGGCAACGACTTCCGCCACAGTGCTGTAATTGTCGAGTTGGTACTGGATCCATTGCAGCATGTTCACTTCCGGGCGGGCGTCTGGTTGCGGATACTGGGTTCCATCGAGCCACATGTTTTCGATAACCAATCCCTTCTCATTCATACCGCCGAAGGGGAATTCCCGGCCGAGTTGGTTAAAGGTCACGCTGCCATATTTGGAAGTCCATTTCGCCGCATCCTGGAGGCTGATCACGATGGCGGTCTTGCGGACGTTCCGTGGGTTGATGAAAATCATTCCATCTTCCCAATCCCAATCGAGGTTCCTTCCGAGATAAATCCGATGGCTGCCTTCCATGACGAATGTCGTGCATGGAAATGCGGTGATACCGCTAAAGAGACAAACGAAAATCGCCAAAAGCGCATGTCGATTCATAATCCCTTCACAGGATAACGCGCTGCTTCCGATTCACAAATGAATTTGCTCAATCCGCTTTCCATTTGTAGTCGTAGCCGGGGGGAGGATCATATTGAATAGACAGGGCCCATGCCCCGGGCTCCACTGGTGTGGGATTCCAAAAGATTTTGATATAGCTCACATGGCCGTCCGCGAAACCGACGATATTTTTTGCGTCATCGAAGAGGACCGCGCCATTGTTGAACGAGACCGCGCCAAATGCGGAGGCCTTCCCGCGCTCATGCCAGGAAAAAGGAAAAAGGGCCGGGATTTCACAGTCCAGCACGGTGCGGGATGGTTCTCGAATTGCGCTGAATCTTTTGTCGGCCAGGCCGGAATAATTTGTGTAAACGCTGAAGAGGTTGGTGAGGCCGCCATTAAAACAATAGCTCGTATACAGGGCATTGGTGTTTTCGTGAAATGGCATCGGATCGTATGAAACATTCAGCAAATCATTGATGACATCGTAAGAGAACGTGTCAGCGGGGCAGGCGAATATTTTGTCGTTGGGGGAAGGACGTTTTCCCAAACCGACATATTGATGAATCAATCGCCGATAACTGATAAAACTGGCGAAACCATATTCACCAATGTCTTTGGCGTGGGCTCGGGCTGCCATGTCGACCGGCGGCTGGCCGTTGAAATCGTCACAATACGTTTGGATGGCCAGGTTAATCTGGCGGACGTTGCTCATGCAAACGGTCCGCCGGGCTTTGCTCTCGGCAACAATAATTACGGGAATCAACAGGCCAGCCAGAATCGCGATAATGGCGATCACAACCAGCAATTCAATGAGCGTAAAAGCGAGCCTGTGGGTCATATTTAAAGCTATTTATTGCGGATCGGTCCTTTCAAATGTCAACTGGCGGGTGACTTTAGCGGGACCGGTCCAGGTACCGACAATTTTGCCATTTTTCAACGTTCCGTCATATGTAATTGGCCACCATTTCCAGTTCAGGTGGATATTTGGCAGATCGTATTTGGCTTCGGTTGCAGGAATGGGGTCGAGAGATTCAATTGAGTCAGGGAAGCTCAGAGTGGAAGACCAGGAGCCATCAGGCATTTTGGCGATATCCAGTGTCAAAGGCACCCACGGCTTTCCTTTTGCGGTTGGCAGAAAGCCTTTCCAATGACCTTGCAAATCATGCGGCGAGCTGAAGGAATAATCTTTTCTGTCATCAAGGGCGTGTTCGGCGCGATAATCCGCGCGTTTGAACTTCGCCGGAACGGATTGTCCGGCGCTTGTCCATGAGCCAATCAATTCCGTCCCATCCTGGTTAATAGCTCCCTGAAATAAACCATGTTGAATATCGTCAGTAAATCTTACCAATGATCCTTGGTAATGTCCCGTTGCTGGCAGCGCCATAAGCCCGTATTCCGGCACGCCAATCTCCGCGCGAAAATTTCCATTCCCCAGGTACGCGATTTTCATGTTTTGCGGCAACGCATCCTTACCGGGTTTGGCCTGCCAGGTCACTAACAAGTTCGACATGTCTATATCCAACTCGCCTTCCCAATAACCTTGCAAACTTGCGCCGTCCCCGGGCGCAAACTGTTCTTCTGTCAATGGCGCGGGAACAGTATCCGGCGTCGAAGTGCGCAGAAATAAGGCCGGTGCCTCGCGGGGACCGATTGCAGCCGGGTCCAGTACCATTTGGGTTGCCGTAGCATTTATTCTTAATTTCCAGGCAGCCCTCGGGCTTCGTTGGAGAGTGAGATAAGGATAATCGTACGTTACCTTGCCCATGGGAAGGCCCTTTCGGCCGAGCTCAATCCAGTCGGTGGTTGCCGCATAATTGCCGTTCGTTTTGACCAGCCTCAACACCACATGCGACCTCGCCGACTGGTTGGCCTGGATGCCGTCATCGCCAAGAAGCGGGGTTCCTTCCCAGGCGCCTTGGATGTCCGGATACGACGACGCAGGCCAGAATCCAAAGAAATCAAATGCGCCAATGCCGATGCCCGCGACAATGAGAGCCAGGCCTCCTGCCACGGCAATCTTTTTTATTTTTGTCCATGCCATAATCTTTAATGCTCCTTTCACGAGAGCGAGTGTAGAAACAGAAGCCGCGGTGCCTTTGGCCGTTGCTGCCGCAGTTACTGAAACCGCGAGCCCCGGTGGCGCGGCAAGCACCGAATTTCCCGAAATTGCGCCGGCAATGATCGTAGTGGTCGAACGCACGCCGCGTCTGGAAAAGTATCGCTGCAATTTTTCCAAAGCCCGGGCCACGCGCTTTTTAGCGCTTTCTTCATTGCCTCCCAGTGCCACCCCGACCTCCCGCAAACTTCTGCCCTGATAAAACCGCAGGACAATGGCGCGACGGTCTTTTTCATTGAGTGTCGCCACGGCATTATCCAGAAGGGGCGCGATTTGCAGCCATGCCTCTTCCCCGCCGGGTTCATTCAAAACCGATTGCATGTAAGCCTCCAGTTCACGGCGATGCCGCCGTATTTCACTTCTCAAGAAATTATTCGCCGTCAGCCGGGTCGCTTGGAACAGCCAGCTGGCCAGCGCCTTTTCATGGCGCAGGCGCGGCGCTTTCCTTGCCAGGATGATGAATACGGCTTGCGCAATTTCCTGCGCGTTATGTGGGTCGCCAACGCTCCGCAATGCAACGGAATAAACCAGATTGATATGACGTGCGACGAGAGTCGCGAAGGCTTCATTCGACTGGTTCCCGGCGAATCGCCGAAGCAATGCCCCGTCGTCTTCAAGTTGCATTTAGTGATAAGTGTGCGCCTCCTCTTGCAAGGGGACAATTTATTTACAATCCATCAAGCCATTTTACTTGCCTGCCCACCGTAACCTCGACGGCGAAGTGGGACGTAAACACGGAACACGCGCCCCGCGCCCGGAACAAGGCCGCCGCCCCAGGCTTGAAGATTGCCTGAGAGCCGTAATCTCATCCCAAAGATTAGTCGCTCCGAATACGTGAAAAATTTCACAAACTTTTCTTGCCACCGGGACGGCAAATTTATTAGCATCTGCGCCGCGTTGAAACAGTGTCATTTTTTCGGGCTGTTTTTGATTTGAGGACGTGGTCGCGCTACGGCGCTCCCAATTTTATTAGATGTCAATTTTTCCGAAGTGGACAAACTGGTTGCCGTTGATTTTAGGCGCCGGCGCGGCGTTGAGCGCCGGGGCGGCGACCGTCGGTGTCTGGTATTATTTCACGCCAAAATATTCCAACGAGGGCTATCAACCGGTGCAACCGGTGCCCTTTTCCCATAAAGTCCACGCTGGTGAACTGGGATTGGACTGCCGTTACTGCCACAATGGCGTTGAAAAATCCTGGTTTTCAAATCTGCCCGGCGCGTCGACCTGTATGAACTGTCACAGCACGGTTTTGAAGGATGATCCGCGCCTGGCCATCGTCCGGGAAAGCGCCGCGACCGGTAAACCCATTGCGTGGGTGCAAATCCATCACCTTCCTGAATACGCTTATTTCAACCATTCCGTCCACGTTGCGCGCGGCATTAGCTGCGTGGAATGCCATGGACGCGTAGACCAAATGGACGAAGTCCACCAGGCGAAGCCCTTGAGCATGAGCTTTTGCCTCGATTGCCATCGCGACCCGGCGTCCAGCATACGCCCGCCTTCAAAAGTCACAGATTTAGGCTGGCAATGGAGCCCGAACCCGGACAAAAACCAGGAAATGCAGCAGAAATTTGGGACAAAAGCTGTGCATGATTGGAACGTTCGCACGCGGGAAAGCTGCTCGACATGCCACAGGTAACGTTAACGAAATGAACAATTCCACCAATTCAACCCCGGAAATGAGCGGTCGCCGCTATTGGCGCAGCTTGGATGAACTGGCGGATACGCCAGAGTTCAAGGAATGGCTGCACCGCGAATTTCCCAAAGGGGCGAGCGAATGGGTGGATGACGTTTCCCGTCGACATTTCCTCAAAATCATGTCCGCCTCCTTCGCCCTGGCTGGGTTGGGGTTGGCGGGAGCGGGATGCCGCAGGCCGGTCGAAAAGCTGGAACCATTTGGTAAACAGCCGGAAAACTACGTTTTTGGAACACTTCAATATTATGCCACCGCCATGCCCACCCGCGTGGGGGCGGTGCCATTGGTCGTGCGTGCGTACGATAACCGTCCAATCAAAATCGAAGGCAACTCGATGTTCCCGGGAAGCAATGGCGGTACCGACCGTTATGCCCAGGCTTCGATTCTCAATCTTTACGATCCTGACCGCGCGCGCCGTTACCTCGGAGGCAATAAAGCCGTTTCTCAGGAAGACGCGTTGAAGTTCCTCAGTGATTTGTCGGCACAAATGTCAGGGAATGAAGGTCAGGGTGTGGCATTCCTCGCGGAAAGCAGCACATCGCCTTCGCGCGCACGGCTGCAAAAAATTATCGCCAGAAAGTTCCCGAAATCGCAATGGTACACCTTTGACGCGATTGATTCGGCGATTCATCAAAAAGCCGCAACCAAAGCATTCGGGCACCCGGTCAAGCCGGTATTTAATTTCGATAAGGCCAAGGTCATTCTATCGCTCGATTGCGATTTCCTGGGTGGCGAAGACGACTCCCACAATCACATCCAAAAATTTGCGGCCGGGCACAAGGCCGGGGAAAACATGAGCCGGCTTTATGCGATCGAATCGCTATTTACAACGACCGGCATGAACGCGGACCATCGGTTGCGTGTGGCCGTGAGTTTGATTTCCGGCATTGCCGCCGCCATCTCCGCGCAAATACACGGTACCGCGGCTTCAATTCCGGCCGGGGTTGACGAAAAATGGGTCACTGAATGCGCGAAGGATCTAATCTCAGCGGGCAAAAACGCCCTCGTCGTGGCCGGCCAGCGCCAGCCGATGGAAGTCCATTTGTTTGCTTACGCCATCAATGCAACGCTGGGCGCCATCGGCCGCACGGTCACGTTGCATGAGGCGGAAGAAATTCCAGAAAGCAATTTCAGCAACGCAAGTCCGGACACGCTCATCGTTTTAGGCGGCAATCCAGCCTATTTCCTGAACAAACTCGGTGCGGCAAAACCGCAACGAGTCGTCCGATTGGGTTATTACGAAGACGAAACGGCTGCGGTCAGCGATTGGCATTTTCCGGCGACTCATTACCTCGAGTCCTGGGGCGATGCGCGCACGTGGGATGGAACATTGGTTCCGATCCAACCGCTTCTTCAGCCGATGTTCGGCGGAATCAATGAATTGGAATTTCTCGCCCGGCTCGCCGGCGAATCTCAAGCGAGCGCCTACGAGATTGTTCGAGCGACGTTTGGCCACACGGACGAAGAATGGAAAACCTTCCTCTTCAACGGCTTTCTTAAAGGCCCGGCCAAAGCAGCAAGGCATACATCCGCGATCACCGCGCCTGCACCAGCGTCAGTATCCACGCCCTCGGCCAAAAGTCTGGAAGTCATCTTCTACCGGGATGCCAAGATGGACGACGGCTTTTACGCAAACAACGGATGGATGCAGGAATTGCCGGAGCCCATCACCAAGATTACGTGGGACAATGCGGTGCTCGTAAGCCATAAAACCGCGCGCGAACTTGGCGTGCAGAATGGCGATGTGGTCGAAATCGCGCTCAATGGGCAGACCGTGGAAGGACCCATTTGGACACAACCGGGCATGGCGGATTATTCGCTCGGGCTGGCGCTGGGTTACGGCCGCGTAAAAGCGGGCCGCGTGGGCACCAGGGTGGGCTTCAATGCCTATCAGATTTTCAACGGCAAATATATCGAGACCGGCGCGACCATCCGCAAGACCGGAGTGACGCACGTCATCGCGACCACACAATCGCATTGGTCTATGGAAGGCCGCCCGGCGGTGCGCGAGGCAAATCTCGCTGAATTCCTGAAAGCCGAAAGCAACCACGAGAATTTCGCAGACGGATTCAAAGACAAAGAGCCGCCGGTCGTTGCGCCGTTATATCCCAATCCGTTTGACGAGGCGGCGAAAACGGCCTTTAACCAATGGGGCATGGTCGTGGATTTGGGCGCGTGCGTGGGTTGCGGAACGTGTGTGCTGGCCTGCCAGAGCGAGAATAATATCCCCATCGTCGGCAAAGACCAGGTCTCACGCGGACGCGAGATGCACTGGATGCGCATTGACCGCTACTATACGACGGATCCCAGGCGGAAAAACAATCCATCGCTCCTGGATTGGAACGCCGACGAAAACAAGGCTGACGACGAGCAGCAATTTGAGAATTGGATTGAAGACGTCCAGGCTGTAACGCAGCCGATGTTCTGCCAGATGTGCGAATCGGCGCCTTGCGAAAACGTTTGCCCGGTCAACGCGACATCTCATGACGAAGAAGGTCTGAACGTCATGACCTATAACCGTTGCATCGGCACGCGTTATTGCTCAAACAATTGCCCGTACAAAGTTCGCCGCTTCAATTATTTCGATTTCAACAAGCGTCCGCTCGAGGATTTGAAAGGGCCGCTGTATCCGACGCCTCTTTTGCACAAAACCGAAGGCAAATGGGACCTGGCGACATGGTGGAAAGACCGCCAGGCGCCGATGCGTACGGAAGACGAGTGGGACCTGATCAAGCTGTCGAAAAATCCGGATGTGACCGTGCGCATGCGCGGCGTGATGGAAAAATGCACGTATTGCGTGCAACGCATCCAGCAAGCCGAGATTGCGCAAAAGGTTAAGGCCGGCGCTTCGGGCAATGTCCGCTTGAAGGAGTCCGCAGGCACGATTCCCAAGACGGCATGCCAGCAGGCTTGCCCGGCGGGAGCCCTTGTGTTTGGCGACATCACCGATCCCAATAGCACCGTTTCAAAATGGCGGCAGCAACCGCGCAATTATGCGGTGCTCGAAGAATTGCTGACCAAACCGCGCACCACATACCTGGCGCGCGTCCGCAATCCCAATCCGGCGATGCCTGATTATCACGAGCCCTATACGACGGAAGAATATAAGGCCTTCGGTGGGTCGGTACAGACGCCGCAAAGCTAACGCGAAGAACCATGGCTGAATCCGCACCACAACCTAAATCGCGCACAAAGGCAGAGGCGCTGGAATCGCTGGCGCCGCCGGCGGAACTACGCCGCATAACGCCTGTGCCCCGCGAAAGCCTGGGCTGGCTGACCGACAAGCTGACCGAGTTTAACGAGGGCAAGACGCCCATCTGGTGGTGGATTCTGTTTCTCCCGTCTGCGATCGGCGCGACGGTCATTTTGCCGTTGGCATTGGTTTACAAGATTTCCACCGGCGTCGGCGTTTGGGGCAATAACGCGCCCGTGATGTGGGGTTGGGACATTATCAATTTCGTCTGGTGGGTCGGTGTGGCGCACGCAGGCACCCTCATTTCAGCCATGTTATTCCTCACGCGGCAACACTGGCGCACCGTCATCGGCCGCGCGGCGGAAGCCATGACCGTTTTTTCCGTCATGATGGCGGGGCTGTATCCGGGCATTCACGTCGGACGCGCGTGGTTCGATTGGTTCATGTTCCCGATTCCCACATATGAAGGTATGTGGCCGAACTTCCGTTCGCCGCTCATGTGGGACGTGTTCGCGGTGAACACTTATCTGATTATTTCCTCGACGTTCTGGTACATGGGCCTGATTCCGGATCTCGCGTTGATGCGCGACCGCGCCAAAACGCCGGTGCGCAAATTCCTGTATGGCGTGTTCGCGCTGGGATGGACCGGTTCGGCGCGGCAGTGGCACAATTTCGAGAAGGCCTATCTCATTCTGTCCGGCCTGGCTACTCTGCTGGTCTTCACCGTCAGCTCCATCGTAGGCATGGACTTCGCCACGGCCCAAATCGCCGGCTGGCATGAAACCATTTTCCCATTCTACTTCGTAGCCGGCGCAGTTTGCTGCGGGTTCGGCATGATCCTGGTGCTGCTCATTCCGTTGCGGAAATGGTGCAACCTGGAAAACGTCATCACCAAAGCGCACATCGACAAAATTTGCAAAATGACCCTGATGATGTCCTGCATCATGGGATACATCTACCTCGTGGAATTCTTTATCGCATGGTATTCGGGCAATCCTTACGACGCCTGGGTCTTTGGCCACCGCATGTTCGGCCATCAGTACTGGTACGGCGGCTGGATGATGATTGTGGTCAACGCCTCCATCCCGCAATTGTTCTGGATCAAAAAGGTCCGGCAGAATATGTGGCTCGTCTTCACCATCGGGTTTGTCCTGAACATCGGCATGTGGTTCGAACGTTTCGTGATTATCGTTGGCTCTTTGTACCAGGATTTCCTGCCGGCAAATTGGGGTGTTTATTATCCGACCTGGGTGGACGCCGCCGTGTACATCGGCACCCTCGGGACATTTTTCATGCTGTACCTCTTGTTTGTGCGGTTCCTGCCGATGATTCCTGTTTCTGAAGTCAAAGGCGTTTCGCCCGAGGCCGACCCGCATCACCCTGTCGAAGCTTTGAAAGGAGGCAAGGTGTGAGCGAAAAAAATTACGGCATGTCCGCTGAATTCGATTCCGCCGCGGCTGTCCTTGAAGCCGCCAAAAAAGTGCGTGACGCCGGTTATCGGCGTTGGGACGTCTTTTCGCCTTTCCCTGTTCATGGCCTCGACAAAGTGATGGGCCTGGGCAATTCCAAGGTCGGCTGGTTCTCGGTCCTGTTCGGCGCAGGTGCGTTCATCGGCACAATGCTCATGATCTGGTACATGAACGATTTCGATTACCCGATCGTCATCGGCGGCAAACCGATGTTCAGCCCGCCGATGTCCGTGGTGCCTTCGTACATCCTGCTGGTGCTTATGGCCGGCCTCGGGACCTTTATCGGCATGATCGCGCTGAACGAGCTTCCGCGTCATCATCATCCGTTGTTTGCCAAAAAACGCTTTGAACTGGTGTCGCGCGATAAATTTTTCCTGGTCATTGGTTCGAACGACCCCAATTTTTCCGAAACGGGAACGCGCACGCTGCTCGAGAACATCGGCGGCGCCTACGTAGAAATGGTGGAGGACAAATAATGCGCGGCGCTGTATCCATCATTGTTTCTTTGGCGCTGATTGGCTCGGCCATAGGTACGGCCATCGTCGGCATTGCCGGATTCCGCGGCAGTGTCTCACGCAAACCGCCCCTCGAAATTTTTGCGGACATGGACCAGCAGCCCAAATTGCAGCCGCAACGGCCTGCCGCTATTGTGGCCAACGGCGTAAGTTCGCAATTGCCGGTGGCCGGGACCGTTGCGCGGTCCGAGCCGATTCACACCGTGGACGGCGCGGTTTATCTCTTCGAGGACGCACCCGTGAACTCCGGACGAATCACGGGCACGACTAATTTTGTCGAAACCAACCCGCTGCCCGTCAACGGACGATTGCTGGCGCGGGGCCGCGACCGTTTTGATATTTACTGTTCGCCCTGCCACGGTCGGCTCGGGGACGGCAACGGCATCACCAGGAAGATCGGCGATATGCCGGCCGTGGCGAACCTGCACGATGAAAGAATCGTGACCATGCCCGACGGAGAAATTTTCAACACGATTACGCATGGCAAGAATACGATGGGCGCCTACGGTCCGCTCATCCCCACGCAAGACCGCTGGGCCATTGTCGCCTATCTGCGGGCGCTGCAATTAAGCTGGCTGGGCACCACGAACGATTTATCCGCGAAACAGCAAGCCGCGTTGAAATAATGAAACACGAAAGAGAAGATTTGCCGCCGCCGCTGGATTTATCCGGCTGGCGAAAGCTGCCTGCTGCTTTGATGGTCATCGGCGGAATCCTGTCTGTCATTGGACTTTTCTGCGATCGTCATCATTTTGGCAGGGAGTTTGGATATTCCTGGCTGACGGCGTTCATGTTCTTCGTGACATTGGCGCTTGGCGGACTGTTCATGGTCCTCATCCATCATTTGACGGATGCCGGCTGGTCCGTGGCAACGCGCCGTTTTTGCGAGCATATCGGTTCGTTGCTCTTTCCGTGGCTGACGATTTTGTTCATCCCGGTCATTTTGCTCGCGCCGCAAATATATCCGTGGTGGCACATGGAACCCGCCGGCGATCGCGTCTTGAGCGCTAAAATGCCATTGTTTACGTGCGCCGGCTTTATCGGGATATCCGCGGCGTTCTTTGCTATCTGGTGGCTTTTGACTGGTCGCATTAATTATTGGTCGCTGCGGCAGGACGTCACCGGCGACGCCCTTTGCACCCGGAAGATGCGCTTTCATGCCGGCTGGGGAATTCTTGCCTTTGCGGCCACAGTGACCGTTGCACCGACGATTTGGATGCAATCTTTGCAATACCAGTGGTCTTCGACGATATACGGTTTGTATATGTTCGCCTCATGCGGATGGGTCGCGTTGGCCACGATTTATATCATCACCGCGATTTTGTACCGTCAGGGCGTGTTGAGAGAGGTATTAAAGGACAATCAGTTCTATTACCTGGGCGTCCTGTTTTTTGCGTTCACCCTGCTCGAGGCCTATTTCGAGTTTGCGCAATATTTCGTCATCTGGAACGGCAACGTGCCGGATGAGACCTTCTGGTATCTCATGCGTCAAAACGGAACCTGGTGGGGAGTTAACATGCTCCTGATTTTTGGACACTTTTTCGTGCCATTCATCGTGTTGCTGCCGGCACGGGCGAAAATCAACTTTAAGATCATGATCCCGGTTTGCCTGTGGGCGTGGGCGATGCATTACCTTGACTTGGCGTACAACATTTTTCCGGTGATTCATTCGGACAACTATCCTGTCCGCTGGATCTTTTTGCAGTTCGGCACGTTTGCGTTCATGGCCGGATTCCTCGGCGAGGTCTTTATTAAGAAATTCCTTCGCTATCCGCCCTATCCGCAGCGCGACCCGCGCATCCTGGAAGCCATGGGCGTGGTCCATGAACCGGAAGAATTGCCCGACACCATTCCCAACGGAGGTGCTGAATGAATCCTGGCCAAAATCTCACCGGAACACCCGATGTAAACCGCGCTTCCGGCGCGGCGGTGGGATACATTTTTGGAAGCCTCATTATCCTCGCACTGGTGGGGGTTGTGGAATTGACGATTTCGGTTCCAGCCATTGACGCCGGTCACGCTACGACAATTTCCAGCGCTCTGTCCGAAATCCGGACCAACGAAAACGTTTCACTCAACAATGTTGGGTGGGTTGACCGCAGCCGTGGCATCGTTCGTTTGCCCATCTCGACCGCCGAGCAATTGGCGGCGCAGGAATGGAGCAACCCGGCGCAGGCGCGCGCGGACTTGATCACCCGCGCCAAACGCGCATCGGCGCCGGCGCCAAAACCGGCGGCTACAGCAAATCCATTTGAATGAACGAGATCGAAAAGAAATACTCCGCCATTGACGCCTCGTGCCGCGTGCCGCTGCTCGTGCTGTTTGGCGTGGCCTCCGTCTGGCTCATCATCGGGCTGGCGCTGGCGATTATTGCTTCGCTGACTTTTCACAAGCCGGAGCTGTTCGCGAATTGTCCGTTTTTGACGTACGGTCGTGTGCAACCCGCGGCAAACGACGCAATTGTTTATGGCTTTGCCATTCCCGCAGCCCTCGGCGTGATTCTCTGGATCTTTGCCCGGCTAAGTGAAAGCGAACTGCTCCTTCCGCTCGTCCCGATCGTCGCCGCCAACATTTGGCTCGTGGGCGTCCTGGTCGGCGTCGTCGCCATTTTGATCGGCGATAGCACCGGTTTCATGTGGCTGGAATTTCCGACCGCGGGCTGGATCTTGATCTTTATCGCATTTTTGCTCATTGCCATTTCGGCGATGGCCACGTTTGGCGCGCGGCGCGAGCGAGCGCTGCAACCGGCGCATTGGTTTTTGCTGGGCGCGCTGTTTTGGTTCCCGTGGACCTATGGCACGGCAAATTTCTTCCTGGTCGAATGGCCGGTTCGCGGCGTGGCCCAGGCGGTCATCAACTGGTGGTTTGCCAACAACCTGCTTTTCGTTTGGCTGGGGCTCGTGGGATTGGGCGTGGTCTTTTATCTGTTGCCCAAAATCTCGGGCCGTCCGCTCCAAAGCCGCTACTTTGCGCTGTTTGCATTTTGGACCTGGGTCCTGTTCACTCCCTGGTGCGGCATGCCACAGGGCGCACCGGTGCCTTCCTGGCTGCCGGCCGCCAGCACCGTGGCATCGCTCCTGACTGTGATTCCGCTGATCTCGATTGCCATTGTTTTCGTCAGCACCATCCGCGGAGTAAGCGTCCAATGCAAAGGCGGGCCCTATTGCTCCGCGCAAATTGGAACGGTGCTCTTTCTCGCAAGCGCTGTGATGCTCATCATAACGGGCTGCTCGCATTGTGGTCGCCTTTTAGGAATGACCTGGTATATGCCCGCGCAAACGTATCTGCAAATCTTCGGTTTCTTTTCCGTCGTGATTTGCGGCGCCGCAAATGAGTCGTTGCCCGGTGTCTTGGGTTTTGAATTGCCATTCCCATCTTTTGTCCGTTGGCAACACCGCCTCTTTATCATTGGATCTGTTTTGTTCCTTGCTTTGCCATTGGCCATTGCCGGCATCATCGCCGGGATAAAGATGCAAAACCCGAACATTCCATTTACTGAGATAACACAGGGAACTTTAAATTATCTTCGCGTCAGTTCGGCAGGCTTTTTGATTATCCTATTGGGCAGCCTGCTGTTCGCCATCAATGTTTTTGCCGCGACCGCCATTTGGCAGGCCAAGTTGGCCAAATCAATTATGGCATCGTTTGGCACGGCGTTTGAAGCGGAGGAGGTAAAATCGTGAAGACAGGTTTCCGCATTTTTCTAGGCGCATTTGTCGCGTTCGGCTTGTCCTGGTGCGGCTTTGTGCTGGGGCCCATTCTGCAATTAGGGACCCTGGGCCAAACGACCGTTCTCAATTCTTCGGATATTTATCCGAACCAACGTCCCGGCGACGCCACGTTGGGTTTGCAAGTCTATCGTTCCTCCGGCTGCGCCGCCTGTCATACCACCCAGGTCGGACAGCATGGGGTTGTCTGCGATGTCGTCCTGACCGGTGCCGGCAATAATCCAGCGGCCGTTAATAAGCTCATTTCCACTTTGACGCTGACCAACCTGACTAAGGACGAAGCCGATGCCATTTCCGGCCAAATCTCCACAGCCGGAGGCAAGACTGAAACGCACATCCGTCCCATCGGCCCGGACATTGAACGCGGCTGGGGAATGCGCCACAGCGTGGCCGAAGATTTTCTTTGGGATAACCCCGTGCAACTCGGAAGTATCCGGGTCGGACCGGACCTGGCCAACGTGGGCATGCGCTATGACCTGAACTGGCAATTGCTCCACCTCTACGCGCCGCAAAGCAAAGTACAAAACTCGATGATGCCGTCGTTCCGTTTTCTATTTAACGTCCAAAAAATCGGTGCGACGCCGTCGCCGGACGCGCTGCAATTGCCCGCCGGTTTCGGACCGCCCGCAGGCGAGGAAGTGGTGCCAAGCGAAGACGCAAAAAATCTCGCGGCGTATTTAGTGAGCCTGCGCGCCGACGTGGCATTGCACGATGCGCCATTTACCACGCCATCCGCGCACGCTGCCGGAACGCAGAAAAAATGAGTGACGATTTGAAAAATAGTTCGCAAACGGCCGAAGAACAAAAAGGTTCGACGGCGCCGGCGTGGATTTTTGCGCTGACCCTTTTGTTGCTGTTCGCCGGTGGCGTGTATTTTGACCATCACAGCGGCTGGTTCGACGCGCAGGTCTATGCGCCTTACCAATCGAGCGACGAACTGGAAGCGTACCAGCCCAAGTCCGGCGCGGCGGCGATCTTTGCCGAAGGCAAAAAGATGTATACCACGACATGCGCGACGTGCCATGGCGACGACGGAATGGGCAAACCTGCCCAAGCCCCGCCATTGGCCGGGTCTGAATGGGTCAATGCCTCCAGTTTCAAACGCATCGAAGAAATTCCGCAGCTTGGTTTGGGCGGTGAACTCCACGTTGCCGGCCAGGATTGGAATCTTCAAATGGCCCCCATGGGCGCAATGTTGTCGGATTCTGATTTGGCCGCTGTGTTAACTTATATCCGCCATTCCTGGGGCAACAATGCCAGCCCGGTCACCGACGCTGATATTAAGGCCATGCGCGCAGCTGTCGCCGGCCATCCGATTATCGGCGGCGAAGCAGGGTTGAAAGCGATTAAAGAGTAACAGGGCAAAGGGGAATCATTCTCCTCGTCCTCGTCATCCTCAAATTAACGAGAAACGCCGGATGCGTGGTACGTGGTGCGTGTTCCGTCAAGTATGCTTGATGATCGCACCCGGATACTTGACGAACCACGCTTCGTAATTCGCTTTAGCCGGTCCAGACACCCTAAAGGGTGGACATACCGTCTCATATCGTAATTACCACTTTCCCAAAATGTTTCCCGTCCTGTAGAAACTGGTACGCGGCCGGGGCATCTTGAAACTCAAACACCTTATCAACGGCCGGTTTAGTTTTGTGCAGAGTCATCGCCCGGTTCATGGCTTCGAACATTTCGCGGCTGCCAACGCGAATGCCCCGAATCACGGCTGCCCTGCCGAGAACGGCAAATAGCGGAAGCTCGGTCGTGAATCCGCTCACGCCACCTACGATGTGGACCTGCCCCCCCATAGCCAGGGATGCCAATGATTTGCCAAGCGTGTTTTGCCCGCCGACTTCGACGACATGGTCCGCGCCCGCCTTGCCGGTCAATCGAAACACCTCCTTTTCCCAATCAGACGTTGCCCGGTAATTAATCGTCTCATCCGCGCCCAGTGCGCGGGCTCGCGCAAGCTTTTCGTCGCTGCCGGATGTAATAATGACACGTGCGCCGTGCATTTTGGCGAATTGCAGACCGAAAATGGATACGCCGCCGGTGCCCAGCAACAGGACCGTTTGGTCCGCCGAAATATTTCCCACTGTCACCAACGCGTGCCAGGCGGTCAAACCGGCGCAGGGCAAACTCGCCGCTTCCGCGAAATTCATGTGTGACGGAATGGCGATTACTCCATCCTGATCAAGCGCCACCGATTCCGCGAGCATTCCATCCAATTCGCCGCCCAGGGCCGTGTGCCCCATTTCCCGGCGGAACGGTCCGGTGTGCCAGCCTTGAAAGAACAAACCAGCCACGCGATCGCCGGTTTTCCAGCGCGTCACGCCTTCGCCGATGGCGGTGATCTCACCTGCGCCATCGGAAAGCGGGATGATAGGCAGACGCATGTCACCGTAACGTCCCGTGAGCACCATGAGATCGCGGTAATTCAGCGAGGCTGCGCGCACGCGCACGACGACCTGTCCAGGACCGGGCTTTGGTTCGGGCAAGTCTATCAGGCGCAGCGATGGCTGGCCGGATTCAAAAATTTTGTATGCTTTCATGCTTCCTTCTTTTAAACGTCAAACTGCGCAGGCAACACAAGCTGTATTAAGACGGTGGGAAGTCAAGGATGAGACGTGTTGCGTGGTATGTGGGAACGGCAAGCTACAACTGGAATTGACCCACGTTGGGCCATGAACTTTCACTACTGCGCTTGCGTCCTGGAGTGCGGTGGCAATCCCGTCTGCGGGAGCGACACCGCTTTCGAACGGGATAAAACGTACCGAATCACGCTTGCAGGTTATTGGCGACAGCGTTCCAAAGCGGTGTCAAAGCCACCGCACTCCATGACCATGCGGCGGTTCGACCGGGCCTTAGCAAGCTCCAACGATTCCCGCGCCGCGCTGATTGCGCCGCTGCACGCGGCGCGGACCGCGCAGCGCGCGGTCCCTACCACAATCAGGGCGAGACGAATGCGCCGTAGATGACGTTGTTGGTGAATTCCTGCGGGGTGAGCTTGCCCAGGCCGCCAACAATGACAAATCTCGAGCCGTCGAAATAGGTGGGCGCATAGGTCGCGGTGTAGCCGCTGCCAAGTTTTATCACCGGCGGAGCCAAAGCCGCGGGCAGGGATCCAAGGCCGGCGCCAGTCGTAAATATCGGGAACTCGGCTGACGTTGGTTTGCCTATCGCATCAAAGAATCGTCCATTGATGACGCCTGTTGCTGAGAGTGAGTACGGATTCCAGCCCTGATTCCAGGAAGCGAGGAAATTGACACCGTCGAAATCTCCGCCGGGGACAATTTGCGGGCCTGCGTCCGCAGTCATGGTGACCTGATTGGTCAGCACGGTTCCATCCGTTGTGACGAACCGGCCCAGAATGTGGAAGGCGCTCGCGTTTGAATTGGTGATCCCAATGTTGAACAGGACGAGATAATTTTCTCCGTTAAAAATCACGGAGGGCGCCGTGATGCCCGTCGGACCGGAATTGGTGTAAATAACGAACGGACTTCCCACGGGGCCAGATCCGTCGATGAACTGTCCGCTAATCGTCATATTGCCAGTCGCCGATGTCCAAACCGCCAGGAAGTGGGTTCCATCATACGCCGCTTGCGGCCCGGCATATTCGCCTTCGGTCCCGTTGGCGCTAAGCGAGAAATCGCCGGAGACGTTCGTTCCCGACGTATCGATCAATGCGCCATAAATCGACGATGGGACCGTACGGTCGTCTGGCCACATGATGAAGTAATGGCCGCGGCCATAGACGATACTGCCGATGTCGCCCGCCGTGGTGGATTGGCTTAGCGTAAGCACATTTCCGGCGGGTTGCTGAGTTGCCGCGCTTACAAACACGCCGCGGATCGGGGTACCGTTGGTATGCAGGTCCTCCGCCCAAGCAACGAGGTAATTTATGCCGTCGAAATCAACGCAAGGCGGCGAGTCCTTGCTGTTGGGATTCAGTGGCAGAGGCGAGCCTTCCAGAACTCCATTCGTAGACACAAATTGTCCGGCTGGATTGGCGTTGACATATGGGTATGGGGCCGCCAGATAGACCGCCAGATAGTTGCTTCCATCAAAGCCCAACTGTGCCAGCGGATACGCGACATCATTGGTTGCTATCGGGAAGATGGTCACGGTCGGCCAGCGAATAATTGTGAGCGAATTGGTCGTCGAAATATTCCCGTTCGTGGCGACAGCCCAGGCGGAGAACGTGTTGGTGCCTTCCATCAGCGCTATGGGCACGTTCCACGCGGCTTTATTAGTGTATTCGGGCAGCGAAGAAGCAGCGCCGTTAAAAGTATAATTGACCGTGGCGACTTCCTGGTCGTCTGTCGCCACACCCATCACCGTGTACGTTGATACGTTGGTTGTCAGCAATTTCGCCAACGGATTGGTGATGCTCAAATACGGCTTGAGGGTGTCCGCAAAGTTCGCCTGGATCACCAGGCCGGTCTCCATCATGAACGTCAGCGCCGCATTAGTGCCGAAGGGTGTAAACGTGCCAATCCCGTTGGTTGTAGCCGTCCAATTGATGAATTTGAATCCGCTGCCAGCGGAAGCGGCCATTTTGTAGTTCACGCCAGCGTCCAGCAAGGCATTGCTGTAGTTGGGCGAAAACGTGCCTTTGCCGCTGATCTGAAGTGTCAATGGATTGGGCGAAATAGAAACAATCTTCGCCGTATTGGTCGCCACGTTCCCGTTGGTGGCCGTGGCGTAAACGGTGAACAGATTCGTGCCGGCTGTCAGCGTCAGTTGCTCGCTCCAGTTGGTCCAACCATTGGCACTGCCCACCGGATTGGCCGGCGAGCCGTTCAGCGAGTAAGTGACGAAGCTCATTTGCTCGTCATCAGTGGCCACGCCCATGACCGTGAACGAGCCTGCATTGGTAATCAACTGCGACGCAATGTTGGTAATCCTGAGATAAGGCGGGTTCAGGTCCTTGAAATTGGCCTGCATCACCAACCCGGTTTCCATCATGAACGTCACCTTCGAATTAGTGCTATGGAGCGAAAAACTCTGCGCCGGGACTGGTATTGCGGGCGAGATGACGCCCGGCGGTATAACCGGGTTAGTTTCCGCAGTCCAATTGATGAATTTAAATCCGCTGGCCGCGGTCGCGGCCATGCTGTAGTTCAGGCCGGCGTTCAGCAAAGCATTGCTGTAGTTGGGTGAAATGGTTCCCTTGCCGCTGATTTGAAGCGTCAACGGATTGGGCGAAATCATGACCATGGAGACCGCGCTGGTCGCCGAATAGTTTCCATTTGTTGCCTGCGCATACACGCTGAATTTATTCGTGCCCGCCACGAGGGGCAACGCGGCACTGCTCCACTGGATACCCGCAGGCGATACCGGCGTGTAATCGCTGCCGTTGAACGAATAATTCACAGTTGCAATCTGCTCATCGTCGGTCGCCACACCCATGAAGGTATAGGCGGTCAGGTTGGTGGCAAACGCCGTCGCCGTCACCGGGTTGGTCACCTTCAAATACGGCTTGAGCGTGTCCAAAAAGTTGGCCTGCACGACCAGGTTGGTTTGCATCATGAACGTCAGCGTCGGCTTGTTCGTCAACACCACCAGCGGGTTGGGATAGATACCGCCCATCCAGTTGCTAAAGAGAAAGCCGCTACCGGGATTTGCGGTCATGCTGTAATTGTGACCGTCGGCGAGCCATGGGTAATTGGGAGAAACCGTCCCTTTGCCGCTGATCTGAATCGTCAGGTAATTGGTCGCCAGATAGACAATCGCCACCGTGCTGGTTGACGAAATATTCCCATTGGTCGCAATGTCAAAGGCGCTAAAGAAATTCGTGCCCGCCATGAGCGTCAATGGCGCGCTGCTCCAATGTATTCCGTTGAGCGAGGCAATATTTGTATAGGGACTTTGGTTGAACGAATAATTCACGCTGGCGACCTCCTCGTCATCGGTCGCCACGCCCATGACCGTAAAGGTTCCACTGCCCCAGGTCATTCCCGAGATGGCATTGGTGATCTTGAGGTAAGGCTTGTTGGCATCCGTGAAATTTGCCTGCAATTCCAGGTTGGGTGACATGGCGAATTGCACCGTGGGGCTGTTCGTATAAGGCGTAAGCGCCCCGCCAACCGTACCCATAGACCAGTTGGCCAGCGCAAGCCCGGTGCCCGCGGCCGCGGTCATGCTGTAATTCCGGCCGTCGAACAGCCAGGCATTATTGTAATTCGGAGAAGCCGAGCCCACGCCGCTGATCTGCACGGTCATTTGATTGGTCTGCAAATAATCCATGAGCACGGTGGCAGTCTTTGATTGAATTGGGCCCGCATTGATCGAATAAGCGCTGATGGTATTGCTGCCCGCGCTGAGTTCCACCAGCGCGGTCCAATTCGTATAGGTCGGGTTCGGACTGACGGGCACCTGGTTCCCATTCACAACACAAACGACGCCTGTGACACCCGCCGGGTCGCTGGCCGTGCCCGTGATCGTAAAGGTCGAGTTGCTCCAAATTTCTCCGGAACCCGGCGCGGTAATGGCAATGGTCGGAATATTCGTTTCCGTGACCACGTTTACGGAGCATGTCTTCGAGTTTGTCGAGCCGCCGTCGTTGTAGACATTCGCATAAATACCGTAGATTCCAGTCGTAGTGAAAACGTTGTTGCTCGCCACCAGCGTAGTGTTCGTAGCGCCCGGAATGGGAGTCCACGAAAACGCTGTGGGGGCAAACACATACCATTGGTAACCCAGCGGTTGGCTGCCTGTGGCGCCGATGGTAAATGTTGCTTTATTGCCGACCGGGATGGTCAGGTTGGAGGGCAAATCAGTCGTAATTGCCGGCGCAACGGGAATGATCAATTTCGAAGAGCGCGAAACGATAAATGTACCGCCGATACTATTGCCAGAATTTGTGTAGGTGCCGTTAATGACGAACGTGTTGGGGTTGAGCGCGCCGGCCACGACCGTTCCATCGATTGAGGTTATCGAAAATCCTGTGCTATTGGTAAATTGGCCTTCCGCGCCGGTCTGGGCATTTCCGTATGGACTTCCGCCGGAATTATAACTGACAGGAGTAAAGAAGAAATCACCGTTCGCGTCAAAAATAACGCCCACCGTGCCAGACTCCGAACCCGAATAAGTCCCGGTATAAAGACCGTCTGTATTCTGAAACGGTCCCTGTCGCGGTTGCAAATACCCCGTCAAATAAACATTCGAGACCGATCCACTGTCCGCCTGAGGGTAATTCAATTGGATGCTAATCTGCCCTCCACTGATAGAACCGTATGCGTTCAAATAGCTGTTGCCATAATTGAAATAGCCGCCCCCCGCCAGAGTGGTTTGGAACAGAAATCCGAAATTGTTTTGATTGGTCGGATTGCCATCGCCGTCGTCTTCGCCCAATACGGTCACTTGCCCGTTTGTGCTGATATACACGGCAAAGGCGCCATAAGTGTCTAAATTGTTATCGAGTATTTGCCCGTTTGTGCCAATATAAATGCCCGCATAACTGGAAATCGGCGGAACAACCGATTCCACCTCCACGTCGCTTATCATTGAGTTTGTTTCGCCTGCGATATTCGCAATGGTGGCTGAGATTTGATAGGTTCCGTTACTGGTCCAAAGATTATTACCGACGACCAACGTGTTGGACGTTGCGCCCGGAATAATAGTGCCATTGAAGAACCACTGATAGGTAAAGGGCGCGGTACCGGACACTCCCAATTGGAAGGTTGTTGTGTTACCCAGCTGCACTGCCACAACCGGCGGCAGATCGGTGGTAATCGTTGGCGGATATTCCAGGAAAAGTTGCGACGAACGGCTCATGGTAAATGTGCCGTGAGCGGCGTTCAAATAGTTCGAATAGATGCCTGTGATATTTCCCGGATTGACAGTATCAACAGAATACAAATAATTCGAACCGGAATTTGGATCGAAGAGGTAATTCGTCCCTTTGACCGCAGTCGAATTCGTATTGAGGATGCCATAGATTTCCGTTCCATTCGGTTGGTTGGTCGAGAAGTCGTTGTCGGAAAAATAAAACGAGGTCGCGCCGCCGCCGTTTCCACCCGGACCGGACTTGCCGGCCGCAAAGAATAATTCGCCATCAGCGGCCACAATTGAATACAAGGAATCTCCTGGAGAGCCTGTGAATGATCCGGTGTAGTACCCGGCGGAATTCTGAAACGGCCCGGTTGGCGGTGTCAATTGACCGGGTGGCTCTAAAACTTCACCCAGATAAACGGTCTGGCCATTCGTGTAGTCTATTTCGCCGCTGAAGCTGCCGTCCTTACTGACGCTACCAAATGCGTTAAAAGCACTGGTGGAAGCCTGCCAGTCGCCATGTTTCCCAAGTGTGCCCTGCACCAAAACACCGAAACTGCTTCCATCTGGGTAATAGTCTCCAGGATCCTGGCCTACCACAATCACTTGACCGTTCGTACTGATATAAGCGGCAAAACTGCCCTCAGCAGACGCCGGGAGATCATACAACAAACCGGTGTAAATGCCCACGTAATTGGGGAATTGACTTAACAATCCCGATTCCGTTTCAAATGGCGGCAAATCCGGCAATAGGCCGCCAAACGTAAAGTCGGGCACTGAATCGGGAACGTACGAATCGCCGTTGAATTTGGGCACCAAACTGCGGAGCGAAACGTTCCCGGCAAAATAAGGCGCGAGATTCAGCATCGTTTCGACCTTGTTCGGATTCAGTTGCGTCGGGCTGGTCATCGACGCCAGGAGGTTGGTCAGGATGGTCTGAAATTCCACTTCTTTCGGGATATCGTTCGAGGACAGGTTGAAGATCGCGTTGGTGTCGGTCCGGTCGTTGAGAATGAAATCGGCGGCTCCAAAATAAGTGTTAATGGCGCTGATCGCGGCCTGCTCGGACGGAGCCAACGCCCCCGTGTTTTGCTTGCTGCCCAGGCTGGGGAACTGATTTAGCAGCGCTTGGAGGGTGATCGTTTTGGCCTGGATATTGGTTTCGATCCAGGACATGTCCGCATTGGCGTTGTTGGCGCTCAGACTATAGCCGAAAAACTGGGCGGCGCTGAGCATGGCCCGAAGCATCTGGACATCGCCATAATCCGCTGTCACATCCTGAAACGAATAGGCGCCGCCACCCGTCACAGTCCCAGGCAGGGAAAGCTGAAAATTGGGGTCGGTAATGTTGGAAAGATTTGCCAGCGAAGCACTGATGGCGGGCATCAACGTATTGGTGTAGAAGGCAATGGCCGTGAGGGAATTGTAACCCTTCGGAAATTCAGGCCGGCCGCTGCTGTTGGTTTGCGGCTGCGCCGTCCAATCGTAAAAACTGCGGCCCCCGGCGGCGAATCCGAGTCCCGTCAAAAAGTTGCTGCCGGCCGGCGATTGCATCACAACCAGCATGCGTGTGGCCGCGATTAGAAAATTTGCCGCTTCATTTGTCGGATCGAGGGCCAACGCTGCTTGAAAATTCGTATTGGCATCGGGTATGTCCTGGGCCACGAGATCATTCGTGCCCTGAAATACATAATTGTAGGCTGTCGGACCAGTGGCGCGGCAGGCAACCATTCCGACAAATAACAACAATGAGGCGATTAGGCGTATTTTCATCTTTTTTGCAATTTTCAGGGTTTAAAGACAGGCAACTCTTTGGGATTTCCGGCGTCGTTCCAGCTCAAAAGCCCGCAATCCGGGCCGGACACTTCCAGGGTGGCTCTGGAAATGGTGACGGCGCCGTCTTGATGGGCATTTGAGACAGACACATGACTTAGTTCCAGGACATTGGCCTGGACCATCCGCGCTTTGTCCGCGCGCAATCGGGGTGATTTGTCGTCTAGCAGCGAAATTTCAACGTTTCTGAATTCGATATGGCGCAGTTTGTCCGGGGACATGTCCCGGGAAGCCAGCACTTTCAAAACATTGGTGAGCGATCCGGCGGACCGTATCTGAATGCTGACACCCTCCACAACTGGAACCGGAGCCATGCCGAGCCTAAAAAAACCAAATTTCTGGTGGTCGATATACGCCCGCGTAATGTGAATGCGCCCGGCGAGTTGGATGCCATGGTACGCCACCATCGTGGAATCATCCAGCGATTGCCCGAACACCATTTGGGCAGGAGCCATGACCGCGCCGCATAGCCACATCGTCAGGCAGCAAAAGCCGATACAGATTCCGCGTCCCCGTCCGGGAAAGGTAAAGTGCATACGCCTGGATTAATTATTTCGTGCTGCCTTCCAAATTATCCGCAAATTTTGCTCATTAATATTGTCAATGTCAAGGTTAAAACCAGGTTACAAACATGGGAGCTTTTAAAATTTAATGGATATAAGTTTTAAAAGTTAAAGTTAAAAGAGTCCACAGTCTACAGTCATTGCTCATGGTGATCGGGGGTTGAAGCTGACGCATTTGACGTATTGGGGCGGATAAGAAATTTGCTTTTTGTCAGGAGATTGACAGGGGGAACTGTCCCACCATCAATCGGGAATCTTTTTGCCGCTAAATTGTTCTGATTTTTCATAACACATTTGTTCTGAATTCTTTACAACAATGAGCAACTGTCCCCTTCAATTTTAGGTGGGACAGTTCGATTTGACGGGACATAGAGAGGGGAAAAGTATAGAAAGTGGCAGCGCCCCCTGCCATCGCGTTACCGACCGGCAGCCAAACAAGGGGCGTCTTGTCTCTGTAGCCGAGGCTTGAGGCTCTAAATGAGTGCCCTGAATGGGCACAAGATATTAGCCAGGGGTCGACCCCGAAAGCTTTCGGGGGACCACCCCTGGTAACGCAACCAGGATCAAGCCGCTGACTGCGATTCCGCGCGGTTAGCAGCCCGTTAAAAAATGGCCTTTTTTCCAAAAGCCGAGGATGAACCGCATGGAGTGGCGAGCTACTGCCGTTACCAGGAGCAGTCCTCCTCCACCCAAGAGCCAATCGAACAGAGAACCTTTGTTGCGTTCTATCA
>DATAST010000076.1:0-3252 GCA_036269115.1 Verrucomicrobiia bacterium | reverse complement strand
ACCGCTGCGATGCTCCGGCGTATCAAACCATCAGACGACCATTCTCCCTCTCCCAGCGGGAGAGGGCAGGGGTGAGGGAGAGTCTTTCGGACGCAGATATTCGAGCCACGGTTCATGGGGAGGGAGAGTCGTTCGGGCGAGAATATCATACGGTTCATGCGGCTCTAACTAAAAGATTTATGCAGGAAAACCGCTTGCCATTCATCAAATCCCGCCTCTAAATTTTCCTATGCGAAAACGGTCCCCTCGCGTCCTCCTGGTTCTCGGCTGGTACGATTATCGCCTCCACCGCGGGATCGAAAAATATGCGCAGGAAAGCGGCTGGCATTTGTCCGAAGATTTGGCCCGCGAAAAAGTCATTCCCTGGGGATGGGACGGCGATGGCATCCTCTGCTGGCTGGGCGAAGGCGACGACCTCGCGGCTTTTGTAAACCAAGCCAAAAAACCGACCGTGGATTTTAGTTTTCGCCGGAAGAAGCTTAAATTCGCCCGGGTCCTCGAAGACACCGCTCAAACCGCCCAACTCGTCGCCGACCATTTCCTCTCCCGCGGCATTCGCCATCTCTATTATTACAGCGACGCCGACAACTGGGTTTACAACGAACGCCGGGCCGCTTTTTTTAAATTTCTGCAATCCGTCGGCCGCGAGGCCGGCTCATTGCAATGGGACAAGTCCTCCGAGTACCGCATGGACCGGCAGGCATGGAGACGCCGGCGCGAATGGCTTACCAATAATTTGAAGGCGTTCCCGAAACCCGTCGGTATTTTCGCCGCCAGCGACGGTCTTGCGCTCGAATTGCTGGAAACCTGCGAGAATGCCGAAATTAACGTTCCCGAAGAAGTCGCCATCGTCGGCGCCGGAAATTCGCTCCTGGCCGTGGACGCCATGCAAACTCCGATATCCAGCGTGGACGTCAACATGGAATCCATCGGCTATGAAGGCGCGAAATTATTGGACGAACTCATGCGCCGCGAACCGCCGCCCCCGCAACCCGTCCGGGTGCCCCCGATTCGGCTCATTGCCCGCAAAAGCAGCGACCTCCTCGCCGTGCGCCATCCCGGCGTGGCCCGCAGCCTTCGGTTTATGTGGGAACACTACCACGAGCCCATCGGCGTCACCGATTTGGCCCGGGCCGCGTCGATGTCCGTCCGCAACTTTCACCAGGTCTTCGTCGATCACCTCGGACGTTCCCCCGGCAGCGAACTCCTCCGCATCCGCATCGAACGCGCCAAGCAATTGCTCCAGGAATCCAGCGACAAAATCGAAGTCATCGCCGAATTATCCGGCTACAACAACAACAGCTTCGAAATCGCCTTCAAACGCTCCACCGGCATGACTCCCAAACAATACCGCAGCCAAAACAGAAAAGGCTCTAAAACCAACGCCAACAACCACCGCTGAAGGTTTCGCTTTTTCGTGTCGCGCGTCGAAGCCACGAACGTGGTTTGCATAATTTCGCCTTTTTTCGGAGCAGATCCTCGAGAACTCCGTCAAACCAAAGACATGAAAACCGCATCCGCCAAAATCGCTGCGCTCGCTGCCCTTTTATTGGCCGTTGGCACTCCTGTCTATGCCATTGACATGAGCGGCCGAATCATCCTCCCGAACCAGTCCGTAAAAGCATTAGTTCTGCTTTCTTACGCCGTGCTCAAAACGAATATTGAATCATCCATTACACTTGGCTATCCACTCCTCCCAACCCGCGCACAAACCGATGCCCGGGGCAATTTCACAATCCCATCACTAAACCCTCAGTATCTATATTCCGGCTATATCGTGGCGCCGGAATGTAAACCGAAGTGGTTGAATCAAATCGATCCCGCCAGCCAATTAAATGTTTCACTTGAGCCGGCTGATAGCGGCCTATTGCCAGGCAAAGTTCTCCACGGCCATATTCTGGATACAAATGGAAATCCTGTCTCCGGCGCTTTAATTAAAATCTCCGGTTCAACGCGAAATGGAACTATGTCATGGCCGGCATTTGACGTCGATGCCTATGCCGTTTCAGGCCGGTCAGGCGATTTCGTGATCACTGGCAAAACAAATTTCGACGCCGTTGATGGAACCGTCTCGGCCGAAGGATTTGCCGACGCAGACTTTGTCCAGTGGCCTTCAGACGCCGATAACCAGGAATGGGCGGACACCGGCAACATGCCGCGCGGACTCGCCAGTTTTGCCAAACCGCTCCATCAAATGACTCTGGTCAAAGGTGCCTCGCTCGAAGGAACGTTATTGAACGCCGGCAAACCGGTCGCCCACGCAGAGCTGCGGCTCAACGCCTGTGGCGCAGGCTCAAGTTGTTGGGATTGGAAGGGGGCGACGCTGACCGATGACAATGGGCGCTTCATTTTTCCGCACCTCCCGCCAAATCAAAGTCTTTCCATCTGCGGCAACTGGGATTTGCTCGCTTCCGGCTACGCCGTCCATCAAACGAACATTCGCCTCGGCGAAAACAACTCGGCCAGCAACATTGGCGCCATCAATGTGGATCCCGTTTGCCCCGTGGCGGGAAAAATTGTTTTAAGCGACGGCAATCCGCTTCCACCCAAATCGTTTTATTATCTCTTGGATTATCCGATGGGATATTCATCCGCATCCGGGTTTGGCGCCGGCGGTTCTTTTCATTTCCCCTCCGTTCCCGGGCATCAGATATTTATGTATCTGCGCATTCCAGGCTACGTATTCACTCCCCGCGACCTCCAATTGAAATCCGGAAGTATGACCAACATAACCGTAAGCGCACAGTCAACCAACCTTGTTTTCAAGATGCATCCATTCTCAAGGCCATCCCGGTTGCGTTGATGTGCCAAAAAACAGGACCCCGAAGGATTGCAGGTAGACATTTTGAGCGCGACCGCCGAATCAGGGTTATACGCCAATGGGAACCGTCAGCGATGATCCGCCCAATCCGTCCGGCCCAATTATTAGCGTGGCCGAAGGAATGGTGGGTCACGACGTGCCCGCCGTGACGGCACGAGCCGCAGGCGAGTGCGAGGCAATTCGCTCGGCCCACCACCGGGCAGTGGGCAAATGAAGCTATATTTTATATTTTGGGTGGTTACACAATACGCTCGGCACAGTCTCACGGATTTGATCATATGTATGAGGTGTGAAAAGCCGCAACATCCGCTACAGCGTTGGGAATCAATGGCTTAAAGTGCAACAAATGGTTCTTCGCTGTTTTGAGTGGAATGAGTGTGTAGTCTTGGGGCATGACGCCTGAGAAACTATTTCATGAACTATTGGGACTG
>DATAST010000075.1:0-27396 GCA_036269115.1 Verrucomicrobiia bacterium | reverse complement strand
TTTTTATCACCAGGCCGGGATTAATTGCGCGTCCGACTCAATACGTCAATCCATATCCCAACGGAAACAGCGGTTTGCCGTGCATCGCATTGGCGGCGAACTGGCGATCGTTGCGCGGCCATTCCCGCGGCAACTTGCCCGTCGGCGCATAATCGCCAAATAAAACGTCGGCAATCCCCTCGCCTTCAGTTCCCGGCAGCCACGCCGCGATGAACGCATCGCTGGTTTTGAGTGACCCGCCCAGAATCATCGGCCGGCCCGAAAACAGAATCGTCGTCACCGGCACACCCGAAGCCTTCGCCTTTTCAATCAGCGCCGTGGCCGACGCCGACAAATCCAAATTGGTCCGGTCGCCAAGCCCTTCGGCATACGGCTTTTCACCAACCACCACAACCACAGCGTCAGCTTCCTGGATATCGCTGCCATCCGGCGAAAAGGTCACCTGCGTTTCCGGTGAAACGCTGTCGCGAATGGCCTGCAAAACTGTTGTGCCACGCGTTACATTGCCGGTGCCCTGCCAGGAAACCGTCCAACCGCCGCACTGAGTCGCCAGGTCGTCGGCTGCTTCGCCGACCACGAAGATGTGTTTGAGAGTTTTCGACAATGGAAGCGTGTGGCGCTTGTTCTTCAGAAGCACGAGCGATTCTCGCACGCATTCGCGGGCGACCGCACGGTGTTCCGAAGATCCGATTTGCGCCGTGAGCCCCGGGTCCGTCCACGGATTCTCAAACAGCCCCATTTGAAATTTGATGCGCAAGATCCGTGAAACCGCGTCGTCGATTCGCGATAGCGGTACCTTTCCTTCGGCCACCAGCTGTTTCAAATCATCGACGAACTCAACGTAATTGTTCGTCTTGCCCGGTCCGTTTGGGATCATCACCATATCCAGGCCTGCGTTAATTGACGTCTCCACGTCGGTTTTGTAATCCGGCGAGATCTGGTCAATGGCCGCCCAATCGGAAACCAGAAATCCCTGGAAGCCGAGTTGCCCTTTGAGCACGTCCGTCAGGAGATGTTTGTTGGCGTGCATCTTGAGTCCGTTCCAACTGCTATAGGACACCATGATCGAACCCACCCCAGCCTGCACCGCCGCCTGATACGGAGGCAGATACAACCGGTCCAGCGTGGCCTCATCGCAAACCGCGTTGCCCTGGTCCTTGCCGTTTTGCGTGCCGCCGTCGCCGATGAAATGTTTTGCGCAGGCCAGTACTGACGAGCAGTTCGTGCCCAGCTTGTCGCCCTGAAAACCCTTTATCGAAGCCACGCCCAATTCAGAAACCAGCACGGGGTCCTGTCCATAGCTCTCATACGTGCGTCCCCAACGCTCGTCCTGCACCACCGCAATGCACGGTGCAAACGCCCATCGGATTCCAGTTCCGGCGACTTCCAGTGCGGTGACGCGGTCCGCCTGTTCCACAAGCTCCGGATCGTGCGTGGCGCCCATGCCGATGTGATGCGGAAAGAGAGTCGCGCCAACCACGTCATTATGCCCGTGAACGGCGTCAATGCCGTAAATCAACGGAATCTTCAACCGCGTCTTCAACGCCCACGATTGAAGTTGATTCACCGTGTTCAGCCAGTTTTCAGGGTCGTTAGTGCCCTGCGGCTTGGAATCGCCGCCGCTAAGCATCGAGCCGAAACTGTAAGTTTGGATATCCTCAAGGTTTGTGACACAGGCCAGATCCGCTTGCACCATCTGGCCGATTTTCTCATCCAGCGTCATTTGCGAAAGCAGGTCGGCCACACGCGCCTCCACCGGACGCGAAGAGTCCAGGTAAACGGAGTCGCTCTGCGCTCGCAAAAAGAACGCGGTCATAATCGCCACAAAATAACCCACAAACACCGTGGATAAGCCTTTAAATTTCATATTGGTCGTGCCTGTACTATTTTATTTTACGCTGAGGAGCAAAACACTGACAGCCGCCCCCGCCAAAATCAACCCCCAATTCGGGTAGGTAGCGGCTCGGTGTCCAGCCTTTAGGCTGCTCCTAACCCCACTTAATCGATTCCCCAATCCGCCTGAGGCGTCAGATTCAATACTTGACGCAACACGTAACACGCAACACGCTGCCCGGAAAATGCCGCCATACAAATTCAATTTTTATGGACATTTGTTGGCATACATCCTGCCGCGCTTATCGTAGGAAACCGCAACCGCTTCAACGCTTCAACGTTCCGGCATTGTTAACAACTTTGCTTTGACAGCGCCCTCAAAAAAAACTTCCCTGTTTCTGTGGCCGCAAAATTCTGGAACCGTCTCTCGCACGAATGCGATCTTTGGAAAAAGGGACTCGCCCGCGTCGCCGGAGTAGACGAGGCGGGATGCGGCCCGCTCGCCGGACCTGTCGTCGCCGCAGCCGTTATTTTTCCCCCAAGCTGGGTGGAAACGGGATTGCCCTCGAAATTTCGTGGCCTGAATGATTCCAAACAATTGGACGAAGAAGAACGGGAAAAATTTTTCGAGCGCATCCAATCGCATCCGGAAATTCATTTTGCGGTGTCGGTCGTGGATGTCGAAACGATTGACCGCATCAACATCCGGCAGGCCGCCTGGCAGGGCATGAATCGCGCGCTGGAACAGTTGCAGCCGCGGGCCGACCACGTTTTAGTGGACGGTATGCACATTCGCTGGCTGACCTATCCGCAAACCCCGCTGGTGCAGGGCGACGCCCGGAGCTATTCCATCGCCGCCGCCAGCGTCCTGGCCAAAGTCACCCGCGACCGCATCATGCGCGACCTCGACAAACAATTTCCCGGTTACGGTTTTGCCGAGCATAAAGGCTACTCCACCCGGCAACATTTTGCCGCCCTCGAAAAACTCGGCCCCTGCCCCATCCATCGCAAAAGCTTCGGACCGCTCAAACCCGCAGAACCCGATCTTTTTGAGTGCGCGACACAACACACAAAACCCGGAATTCCCGATCTCAGCCGGCCAACAGAGCCGCGCGCGTGAGCAAGCGGTTCCCGCGAAACACGTAAGGCTGCGGAACTACTGCGGCTCTCACATCAGCTGCTGCGCCGCGTAAATCGCAAATCGTAAATTGGAGCATGAATTTGTTCGCAAAATTGAAAGCGCGCGTTGTTGGACCGAAGGTTCCGCCACACCTGCGCGCCGGGACATTAGGCGAAAAAGCCGCCAAAAAATATCTCAAACAACAAGGCTTAAAATTCCTCACCGCCAATTTCCGTTCCCCCCGCGGCGAAATTGACCTGATTTTTCGCGACGCCGATTGCCTTATCTTCACCGAAGTCAAAACCCGGTCCTCCGAAGAATGGACCAGACCCGCCGCAGCCGTGGACGCCGAACGTCGACGCCGTCTCACCCAATGCTGCCTGGATTATTTGCAATTGCTCAAGAATCCGAAGGTCAAAACCCGATTCGACATCGTCGAAGTCCTCATGACCGACGGCAAAGTCCGCGAAATCCGCCATTTACCTAACACGTTCCCGATGGCAAAGCCCCATCGTTATTTATAATACGTCCTAAACCGGGGCGGGGACGGCTCGTCCCCTCAACCAAGCCACTGACTGTGAAACCGAACAAGATCGCCACTGACGCTGCCACCACGAATCTGATTTGCCGCATCTTAGGATTTCAACCCACCCCGCTCACCTGCTATGTTGCAACAAATTCAGCCAACAATCTAATCCTATGAAATATAGATGCCTATGCGGTGATATCATATCGGACAACACTGATGACTTGCCCTACAAAGGCCACCTCATCGCCGATGAAGACTGGAATAAATTTATAGAATCATGCGAACGCCCCATCGGTTGCGACTTGCGCCTGACGACCCGAATTTACCAATGCCCACGATGTGGATGTCTGCGGATCGAAAAGCCAGTCGGAAAGGTTTACCTTTACAAGCCGGAAGACGAAACCGATTCGAAATCTATCTTGAGATCAGTCGGCAACTTATCTCAAGGCGATCCGCCTGCGAGTATTTGAGCACGCGCCTGGAATCCACCTTCACCGTAGCCGGGGCAAATCGCTTGCGCGGCTTATTCAGGAGCGCGGCTATGCTGAAAGCTAGCCGCAGCAGCTTGCCAGGCCAAAGGGTCACACCTAATCACCAAACCTACTGCCCACAATATGCTGCGGCTGGTCCCGCTCCGAGCAGGACACAGCCGCGCTCCGTGCGCATGCACGATTCGAGATTCATTGTTTCTCGCCACCATCCGGCCAATATGGTAAACAATAGAAAGAATGAAAGCGGAGGGAAAAGCAGTTCAGTCCGACCGCCAGACCGATAGGTGCCTGGCGCGCTCGGTCGTGGACACCCTCGCCCATGAACCCGGCCTCGAAGCCATCACCATAGACCGTGCGCACGAAAAGATTTCTGTGGCCACGCTCGGGCGCGCACCGCGAGACGGGATTGACACATTGACCCGCCGCGTCACCGATAAGATCCACGTCGCGCTGGAGCATCGTTCCTGCCGATTGCTCGAAGGAGCTTCCGAATGCCACGAATGCGAAACCCCGCTCACGATCGGTGAAAGGCGCAACGTCGTGATTCACCGCGAAAACGGCAGCACGACAATCTCACGCGCCACCTGCCCCACCGCGCCATCGTTCTGGCGATGGCGCGATCTGCCACTCCCCAGAGTTGTCCCGCGCGAGATTGAACTTCCCGAAAGCGCGGACGCCGTGGACGAACACATCGACGAATGGAAGGCGCAAATGGCCGCCGCGATTTTGTGCGGTATTTTTGCCCTGGCAGGCGCTTTCGCGCCCCACCCTTTCAAAATCATTCTCTACGCAGTCGCGTATGTGGCCGGCAGTTTTTATCAGATTGAGGAAATTTGGGAGCGGCTGCGCCAGCGGGCCATCGACGTCCATTTTTTGATGATTGCCGTCGCCGTCGGCGCCGCCTGCATTGGCGCCTGGGCGGAAGGCGCAACGCTGCTCTTTCTCTTTTCGCTTTCCGGCGCGCTGGAGCATTTCGCATTGGGCCGCACCCAAAAGGAAATCCGCTCCCTCTTCCGCGATGCCCCAAAAGTCGCCATCGTCATTGACCGCCTCGGCGGCGAACGCGAGATGCGCGTTGAAGAAATTCGCGCCGGCATGCGGCTGCTCATCAAGCCCGGCGCGCAATTTCCCGTGGACGGCGAAGTGGCCAAAGGCGCCACCGCCGCCGACGAATCCAATCTCACCGGGGAATCCGCTCCGGTGGAAAAAAACGTGGGCGAAACCGTCCTGGCCGGAACCATCAATTTATGGGGAGCGGTCGAAATGATCGTCACCAAACCCGCCTCCGAAAGCGCCCTGCAACGCATCATCAAACTCATTCGCGAAGCACAGCAACAAAAGGCCCCGAGCCAGCGCTTCACCGATCAATTCAGCACCTGGTATACGTATTTTGTGTTGGGCCTGTCGATGGCCATGTTCTTTGTCTGGTGGCAGGGATTTCATTTGCTGGCGTTTTCCGACGCCGCCGGGCATAGCGCATTTTATCGGACCATGACGCTGCTGGTGGTGTCCTCGCCATGCGCCCTGGTCTTGTCCATTCCATCGGCGGTCCTGGCGGCCATCGCATTTGGCGCGCGGCATGGGATTTTGTTCCGGGGCGGGGCGGCCGTGGAAAAGCTCGCCGAAATCAACACTGTGGCGCTGGACAAAACCGGAACGCTTACCACCGGCGAATTGCGCGTAGAAAGCGTCGAAAGTTTTCCGGTCGGCCGGGAATCAGAAATTGTCCGGCTGGCTTACTCGCTCGAAAGATTGTCCACCCATCCGCTGGCCCGCGCCATCGCGCTTCACGGCAAACAAAAAGGCCTCGAACCGCTCCCGCTGACAGGATTCGAATCCGTTACCGGCCAGGGCCTGCGCGCCAAGTGGAACAACAAAGACGTTTTCCTGGGAAAGCGCGACTGGGTAATGAACTTCAACGGCGGCCACTCTTTCGTTCCAGCCACCACTGAATCTGGTTCCGGCGTTTCAGAGATCTGGATTTCCTGCGGCGACTTACTGGGACGCATGCTGCTGCGCGACGACATTCGCCCGCAAACGGCTGAATTGGTAGACGAACTGCGCCGCGAAAAATTGCGGACCGTTGTCCTCACCGGCGATAGAAAGTCCGCGGCGGATAACTTGAAAGAACGGCTGCACCTTGACGACGTGCGCGCGGAATTGAAGCCTGAGGAAAAAGTCGCGGCCATTCGCGAACTAAGCGCGCAGAATCGCGTGGCCATGGTAGGCGATGGCGTGAACGACGCGCCAAGCCTCGCTGCCGCGCATATCGGCGTGGCGATGGGAGCACGCGGAGCGGATGCTGCACTCGAACAGGCAGACGTTGTTTTGATGCACGACAGGCTCGAAAACTTCCTGGCTGCATTCCGGCTCAGCCGCCGTGCCCGCAAAATCATCCGTTGGAACCTGATAATTTCCCTGGGTACGGTTGTCGTATTAGTTACGCTGGCAATGCTGGGCAAAATTCCGCTAACGATCGGAGTGGTGGGCCATGAAGGAAGCACTGTCGTGGTGGTGATGAATAGCTTGAGATTGTTGTTTGGGAGCAACAAATCATAATTCAATTCATAAAAAGCCCCAAAATCCAAACCCCAAGCCCCAGGGAATATTCAAGCACCAAAGGAGTTCGTAGCACACCGGCAGCTTTGGGGCTTGAAGCTTCTCTGGAGTTTGGCGCTTGGGATTTGGAGTTTCAGCGGAGTTGGTTCTTGAAATTTGAAGCTTTCTATCGATTGGTCCTTGGAATTTGGAGTTTTCTATTTCAATATCTCACTCGTTTGAACACCGAATTCATGCGCGAAGCCATTCGGTTGTCGCGCCAAAAAATGCGCGCAAACCAGGGAGGCCCGTTCGGCGCGGTCATTGCCCGTGAGGGAAAAATCATTGCTCACGGCTGGAATCGCGTGACCATATCCAATGATCCCACTGCCCACGCGGAAATTACCGCCATCCGCAATGCCTGCAAAAAACTTAAACGCTTTCATTTGGACGACTGCGAGCTTTATACCAGTTGCGAGCCTTGCCCCATGTGCCTGGGCGCGGTCTACTGGGCACGCATAAAAAAAGTTTTCTATGGCGCCACCCGCGCGGATGCCGCCGCCAGTCATTTCGACGACGCCTTCATTTACGGCGAAATCTGCCGGCCTATTTCCCGCCGAAAGGTTCCCATGAAGCCACTTCTCAGGGATGAAGCGCTAAAAGTATTTGCCGAATGGCGAAAAAAGACCGACAAGATTCCTTACTGAAATGATCGTCACCAATTTAAACCCGGACACAGACATTGGCGCGAGCTCCTGGCTCGTCGAATTGGACGGCCATCGGCTCCTGCTCGACTCCGGAATGCATCCTAAACGCGAAGGCCGCGCAGGATTGCCGCTCCTTGACAAGGCCGGCGGCGACGTGGACGCCATTGCCATCTCGCACTGCCACCACGACCACGTCGGCTCGCTGCCCGTCGCCTGCCGGCAATTTCCCCGGGCGCACGTGTTGATGACCGAGTTGAGCTACTTTCTGGTCGAGCGCGTCCTCCACAATTCCGTGAACGTCATGATCCGCCAGCGCGACGAGGCAGGCATCCGCGAGTATCCGCTCTACACACACGACGAAGTGGATGACATCGCTTCAGTGTTCCAGGGATTCAAATATAATCGCCCCATCGAATGGGCGGCCTTCCATAAATCAAACACGGGCCAGCCCTCACCTACCCTGGAATTCTTCGACGCCGGTCACACACTCGGATCCTCCGGAATCCTTGTCCGCGGCAAAAAGGAATCGCTTTTTTTCACCGGCGACGTTTGCTTCCACAACCAGACCCTTCTCCGCAAGGCGCGGTTTGAGAACGTCAAGGCGGACGTGTTGATCATGGAAACTACGAGGGGAAACCGCCAGGTGCCGCCGGGGTTTTCGCGCGAGGATGAAATGAAACGGCTCGTCGCGGCAATTCATGAGGCGCAAAAGCGGAAAGGTTGCGTGTTGATTCCCGCTTTCGCCCTGGGCCGAACCCAGGAAATTCTCGCCACGCTCGCCCTCCTCATGCGCGAGGAGAAACTCCAGCGCCAGCCCGTCTATATCAGCGGCCTCGGCAGGGTGTTCACCGAAATTTACGACCTCGAAGCACACCGCACTAACCGCCAATACACGGAATTGAAGTTGAACGAGGCGCTGGAACTCATCGTCCTCCAAAAAGGCCAGGCGGAAAGTATGCGGCTGACTGGCGGCAAGATTTTCGTCATTACCGCCGGCATGATGAGTGAAAATACTTCCGCCCACGACTTGGCCGTTCGCATGGCCGGCGACGAAAAACAAAGCATCTTTTTTGTCGGGTACGCCGACCCGGATTCGCCCGCCGGCCGGTTGAAAGCCGCCAAACCGGGCGAAACCTTTGTGTTTAGCCCCAGTGCCGGCCGGGTCACCAGAAAATGCGATCTGAAAGACTTCGATTTGACCGCCCACGCCAACCGCGAGGAACTGCTGGAATTTGTCGGCCGCGTCTCGCCGCGTGCCGTCCTCCTGGGCCACGGAGACGACAACGCCCGCGCCTGGTTTGAAGAGCAAATCAGGGAACGCTGGCCCTCGATAAAAATTTATCAGCCCCAACCGGGACGAACGATTACGGGAGTGTAGGGCAGAAAAAGCCCCAATATCCAAACTCCAGGCACCAGGGAAGATCCAACATCCAAGCCCCGGAGAAGCGGAGAAAAGCACCAAACCCCAATCTCCAAGCACCAGAGAATTGGCGATTGGAACTTGGCGCTTCTCTGGAGTTTGGCGCTTGGGTTTTGGAGGTTTATCTGAAACCGATGCCACCACTTGTCGTTGCCAGCCATCTGGCGACAATTCTCCCTCTCCTTGGGGAGAGGGCCGGAGTGAGATTTCCCCAAAGGCCGGTTCGCGCCTTGAACCCCTAAACCGCTGCGATGCTCCGGTGTATCAAAGCATCAGACGACCATTCTCCCTCTCCCAGCGGGAGAGGGCAGGGGTGAGGGAGAGTCGTTCGGACGCAGATATTCGAGCCCACGGTTCATGCGGAGGGAGAATTATTCGAACGAAAACGTCATGCGGTTCATGGAAAGCCCTCTCTCTCGATGTTTTCGCATGAACAGTCCATGAACCATGAACGCCGTGTGAGGGCACACGGCCTACAACGGCGGCGCCCTCGAAGCGCATTCCCAAAAAAAGTTAAAGCGTTGAAGTATATGAAAACTTCAACGCCTTAACCCCAAGGTAGTCAGGAGCCGGGAGTGAACGTATGAATCTCCGGGCCCCCGACCAAATTTTTCAACCGCCGTTGACGATGTTCGCCAGGTTGAAAATTGGGAGATACATACAAACGACCATGCTGCCGATGATCACACCCAGCACGACGATGATCATGGGTTCAATCAGTGACATGAGGCCCGTAAGCACGCTTTCGATTTCTTCGTCTAAAAAGTTCGAAATGCGTTCGAGCATGTTGTCAATGTTACCGGTCTGCTCGCCCGCTTTCATCATGCGGATAATCATCGTCGGAAAAACGGGATGTTTGCCCAGGGCATTGGAGATGCCTTCGCCGCGCTCGATGTCGCTGGCCGCCGCCTTGATGCACTTTTCCATCGTAACGTTGCCGACGGTTTGGGATACGGTCTGAAGCACTTCCAGAATCGGCACACCGGAGCGGATCAGGGATGCCAGGGTGCGTGTGAATCGGGCCAGACAGATCTTGTGAGCAATCGGGCCAAACACCGGCAGCTTGATACGGCGGTCGTCCCACATAGCGCGCCCGGCCGGCGTTTTGATGAAGTGAAGCCAGGCCCACACCACTGCGGCGGCGCCCAGCACGATCAGGATAAGATATTTTTGCACGATCGTGCTCAATCCAATCATGAATAACGTCGGACCCGGCAGCTTGGCATTGAAACTCGAATAAATGTCCTTAAACGTCGGAACGACGCGGACCAGCAAAAAGATCGTAATCAATATGGCCACCACCACGACCGTCGTGGGATACATCAAGGCCGTTTTGACTTTCTTGCGGATCCGTTCGGTATTTTCCAGATAAGTCGCCAATCGCGCCAGGATTTCGGCCAGGAGACCGCCCTTCTCACCCGCCGCGACCATGGAGACATATAATTTGCTGAAAGCCTTGGGATGCTTGTGGAGGGCCTCGGACAAACTATCGCCGCTTTCCACCCGGGTTGAAACATCGTTAACGGTATCGCGCATGACCTTGTTTGAGGCCTGCTCGCCCAACGCCTGGAGGGATTGCACGATGGTAATACCCGCATCCACCATTGTGGCCAATTGCCGCGTAAAAACCACCAGGTCAGACAGCGCAACCTTGCCGCCCTGGGTTTTCCCTTTTTTAGACACCTTTTCCTGGATGCTGACCACCAGGAGATTGCGGTTCAGAAGCGCGGCAATGGCCGCCTGCTCGTTGGCCGCCTCCACCGCATTGCGGATTTCCCTGCCTGTGCCGGTTTCCCGCGCGGTATAAATATATGATGGCATACGTTTTGTGCTGTTGAAAATCGCCTGATCAATAGCCGTAACAGACAACCATTGATCCTGCGCCGGATTAAGCATTCGGCGTTCCACTTTTGGTCCCAACCGTCTGCTTTAATCTTTCTGTTAACCGACGGTACCGAATAGGGTTCATGGCCGATGGCTGAACGCCCATGGCTAACGACTGCAATCCCCCCCATTTTGCCTTCGAGCGCCGGCCAAACGACCCAAAAAACCGCAGCTATTATCACAACTATTTTATATTCAGCTACTTGCGACAGAACTTTTCTTAAAAAAAGTATTGTCAAAGTAACGGCGTTACCCTATTTTCGTTTCAATTGCACTCGTTGTGCACAGGCAAAAAGCATGCAAAGGGTGTTTTTAGCCTTATTGTTTAACAGGACAAACAACAAACAAACAAATAACAAACAACATCGGAGGAACCAGATGAAGTTTAATAAATGGACAGTAGGTCTCGCTGCAGTAGGCGTGGTTAGTCTCGCCTCGGCTGCACGCGCAGACGAACAAATGAGCCAGGTGCAAACCGCGCTCTCACAAACCACCCTCAGTGGTTATGTGGATACCGCCGCAACTTGGAGACCAAATACGGACCAGAACCCTAACAGCCAGGGCGCAGGCAGTGGTCCGCTCGCGAATGGCCAAAATATCCCAAACTATTCATTCTCGAAAAACGATGGATTCAGCCTGAATGCCATCGATATCGCGTTGGATAAGCCCGAAGACTCCAGCCAATGGGCTGCCGGTTATCATATCGAATTGATGTACGGCCCCGATGCGGTTGGCGTTCCCCTGGTCAGTGGTGCGCAAGCCACCGTTCGTCAGGCCTTCATCCGCCTGCACACCCCGGTCGCCGGCAACGGCATCGACTGGCAGGTCGGCGTATTCGATTCCATCATTGGTTATGAATCGAACAGCGGCCCGTTGAACCCCAACTATACCCGTTCATACGGCTATACCATGGAACCCACCACCCTGACCGGTATCCTGGGAACCTACAAAATTAACGACAGCGTCTCGGTTTCGGCCGGTATCGCCAACCAGGCATTCGTTAACTCGTTCACGGCCCAAAATGCCTTCGAATCCCAAAAAGCTTACTTGGGTTCGATCTCATTGACTGCGCCGGACGCCATGGGATTCCTGAAAGGCGCCACATTTAACGCCGGAGTCATTCATAACGTCAATTCAAAGGATGGCGCAAGCGGATCTCCCAACGTTCTGGCTTTTCCTGGTCCGTCGACCAGCTTGTACGCCGGTGTCACCCTGCCGACGCCTATCACCCAGTTGAAGATCGGCGGCTCGTTTGATTATCTCTTCGACGCTGTCGACGCTGCAAACGGCGGCGACATTTGGAATATCGCCGGATACGCGACCTTCCAGGCCACGGACAAGCTCAGCTTCAATCTCCGTGCCGAGTATTTTGATGACAAGACCAGCGCTACAGCTGCGGCACTCGCGTTTGCTGGCGTCACAGAAGTCGCTCTCTATCCGCAAAACAATGCCCAGGAAATCACGGCCACCGTCCAATACAATCTTTGGGCAAACGTGATTACCCGCGGCGAATTCCGTTGGGACCACGTCGAGCACGGCAACCAGTTCGGAGCCAATTCGACCGGCGCCACCGACAGGAACAACGACTTCCTGCTCGCGCTTAACTTAATCTATCAGTTCTAATCGAACTGGAACTTCAAACCCCCTCCGGCCACGCCGGAAGGGGTTTTTTCTTTTGGTATTACAGCCGCCCTACCCGAAACACTGGCGAACACCCCATAACCTCGTCGATTTGCGCGAAGCGTCGTGGAGTGCGGCGGCAAGCAAAGCGCGACGCCGCTTTCGAACCACTTTCAACCCGCTAACGCGAATCCCACATCGAACCAGCAACAGCATTCCAAAAGTGTCACAGCCACCGCACCAGGACGCAAGCGAGTTTTGCCCGCCTTTTCCCGCTTTGCGGAATTTCATCACAGCATCATATCTTTGTTCTATGGCCTGCCGCGCCCAAATCCGTTAGTTTCCCCTCATATCTTTATGAAAACCGTGTCGGTACTGGTTCTTTCTGCCTGGTTGATTTTCACCACCACCGCAATTGCCGGGACGCCATTAAACGTCGCTTCGGTAGACCGGGACCGGATTTTGGCCGCCGCGGATAAAGCCCTGACGCAACCGCCAATCACCATCACCAAATTCCGGGCAAAATTGAGCAATGGTGGCCCGCACGATTTCTATTCAAACGGAGATTATTGGTGGCCCAACACCAATACACCCGACGGCCTGCCCTATGTTCAACGCGATGGCCAAAGTGATCCCAACAATTTCACCAAACACCGCGATTGCTTCCGGCAACTGCACGACGCCGTCGCCGCCCTGGGCGCCGCCTACAAAATCACCGGCGACGACCGGTACGCCACGAAGGCCGCCGACCTTCTGCGCGTCTTTTTTCTCGACCCCGCTACGCGCATGAATCCAAACCTGGAATACGCCCAGGCCGTTCCCGGCGTTTCACCCGGACGCAGTTTTGGGATCATTGACTCATTGCGCCTGATCGAAATTCCGCCTGCTGTCGAGGTCATGGAAAAATCTCCGGCATTTTCGCCTGACATCCTGTTCGCGCTAAAACAATGGTTTTCCGATTATATCCAGTGGATGAGGATCAGTAAGAACGGCGATGAAGAAGCCAACGCCTCAAACAATCACGCCGTCGCTTATTGGCTGCAAATCGCCGTGTTCGCGCAATTCACCGGGAGTGCCCGCGATCTCGCCGATTGCCGGAAACATTTTAAGACTGTATTCGTGGCCAAACAAATGGCCGCCGACGGCAGCTTTCCGCGCGAACTGGGACGAACCAAACCCTACGGCTATTCCATTTTCCAATTAGATAATATGGCAACACTTTGCCAGGTGCTATCAACGCCGGACGACAATCTATGGCAATTTCAATTGCCGGACGGACGCGGCATGCGCAAAGCGATGGAATTTATGTATCCCTATCTGGCGGACAAAGGCAAATGGCTGGCCGATGGCCGCCACCAGGATATCCAGGCATGGAACGGCTGGCCCGCGCGCCAACCTTCCCTGCTCTTCGCCGGTTTGGCCTACGACGAACAAAAATATCTCGATCTCTGGCTCAAACTTTCCGCCGACCCAACCAACAGCGAAGTCCGCCGCAACATCGCAATCATGGAACCCATCTTATGGATAAAACCCTAGTCCAAGCCCGAGTCCGCAGTCCACAGTCCCCAGTCCCCAGTCAATGCGGTCGTCCGATTTACAAATCCGGACTGTGGACTCGGGACTGTGGACTCAGGACCCTCGCCTTTCTTTTGATTCTCACGCTTGCGATGGCCGTACACGCGCAATCGCCACTAACGATTTCCGTGGATGCGAAACATCCCGGCGCGGCAATTTCACCTGATTTTGCCGGTCTTAGCTTCGAAATGAGCCAATTGCGGCCGGGCCAGGACGGCCTTCGCTATTTCAGGCCGGAAAATATCCGGCTCATCAATTTGTTCCAAACCCTCGGCATCAAAAGCCTTCGCCTGGGTGGCAACACCTCCGACCGCAACTGGCGCAACCCACCCGACCAGGCCGACATCGACAGCCTCTTCGCCTTTGCCAAAGCAGCGAACGTGAAGGTTATTTATTGTTTGCGCCTGCATGATGGAGACCCGGCGGAAGATGCCCGGACCGCCAAATATATAACCGACCATTTCCCGGACCAGATCGCGTGCTTTTCGATTGGCCAGGAGCCCACCGCTTATCCGCGAACCACTAACTGGGTCGATGGCGTGCCGAAAAAGGGCCCGCGTCTCGCGTTTGCCACCTATTCCAATGAGTGGAAGACCTTTGCCGACACCATCATTAAAACCGTGCAGAACATAAAATTTTGCGGCCCCAGCACGGAATATGATCCGACATGGCCGCGGGAATTTCTCGACGCGTTTGGCAAGGGCAACCACGTAGCGATGATCACAACGCACCTGTATCCAGGCCGGTCCGGCGACAAAGTGCCCAGCCCGGAAATCGGAAGAGACGAGATGTTGTCGGACCATTTCACAGCGGTGTATCAAAAACTTTACGACGGTTTTGCTCCAGCCACGCTGGCTGCCGGACTATCCTATCGACTCGAGGAAGCGAACAATTTTTTTAACGGCGGCGCAAAAGATGTGAGCGATACTTTTGCCTCAGCCTTATGGGGTTTGGATTTCATGTATTGGTGGGCACAACACGGCGCAGACGGCCTCAACTTCCATACCGGCGACAAAGTGGGAGCGGGCTCCGAACTTCGCGCCGCCAAATACACGGCCTATTTCAGCACGCCCGACGGTTTTGCCGTCCGTCCGCTCGGTTACGGGATTAAGGCTTTCGACCTTGGCCGGCACGGACGCTTTCTGCCCGCCACGATCTCAAACCCGGACAATCTCAACGTGAGCGTCTATTCCGTCCTGGGCGACGACAACGCCATCTACGTGACAATGATCAACAAAGAGCATGGCCCGCACGCCAGGACCGCAGCCGTCTCATTAACCACCGGCGCGGCGATCGCCGCAACCGATCCGCGCACAATGACATTGACCGCGCCAGACGGAGACATCGCCGCCAAAACCGGCATGACCCTCGGCGGCGCCAAAATAGAGAACGACGGAAGCTGGACCGGAACCTGGACATCATTACCACCCGCCAAGTCCGGCGTTTTGAACGTCACAGTCCCCGCCGGCAGCGCGAGCATTGTTCGATGGTAGGGCGGCGCTCTCGCGCCGCCTGCGTTCTCCATTCAGCGCTAACCTCCTTATTTGGCGTGATTGATTTGAGCCGCTGATTCTGGCTTGGATACCGTTTCTTTTTTTCTGTGTATAGGAAAAGAAACGGGGAAACGGGCAGAAACTGGAGGCAAAAAGTGCTGTTTTATTGGGAAATTTGAAGAATTGGGCAGGAGTGAGAGGAAACGGCGGCCTTAGACAGGATGGAGATCGCAATTAACAGAGCCGCTTCGTGCCAGCGGCACAACCGGAAAGTAGCCAGACACACGGTGTCTGGAACCGATCAACCAAATCCATCCGTCCCGGCAGGGACGGGAGGACAGCACGAGGCCGCCAACGGGAGACCGACTGTGAGGGGTTCAGCCTCGGTCAGAGGCAAGCGGGAGGCCTACGACACATTTTTTGGTATAGGCTGGGAAACGTGGAAATGAAGCCAAAAACAGGGTAAAAAAGGCCCGTTTTATTGGGGAATTTGATGGTTTTTGACCAGGAAACGAAAGAGGCCAAAACTATACTGATATTACATCTTTTTGGCAGGAGAAGCGCCCGCCCCGTTCAGAATTTCCAATTTGCCTCAATCCCAAGATCCTTTACGATAATAGTCAAACTATGACCGCCCCCGAACGCTTCCGCCTCCAGTTCGGGCCCTACGCGCCACCGAAGATACCCCGGAAGCAGCGGCTATTTTGCGAGGCGCGGGGCTGGCTGAGGGTTTCGCCGACCTGGTCGGATGGCCTGATTTCGTGGCCGCGCCGCTATCAAACAGGCTCTATCATCCTTTGCGGAGACCTCGTCCGCGCCGTCAAAATGGAATCGGTCGAAGTCATTTGTTATCACTGGGGCGTTTGTCGGAACGTCGTCCAAAAGTGGCGCAATGCCCTGGGCGTCGAGGAATTCAATCCTGGAACCAAGCGCTTGCTCGCCCTCGCCCGCGCCGGACCCGATTCGACCGTTCGGCAGCGAGCGATGCTCCGGGCGAAACATCCGACCGCCATCCTTAAGATTGAGCGAAAGCAGCATGAGTGGGCCCATCCTTTGGTCCGCCCTGCCACTTCAATCCTGATGCGTGAGCGCCTGGCAAGGACCGGCCGTCACTTCAATCCCAAACTCCGGCTCTGGACGGACAAAGAAGATAAGCTCCTGGGCACCGCTGCCGACGCTGACATTGCCAAAAAAATTCGTCGGACCAAGGCCGCCGTTGGGGCGCGGCGCAACGGTTTTGGGATTCCCGCGTGGAACACCGAATATTTCAGGCCCTGGACTCCGCAGGAAGAGGCTCTCCTGGGAACGATGCCCGACGAGCTTCTGGCCAAAAAATTGAAGCGGAAATATACCGCCGTGCAAGCGCGGCGCGAAATCAGGAAGATACCGCCGGTCGAGCCTCAAAAGCGCCGCCCCATCCATGCTAAATGGTTGCGGAATCTGGCAGGAACGTCGAAAGGTTGATCAATTCCTCTTGTCTGTTCGGCGGTCAAAAAAGCCCTGGAACGGTTTGGACGTAGCCGAACTCTCACCTTTCCATCCGTAACCGGTTTTGATAGTGTCTCGCTTATGCCGAAAGTTAAAAACTCGGAAGGGAAATCCAACGGCTCAGCCCTCGGGTTTGAGGCCCAGCTTTGGGCAGCCGCTGACAAGATGCGCGGCCATATGGACGCATCCGAATACAAGCACGTCGTCCTCGGCCTCATCTTCCTAAAATACATTTCCGATTCTTTCGAAGAAAAACGCGAGCAATTGCTATTTGGTTTTTCCAATCCGAAGAGCGAATGGTTTATTAACGACGAAAAGGAGCGCGCTGGTGCTGCTGAAACCCGCGATGAGTACTTGGCCGCAAATGTTTTCTGGGTACCAAAAGAGGCCCGCTGGCACAAAATTCAGTCCCAAGCAAAATCGTCTGAAATCGGCAAAATAATTGACGATGCGATGGGTGCGATTGAGCGCGAGAACCCAAGCCTCAAAGGCGTCTTGCCGCATGATTACGCCCGCCCAAGCCTCGACAAAGTCCGCCTTGGTGGCCTCGTGGACATCATCAGCAACATTGGCTTCAACGAGCCGCTGGCGAAGTCCAAGGATGTTCTGGGCCGTGTCTATGAGTATTTTCTCGGGAAGTTTGCCAATGCTGAAGGCAAGGGCGGCGGCGAATTTTATACTCCGCAATCCGTTGTCCAATTGCTCGTGGCTATGTTGGAGCCTTACAAAGGTCGCGTATTCGACCCGTGCTGCGGCTCAGGTGGCATGTTCGTGCAATCGGAAAAATTCGTCGAAGAGCACGGCGGTCGCATCGGCGATATCGCCATCTACGGCCAGGAATCCAATTTCACCACGTGGAAACTCGCGCGGATGAATCTCGCGATTCGCGGCATTGACGCCAACCTCGGCAAGCAAAACGCCGACAGCTTTCGCAGTGACCAGCATCCCGACCTGAAGGCGGACTTTATCCTCGCCAACCCGCCGTTCAACATGAGCGATTGGGGCGGCGAACATCTGCGACAGGACGTGCGCTGGAAATACGGAATGCCACCCGTCAATAATGCGAACTACGCGTGGATTCAGCACTTCATCCATCACCTTTCGACCACAGGCGCAGCCGGCTTCGTCATGGCCAACGGTTCGATGTCCACGCAAACGTCGAATGAAGGCGAAATACGCAAAGCCATGATTGAAGCCGACCTCGTGGACTGCATAGTAGCACTTCCAGGCCAGCTATTTTTCACCACGCAAATCCCGGTCTGCCTATGGTTTCTTTCGCGAAACAAAAAGGCACGCGTGATTCCCGGTGCAACCAAAGATGAACTGCCAACTTGCCTTCGCGACCATCAACAGGAAACCCTCTTCATTGATGCACGCAAAATGGGGGCGCTCATCGATCGGACCCATCGCGAGCTAACCAAAGAGGAAATCCTAAAGATCGCGAACACATACCACGCCTGGCGGCTCGATATGGGGAGGTTTCACGATGAAGCTGAACGGCGTAATATATCTCTGGACATGCCGCCGCCTTACGCAAACGTAGCTGGCTTCTGCAAATCGATCACTCTCGAAGAAATCCGCAAACACGATCACATACTCACTCCCGGTCGGTACGTGGGTGCGGTAGAGGTGGAAGACGATGATGAATCATTTGAGGAGAAAATGCCGCGCCTCGTTGCCGAATTGCGCGATCAACTTGTCAAGTCTGCGAGGCTGGAAAAGATCATTAATGCCAATCTCAAGGACTTGGGGTATGCCTCGTAAAAGAATCCGTTTTATGGATGTCACAGCGGCTCCCTCGAAGCCGCCGACAGATTGGCATATTTTCATTGAGGTGCTCGTCAGAGTTTGGCCGTTGACCGTTATTTTTACGATCGTTATTTTTATGTGTGCCGGTCTGTATTATTTCGGCTCACCGCATGGCTGGGGCGTTCAGCCCACCTTCTCCACCAGTACCGCCAACACGGGTGCAATCCGCCAACCACTCCACACCCCCGTTGATTTTCTGGAGTGTCTGCATTTCAGCGTGGTCACAATCACCACTCTTGGCTACGGCGATTTTCGTGCAGAATCTTTCGGGCGATTGATCTCTGGTACAGAGGTATTGGTTGGCGTTGTCTTGATGGGAATTTTTGTCGCGCGTCTGGTATCCCACCAGCAAGACCGCTATATTAGACGTCTTGTCCGTGGGCAACTAAACGCCGAGATTCAGGATTTTCGGGACCAGCTTGCCGCGCTTCTTCGAGATTTTTCACTAACGCCTCTCGTTTTAGGCCAACCGCAGCCCTGTCATTTACTTTATCGCGCAAGAGGCTTGACCCAATCCATAGCTAGATTTTGGCGGCATGAGATGTCTGAACCGTATATGAGCGAAGTCGTGCCATCCCGAGCAGTCGGCCGAATGCTGGGAGAACTGATCGAAATTCTCAAAGCTGTGGTAGCCGGCGTCAGAACCAAAACGAAAGCCGATATTCGTTGGGAAGATTTTAAGGCAGTTCGAGGGATTTCGGAGGCGACCCTTGTGATTTCAACTTGCCTGACGGAATTGCTCGATGATCCCGGTTTGCATCATTCGCACGAATGCGTAATCCAATTAGTTAAAGGTCTACGGGAGCGGTTGGATATGCGTCACCGGGAGGCGCCCCGATGAACACTGTCGCAAATGTATGGCGAGAGTTGCCATTTTCCGAAGCCGTGTTGGTGAACCCGCCGACCCTATTAGAACACGGAAAGGCTTACCCGTTTGTCGAGATGTCCGCGGTTACCACAGGGATGCGGGACGTTAGATCCTCCGAGCAACGCCAGTTCAGCGGTTACGGCTCAAGGTTTCGCAATCGCGATACGCTCATGGCTCGCATCACGCCTTGCCTTGAAAATGGGAAGGTTGCCCGATTTCAAGCCCCCGAAAGTCAGTCACTCGGCCACGGTTCAACGGAGTTCATAATCATTCGCGGTCGCCCAGGCGTTTCGGATAATGATTTTGCCTACTATCTGACAATTTCTCCCAAAGTCCGGCACTTTGCCATTTCGCAGATGACCGGCTCGTCGGGTCGTCAGCGCGTGCCGACAGACGCCTTCAATGCCATTAGCATTCCTTTGCCGCCAGTAGAAGACCAAAAAGCTATTGCCTCTGTATTGGGTGCGTTGGACGACAAAATTGAATTGAACCGCCGGACGAACGAGACGCTGGAAGCGCTGGCCCAGGCTCTTTTTAAATCCTGGTTCGTGGACGTAACCGCCAATGGCCTCCCCAAAGGCTGGCGCGAGAAACCATTGTCTGATGCCATCGAGGTCAATCCAGCGCGCTCATTGCGCAAGGGCGAGGTTGCGCCGTATCTCGACATGGCAAATATACCGACAAGCTCGGCTCGTGCTTTGGAAATTACAGACCGTGAGTTCGGATCCGGGATGCGCTTCAGGGATGGCGATACGCTGGTTGCACGCATTACGCCGTGTCTGGAAAATGGTAAAACCTGCTTCGTTGACTCCCTGGGTGAAGGGAGAATTGGCTGGGGTTCCACTGAATATATAGTACTTCGCCCCAAACCGCCATTGCCGCCAGAGTTCGCATATTTTTTGGCCCGCACGGATCAATTTCGCGCATTCGCTATTTCAAATATGACTGGCACGACTGGACGACAACGTGTTCCGGCAGATTGCTTGAGCAATTTTACCATGGCCGTTCCGCCAACCGAATTGGCCGCGGAGTTCGGCAAATTCGCCAACGCGGTATTTGAAAAGATGAAAGGCAACGACGAGGAATCCCGCACGCTTGCCGCACTGCGAGATACGCTGCTGCCGAAGCTGCTTTCGGGCGAGTTGCGTATTCAGACGTCATCTTTCGAAGGGGCTCAGATATGACCAACTATGTCCTTTGGGCATCGACAAATTCTTTAAGCGTCTTGGTCAGTCCTCCAGAGAAGGGCCGGAGCGAGTGGTTCTGGGGACCCGATCTCGGCAGCTTGGTAACGGTCCTTGCGGTTGTAATTGGAGGCGGCCTGGCCGTTATTACTTATTGGAGGGCCGCAAAAAAGGAAAAGGCTGAGTGGTTGCATGGCCTCTTCAGAGCATTTTATGTCGATGCAGAATTCAGGGAATTACGAATGGTGCTCGAATATGATAAGGACGTTCGCCCCGCAATAAAAAAGGTCCTCCCGGAACCACAACCGCTAGAACATAGGGAGACGAAACTTTTGACAAATTTGGACTCAATTCTTAACTACTTCAAATTCATCCTATACCTTGAGGCACAAGGGCAGCTTACCGAAGAGCATCGCAGTCAAATGTTTAAGTATTGGTTCAAACTATTACTCGCTCCGGATCGAGAGGACCTCAGACGTTACATAAAACGCTACGAATACGGTGCACTGTATGATTTCCTGCCAAAGCACTTATTCTTTTATGGCTCTTTAATGCGCGAAACTGTTAGAAATCGACTGGAAATTATACCATCACAGCTTACCTTTATCGGCGATCACACCATCGAAGGAAAACTTCACGACCTTGGTGATTTTCCAGGCCTCACCGCGGGCAAGTCGCGCGTGCGCGGCCAGTTATTCAAGATTCATGACCCGGAGGTATTTCAGAATATCAATAAATATGAAGAGTTTTTCCCAGACAATATTCCAGATTCTCTCTTTGTTAAAACAGCGGTTGAGGTCGAATATCCATTTTGGGCTTCATGCAGCTTCGACGCTGTCGCCTCATTAAGAAGGGATCTTTGGCCACCCCTCTGTTTTTGGGAAACGCTCAAAAATCCTTGGAGGCCATTGAAGTGGAGGTGTGCCGCTTTCCTGCATATTTTTGGACTCAAGAAAATAGCAATCAGATGTTGGGTCTATCTTTATAATAGAGATGTGACGCCGAAAAGTGTGATTCCGCACGGCGACTGGGAAAAGCATCTCGCGGAAAGATCTTCAATACCGGGAAAAGATGCCAACGTTTAACGATTTCATCATCTATGCCGATGAGAGCGGCGATCACGGATTCAATCCAATTGATCCGGGCTATCCGGTTTTTGTGTTGGCATGCTGCATTTTCCGGAAGAATGCATATATCAATCGCCTGGTGCCGGGATTACACGGGTTCAAGTTCAGGCATTTTGGGCATGACGGAGTGATTTTGCATGAGCGGGACATCCGAAAGGATACCGGCTCATTCGCTATGCTGAAAACCCGGGAGCGTAAAGAGGAGTTTATGGAAGAGTTGACGGAGATTCTGCGCGCGGCGCCAATGGAAGTGGTGGCAGCGGTCGTACGGAAGGACGAATTGCGCAAACGGCCAAGCCCTCCACATCCGTACCATTTCGCATTTCGTTTCTGCCTGGAAAGAATCCATGAATTATTGACTCGCCGCGGCGACGGCGGTGGCACCGTGCACGTGACGTGTGAGGCCCGAGGCAAGACTGAAGACGCATTTTTGGAGTTGGAATTCCGGCGCATTCGGGATGGTGATAATGCGACTGGGGCGGCATTGCCGTTTGATATTGTCATTGCAGATAAAAAAGTGAATTGTGCCGGCTTGCAAGTGGCAGACCTGATGGCGCGGCCTATCGGAATGAGCTGTCTTCGCCCGGACCAGGCCAACCGCGCGTTTGAAGTAATTAAAGATAAGCTGGCGGAAGACCCAAGCGGGCAAGAAGAGAATTGGGGGTTGAAATGCTTTCCTTAAAAAAATTCAGGGCCCCGGTGAAATCCACCGAAGCCCCAAACCGACCGGGTATCCCCAATCCGCAAACAATATCCTTTAATAATGACGGAAAAGCAAGGCAGAATCTGATGTCATGAAAGCAGGCAGCATAACCGAAAACCACGTCGAATCGCTGGCCTTGGATTGTCTTGAATCCATGGGGTATGCGTCATTGCGTGGAGGCGAAATTGCCCCTGGAGAAGTCGCTGCCGAACGCACGGATTACAAACAGGTTTTCCTCTTCGACCGGGTACAAACCAAGTTGGAAGATTTGAATCCCGGGATTCCATTGGAAGGTTTGCAGGAAGCAGTGCGCAAAATTCGGCTGGTCAATCACCCCACGCTTGTGGAAAACAATCGTGCGTTCCACAAATTACTGGCTGAAGGCGTGGATGTAGAGTTTCGCGATTCTGCCGGCGAGATCGCCCACGACAAAGTCTGGCTGATTGATTTTGATAATCCGGAAAAAAATGAATTTCTGGCCGTCAATCAGTTTACGGTCGAAGAGAGTCATTTTACACGGCGCGCGGATGTCGTGGTTTTCATCAACGGCATCCCGCTGGCAGTGATGGAACTCAAGAATATCGCTGATGAGCAGGCGACGATGCGGAAGGCGTTTGATCAGTTCCAAACCTACAAGGCGCAAATTCCATTGCTCTTTCATTCCAATGCACTGCTCGTAATTTCAGACGGCCATCAGGCGCGGTTGGGCACTATTACGTCGGATTGGGAACGATTTATGGCCTGGCGTACAATTACTGGAAAAGACCTTGCCCCGCCAGGCTCGTTGCAATTGGAAACATTGCTCAAGGGAGTCTTCGAAAAGTCGCGGCTGCTGGACTTGATCCGCAATTTCGTGGTCTTCCAGGACGATGGTCAAACCATCGCCAAAAAGCTGGCTGCCTACCATCAGTTTCATGCGGTCAATAAAGCGGTGGCTAAAACGATCGACGTAACCCGCCCAAACGGCGACAAGCGGGCTGGCGTCATTTGGCACACGCAAGGCAGCGGCAAGAGTCTTTCGATGGTTTTTTACGCCGGAAAGATCATCCAGCACGCAGCGATGGAGAATCCGACCCTTGTGGTGCTCACGGACCGCAACGATCTGGATGATCAACTTTTTGACACATTCTCGTCTTGTTCCGAATTGCTCCGGCAAAAACCAGTCCAGGCTGAGAGTCGCGAGAATTTGCGCGCTTTGCTTAAGCGAGCCTCAGGCGGAATTGTTTTCACGACGATTCAGAAATTTTTCCCCGATGAAAAAGGGGGCAGCCACGAAAAGCTTTCCGACCGCCGGAATATCGTCGTGATCGCCGATGAAGCACACCGCAGCCAATACGATTTCATAGACGGTTTCGCCAAACACATGCGGGATGCGCTGCCGAAGGCTACGTTCATTGGTTTCACTGGAACCCCGATTGAACGAGGTGATAAGAACACGCAGGCTGTCTTTGGCGATTACATAGACGTCTACGACATCCTTCAGGCCCAGCAAGACCACGCCACGGTGCCGATTTATTATGAGGCGCGGCTGGCAAAAATTGATTTGAAGCCCGAGGAGCGTCCACGCATTGACCCGAATTTCGAGGAGGTGACCGAAGACGCCGAGGAAACCACCAGGGAAACTCTGCGGCGGAAATGGGCGCAACTGGAAGCCATGGTCGGTACGGAAAAACGAATCGGGCTGGTTGCGGAAGATTTGGTAAAACATTGGGAAGCGCGGCTTGGAGCGATGGATGGAAAGGCAATGATAGTCTGCATGAGCCGCCGCATTTGTGTGGAGCTTTACGCGGCCATCCGGAAATTGCGTCCCCAATGGCACCACGATGACGATGGCAAGGGAGTCATGAAAATTGTCATGTCGGGCTCGGCTTCGGACAAGCTGGAATGGCAGTCGCACATTCGCAACAAGAAACGACGGGAAGCATTGGCCAAGGCGTTTAAGAATCCAAAAAATCCGTTCAAAATTGTCATCGTGCGCGACATGTGGCTGACGGGTTTTGACGCGCCAAGCTTGCACACGATGTACGTGGATAAGCCGATGCGTGGCCATAATCTGATGCAAGCCATCGCCCGAGTGAATCGAGTCTTCAAGGACAAGCCCGGCGGGTTGGTCGTGGATTATCTTGGCCTTGCGGAAGAGCTAAAGCTGGCATTGGCCGACTACACCAACAGCAAAGGCAAAGGTGAAATCACGTTGGACCAGGAAGAGGCCGTCGCCGTGATGATAGAAAAATACGAGCAAGTCTGCGCGCTTTTGCATGGATTCGACTATCAATCGGCTGCCGAAATGCCTCCGGCGAAGCGCTTGCCGCTGATTGGTCTAGCGGCAAATCATGTATTGGAACAGAAAGACGGCAAGCCTCGGTTTTTGTTAGCAGTCATGGAACTGTCCAAGGCGTTTGCCCTTTCTGTACCGCATGAAAGGGCTTTAGAAATTCGCGACGAGGTAGGATTTTTTCAGGAAGTCCGCGCTGTGCTGGCAAAAAGTATTGATGCCGACGGCGGCAAGAAATCCGCAGAGGAGCTGGACTTCGCCGTGCGACAAATCGTTTCACGGGCAATCTCTTCCGATAAGGTCATTGATATTTTTGATGCCGCAGGATTAAAAAAGCCCGACATCTCGATTTTGTCCGATGAGTTTCTGGCTGAAGTTCAACACCTGCCGCAACGTAATCTTGCCGTAGAGCTGTTGCAAAAGCTGCTCAACAATGAGCTAAGAATCCGCCAAAAGAAATATCTCGTCCAATCCCGCTCGTTTGCCGAAATGCTGGAAGCGACCATCCGCAAATATCAAAATCGGACGATCGAAGCGGCACAAGTCATTGCGGAACTGATTGACCTGGCAAAACAAATGCGGGAGGGCCAAAAGCGCGGCGAAAAATTGGGATTAAGCGACGATGAAGTTGCGTTTTTTGACGCGTTGGAAGTCAACGACAGCGCCGTAAAAGTTCTCGGCGAACCGACGTTGAAGACCATCGCCAGGGAATTGGTCGCCCATGTTCGCAAAAGCGTGACGATTGATTGGACGCTCCGCGAGGCCGCCCAGGCCCAAATCCGCGTCATTGTCCGCCGCATCCTCCGCAAATACGGTTACCCGCCAGACAAACAGGAAAAGGCAACGCAAACGGTCCTGGAACAGGCAAAATTAATTTGCGCCGATGTGGCGGAAAATGGGGATTTCGCATGACCATTTAACTTTTTAAGACCATGCCTTTCTCGAAGGTAGGAATCGACAAGGCGATCAAGGGAATCAGAAGACGAGCAACGGGCTTTGTTCTGCTGGCAATTCTTTTTCTCGTCGTCGGGTTCGCGCAGCACGCCTTTGTCAGCCATCAAATCCGAAAGACCACAACCGCTGAGCTTAATGAGTCCGCAGATGAAATCGCCAACGTGGTTTATAATAGCAACCAGTGGGACCTGGTAAGCTACCGCCAGGCATTCTACACAACCTCGACATGGTACGTTTTCGCCGCCAACGGATTGCTGATCGACAACGAAGAACCGGCGCCCGAGTTGCTGAGCCTATTTCGGGCGGTTCAACTTCCGGCAAATGTCACGTTTGACAAACCTCAGACCGTTGTTTCCGAGGTTGGAGGACAATATCGAGTGCTGGCAAGGAAGGTTCAAGGCGGTGCCGTCATCGCCTGCTTCGATACTGAAAGTCCAACCAATAGCGCATGCGGCGAATGCATTGATCAAAAGCTGGTGGAGAACGCCGAAGTATTCGGAACAACATGGCAGGAGGCTACAAATGTTTCGGCCAGGGCAGTAGACGAATTGCTTAGTTTCGCGGTTATTAGCGATTCCGGAGAACTCAAATCAGGATTGGGTGAGATACCGTTACGGCTTGACCCGTCGTCAATGCTGGCTGCCGCTCAAGCCGGGAGGCCACTCCATTTGGGAGATAAAATTTACATTCTCGTTTCAAAACCGATACGTGATTCCAAAAACGATGTTGTGGGAACAATTGTCGTCCCGGCAAATATCACGCTCCAGGAGCAGGCGATTGCCTCCCAACTGAAATTTAATTTGCTCTTGGCTGTTGTGGCGTTTGGAGTCGCAGTGCTAATTTCTCTGTATTTAATAGCGCGAGAGTTGGTGAAAAGCCCGCACTTCGAAACCCTGCCTGAGGCGCTGCGCAGCGATGAAGGCCCCAGGAAAGAGTTTAAAAGGGCGTTCCAATGGGATTTTGGCCGCAACTGCCAAAATCCGGAGGTGCGCATTAAAGCCCTCAAAACAATTACGGCATTTTTGAATTCGGAGGGCGGAGTTCTCTTCATCGGGGTCGATGACGACAAGACCGTGCGCGGCATCGAGGAGGATTTGGGACTTTTCAATGGTTCAGCTGACAAATTCTTGCTAACGATGCGAGATCTAATCGCCTCAAAGATCGGGGCAGAATTTGCGCCTCTCGTAAAGACACGTTGCGATACTATCGACAACAAAATGGTGTGTGTGGTTGAGGTTGAAAACGCAACCGAGCCTGCATTTTTGAAAGAGGACGGCCAGAGCTACTTTTTCGTGCGGGAAGGGAACCGGACAAATCCGCTCGACCCAAGAGAAGCCCACGCTTTTATTAAAAGCAAGCGCTGGGACCGCTGAAATATCTGCCACCCCCTCCATTCCATCAATTCAGTTCATTCTGTCGAATCCCCTAAATTTACTTTCCCCTAAATTTCGGCTTACACCGAAATTTAGCTTTTTCCCAAAAAACCCCGGGCCGCAAATTCAGCCCACATTCGCCAGGTTCCCAGCAAAAGCACGCCATTTTGGACCACTAAACTTCAAATTTAGCCTTTCGTTTAGCGAACCTTAGCCCGCAAAACCCTAGCACACCATTTTTACTAAATTTGCCTTCACGATGCGTCGTAAGCGTCACGCCAAGCACCTCTAGCAAAAGTTCTCATAGATATTGTATTTATGAGAACTATGACAACTACGAGTAGTGGTGATCCGACTTTTTTGATCCCTTCGACATCGGTTCAAAATGTGCCAGTGGCCCTGGAC
>DATAST010000074.1:0-1721 GCA_036269115.1 Verrucomicrobiia bacterium | reverse complement strand
CATTCCCGCACGCTCTCAAGAAACCCGCTGCCATCCGCACCTTCGAAGTGGGGCATGCCTAAGCTGCCCATCGTTTCGGGTGACATAACACTATATGGCATAGTACTCTGAAAAAGGGGAAACAGGTTCTTCGCTGTTTTCAGTGGAATAGGAATGGGGAGTTTGTAATTTTTGGGGGATGACACCTGAAAAACTATTTCATGAACTATTGGGCTTGGGTTTGAACTGGGAAGTAACCGAAAGCCGTTTTGAGCGGGAACAGGGAACGGTCTTTTTAGAGATACGAGAAAAGCCGGCGCTGTGGGAGACGGCCCGTTGTCCCAAGGATGGGGGTCTGGTTTTTTGCTACGACCACACCGAAGAGCTGGCGTGGCGCCATCTAAACGTTTTCCAATATCGCTGCGAAATTACCTGCCGGCTGCCGCGGGGCAAGTGTCGGCAGTGCGGCCACGTTTTCCGGGTGCGTCCGCCCTGGGAAGGCTTGAGCATGCATTTTACCAAGGAATTTGAAGCCTTTGCGCTGCTGCTCCTGCGCGAGATGCCGGTCCGGCGAGCCGCCGAACTAATGGATGAGACTGACACCCGCTTGTGGCGCCTGCTTTTCCGGCAAGTGGATGCCGCCTATGCCGAGGCGGACTTCAGCCAGGTGTGTTGCGTGGGGGTGGACGAGATGTGTGTGCGCAAGGGACGGGAATACATCAGCGTCTTCGCTGACCTGGTGCGCAAACGGGTCTTGTTCGCCACCGAAGGCAAAGACCGGGAAACGTGGCTGAAATTTGTGGAGGCGCTGGAAAAGCACAATGGCCACCGTCATGCCCTCACCCAGGCCAGCATGGACATGAGCAAGGCCTATCAGGCCGGGGTGGCTGATTACTGCCGCAACGCCCAGGTGGTCTTTGACAAGTTTCATGTGATCCTAAATGCCAACAAGGCGGTGGACCGGGTGCGGTTTGCCGAGCGGCGCGTCGGGGGCCCGGAGGCCCGGGAGGCCTTGCGCCGCAGTCAATGGCTGTGGCGCAAAAACCCGGAGAACCTGACGGAAAAACAACAGGCGCACCTGGCCGGAATCAAAGACAAAAACCTCTGCACGGCCAAGGCGTATCAAATGCGCCTGGTCTTGCAGGACATTTACCGCTCGGCCGATGCCGCCACCGCGCGGCATCGTTTCAAAGTGTGGTGCCGCTGGGTGCGTTGGACGGCCCGTTTTTACAAAGTGGGAATTTTCACCTCGATGCTGACTCTGGCCAAAATGATCCAGCAGCATTTGGAAGGAATCCTGGGTTACTGGAAATGGGGCATAACCAACGCGTTTATGGAAGGATTAAACAGCGTCTTTAGCGCGACCAAGCGCAAGGCCCGCGGCTACCGATCAGGCACCTATCTTATCACCATGCTCTACTTCGTCGCTGGCAAACTTCGCCTGCCCCAGACCTAATTCCACTGAAAACAGCGAGGAACCGGGAAACATCGGTTACATTGTTGATTATCAAGCACTTAATCGGCAACACAACCGGCAACAATCGGCAACATGTTGCCGATTTTTTGTGTCTTGGCCTGGCCTGAGTGATGTCGAAGGCCGATTTTTGCCCGTTGGGGCACGCTGAGCGCAATCGAAGTCCAGGATTAACGATAACGGAAACCCCTTCCTCCCAAGCGTGGACCGAAAGGAGGACTTGTCCTCAGAAGCGCTTGGGCGTAGGAGGACGGCATATTTTTAGAAA
>DATAST010000073.1:0-1548 GCA_036269115.1 Verrucomicrobiia bacterium | reverse complement strand
ATCTATTTTTCATTTGAAGAATCGCCGGCTCAAATCATGCGCAACATGCGGGCCATCGGCATTCATCTGGAGAAACATGTGCGCCAGGGCCTGTTGCAATTTCATTCGGCCCGGCCCACCGTGCATGGCCTGGAGATGCATCTGGTGCGCATGCACAAATTGATTGAGCAGTTTAATCCCACGACCGTGCTCGTGGACCCTGTATCCAACCTGCAAAACGCGGGCGATCTGAACGATTCGACCAACATGTTGATCCGGCTGGTTGACTTTTTGCGCATGAAAGCAATCACGGCCTTTCTGATCAGCCTGAACACCGGAGGTAAATTTTTGGAAACCACTGAGGAAGGCCTGAGCTCCATGGTTGACACTTGGCTGCTCTTGCGCGATATAGAGGTGGGGGGGGAGCGGAATCGGTTGCTTTATGTCTTGAAGGCGCGAGGCATCGCGCATTCAAACCAAGTGCGCGAATTTCTGATCAGTTCCAACGGCATCAAGTTGGTCGATACTTACATTGGCGCAACCGGAGTATTGACCGGTTCGGCAAGGTTGAGCCAGGAAGCACGCGAACATATGGAAAAACAGGCCATTAAAGAGGAAGCGCAACGCAAGGGGCTTGTGTTCGAACACCGGAGTAAAAGCGTGGCGGCGCAAATCGCCGCCCTGCGCGCAGGTTTGCAGACAGAAAAGGAGGAATATGACCGCGTCCTGGCGGGCGTACGCCTCCGCGAGCGGCAAGGTAAAATTGACCGGGCCGCGATGGCCAAGAGCCGCCGAGTGGACGGCCGAAAGACTATATAATGACAGGCTAATCAACTGTTGAAAACAATATGAAATTGCACAAACGGGCGAATACCAAAATTCCAGCGGGTTCAAAACGCGTGTCGGCGCTGGCCCTGGCGCCAGAGGCGACCCGGGCCGTAAAAAAGTCCACTTCACCGGATTCGTGGAACTTCCGTTTGTATGTCGCGGGCCAAACCCCCAAATCGCTGGCCGCTTTTTCCAATCTCAAGCGCCTGTGTGAAGAACATTTGTCCGGGCGTTATCACATTGAAATAGTGGACCTCATGAAACAGCCGCATCTCGCCCAAGGTGACCAGATAGTCGCTTTGCCAACCCTGATACGGAAATTGCCGGAGCCGATCAAGCGAGTCATCGGCGATCTGTCCAATATTGAGCGGGTTAAAGTGGGGCTGGATCTGCAAATGTTTGTCCAAAAATAGAATCGTCCCGACGTGTCCTCTCCAAAAAAATCTGCAAAATCCGGCAAAAAGGACGTCGCCGTGGATAGCGGTGCGGTTTTTGAAAAATTGCTTAAACGTGCGGATGCGCTTCAGCAATATCAGCTTCGTCTTTACGTCACGGGCACCACACCCCGTTCCAGCCGTGCCATCGCGAACATCCGGGCTTTGTGTGAGGAATACCTTGCCGGCCACTATGAGCTTGAAGTCATTGACATATATCAGCAGCCGGACCAGGCGGTAAAAGAACAAATCATTGCCGCGCCTACCTTGGTCAAACATCTCCCCATCCCGCTCAAACGATTTGTCG
>DATAST010000072.1:0-19636 GCA_036269115.1 Verrucomicrobiia bacterium | reverse complement strand
AGCGTCTTCAGCGCGACCAAGCGCAAGGCCCGCGGCTATCGTTCGACCACCCACCTGATTGCTATGCTTTATCTCATCGCCGGCAAACTCCGACTCCCACAGAGCTGACTTCCAATTCCACCGAAAACAGCGAAGAACCTGTTGCGGATTTCCGGACTACATATATGAAAATGGAGCCAACGACTGGACTTGAACCAGCGACCCGCGCTTTACGAAAGCGCTGCTCTACCAACTGAGCTACGTTGGCAACCAACGGGATATCCATTATAGGCTGGGGAATTGATAGGGCAAGTATTTCTGACGAAAAGCACCAAGCACCAAGTGCCCCAAACTCCAGAGAATAATCAAACCTCCGGCATCCAATTTCCGCAACTTCCAATACTTTGATGGTTGGGCTCAGTTTGTCGGGAGATCAGAGTTTGGAGTTAAAATGGGCGTCGAATGTTGGATGTTGGTGCTTGGAGATTGGGGCTTGGAGTTTCGCACTCCTGTGCGTGGTGCTTGGATATTGGGACTTGGAGCTTCCCCTTTCCGTTCGTGCCCTTTTGCGCTAAGTTCCCCTCATGCAGCTTGAGAAACTGACCATCAAATCACAGGAGGCTTTGCAGGAGGCGCAAAACATTGCGCGAAGTTTTTCCCATCAGGAACTGGACGGCGAACATCTCGCGCTGGCGCTGATCTCGCAAACGGACAGCCTGATTCCGGATTTGCTCCAACGCGTGGGCGTGCCGGGTGACCGGTTCAAAGCAGATCTGGAAAGCGAATTGGCGCGGCGCCACAAAGTCCAGGGCGGCGAAGTGTTCGCCGGCAACACGTTTAAGAAAGTTCTCGATTCCGCCCAATCCGAAGCGACCAGGCTCAAAGACGATTACGTAAGCACGGAGCACCTCTTATTGGGTTTGATACACGAAGGCGATTCGTCCCTGAAGAAGATTTTTCAAAAGTACGGTTTGAAACGCGATCAGGTGTTGCGGGTGCTGGCGGAATTGCGCGGCAGCCAGCGCGTGACGGACGCCAACCCCGAAGACAAATTTCAAACGCTGGAAAAATACGGACGCGACCTGACAGCGCTGGCGCGGCTAGGAAAGATCGACCCAGTGATCGGGCGCGATGAGGAAATCCGGCGCGTGATGCAGGTGCTTACGCGGCGCACCAAGAATAATCCGGTGCTCATTGGCGAACCTGGCGTGGGCAAAACGGCGATTGCCGAGGGACTGGCCCGGCGAATTGTCAGCGGCGATATTCCCGAATCTCTGAAGAACAAGCGTCTGGTAGCAATGGATCTGGGCGCGATGATCGCGGGGGCGAAGTATCGCGGCGAATTTGAAGACCGGCTGAAAGCTTTTCTCAAGGAAATCGTGTCCGCTGAAGGCAAAATCATTTTGTTCATCGACGAGTTGCATACGCTGGTGGGGGCCGGCGCGGCTGAAGGCGCGACCGACGCAGCCAATATCATGAAGCCACAACTGGCGCGCGGCGAGTTGCGTTGCGTGGGCGCCACAACGTTGGACGAGTATCGAAAGTACATTGAAAAAGATCCCGCACTCGAACGGCGTTTCCAGCCGGTGATGGTCACCGAGCCCAGTGTCGAGGCGACCATCGCTATTTTGCGCGGGCTCAAAGAGCGATACGAAGTTCATCACGGCGTGCGTATCCAGGATTCCGCGCTGGTTGCCGCCGCGCAATTGTCGCATCGCTACATCACCGATCGGTTTTTACCGGACAAGGCGATTGACCTGGTGGATGAGGCGGCATCGCGCATCAAAATGGAACTCGATTCCAAGCCCACGGAATTGGACCAGCTTGACCGGCAGATTTTGCAGTTGGAAATCGAGCGCACATCCCTGGCCAAAGAAAAAGACCCGGCAAGTAAAGAGCGATTGAAGAGATTGGACGCGGACATCGCCAATTTGAAGGACAAGTCCAAGGCGCTTTCGGCTCAGTGGCAAAATGAAAAAGCCGCCGTCAATGCGGTCAGCGTGGTGCAATCGCAGCTCGAACAGGCGAAAATCGAATTGGAACAGGCGCAACGCAAAGGTGACTTGAGCAAATCAGCCGAAATACAATACGGCAAAATCCCCGAACTGGAGAAAAAACTGGCCAGCATCGAGAAGCAATCTGCGCAGACCACGCGCAATACGTTGCTGCGACAGGAAGTGACCGATGAGGACATAGCCAAAGTCGTGGCGTCCTGGACGCACATTCCGGTCTCACGAATGCTTGAAGGGGAGCGCCAAAAACTGGTGAAGATGGAGGAACGGCTCGCGCAGCGCGTGATCGGCCAGAAAGCGGCCATCAAGGCGGTATCCGATGCCGTGCGCCGTGCGCGCAGCGGACTGCAAGACCCGAACAGGCCGATTGGCTCTTTCATTTTTCTCGGACCGACCGGCGTGGGCAAGACCGAGACCGCCCGCGCACTGGCGGAATTTTTGTTCGACGACGAAAACGCCATCGTGCGAATTGACATGAGCGAGTACATGGAAAAGCACACCGTGGCGCGGCTCATCGGCGCGCCACCAGGATATGTGGGCTATGAGGAAGGCGGGCAGTTGAGCGAAGCGGTGCGGCGGCGGCCATATTCGGTGGTGCTCTTTGACGAAATCGAGAAGGGACATCATGACGTGTTCAATGTCCTGTTGCAGGTGCTCGATGATGGCCGGCTCACCGACGGCCAGGGCCGCACGGTGGATTTCAAAAACACGATTGTCATCATGACCAGCAACATCGGTTCGCATCTCATCCAGGAATATTTCATGGATGGCCGCACGACCGTGGGCGCGCGGCAGACGATGGAAGACAAGGTGATGGCCGAATTGAAAAAACATTTTCGCCCTGAATTTTTGAATCGCGTGGATGACGTCATCATCTTCCAAAGCCTGGACGAAGAGGAATTGTCACACATCGTGGAAATCCAAATCCACCGCCTCGAGAAGCGTCTTGCGCAGCAAAACCTGACGCTGGAGGTGGATGCGGCCGCCAAAAAATTATTGGCACGTGAGGGATACGACCCACAATTTGGCGCCCGCCCGCTCAAACGCGCCGTTCAGGAACACCTGCTCAACCCGCTCTCCATGCGCTTGCTCGAAGGGGAATTTAAACCAGGTGACAAAATCAAAGTGAGCGCGAACGATGGAGAGCTTTCGTTTCAGAGAAAGTAATTAGAGAACAAACGGCACCAATGCCTTTACTCGTTTTCGATATTCAGCGTACCCCGGAAAATGCTGCAACATAATCGTTTCCTCCTGTTTGAGTTTGATCCAAAACCCAATGCCCATAACCAAAGCGCCAAGCCAGCAATGCAGTTGTCCAAATAGAATAGCGGAACCGAAACACATCAAGATGATTCCAGTGTAAATGGGATGTCGTACGAAGCGGTACGGGCCGGTTTGTATCAGTTCATGGCCTTGTTTGAAGCGGACATCACTGCTCCAGTTGCCGGCGAGGGTCCAGCGCGACCAGATCGCAATTCCGAGCCCAGCCACGCAAAGCGCTGCGGCAATCCACGCCGTTAAAAATGTGTGCGGCGTTAGCGGGATGTTCAAGGGCCAATGCCAATTGAGTTTTGCCAGCATGATAGCGCCAAGACTGGTCGCGATCCGGTAGGGCAGTGATGAAGATAAACTTTTCCGTTCAACCGTTGCCTTGACGGCAAAAGAACTAATGAGCCAATATAATAAAAAGGCTGCCCAGCAACCGAACAGAATCAGGCCTGGAATTTTCACCGACCTTAATATTACGCACCCGTTAAAAATTCCCAAAATAATTCGGTCATTGATTCCGTTTCAACGTTTCAACGTTTTAACGTCTTTACGACTCCAGCACGTTCTTAACCAACCCCAGCAGTTGCTCGGGCTGAAACGGCTTGGCCAGCGTGCCGTGAACGCCCAGTTGCCGGGCCATCTTTGAATAGACTTCCCCGGGCATCCAGCCGGGCATGGCGGTGGCGATAGTTTTGGGCGGGGACGGCAGTTTCCGCAGTTCGGATAGCGTCTCGAAACCCTGATTTTCCGGCAGCAACAATTCGATTATGACGAGATCGTACGGTTCTTTTTGATGTAAGTTAATCGCGTCGCGGCCCGTGTAAGCCTGCGTGACACTGTAACCGTCCTTGGACAACAATAGGCTGAAAGTGGTGCGCAATTCGCGGTCGTGGTCGACCACTAAAATCCGTTTGCTCTTTGATTCGGTAGCGGCGCCGGATGAAATTCCGCCGTCCATGCCTGTGTGAGCAGTCTCTCTTTCCAGCATCAGGCGCAAGGCCAGGAGATTTTCTTTTAGGATAAAACCTGAGGCGCCGGCGGAATCGGCGCGTTGCCGGAAATCCGGATCATTGAATGAGGTGACAATCATGACGCGGGCTTCCGGATGGACTTCTTTGATGGCCCTGGTCGCGTCAAAACCGTTGATGCCCGGCATCTGAACATCCATTGTCACCCAGTGGGGCTTGAACTCCCGGACACGCGCGAGGGCATCGTGCCCCGAAGCGCATTCCTGGACGGTTAGTCCGGGCATGGTCAAAAACCCGCGGATCAAATCGCGCGCGTTTGGGTGGTCATCCACAATCAAAAGCCTGGTGCTCATGGCAAGTGGTAAATATACAAACAAACTAGCCTGCGCGAAATTGGCGGGAGCATGTAATTTGGTGTCCGTAGTTCCACCTATTTTTGGCGTCGCGAACAAATGTTATCGCGCGCCAACTTCCAAATTCGCTGCAATGCTCAGGCATATCAAATCATCTGCCGACAATTCTCCCTCTCCCCGCGGGAGAGGGCCGGGGTGAGGGAGAGTCATCCGTGCGCGGATATTGAGTCTGCGCGCGCGGACGCGCGGTTAAAATATCACGCGCGCATTCGGCTGGCGCCGACACAACAGACTGTAGACTGTGGACTCAGGACTGTAGACTAAAGTTCCGACTTATGCGACAGGGCGAAGTAGAGAAGGCTATGGCTGCCGCGAAGGTCCAATTTGGCGGAGATATTGGCGCGGTGGGCCTCAACAGTGCGCGGGCTGATAAATAGCTCGGCGGCAATTTCGCGGCTGGTCTTTTTTACCGCAATTAGTTTTAAAATGCGAACCTCAGCTTTGGTCAGATCTTTTAGGCCGGGTTTTTCCGTGACAAGCGAGTCCGCCCTCTGGCGGCGGCGGATGAGATGGCCTGAGACGGAAGGGCTGAAATAGTGCCGGCCTTCGGCTACCGCGGCGATGGCCTCGATGATTTCTTCCACGGCATTCTCTTTGAGAATAAAACCCGTGACGCCGTGATCCAGGGCGCGGGTGCACAATTCTTCTTCGTTGTGCATCGTGAGGATAATGACGCGTGTGGGCAAGCGGATCTCCTGCGCGCGGCGGGCAATTTCAAGTCCGGTCATTCCAGGTAATTTCAGGTCCAGGACCGCAACGTCCGGCTTGTTTTTCTCGATGAAGAGCATTGCTTCTTTGCCATCGCCGGATTGGCCAATCAAATCGAAGCTGTCGGCATCCAGAATGACCTGGCGCAATCCCGTTCGAAACAACGGGTGGTCGTCGACGATGAATACTTTGGGCCGGTTCATGAGAGTATGATGGAGTCTTCTGATTCGGCGCGTGGTAAATCGTCTTTGGCTAAAATGGGAATCGCCAGTTCAATCCGGACGCCGTGGCCCGGACTGGAATCGAGTTGGAGCCGCCCACCTAGGATTCGCGCCCGTTCAGCAATATTTTTTAGCCCCATTCCCTGGCGCACCTCGTCAGGTTTGAAGCCGCGGCCATCGTCCTCGATGACCAGCAACGCCTCACGCACATCGCGCTCGAGAGTTACGCGGGAGTTTTTGGCTTCAGAATATTTTAAAATGTTATTCACGCCTTCCTGCACGATGCGGTAAAGACTGGCCGCGGCTTCGCGTGAAAATGCGTCATCAACCGGCTCGAATCGTTTTCGAAAGGCAATCGTGCTGGCATTGCCCGCGCTTTCGACCAGCGCATCCAACGCACCGGTGAGCCCCAGGTGGTCCAATTGATAAGGATGCAGATCCTGAGATATGCGACGCATGTCGGCGATGACCAGCGCGGTCATATTGCCTATGGCTTCGACGTCTGCGCGAACATCCGGCGGCAACTCGTTGTTGAGGAGCAACAGCTGGGCCTGGTTTTTGATGATCGAAAGGTTCTGGCCCAGGCTGTCATGCAATTCGCCGGCAATGCGCTCGCGCTCGGCTTCCTGTGACGCGATGAGCTGGAGCGTATATTGTGCGCGCGCTTTTTGTTCCCGCGCAACGGCTTCTTCGCGTTCCTGCTCGCTTTTCTTGCGGGCCGTAATATCGCGCAGCGCCGTCATGCGCACTGTTCGCTCGCCCAGTCGCGCGGATTTTGCCCGCGCTTCCACGATAATGAAACTGCCGTCCTTTCGAACGAGACGGTGTTCCAAAGTTTCTCCGGATTCGGTCCGGATGCGCTCGCCGATAAGATCGCGGGATTCGGGGGCAACCAGTTCGACAATTAGCCGACCGATAAGTTCTTCACGTTCATAGCCAAGCATATTGACTATCTCGTCATTGACGTCCAGCAGCCGGCCGTTTTCGCTGATAGCGACTCCTTCGAAGGCTGCCTGGGTAAGGTTCCGGTAGTGCTCCTCGCTTTCCCGCAGCCTGGCCATTGTGCGGTCACGCTCGGCTAACACGATCGCCGGGATCAATGCGATGAGCGTCGCCATGCCCATGACCGTCTGCACAATAAAGATGTATTCGCCCGAAGCAACCAATTCTGGCGCCACTCGTGAAAAGGCTCGCGCCGAAAAAAACGACATCGCAAGCGCCATGACGAGGCAAATACCCGTCGCGCCTCGAACGCCGAAGCGCAAGCCGGCCCATAATATGAAAGGAACGATAAAAACACGATTGGGAGAAAGCGCGCCCTGATCGCTGGCCAGCAGGTTCCACAATGCGCCGATCATACCAGCCAGCAGCAAAGTTGCCTCGACGATTCGTCCGGGAGAATCCAGCAACCGGCGCCGGCCGTGTAATGGACAAAACCACGCCAGAATGAACGGCGTCACAACCATAATCGCCATCATGTTGCCGCCCCACCATGTTCGCCAGGAAAACGCGAACGAATGGCTGGCTCCAAAATACACCAGCGTGGCCGCGCCGATAACCGCGCCGAGCATGGAATTGAACACAGCGCCAAAAATAATCAGCCCGATGAATTCCATGAGTGTCTCCAGTTCCGGAAGTTCCCCGACAAAAGTCCGCACGAGCCATGCGCCGACGCCATATTCAACGACATTTGCGCAATAGAAACCCAGAATGACGGGGATTTTTACACCGTGAAGGGTATCGAAAAGCAGATTCGCGGGAAGAATCGCGAGGAGGAGCCATGGCCAGTCCCGGGTCCGATTCATCAGCAACACCGCCATCGACAAACCGGCAGGCATCCAAAAACTTACGAACGCCAGGTTTCGAGGAGAGAGAAACCCTGCCAGTTCTGCGGCCAAAAAATAGCCGATGCCAAACAGTGCCATCCGGTGCCACAAACGGAGGTACCATTTGCGGACGGCTTCGCGGCCTGAAACGGTCATCGTTACCACAATGAATGCCTATTCTTGCGCCTGCCCTGGGCGCATCTTTGAATCGCGATTTGCGGACTGACCGCGGCCGGTTCAATCGGCAGCCGTCATTCCATTCGCAACCGAAGCACCTGTTATTCCATTGTCAACACGACCCGAAATCTTGCTTTGCCACTCATCATTCGATCGTAGCCTTCGGCTACGCGATCCAGCGGATATGTCTCGTTCATCGAGCGGACTCCTGAAAGAACGCTGAACTTAAGTGTATCCTGAGAGTCGGCAGCGGTGCCTGAATACCATCCTTTCACCGAGCGCTGACCCAGGATGAGGACTATCGGCGAAACCGTTAGTGACTGCGCGGCCCCCACCACGAGGAGGGTGCCATTCAGCCCCAATCCGTTCTGCACAGCGGCCATCGCCTCTCCGCTGGTCACTGTGGCCACGATGACTTTTGCGCCGCCAAGTTTCATCAGTTCGGCGGATGGATCCTGCGCCTGGCTATCGATATAATGGTGTGCGCCGAGTTTTTGCGCAAGTGGACCCTTGTCCGCGCCACGGGCAATGCCGACGGTCCGAAAACCCATTTTCACTGCATATTGCACGGCCAGATGACCTAGTCCGCCCAGCCCGAGCACGGCTACAACGTCTCCGGCGCGTGCGCCGCTGTTGCGCAACGCGTTATAGGTGGTAATGCCCGCGCACATGAGCGGTCCGGCTTCAACTGGAGACAACTCGTTTGGCACCAGAGCCACGGCAACAGCCGGCGCTACCATGTAATCCGCATATCCACCATCAAATGAAATGCCCGTCACCTGGAGCGCGACAGTACAGCCGAAGAAATCGCCTTTGCGGCAGTTATCGCACATCCCGCAATGCCCGCCATGCCAGCCCACGCCGACGCGCTGGCCCGGTTTCCATTGCGTGACACCCGTTCCCACCGCGTCCACGACGCCGACCGCTTCGTGACCAGGAACGCGAGGATATTGGATGCCAGGCCACTGACCCTCCTTGACGAGAGAATCGCTGTGGCAAACACCGCAGGCCTGGACCTTGATTCGCACCTGGCTTGGGCCGGGTTGTGGAATTTCACGTTCAACCAATTCAAACGGCCCGCCGGGGCGGGTGATCTGGGCAGCGCGCATTTTGGGCATAGTCACTCCTGTCTTGGTTTTGTCCAACCGAACCGAACCCAACGCCGAATCTACCACGGATTATCCGGTTGACAATCTTTACTTATCTTCTGGACATCATTTGCAATTCCAATTACAATCGCCGGGTAAACCCTTGGGAAAACTATGGAACTCAAAGTGGCCTGCGGCTGCGGCCAAAAATATAAATTCGACGTTGAACCGGTGGCCGGCCAGATGCCGTTTACGGTGAATTGCCCGACTTGCGGTGTGGATGGCACGCCGGTTGCCAATCAGCTTTTGGCAGAGCACTTTATCTCGGTTCCCGCCGCGCCCGTGGCGGCGCCGGCACCCGCGGCACCCGGAGGATTGAGGATTAACCGTCCGTCCCCCGCAGCCGCCGCGCCTCCGCTATTTGCAAATTCGGCGGCCGCCCCGCCCCCGCTTCCAGTTTCGGCGCCGGCGCCGGCAGGTCGTCCAGGAATTCCAATCCGGAATTTACTTTCGCCGCCTGTGAAATCCGGGCCGGCCTACAATTTGTGGATGGGTATTTTGGGGGCGTTTCTTGGGGCGGCTGTTGGGGGCGGTTTGGTGTACGGCTTCATTTTATGGACCGGCTTTAGAATGCCCTTGACGGGCACCTGCGTAGGCTTGTTATCCGGGATCGGGGCACGTGTGCTGGCGCGCGGAGGCGATGCGACTATGGGAGCGATCGCCGCTACCTTTTCCGTCCTGACTGTGGTTTGCATCTTTTATTATTCATTTCATGGGTATATTGGCGTTGGGATGATGGTTTCAATCATTGTTAGCGGATCGATGGCCTATAAGTTGTCATCGTATTGACCGACGTTGCAAGCGGGCATGCGTAAACCCGCCAGGTTCGAGGGCCGAAAGTACGCCAGTCGCCATTTTTCCTTTCCCTTTTTCCAATTTCGTTCATCGTGATACGATGAAGCAATGAATAGCGAAACGCTGGACCGGTTTTTTGAGCGCGGAATTTTGGCGCTCGTGCTGGCTGTCCTGGTTTTTGCGCCGCTGGCAATGGGCGCGTATAGTACATGGGAGTTCCTGGTCGTCCAGGCGCTCATCATGGCCGTGATGTCCCTGTGGGCGATTCGGGTCGCGTTGACTCGCGAGACCAAACTCTTTTGGCCGGCGCTTTGCTGGCCCGTCCTGGCCTTTGCGCTTTATGCGATCGTGCGGTACTTGACGGCAGACATCGAATACGCAGCGCGATTTGAAATGGTTCAAACGTTGCTCTACGCCTTTTTGTTTTTTGCCATCCTCAATAACCTGAGTTCAAGAGAATGTCCCGGGATTGTTTCCTTTGTATTGGTGCTTCTGGCTGCGGGAATTTCCTGCTATGCGATTTGGCAATATATGGCTCATTCCAACCGGGTCTGGAACGAGATTTCGCCCTATCGTGGGCGGGTAACCGGCACATACATCTCGCCAAATAATTTTGCGTGTTTTTTGGAAATGACGATGCCGGTGGCACTGGCGTTTTTTATGGCCGGGCGCATAAAGCCGCTAACGCGGATTTTACTGTGTTACGCATTGCTAACGATGGGGGCGGCGATGGCGCTGACCTTTTCGCGCGGCGGTTGGATCGCCGGCGGCGTGGGGATTATCGCAGTGCTGGCGATTTTGCTATGCAATGGCAAGCACCGTCTCCGGGCATTTATTGTCCTTGTGGTATTGTCGGCCGGATTGACTGTATTTGTGACGAAATACCTTTCGTATACCTTCGGCTATATTGATCGTATTGAATCGGTCAATCGGAATGGGGTAGGCGATATGAATTCGCGGGCCGAGTTGTGGCGGGCGGCGGAGAAGATGTGGGCGGATCACTTTTGGTTCGGGGTAGGGCCCGCGCATTATGATTATCGCTTTCGGCAGTACCGGGCTGAAAACATCCAGGCCCGGCCCGACCGGGCACATAACGACTATCTCAATCTCCTGGCCGATTGGGGTACTACCGGTGGAATCATAGTGACGGCGGGAATGGTGATCTTTGGCATCGGCCTGGCCAGGACGTGGAATGCCGTCTCGCCGGAAAAACGGGAATTGGGCCGGGGCATGAGTGATCGTTTTGCTTTCTTTGTGGGTGCATCGGGAGCATTGCTGGCGCTGGCCGTGCATTCGTTAGTGGATTTTAACCTGCACATTCCTGCAAATGCGTTAATTGGCGTCGCTTTCCTCGCCCTGTTGGCAGGTCAATTACGTTTTACGAATTCGAATCACAAAGTGGAGGCGGGCATTATTGCACGAATTGCACTGATTGTGGTTTTTGCGGGGGGGATCGTGTATTTCGGGCTTCAAGGTTATCGTCGTCAACAGGAGTGGATTTGGCAGACGCGCGCTAATGACATGAATTTGCCGTTCCTGGGGCAGGCAGCGCTTCTGGAGCGGGCTTTTGCCGTGGAGCCCAAGGATTTCCAAACTGCCTATGATATTGGGGAGCTTTACAGGCAACAGAGTTTTTTAGGCGGCCAGGATGAGGAGAGCCAGGCCAAAACGGCCATGGAATGGTATTCGCGGGGAATGAAACTGGATCCTTTTGACGGCTATGACTATCTGGGTTACGGCATGTGCCTGGATTGGCTGGGTCGCCATGACGAGGCTGAGGCATATTGCAACCGGGCGGACGCCCTTGATCCCAACGGCTATTTCACGGAGGCCAACATCGGCTGGCATTACGTCCAGTGCGGGGATTATGCGGCCGCGCGGGTCTGGCTGGCGCGCTCAATCCGGCTGATGTTTGGCGCCAACAATGCCATCGGCTATACCTATTGGGATATCGTGGAAAAGAGGCTCATCCAGCAGGCGTCTGGCCAACCCCTTTTACCCGCCGAATATCAGTAATTTTCGATGGTTTTAGCTGTTGACATTTCCGGGAACCCGCTTATTCTTTTACTAACAGAGTGCTAATTGGGAAACGTCGTATTATGAAAAAAATTCAATTATTAGCCGTGTGCGGCTTGATGGTGGCATGTGCATTTGGCGTGCGCGCCGCGAACGATATCAGGCCCGCTGCCGTGACCGTCGTCAATGTTGAAGGTCAGGCGCGTTATTCTGTGGACGGCCATACGTGGCACCCTGTCGTCGCCGGCAAAATATTGCACCAGGGCGCAGTGATCGAAACCGCGACGGGTTCCAGTTGTGATCTTGTACTCAGCGGATCACCTGTGCCCTTCGCCGAAAAGTCTGCCGACCCGTCCAGCGCATCTTCTTTGGCCATGGCGCCAGACCCGAACGTTCGCGGATTCGTGTCTGCCAAGCCGATGGCCCAGCAAAACGTCATTCGCATGTCGGGTAACTCAATGCTGGCTATTGACAAGCTGACCGTAATTGACACGGGCGTTGACAGCGTTAGCGACACTGAATTGGATTTGCGCGCGGGCAAGATTTTCACCAGCGTCAAAAAGATGTCGGCCAGCTCCCAATACATCATTAAGCTCCCCAATGGTGTGGCAGGAATCCGCGGTTCTTCGGGCAGCCTGAGCTCTGATGGTTCGGCTCAATGGCTTCACGGTGAAATTGTGATTTCGTTCATCGGCTCCAACGGCCAGCCTCACGTCGTGGTTGTCCATGGTGGTTTTGAGTACAATCCGCAGACCGGCCAGATTTTGGAGTTGCCCAAAAAGGCTATTAAGGCGCTCGAGGCGTTTGGGGCTTACGCTTCAACCTTGTACGCCCAAGTATATCCTATCATCAAGGACCTGACTCTGGTCTTTATTTCGCCTACGCAGGGCGTGGCGGCCCCCGCGACGGTCAATGAGGGTGTGCGATAAACCTAAGGGGAATCGTAAAAAGTACTTTCCAAAACCAGAGCAGCCTTGAGTTGCTCTGGTTTTTCGTTTAATCCGGCTGTGTGACATTCAAGCCCGCCAAACACGCGCCGGTCATTGTGGCCGGGACGGTCATCGTGTTGGTCTGCGTCCTTCGCCTGCTGCACTTGGAATGGTTCGAGCGTCTCGAATTAATGACCTATGACGACCGGGCCAGGGCTGCATTGAATTTTCCAGCGCCTGCGGCAACGAACCTGGCCTTTGTTTCGATTGATGAATCCAGCATTAAAGCAGTCCTGAGCGGCCATCTGGGCTACCGGTTCGGACTTCTTTGGCCCCGGCAGGTCTATGGAAGACTGGTGGATGAACTTTCGGTTGAAGGCGCGAAGGCGGTCGGATTCGACGTTCTTTTTGGCGACCTGCGCCCCGACCACGCCCCGGTGAGAATGGCCGATGGGCGATTGATGGAATCGGATGATTATTTTGCTTCGCAAATGCGCCACGCGGGCAACGTCATTCTGGCGGTCACGCCCGACATTTGGCCGCCGGCCGAGTTTGCGACCAATGCGCTCGCGCTCGGAGACATATCGACCGAAAAAGATTCCGACGGGGTGTTGCGGCGCGTGAAAAGTTTTCGCGTGTATCGGCGGTGGCATCCCTACATTCAGTTTGCGGCCAGGCCTGACCAGTACGATTTGGATTTGGACCACGCGATCGTGGCGCCCGGAAAAATCATCCTGCCGCAAAACGGCACAACCAATGTGGTTGAGTTACCCATTGACGCCCAAACCAATTTTGCTACGTCCGATATTCTTGGCGACAAGTTGCCAGCTGGCGTTCCGGCGCGCGCGCGTGCTTTCACAGATGAAATCATATGGCACATGGGCATTGAGCTGGCCGCGCAACAGCTTGGCCTTGACCTGAAAAACGCTCAAATCGATTTGGCCCATGGGAAAATTGTCCTGCGCGGGGCGAACGGTGTTGAACGGACCATCCCCGTCGACTCTAATGGGTACTTTTTCGTGGACTGGCGGATAACGGCCACGGATCCACGTTTGCTGCAGGTTCCGATTGAAGACCTGCTCGGACAGGAAAAGCAACGTTTGGAAAATACGACAAATGTTTTAAACGACGTTTTTCGAAACAAGGTCGTCGTTGTGGGCTCGGCGGCGCAGGGCAATGACCTTACTGACCGCGGCGCAACTCCCTTGGAACGTGACACGCTTCTGGTCAGCAAACACTGGAATGTTGCCAATTCTGTCATTACAAACCGTTTCATTCGCCGTCTTTCGTTGCCATGGGACTTGGTGTTGATCGTCGTTCTTGGGGTCGCTACGGCGCTGTTGACCTGGCAAATCCGTCCCGCCCTGGCTGCCAGCGCCGCGGTTTTTGGGCTCATTATTGTTTATGTCTGCGTCGCTCTTTTTCTGTATATCGAGTATCGCTGGTGGGTGCCGCTGGTTTTTCCGGTGGCAGGCGCTGTGTTCGTGCAGCATGTCTGCCTGGTCACATGGCGCGCTATCTTTGAAGAAGGCGAGAAACGGCGGGTCAAAGCCGTGTTTTCAAAGATTGTTGCGCCCGACGTGGTGAGTGAATTGTTGCAGGCTGAGAAACTTTCCCTGGGCGGCGCGCGGCGCGAAGTCACCGTTTTTTTCGCGGACGTTCGTGGTTTCACGGCATTGACGGACGAGGCGCAGGAACGTTCGGCAAAATTTGTAAAGGAGCATCAGCTGGACGCCAAAGCAAAGGAGGCCCACCTGGACGAGTCTGCGCGCGAAACGCTCAATACCATTAACACTTATCTGGGTCTCGTCGCCGACACCGTCATTACCGGCGGCGGTACCCTGGACAAATACATCGGCGATTGTGTGATGGCTTTTTGGGGTGCGCCGGTGGCCAATCAAAAACACGCGGCTTGCTGCGTGCGCGCGGCGATTGAGGCGCAACGCGGGATTTATCACATCAACCAACAACGTCGGGCTGAAAATGAACGGCGCGGCGCAGAAAACGCCGCGCGCACAACCTCGGGACAAATGGACAAACCGGTTCTGCCCATCCTTACGCTCGGCTGCGGCGTCAACACCGGCGTGGTGGACGTAGGGCTCATGGGATCGGCGACCCGCCAAATTAATTACACGGTATTTGGCCGCGAAGTAAACCTGGCCTCGCGTCTCGAAGGTGTGTCCGGGAGCGCGCGCATTATCATTGGGGAGACGACCTATCGCCACTTGCTGCGCGATGACCCGGCCCTGGCGGCCACGTGCATTGAATTGCCGCCCGTCAACGTCAAGGGAATCCTCGATGCCGTGAAAATCTACGAAGTGCCCTGGCAGGACGGAAAGCCCGGCAAGTGAATCGTCAAAAAGTATTTGTTGTAATGCCCAAGTCGGTGCCGGAAACTCTCCCGGCATTAAACTGCTGATTTGATTGTGAACATTCTGGATAAAATCGTCGAAGAAAAAAAACGCGAGATAGCGCGGCTTCCCGCACGCATCATCGCCGCAGGCGACCTTCGAGATGCTCTGCTCGAACACGGCGAACGTCGTGACTTTCGCGCGGCGCTGACAGGCGCGCCGGGCGTTGCGCTCATCGCGGAAGTGAAAAAGGCTTCTCCCTCGGCCGGGCTCATTTGCAAGGATTTTGACCCGGTCCGCATTGCCAAAGAATACGAGGTCGCGGGCGCCAACTGCCTGTCGGTGTTGACGGACGAAAAATTTTTCCAGGGATCGCTGGATTACCTGCGCCAAATTCGCGCCGCTGTCAAACTGCCGTTGTTGCGCAAAGATTTCATTATTGATGAGCGGCAAATTCTGGAGGCCATTGAATGGGGCGCGGACGCCATCCTGTTGATCGTATCGATTTTGTCTGACGCGCAACTGCAGAAATTTCATTCCCTTGCGATGGAGGCCGGGCTGGCGGTCCTTGTCGAAGTCCACGACGCGGCAGAACTTGATCGAGCATTAAAAATCGGCGCGGAATTGATCGGGGTGAACAATCGCGATTTGAAAACTTTTACCGTGGACCTCGCCACGACGGAGAAGCTGGCGGCCAGGATGAAGGGAGAGCGAATTCTCGTTGCCGAGAGCGGCATCCATACGCGCGCGGACGTGGAACGGTTGAAAAAGTGCGGCGCGCGCGCCATCCTGGTGGGCGAATCACTTCTGCGTGGGGGCGATATCGGTGCAAAGATTCGGGAACTGCTCGGTGTTTCCATCCGACAATGATGCAAACATCACTCAGTTGAGCGTGTATTTCTTCAGGCCGGAAAGCTGCAGGGTGATTTTTGCCAGGAATAGGGGATTGTTTTTGAAGTAACGGCCGGCGAGGCGGCGCGGCTCGCTGCAAAGTCGATAGAGCCATTCCAGCCCGCTGCGTTGCATCCATCGCGGCGCTTGCTTCACCCGCCCGCTTAAGAAATCAAACGCCGCGCCCACACCCACCATCAGGGTTGCGTCGAGTTTGGGTAAATGTTGCGCCATGAACTTTTCCTGTTTGGGCGTGCTCAATCCCACCCAGAATATATCCGGGCGCGCGGCCCGCACCTTTTCGCGCAACTCGTTTTCCTCCGCCGGATTCAGGGGACGGAACGGGGGCGTAAACGTCCCGGCGATTTCAAGATTGGGAAACCGTGCCTTAAGGTTTCCTGCGAGTTGTTCGGCGACGCCGGGCGCGCCGCCAAAAAAGAAATGCCGGCACGGATTTTCCTGGCTCCAGCCACAGATATCCAGCATCAGATCCGGGCCATATACGCGCCGCATTTGCCGGTGTCCCGTCATTTTGCCGGCCCAAACCATCGGCATGCCGTCGGGCGTGCAGAGAAACGCATTATTTAATATGGCGCGGAACGATTCGTCGTTTTGCGCTTCCATGACGCCATGGACGCCCGTAACGCAAATATAGCCTTTGCGTCGCTGGCGGATGGCTTCGGCGATTTCGGCCAGCGCGGTTGGCAGGTTCAGAACGCTAATGCCGACTCCGAGCACGTTGACACGGTTCATGATTTACGATTGGCAATTAAAGATTTATGATTCTGCGGGCCTGTTTGTAATATGTCATTGCGTCGAACATGTTTTGTACCGGCGCCAGGTTGCAGCACGTTCATCGTAAATCGTAAACCGCAAATCACAATGAAATTGCTCGTTTTTGCCCACGTCCCGCCGCCTTACCATGGCCAAAGCGCGGCGGTACGGTTGATGCTCGACCATTTTGGCGGCAACCGGCGCAAATTGAAATTCCGGAGTGAGCCGCCCAACCGCTATGGCGTCGAGTGTTATCATGTGAATGCGCGGCTCTCGAGAACACTTGAAGACGTCGGGGAATTTCAGCTTAGAAAGTTTGACCAGATTCTCTTTTATTGTTTGCAGGCCATCTGGTGCCGGTTTCGATACGGTGTCAAGACGCTGTATTATGTCCCGGCGCCGGGCAAGGCAGTTGCCCTGTACCGGGATTGGATGGTTATGTTTCTTTGCCGGCCATTTTTTGAAAAGATCATTTTCCATTGGCATGGGGGCGGCCTGGCCAAATGGCTTGAAACCTCGGCGCAGCACCAAACGCGCAGCGTGACCTATCGGCTGATGGGAAACGCGGATGTGAGCATCGTGCTGACTGAATTTGGCCGTCGCGAGGCTGAAAAACTATTGCCCAGGCGTATCGCTGTGGTTGGCAACGGATTGGCCGATCCGTGTCCTGAGTTCAACGATAGTATCCTTCCTTTTCGAGAGACCCGCGCTGCTGTGCTCAAAGCCATCTTGTCCCGTAATGCGCCGCCCGCAAATTCGAGGCAGGCCGTTGTTAACGTCCTCTTCGTGGCCACCTGCTCGCGGGAAAAAGGCCTCTTTGACGCCGTGGAGGGAGTTCGGCTTGCCAATCAAACTGCCGGGGAGCGAAATTTGTCGCTGCGCTTCCGATTGGTGGCCGCCGGTTCGTTTGCGTCAAGGGCTGAAGAGATGGAGATGCGCGAATTCGTTCGCCGTCATGGTCTGCTGAATACCGTAGACCTGGTTGGATTTATTTCCGGTGAAGCCAAAAACGAGGCGTTTCGCAGCGCTGATATTTTTTGTTTTCCCACCTATTACCCGGCCGAAGGCCAGCCCATATGCGTGGCGGAAGCCCTGGCCTTTGGCTTGCCGGTAATCACCACGCGCTGGCGCGCCGTTCCCGACATGCTGCCCGCCGATTATCCGGGCCTTGTGGACATCAAATCGCCCCACGAAGTTGCTGAAAAGCTCCTTCTTCTGTGCGCCACCGACCTGAGTTCCTGCTCCCGTGATGCTTTTTTACGGCGCTTCACCCTGGACCGGCATTTGGCGGCGATGTCTGACGCGATTCGCAATGTGGAAAATATGCCTGTGCAACATTCATGAAACTAGGACTTCTTCAGCTCAATTCGACGGTCGGGGATTTCCCCGCGAACGTTGCAAAACTTCTATCCGGATACGAACGAGCCCTGTCGTTGGGCGCGGAATTTGTGCTGGCCCCTGAATTATTTCTTTGCGGCTATCCGCCGCGCGATTTGCTTTTGCGTCCCGATTTTGTTGACGCCAACCTGGCGGCCCTCCAGGCGGTGGCAAAGGGAACAGGCCGCGTTCCCGTGTGCGTGGGTTATGTGGACAGAAATCCCGAACGTCCCGGCCGCGCCTTGCGCAACGCCGCGGCTATTTTGTACAAAGGACAAATTATCTGGCGCACGGTCAAATGCCTGCTCCCCACTTATGACGTCTTTGACGAGGACCGCTATTTCGAGCCCGGTAAACAGGTCGTCCCCATCGAATTCGACCGTCACAAATTGGCGGTCACCGTTTGCGAAGACATTTGGAACGACGAGGATTTTTGGCCTGAACGCCTTTATCGCCGCGATCCGGTCAAGGAAGCCATTTCGCAGGGCGCTGGCCTGGTCGTGAATATTTCCGCTTCGCCCTGGAGCGTCGGGAAGGAAAAGGTGCGCCTGGAGATGCTTCGTCGCGTCGCGCGCGATGAAAAGACGCCTCTGGCGCAAGTGAACCTGGTGGGCGCCAATGACGAATTGATTTTCGACGGCCATAGCGTTGCGCTGGATTCGCGAGGCAACGTCATCGCCATGGGACGGGGCTTTGGTGAAGATGTTTTTGTGGCCGATATGGAAGCCTCCGGCGGCCAGGCCACGGTGAGTTTTCCGGACCATGAGGCGCAAATTTTTTCGGCGCTCTCGATGGGAATCCGCGATTATGTGCACAAATGCGGCTTCAGGTCCGTAATCGTTGGACTTTCCGGAGGCATTGATTCCGCGCTGACAGCCGTTCTCGCGGCGGACGCGCTGGGCAGGGACAATGTCCTGGGTGTGGCCATGCCCGCGCGCTATTCGAGCGAAGGCAGCCTGGTTGACGCCGAGGCAATCGCCAGGAATCTGGGTATCCGGTACGAAGTCGTGCCCATTGAACCGCCGTTTTTAGCGGTGGAACAACAACTGGCGAAGATATTCGACGGACTGAAACCTGACCAGACCGAGGAAAACATGCAATCGCGGCTCCGCGGAGTGACGCTGATGGCGCTGGCGAATAAATTTGATGCGCTGGTGCTGACGACGGGCAACAAATCGGAAATGGCCGTTGGCTATTGCACATTATACGGAGACATGAATGGGGCTCTCGCGCCGCTGGCGGACGTTCTTAAGACAGACGTTTATAAACTCTCGCGCTGGATCAACCGCGGGCAGGAAATCATCCCAAACAGTTCCATTGTCAAGCCGCCCAGCGCCGAACTCAGGCCAAATCAAACGGACCAGGATTCTCTCCCTCCGTATGAGACACTGGACGCGATCTTGGACTTATATGTGGTCCAGAATTTGAGCCGCGAGCAAATCATCCAGAAAGGTTTTGAGCCGGCAATGGTCCATGACGTCTTGAACAAGATCAATTTTTCGGAATATAAGCGGCGCCAGGCCGCTCCCGGGCTGAAAATTTCCCCGCGGGCATTCGGCATGGGCAGGCGTATTCCCATCGCCCAACGATTTTCCGTGTAATCACCTTAGAGCGTTTTAAAAAATAATGTGGCCATTCGGAGCGAGGATTTTTGGTGTTTTGGCGAGGCTTCAGCGAAGGAGCATGTTTGAAAACCCTGTGACTGAAGCTGAAACGACGCCAAAACCCAAAAAGACCGCTTCCCCTTCTTTTTCTTCCCGAATGGCTACAGTATTTTTTAAA
>DATAST010000071.1:0-42099 GCA_036269115.1 Verrucomicrobiia bacterium | reverse complement strand
TTGTTTCGGTTCAGTGCGGCTGGAAGCCATTCGCTCCAACTCTTCCCGATCTTCCAGAGGGCAATTGATCTGCGGCGCGGTTCTTGCCATGCCACAGCGTCGCAAATATTATATCGCTTGTCAATGCAATTAAGCACTAGACGTTCTTGCATTGTGTCCTTTGCGTGAGATTTTTTCGGGATTATATATTTCGCAAACCCAATTCTTTGACTTTTCATATCGTTTGCGTTGATTTTTAAGTGCGCCGAGCAGCGACAAGAAGTTGGTACTAATCCATTTTCCCCGCATCTTTCCCGCATCCCTGGCCGTTTGGTCAATCTATCTGAAAAAGTATTATCAAAACGCGGGCAATGCCGTAAAATATCAGCGACAGGCTTATGGCATAGCAGCAAAACGATTCAACTCCTAAATGTATGTCGTCATTCTTTTCATCGCTTTCCTCATGGGACTGGATGGACGTTTTAGGACTTGCGCTTGTCGTTATTGGCGTATTTGGCGAGTTGGCTGTGCACTTTTCCAAAACCCCATTTAATCCCACGAATTGCGACCACCACGAATCGCGTAAAAAGCATTGGGAGGGAATATTTACGGCCCTTGTAGTGATTGGCGTAGGGCTTGAATTATCTGCATGGCCTGAGCATGTAAGGGAAATTCTTTCATTGAAAAATGAAAATCTTAAGCTTGAATCCAAATTGGCATGGAGAAATATTCCACCAAAAACAGCTTCGGACATCATCGACAAATTAAAGCAAAAACAAAAGGGCTCTGTCATCGTCCAATCGGACTTTCCTGATGTAGAAGCGAAAACATTCGCGGGCCAAATATCGTCAATCTTAAAAATAGCCGGATATGATATAAAGGCACCAACAATACCGTTGGCCGCATTCGGTTGGGCTCCAGGAATCTCAACGAATGGTTTATGGGATGGAACATTAATGACAAACTGGAATGGCGTATTTTTTCTTTGCGAAGACACGAACAACGTCCCATTGCACTCGCGATTTATACAGGATGCCTTTGGTGATAACGGGCTATTTATTCCAGCATTACAGGCGGATTCTGAAACGAGCAAATATATTGCACAAATTAAAACAACCGGTAATGATGGAACCACAATAATTTGGGTCTCTCGTAAACCTTTTTGACCTTTTCCTCGACAAACGAACCTTAAAAGTTGACGTAATACCATTGGTTTTATTGGTTTTCCTCATGGGTTTGTCATGTTTATAGTCCCGCAATTTTCTGCGCCAACTCTTTCGCCGCAGTCGGATTGGTCTGCTTGAGGTATTGCCAATGGAGCAGCATATGTTCCTGCACGCGTTGTTTCGCCACAGGATCTACGGGCGCGCCCATCTGGCCTTGTTTCTGGAGCCAGCCCAGGTCGACGAGGATGCGCGTGGCGTGGTCTTCGCCGGGCAGCACGGCGGCGGGATAACCTTCTTTGAGAACCAAAATGTCCACGGCTTCGGCTTCGGCTTCGCTGTTGGCTTTTTGGTTTGTGGGGATGAACGCTTTCAATGCCAGGCGCGGGTCGTCGGCGTACAAGGCTTCTTTGGTGAGTTCTTCCATGCTCACGTTTGGGTTGCCCTGGAAGGCCTGGAGACGGGCGATCGCCATTTGCATTCGTTTCTGGCGGTTCCATCCATCCGGCGCGCCATCGGGAAAAATCAGATACGCGTCATGCAACGCCGCTTCGGGCAGGGTCCCGATATTCCCGGCTGCATAAAAACTGAAATCGTTTCCTTTGAACTGACAGAGCAATGCCCAGATGTGCCGGTAACAGTCCGTGAGTGCATCGCGGAAGATCATGGCGTTGTCGTTTGTACCGGCGGATTGCAGGGCGCTGATGCGCTGGTTTTCCGTGGCGGTGCGGGGTTTGCCCTGGCTGTTGTTGGTGAGGTCGCTGATGCCGAAGTCGGGCACCATGGCTTGTTGCTCGCCGATGCTTGCGGCGAAGGCGAGTTCTTCGTCAAAGGAAATGGGCGGAGGCGGCAAAGTCACGCCCCTGATATTTTGCGGAATAATTTCACCGGGTTTCCATTGGAGGTTGGCAACGTTCGGAACATCGCCGTCGGCCGTGAGCACCGGCCGATTGCTGAAGGTGATGGCGTCGGCTTTTTCGTTCCACAGTTTGGTGAGATACGATTCGACGGGCGCGAGCAATACCCCGAGGCCGCGAGGGGAATACCAGCCTTCGTCTTTGACCTCGGCTTGGAATGAGAAAAAGGGCAAAGAGGGCGTGGCCTTGCTGGGACAGCCTAAAGGCTGGACACCAAACTTATAGGGGCAACCGAATGGTTTGCGAATTTCGAGGTCGGGATTTTGCGGTGAATAGGTGTAGACGGTCCAGCCGTTCGCGGTCTTTACCCAATGTTCCCACAGGATGATGATATAGGCGTTGGTGGAGTGCGTGATGCCTTCGCGCAATTGTTTGTCGCGCACGTATTGCAGGAGCGTGTCCATTTGCTCGACGCCGCGGATCTGGCGGAGTGTGTCCGGGGATTGATCGAAGCGCCGGTTGCGCTGGTACCGGCCCACGGTCCATTGCTGGATGTGAACAAATTCGTCGGCCTCTGTGAGGTCATCGGCCATGTCAGGCACGAGCAGGAACATGGGATCGATGGCTTCGAAGACGAGCGCGTTGTCGTTGAACGGGTCGGTGGTCACTTTGAGGACGCCGCGTCCGCGCAGGAGCATGATGTCCACGACAGAGCGCATTTTGCGCAGGAAATTGGATTTCTGGAAAACGCGAAAGTTGAACCAATCGGCGGCCGCCTCGGCGAGAGCGTCGGCCTGCGGTTTGGTGGAGACGAAGGAGGCGAGGCGATTGCCGGACATGATTTGGCCGAGCCAAAACGGTTTCTGTTTGCGAATGGCCATGTCAATGACCGGGTAATGCAGATCGGCAGAGGTGGGGAAAGGTTTGTTGGTCCGGCGCAAACCTTCGTGGCGCATGTTAGAGGAGATGCGTTGTCTTTGTTCCCACGGGAGGCGTTCGAGCATCATGCGATGGGCGGACTCGTAATTGTCTTTGGCATTCATGTTATTCAGGGGATTGGAAGACAAATTGGGACGAATGAAACGAATGTGACGGATTATTGAGGATTGGTGTCATTTTTTTTTGACTTTTGGGCCGGGAACTGTCCCCCCATCAATCGGGAATGTTTGGGACAGATCGGACGCGCGGGAGCGGAAAGGCGATTGTATATGTGATTGTTGTTCATTAGTTTATGATTGGTTTAAAGTTCCAGTTACAGTGATTGTGCAAAATGCCCGGAGACAGTTAGGAATTGTTGGAGGAGACGCCGGGGGAGGAAACCCCAAACACCAATGTCCAAAACCCAAAGAATGCCCAATGACCAAACGCCAAAGCTCGCGCGTTTGAGGCTTGGAGCTTCTGTGGCGCTTGGTGCGTTGTCTTTGTTCCGACGGAGGCGTTCGAGCATCATGCGATGGGCGGACTCGTAATTGTCTTTGGCATTCATAAGTTTTTAATCAGAGTCTCCTGACGTCGTCTCCTACGAGCAGATGGTTTATCCGGCCCAAGAGCCGGGGATGACGTTTTGCGGAGCGTGGTTTTGATCGTATTCGCCGAAGACGCGCCATTCTTTTTCGAAGCCGTCCCACGGGCCAGGGTTGTTGTCGCCACCTCCGAGGCTGACGGATTGAATCCGGCGAATGGGGGTCATGGCACCGAAGACGGCGTCGGCGCGGTCCGGACTGCCCACGCCGCGCTTTTTCATATCGGTCTTGCTTTCGACGGCGAGCTTGCCGCGAAAGTGCGGGACACGTTTGCGATCGAGCATTTGGGCGCGCAGGTCATCGTCATCCGGCAAGATAATTTCGCGGCGCGCGATTTTTAGGGCTCCTTCAAACCACATTTCGGCGGCACGGTTGGCGTAATGGTCGCAGTAGAGCGGGGCAGCGCCGTTATTGACGCGGTTGATGGGCCAGCCCATGGCCTTGAGTTGGTCACAGATGTGCTTGCCGCCGCCGCCTTCATCGCCATCAATCTGGTATGGCTTAAGCCTGAGCCTTGTATATGTCGCAACAAGCCGCCCGCAAACCGCATGAAGATTATCCGCCCGAAACGTATCTTCGATTGTTATGACATTGCCATCGCGCAAGGCCACGACGGTTTCATCACCGTCGCCGCTCCAGGCGAAATCGCAGAACGCCTTTCGGTCGCCGGTGGCGGCGCCTTTTCTTTCGGGAGGAGGGTTGGCGAGGAGATCTTCAAGAGGTTTGAGTTCAACGACGGCGTCGGCGACTGAGTCGGCGAATTCAGCCAAGACCATGGATTTGAAGACTGGATGATTTGGTCCCCATTTAGCGAGGAGCCTTTCAATCTCCTGCTGTTTCCAGTGAGGGCATTCGGCGGCGCGCTGGACGAACGTCTGGTAGAATTTTGCCCTGGTCGTGTGGCTGCGGTAGAACTCACCTTCGGCGTAACCTGGCGAGCTGGCGATGAGGAGGCGGGTGGGTTTGCAGCGTTCAATCGCCTCGAAGATGTCGTCCTTCACGGTTTTGGCTTCATCCACGATGATGAGGAGCGGTTCATCGGGGCCGCCGGCGTGGTGGCCTTCGAATTTGCCGCCTTCGTTGGTGGAGAAGCCTTCCCAAAAGCGGGATGCGGAATCGGTTTCGATGCGTGGCGTTCGCAAGAATTTCCAGGCGGAAAAGAGGGTTTGGTAACTGCGGAGGGCGGGCAGGAGCTGGTCTTTGATTTGGCGGTAACAGCCGCTGGTGCTGATGACGTGGCCTTTGCGGAACATGGCGAGGTGCCAAAGGATGAGGGCGCAAATGACGCATTTAGTTTTGCCGCCTTCGTTGCAAGAGCGGAAGGAGACGGCCGCGCCGGGCGGGGCCAAGGCTGCGAGGACGTCGCGTTGTTTTGGATACAACTGCATCCCGAGTCTTTCGATGGCGAATTGATCCGGCGAAGCGATAGCTGGTGAAATCGTTTTAGAGGTTCTGGGCATATTTTGGAAGGGAAAGGCGGACCGGGAGGTCCGCCCTACCATGGGTGGAATTGTTTTTAGAGGTTTTGGGCGTAGCGTTGGGCTTCTGCGAGTTCGGATTCTGGCACGCCAGCAACTAATTTGGATTGCGGCTCATTTTCGGAATCGGTGTCGACATCGATATCGGGTTGGTCGTCGTCTTTGGGGGAACGACAAAAGACATGGGGGAAGCGGCGCTCGAGGAGCCAGCGAAGCAAGGGACCGGGCTTGGAGGCGATGAGGTCTGTGGTGACGTCGAGGAAGCGGATTTTGGCGGCGGCCTGGATGGCGGCGAGTTCGGAATGGCGTTGGAGATGTTTTTTGTAGGCCGCCGGCGTGACGGGTTCGCCTTCGAGAGCGACGCGGATGGGGATGCCCTTGGCGACGAGATTTGAGACGCGGCGGACGAGTTCGACTGTGACTTTAGAATCGGGTCCGGGTTTCATAGTCCTCGTTTGGCGCGCAACAGGTCGACGCACAGTTGCGCCTCATTGCGGGAGTTAAAAATACCCAAGGCGATCCAAGCGCCGGAATTCTGTTTAAGGGCGAACGCTTGAAGCGAATCGGTGAAGCGGGTTTGAGCACATTCTATATGGAATGATTTTTGTTCCTCGTTCCATTCGACGAGCCAAAGGCCGTTCCAATTGTAAGCCGGCGGTTTTTCATTCATAGTTTGGCAGCGGTTATTCATCTACTACCATATCTCTCATGGTGCCAGGGCATGTTCAAAGGGTTTATTTGCCACCTTTTGACACTTTTTAGAACCTTTTGGAACCCCCTGTGGAATTTGGGATTTACGATTTGCGATTCACGCGGGTAGATGGGTTTTGGATCTGTCTTCGCCAAGGCTGCGCCGGACTGGCGGAATGGACGGAATCAATGCCGAAGGATCAGGCCGTGAATTGAGAACATAACCGGCGACAATCAAATGCGGAAATGGAAGCAACGAATGACCAATCACTAAAGGCAGAGATTGAGCAGTTGGCCGAATCGGGCCGGTATTCGACGACTTGGCCAAAAGCCAGGTAGATGTGCTGGCGCAACGATAGAACAGCGCCGGGATGCGACGCCAAGTACTGTCACGGAGAATTCGTATAGCAGGTGAGATAGGAGTTGGGGCGGTTCATGGCTGGTTGGTGTCAAAGACGGGATCATCACCGGGTTTGTAGGGAATGAGCACGGAATGGAGGTAGTTCAGGTTGTTTGATATGTCCAGGATTAGGTCTGTATTCGTTATCAGATGATGCTGATAGAACCATAAGGGCGTACGAGCGTCCCGCACCGCATTTGACGCATCCTCCGGCGTTAAAATGAATTCCCGCATCACGCTTGGATTGAGCAGTTGGTCAACCGGGGGATCGGGTGTGTGGAGGAGCCTCCAGACGATTTGGGAGGGGATAATCGTCGGCGGATTGTGGAAAAAAGCCGGGTCACCCACGAACATTTCCAGAAGCTCATTATGGGACCCAATTTCCACCATGACAACCGGACGCCATTCGTTGGTGTGCCAGTAATGGTAAACGTCGTTGAGGCCGTAGTAGTTGGTACCCCAGGCTATAAAATAAACCGGCTGCGATTGAGTCACGCTATCGGGCTGAGCTTCCTCCTGGCGAACTGGATGAGGCAGGCGACTTTTTTCGAGCGTCGCCAGGTTGACGTCCACGGCGGCGAGCCAGTTCGTGGCTAGTTTATAAACTTCATCTGTTTTGGCCTGAGCAGGATGGACGTGCGGCGCAGCCATAATCTCCGTAAACCTGTCCCTGTAAAGTTTGTCCGAATAGGCCTTCTGGCTCGCAATTCTGACAAGTTGGCCGTCCGCGAACGAAAAGTGATAATTCGGTGTATCCAAGACGCCTCCGATCCCAAATTTAAGCGCGAGAATACGTTGAAGGCACGAAATATTAGTATGGTAAAAATTGGTTCCATAGACGGTGTCGGGAATCCACGATGGATATTGGCGAAGGACGCGGAACGACGCGTCTCCAATATCCCACGTGCGAATATCCGACGTTTGGATAGGGCGTTGGATGGGCAAGTTCAGGCGGTTGGCCAGCCAGTTGGCTTTGACCAACATGGCGCGTGACATTGCTGCCCGCCAGGCCATTCGAGACCCATAGGTGAGGTTAATCCTCACTAATTCCCATTCTTTGGCTTGCGCTTGCGAAACGCTTGCTTGCTCATTCGGAGGTCGCTGGGTATTGCCCACGAGACAAACAAGCATTGCGCCGATGACGAGCCAAGGAGGAATCTGTTTAACCCGGTTCATAACCGATTTTACCATAGATCAGAATACAACATATCCGTCGCGCCATAACTGGTAGCGGACCCGTCCATAAAGTAGGAGGTATTTTGACTAAACGGCCCTTGGAGGCGTTGCGCAAAATAGACCAGAGCCGCCAGACTATAGCCTGAATCCTGCAAATAATACTGGAGAAAGGTGCTATACATGGTGGAACGCGCCTGCCAGATGCCGTCACTAGGGTTTAGATCTACCGTAACCACATTTTTGTAACCGAGGTAGGCGCGGGACATAATGCCTCCAGCGATAAAGTTGTTCGTGCTTAAGTTTTGGGCCGGGATAGCGAACGCCTCGCAAAAACTGCCCTGGGCCGTGTCGCAGGCTTCAATCCAGGTAAAACGGTAGGGGTGCTGGGCGTAACCATAGAGGTTTGTGCCGCTCGAAACGAATACGCCATTATTCAACGCGAGAGCAAGTTGCCTTTGCGTGATAACCGTGCCCTTTTCAATCGCCTGGATAGAATACTCGGAGCCGTGGCCGAACCAAAAGAAATTTTCGTAACGGGGATTTTGCGAAGCCAAAAAGCCAAGCAAGTTGCTACGGGTAATCGAATCACTCACAATTTGCTCAGGGTTAAACACAGCGTCATAACTGGCTCCGGGGGCTATATGTGCGCCTAATTGCCCCAGCGTTCCAATGACTCCGAGATAGGAATTTGGGCTTGTCGTGCCACCATAAACCATCTCATAGGGGACCTGAGATCCCATGTCGGCCACGCCGACGACCCAATAATCATTGGGACTCCATTTTGCTTCATTCATCCAAACCGTGACGGTGGGGGCAGTTGACCCGCCGCTGAGTGATCCGGCCGGCTTGGCTTTTTTAATGAGCGCTTCTCTCGTTATTGGCGCGGGAAAATTTGGTGATGCGGATTGGATGCTTTTAAGATTTGCCCTTTGGCTGATGCCCGATGACGTATCAACAGTCCACACACCAAGAAAATTCGTGTCTGTGAAGGTGTGGCCGTTGCCGTCCGTCAAATCCCAAGTAAATGAAATCACACCGCTCCCATCGCTGACCGGATAAAAAGAGCCAAGGTAGTTTGTGTTCTGATTGTAAATATCAATTTCCACATCCGCGTTGGGAATGGTTTGGGCATAAATCCACATTTGGCTGCCATATAGCTGTGTCAAGTAGTTCGGAAATGAAATGAGGTTGCTGACCGTGACCGTGACAGGAACACTAACCACGGGATCGTTGTTGCCTGCAAAATCTAATTCGGCTTCAACTGCATAATTGCCGTTGGGGGACATGGTAGTATTCCAGTTCAGTATCCAGCCCCCGCCTGGGCCGGGCGTGGCGTGGGCGCCGATTACTGGATTCTCATTGGTATCATAAAACGTCACGCCCACAACGTCATCCGTAACATCAACAGCAAATTCAATTGGCTGCTGAACGTCACCGCTCAAAACCATGCCATTTGTCAGGCCAAAAACATGAACGCCGTCGCGTACCACGCGATAAAAGCCAGTCGAATATCCAGACACATCCGAGCCATTTGTTCCACCGCCCGGAGGAATCATCCCGCCGCTGTTCGTGCCGCCGCCAGAAGTATTCGTTATCCAAATGGTGGGTTGCACACCGTTTGACGCCACAAAAACGGTGAGATTTGTGTTTAACGCAGCAGGGAATAAATCCGTGAGCGTTGTCCATGTGTCCGTCGTGGCCAATACCTGCAAGGATTGCACGATATATGTTTCGTTGGTCGCGCTTGGCCACGACAGCAAAACGTTAGATGATTGCATGCTCAATTGAATCCCTTCGATTGCAAAGGAGTGAACGGCGGAAATAAATGAAATGGCAATTGCCCCGATACCTGCCTGAACTGTTTTGGATAGTTTCATAGTTCCCTTTCCTTGCGTTCCGGTTGCCAAAGCAAAAAGGGCGTGATTACTCACGCTCCACGTCGGGCACTGGTATGCCTTTCAAGAACGCTTTCGGCACGCCCCTGCGCGGGGCGTGCTCCGAAGGCTGCCTTGAGTGAAAATTACCAGTTTTGACGTGAGCAGCAGCCGAAGCCGCAAATTTGTGTTTCGTTACTTTAGGTCATGCGTTCTTTTACCAAAAAGTTGCCGTCATACTCCCGTTCCTCGAATTTGGCAAGGCTTTTATGCAACAATTACCATGACCGAACTAATCCCTATTTTGCAGTGCCACCTTTAACTGACCATGCGATATTCGCCTGCCAATTCCAAACATTGGGCTTTGAAAAGCCGAGGTGGCATGTTCAAAGGGTTTATTTGCCACCTTTTAACACCCGGCCTTTGCTCAGAAGCTACGGCGGGCAGGCTTTTTAGAACCTTTTAGAACCCGCTGTGGAATTTGGGATTTACGAGTGGCAGCGCCACCTGCCGTCACGATTCACGCGGGTGAAGCCGCCAAAACCCCGAACCCCAAACTCCAGAGAATCGGCCAAAACCCAAACTCCGAATGTTTCGCCCGAGGGAACGTGAGAGCTGAGAAGATTGGAAACGAGCAGAAATTGGCCTGCCCTTACAGGGCGAATAGAAAATTGTGGGACGCCATTCCGTGGGCGCTGCCCACGGCTAATATGGCTGAGGCTTTCAGCCTCCTCAAAGCTGTTAGCCGCCATCTGGATTTCCCCCAAAAAGTTTGCAGTCGCGGAAATAAAATCTTTTATTCTACGCAAATAATGCGGAGAATAATGTTGACCCTGCGGAGAATCCAGGGCATATTCTCCGCATAAAGCGCGGAGAATCTAAATGTATATTCATGAGCAAAAAGATTGGCCGAAAATGCGTTGGAACAGCGAAAAGCTGGCCCCCGCGCTTGCGGACGCCCGCCATCGGCAGGGACGGCTTATCGGCCAGATGGAGACGCTTGGCTTTAAGTTGCAGGAAGAAGCCGTGTTGCAAACTTTGACCGCAGACGTTGTCAAATCCAGCGAGATCGAAGGCGAAAAACTGGATGCGGAGACGGTGCGCTCTTCCATCGCGCGCCGCATGGGACTGGACATTGGCGGACTGAAGCCATCCGACCGCGACGTGGATGGCGTAGTCGAGATGATGCTCGATGCGACTCGCCATTTTGCGAGGCCCCTGACAGACGACCGGTTATTCGGCTGGCATTCCAGTTTATTTCCGTCCGGCCGCAGCGGCATGAGCCGCATCAATGTCGGGACCTGGAGGGACGATCGGAACGGGCCCATGCAAGTGGTGTCCGGCCCCTTCGGAAAAGAAAAGGTGCATTACGAAGCCCCGTCCGCTGAACGATTGCGCGGGGAGATGGCGGCGTTCCTCAAATGGTTTAACAAGGAATCCGCTATGGACCCCGTCTTAAAAGCCGGCGTGGCGCACCTCTGGTTTGTGACCATCCATCCCTTTGACGACGGCAACGGGCGGATCGCCCGGGCCATTGCCGATTTGTGTTTGGCCCGCTCTGAAAAGAGCAGCCGGCGGTTTTACAGCATGTCCGCCCAAATCCGGGTGAAGCGGAAAGCCTATTACGACATCCTGGAATACACACAAAAAGGCGGCACAGAAATAACACCGTGGCTGGAGTGGTTTTTGGAATGCCTTGGAGGAGCGATTGACGGCGCCGGCAACCTGCTGGCCGGCATCATGACCAAAGCCCGTTTTTGGGAAAAACTTGCGAGTGTCGAATTAAATAGCCGCCAGCGGGCTATGCTCAATCGTCTGCTCGATGGATTCGAGGGAAATCTGACCACTTCCAAATGGGCAAAACTGACCAAGTCATCGCAAGACACGGCAACCCGTGATGTCCAGGACCTGATTCAGAAGGGCCTTCTGGAACACAGCGTCGAGGGCGGACGGAGCACGTCCTATACGCTCATTTTCACCGAAAAAGATATGCGTGGGTAAAAACCCCCAAACACCAATCTCCAAACCCCAAAGAATGCCCAATAACCAAACCCCAAAGCTCGCGCGTTTCTCTGGAGCTTGGTTCTTGGCGCTTGGTGCTTTTCAGTGGTGCTTTGGGGTTTGCGGTTTGGGTTTTCATCCTAAAGGCGTTTGCGCACGGCCAACGTGAGAAGCGTCCCCGCTATTTTCCCTTTTCAAAGAATTCCACCAGGTCGTCGTACAGGCCCGAGCGATTGGCGTACGAAGCGTAGCTGCGCGCGGTTTCAAGCCATTCATTGGTGGAAGGATTCATCTCTTTGATCACTTCTACCAGGGACGACTGCGTCAATTTAGCCGGGCGACCGGTTTGCATTTCCTGGTAAATGGCCTTTTCTGACGCTCGCTCTACGGCGGCGCGCAGGTCGGCCCCGGAGAAGCGATTCGTCAATTGCGCCAGCTTTCCGATCTCGAGTTTTTCCACGGGCAAATCGCGCAGATGTATTTTCAAAATGGCCTCGCGCGCCGGAACGTCCGGCGGCGGCACGAATAAAATCCGGTCGAACCGTCCCGGACGGCGCAGGGCATCGTCCACACGCCAGGGCGTGTTTGTCGCGGCCAGCACCATGAGGTTTTCATTCTTTGCCGCCATGCCGTCCATCTCGGTCAGGAAGACATTGACGATCGGCGCCATGCTCGCGGAAGCGTTGCCGCGGCTGCCGCCGATGGCGTCCACTTCATCAATAAATATGACGGTGGGTGAGCGCCGCCGTGCCTGCTCAAACAGCTGATGCAGGCGCTGTTCGCTTTCGCCGAGCCATTTTGAAAGAATATCTGTGATGGAGATGGCCATGAAGGCTGCGCCGCATTCGCCGGCCGTTGCGCGGGCTATGTGCGTTTTGCCGCAACCGGGCGGTCCATAGAGAAGAATGCCGCCGCCGGGCTTCTTTTTAAATTTTTTGAACACCTCCGGGTTCTTGAACGGATAAATAATGTTCATCCGAATGCGTTCGATCACGTCCTCCATCCCGCCCACGTCGTCGAAGGTCACTGGCGGCTGCGGTTCTGGTGCATCGATGATATCGGGAACGGCTGGCGTCGCCGGCGGCGGGGCTAATGTCGCTGCCTGCTGGATATCCCCGTCGTCTGGCAATGCCGTCGGCTGTTCAGATGAGGAGGGCGCGCTGCTGCTGCCGAGCCAGGCTTCGAGTTCGGTATCGTGCAATGTTTCATCAATAATGGTCGCCGCTCCGTATTTCTTGCGCGCCTCGTCGCGCAAGCCGCGTTTCTCGAAAACTTTTGCAAACAACAGATAGGCTTCGGCGCAGGCTTTGTTGCGGGCCAGGATGCGTTCCAAAGTCATTTGCGCGGCGGGCAAATCGGTTTCCAATTCCACTCTCGCCTTGCGGAGGGCGTCCGCTTCAACATCGGGAATCTGCGGCGCCGATTGCAGCAATTGCGCGGCGCGGTCCGGTTGGCCGACGGCGAGGTAGGCGTCGATGAGATGCGCGCGTGTTTCCCAATCGCCGGGTGAAATCTGCAGGGCTTTTTCGAGAAGCTTTAGAGTTTGGTCGTTCATACCGATTCAATTTTTAAATTCAAGCGAAGCCACCACAGCCTATCCATGACGTTTGGGACTCACAATCCTTTCCATTTCCCGCGCACGTTTGCGAGCCGCCCATGCCTTGATACCGGCCCGTACCTTGATTGCCGCAAAAAAATAAAGAAAGAGCAGCAGGCCAAAAAAGATCACTCCGCCAAGGAATTCACGAGGGAGCGGGGTATTGCGATTGCTCATCAGAAGAAGCGCCACGGCTCCCCAAAATGAAACTAACAAGCACGCGAAGATCGACAGGCGAACCTTCACCGGCCATTTGCGATAACCCAGGAAGCCTCCGCGCTGCGCCCCCAGTTCGCCGGCGCGCGCGCGAAGATCGCCGATCGTCAGGTATTCATAGACCTTCGTCAGCGGCCAAACCAGGGCAAACCATAAGGCCAGCCCAACGGCCACAAAACGAATGGCAAACAGCCAGAGCGGGATGATCAGGAGATAGAGAAACAGGTTATACCGGCGCACCCGGGCAAAAAAGTTGATGACTTGCACGATGGCGTCTTTCGGGGCGCAGAGGATTCGGTAAATCAAATCGCGCTTTTTGACGGTGATAAATAAATTCTTGCGAAAAGTTTTGGACGCGGGATAAAAGAACAGGGCGCGCCGGAAACAGTCTTCCGCCTGGCCGTAGTCTTTGAGATGGTCCAGGTATTGCACGCCGATGTTGTTGTACAGGTTCGCGTTCTCGGGATCGATCGCCAGCGCATCTTGATATTGTTGGATCTTTTTCTTTGCGTTTTCCGGTCCGCCCGGGTCGCAAAGAATTGCCATGTTGAGAATATCGGCGTCCCGGGGATTCAATTCCCTGGCCCTGGCGATATGGCTCCTCGCCGAGGCAAGGTCGCCCTGGCGATACCGCAGAAAGGCAAACTGATGCCAATGAAAGGCATCCCCGGGATTTATTGAGATCGCTTTTAGGATGGATTCTTCGGCGAGACGCGTCTGGCCCGCCTCAAAATGTATCATCGCCATCAGCCGATGAGCGAAGCCATCGTGGGGGTTGCCTGCCAAAACTTTTTCGACGTATTGGCCCGCTTCCTTGTGGCGCCCGAGATTGATTAGCGATTGCGCGGCGATACGGTGCGCCCGCAAATTCTCCGGATCTTTGGAGAGCCATTCCAGCGCCGTTGCCAGGGCGCGGTCCCATTGCCCGGCTCCCATGAACCGTTGCGCTAAAATTCCGTAGTTCGGTCCGGGATTTGACTCAGGCGCCATGCCCTTGAAATTATCGAGCCGGCAGAACTGACAATCAAATCAAATCACTATTTTTGGCTTCGATGTTCGGTGTCCACGCTTTAGCGTGTCTGGCATTCGATGTTAGATGTTAGATTTTGGTTGGGGCTTGGAGCTTGAAGATTCCCTGGTGCTTGGGGTTTGGGATTTGGGGTTTGAACCACGTTCTCACGTTCTACGTTCTCACGTTCTTTCCCATCTACCGCCCGGGCCCGCCGCCGCGCGCGCCGCCTTGAAAACCACCGCCAGAACGAGTGCGGCCCCGCGTGCCGGCACGAACATGGACACCGCCGTGGAAACCTCCGCGCATTCGCGGGGAATACACCGGCACCCCGCCGTACAACCACCAATTCGGTCCCCAACCGGGTCCCCCTCCCCAGCCTGGACCCCAGCCCGGCCCCCATGGCCCCCACCCGGTCCCCACGTACAAACTCGTATTGCTATTGCGCCGCGGCTGATCGAACCAAAGATGGACCTGTTTTATCAGCACCACCGGATACATGTAAGGATCTGGCCCAGTTGTTCCGTCAATACGCCGTTCAATTGCCCGGCCACCGTAATGCGGGTGCCCTGGGGAAACATGGCCGGGTCGATAAATCCGCCGCTCGCGGCAATAAAGCGCCCGGGACTCGTCCCGTCGCGAATCGGTCGCCCGTTGGATCCCACCGGCAAACAAACGATGTACATCGCGCTGCCGTTGGTATTGTTCACCACGTTGATGATTCGTCCGCCCCAAATGACAATATTACCGCGCGTGCCTTCGGGGTCCGTCCTCACCTGGTTAAAAGTTATGAGTCTGGCTTGTCGTCGAAGATCCCTTGAAATCGGATGTGACGCGCAGCTTGCAAGCACCGCCAGCAACAAGGCGGCCGCGACAAATTTTACCGCATTCATTTTCCCTTCCCTCCATTGGCCCCATTCCCAACGGGACATTCGGACCGGACCGCCAATTTGTCAAGGTGCTTGGATTTTGGAGTTTGAGGTTTGGTGCTTGGTGCTTGGACCGATTCTCTGGTGTTTGGCGATTGGGGCTTGGGGTTTCAGACCGATTTCCCTGGGGCTTGGGTTTTGGCGTTTGGGGTTTCTCCTGTTCGGAATCATTCTCATTGTCATCGTCATCGTCATCGTCATCGTCCAAGCTCCGGCAGGAGCGACAGAAAATTTCCTCCCATGAAATTCCTTCGTAGCCATGACGAACAAGGAAGCTTTTGAGCGAAGGCCGGTTTCGATGTTCGGTGTCCACGCTTTAGCGTGTCCGGCATTCGATGTTAGATTTTGGTATCTGGCGCTTGGAATTTGGAGTTTGGAGCTTTCCCCATGCTTCTCTGGGGTTTGGTGCTTGGCGTTTGGTGCTTTTTCCGCCCCTACCTCCCATGCCCGCTTCCACCGCCCGACCCTCCATGAAATCCACCATGAAAGCCGCCACCACCGCCACCGCCGCCCCCTCCGCTACTTCCGCCTGAGCTGCTGCCGTGAAATCCACCGCTCACAGTTCCGCCGCCATTATGAAATCCGCCATGCAATCCGCCGTGATACCCTCCCCGATAATATCCATAGGGATAATATCCGCCCCATCCCCAACCCCACCACCAGGACGGTCCCCACCCTCCCCACCCGTACCAACCCGGCCCCGGCCCGTAATAATACCCGGGATACGAGTAATAATCATAATCATATCCCTCCGGGAGATCGCGCCAAAGATGCGCTTCCTGGATTTGCAGCACCGGATAGGCGTATTGAATATTGTCCAGCAGCTCCGTCCGCACACCGTTCAGTTGCCCGGCCACCGTAATCAGGCTGCCCTGCGGATACATCTCCGGATCAAGAAAACCCGGGCTCGTGGCGATGAAACGTCCCGGGCTATTGTCGTAAGCAGGGATGGGCCTTTCATCCGACCCCGACGGCAAACACAGGATATACATCGACGAACCGTGGCTGTCGTTCACCACATTAATGATGCGTCCGCCCCAGATGACAATACTGCCCCGCGTGCCGTCCGGATTCGCCCTCACCTGGGCGATGGTGATTTCCCTCGCATGTTGCCGATACTCCTTCGAGATCGGATACGACGCGCAGCCCGAAACCAGCGCCAGCGCGGACGCCAGCAACGACGCGATGCCGATGCCGAGATATTTCGACGCATTCATTTCATTTCATTCCATTTTTCAAACTCTCAATTTTTGACTTAATTGACCTGATAAAAAATCGAGCGTAAGTGCCCTGTTGTCAAGGAGCCGAAGGGGTGGCGACGGCCCGTCGCCATGCTCGATCAGAACCGGAGACGAGGCTCTGACGCAAAACCCCCATCGGGGGTGAGGGATGAACGGGGGGAGCGCAGGCGCCTCGCGTGCACCGGTTGACGCCCTCGTCAACCGCGCCTCCGTGGTAATGTCACAAGGGACAGGAGAAAGAGCAAAGACCGCTGTTCAAGTTTTACGCTTAACTAGGGAATTTTGAACTTCTTAAAGTCACTCTTCAAATGATCCCAACGGCCACGGGCGAAAGCCGTAATTGCCAGTTGGTTTGGATCACCATCATGAAAACCAGTGAGTGTAATTCCCAGATCCAGCAGAATAATGAATCCAAAGGATTCGTAGGGGCAGGAATCTTCACGGAGCAAATGCAGAAAGGCCTTAGGATCATTAAATAGATCCAAACCATGAATTTTAACTCCAGCAGACTTTGAAAAACCGACCTCGACCAGGCTTTTATCTTGTTTAGAATACTGAATATTGAACGATTTATACGAGGCTTCGGTTTCGCCCAAATCATCGGTGGTCTTAGTTATGGGAGGGCCGACGATGGCCTCTACCTGGCCTCGCGTCATTCCAAACAGTAACGGCTTCGCGCCAACGTAGCTGATTATTTCAAAACTATTTTCCATACAATATTCGGCCCATATTACCGCTTGCCCCGACTGCGGCTGAGATTCTCCTATGGGACTTTACGCCTTTTGGTTGTAGCCGACCGCTGGTCTTTCATTCGCCAAGTTGCCTTTTCCATTCTCCTATCAAACCCTCAGAGAGGCAACGATCCAGTTTGCCGTCCGTGATCGATCCGACAAATTCGCCATCGAGCTCAAATTCAAATGGCAAATTCTGCTGACCTGAAAAGTCGCGCAACGCATTTACCAGGGCAATAACTTCAATGAGATGCCTGACCCACCGAGGCAGTGTGATCAGGCTTCCCACGGAGCCGAATACCGCACTGAGGCACCTAGGTTTTTGGCCAATTTAATCACCTTCGTGCATGCCTCGTCCGAGGCAGAGTCCACAACGATTTCGACGCGGCCTCCTCCTTTCGCCATGCGCAAATCAATAATATCGGTGGTCGCCGCCAGCTCTTTTGCAAAAATGTTAGCCGTCGTCTCATCTCTCGCCTCTAAAATAATCCGTGTCATCTTGTATGACGGTGAGGGCGGGCTAAACGGGTCCCCCGTTATCGATTTTGCAGATACGCGCGCTTTTAACTCGGTTATTGAGTTTTGAATTTGCTTTAACTGTTCTAAGATGAACTCGTCCTTCGGCACAACCTTTGTTTCGAGTTTAGCGACAGAAAACGTTCCGAAATGTTTCAAAAAAGTCGTGTAGTTAGGATCGGTCGCAGCACGGCTGTGCGTCGCGCGAATTTTCTCTGCCAATTCCGCTTTAAAAGCCACGATGCGATTGAATCTCAAATCGCGTGGGTAATTCAAGTGTTCGATCTGCGCCGTATCAAATGTGTAGGGCGTTTTGTCGTCTTTTACAATAATCGTCGGCTTATCAAACGCAAGTCGGATGCCCAATTCGAACATAACGTTTGGATTCTTACCGCTTACATCGCACACGACGATGGGATTCTCGTAGAGATTTTGGATTATCCGTTTTTGGATGATACCGACATCCTCCGCGTCACTGACCAGGTGTGGATCAAAGCCTGCCGTTTCGGATGCTTCAAATAAAACTTCCTTGACGTCCAGCCAGTGCTCGGCTGTGCAGCCATCGATAGCGGAAATCGGCATAACGATTCCGCATCTCTCAGCCGTAATGGTCGGCGGTAACCCCTCTTCCATGCCGATTTCATCGTGCCCGTTAGAGTTAGACTTCTTCATGACATTATGATTTAGAATTGGCCTGGCATGGTCAAGGTATATCAATTCCTATTCTCCCCCGGCCTCCGCATCAGGATTTTCGAATTACTCAGAGAGTTGGGTATGCGTTTGCATCGCAGGCATATTCAAAGCAGATTTCCGGTCTCGCCTTTAAAGGAGACGCCGCCCATGAACACTTGGAAGACGTTTCCGTTGTATTCAACTTGATAGTAGCCAGGGTCGAATGAGCGGATTTTCACCGTAGCTTTCTCGGGTAATCCATCCGGCAACGGATAACCGCCGAAAATGCTCCTGACCGTGGCAGTAAGCGGTTGGGCTGCTTCGGGATCCGCATTGCGTGAGCTGTTCATGCGATCGCTGACCCAATACGTTTTCATCTCTTCGGCAGTGGGCGTTACGGTTTTGTAAACCTGGCTTTTCGGATCGATCCATTTGCCATGGTCATCGGCCGAGAGGATCAACGGCATCCGGTTATGAATCGGGCTCACGAATCGATTCGCTGCCGTTGTGACGATGACAAAACATTCGTCGTCGAATTTTGCCGAATACAGGCCCGCAAAATAAAAAGTCCGCTCGCCATTGAGCAAAAACAAAATCGGCTGTTTGCGTCGTTCGAAATCCTGCCACTCATAAAACCCGCTGGCGGGAATCAGGCAACGCCGGGTTTCAAACGCTTCCTTGAATGTCGGCTTGTCGGCCAGGGTCTCAAATTGCGCATTAGTCACCGGGGCTTTGCTCCATTTCGGTATGAATCCCCATTTCATTTCACGGCAGGTCAGTTTTCCGTTTTCAATCAAAACGACCGGCGCCGCCTGGGTAGGAGCGATGTTGAACCGCTCCATGAAATACAAGTCCAAGGTTTCGTAGTCTTGCAGAATCAACTCCTCTTGCCTTTTGCTCAGGGCATATCGGTTGCACATAGAAGCAAATATAAGAGAAGGGGTTGGACAATGGCAGTCCAAGCCAACGCTCGCAACCAACGCTCAATTCTCCGCGCCTAGCGGTTTGTAACGATCAGATATCGCTGACATTGAACCTTCAAGGCACCACTGCGGATTCTGTCCGCGTCTTAAACGCCTCTTGTTCAGCCTGAAGAGTATTCAAGTGAGAAATTTTCGCCGCATTTAAGTTAAGCGTCGATGATATGAAGCTGGGCGTGACTGCGACATTAAGAAAATTCGTTGCAAAGTTCAATTTGAAGACTTTTGCTGTTTTAGCAACGACTTGAGCCAGGACATTGGTTGTCAACGCCGGTACGCTTGCTGTTTGGCCAGGGTTTTCAAGCGTCGCAACGTCATTGAAGAAACCCTCCGCGTTATTGCCCTGGATGGCTTTCTTCGCGAAGGTAGGGTAAAGGCCGACTCTTGTTAGTTCGGCTAACCGTTGTTTTTCTGTTAATGCCATATCCTGATTAATTAAATTGCCAATAAACGTAAATTGGTCGCCAAGGGATTGAGGCTTGCCGGTATTCTGCCCCGTGTTCTGTAGAGATTTAATCACCGTGTCACCCGTTGTCGGGTCGGCCTGGAAAAGTTTCATTTGCACGTCAAGCTGGTTAAGCGCTTGATTTAACTGATCCGTCCACGGTCTCGGCCCAGCGTAATTATTTTCTCTCGTTACCCGAAATAATATCCAAGCGCCGTCTTGTAGTTTTTTGCCATTCTCCAGAACCTCCTGCACTCCAGAATCGTTGGTTGAGATATCAAGCCTTGATTGATCCAGTTGGCGGCCCTTGTAAAATAGTATAAAGAATTGATTTCCGTACAGTTCTTGACTGTAAAGTGTTGCTGCAATCCCTGACGTCTGGTCGAAAATTGGGACCTCATCAGATCCCAACTTCTGTACCAGCGAGTCAGCGGTTTGCGTCAACGAAGAGGATACCTGAGAAAGTCCGGGATAAGCTGTCATAAACGAAGCTGTGCCTAAAGCCGCAGAACCGTAACTGACCGCCGTATTCGCTAATTGTTGCAAAATTGCCCCGAAAGTTGTGTCATTTCGCAGACCGACGAGCTTTGCTCCGAATGTAATCGGGCTTCCATCCCAGGGGGTGGTTGGAATGAGCGGTAATTCAAAAATTGGCGCCGTTTTCGCCCCCTTGGCTAAGGCATAGCCTCCGAGCGGAAATGAGTAGGCCGTCCCGTCGACAGTAATTGAAACGGAACCAGAAGCGATTACCGATTTAATCCAATTTCCTTGCTTGTTGACGAACCACGATACGGCATCTATTCGGACGTAGTCATTTTGTTGGTCGAACTTCGTATTGTCTCCGGAAGTGTTTCTTAAAATGTAATAGGAGGCGTCGCCATTGCCGCCTGAGGCAGCCGGTGTAGATTGCCCCCGCGCTGAATGTATAAAACTGCCCGCCCCTAACACTAACACTAAACAAACGATGAAAGGTTTCTTCATATTTTTAGTAGTTGGTTTAAAGCCCAGCCTGAGGGGAGATTGTAGGAGAGATGCTGATTTTGTCAACCAATATTTGAAGCTTTTCCTGAATTTCAAATGTGTGAAGATAAAAGCGAATTGAAACTTCCTGACAATGCGTGGGAAAAGGCCGCATTATGCGTTCTCCCGAGTCTTCCATAAAATTCGGATACGTCCACTCTAGGTTCACAAAATGGACAATGGCAGGCATGTCGGCATGTTGAAAACAGATGCCGACATTCTTTCCAGACGGTTTCAGCATAAACTAGGCACGCGCGTCAACGTGCGGGAAACAAGGAAATCGAAAAGGCAAACAGGAAATCAGGCAAGAAAAGACGGTCTGGCTAAGAAACACGTTCATCAGAGAGGCGCTTAATGCTTAACTGTTGAATTACAAAATGGATGCGCGGGTTTCCCGTTTTCGGCATCTCCCGAACCGCCGTCTTCCCTCCTTGTCAGGTGGTCGATTGTAAACGGCTGCTCGGTCAGAACAGTAACCTGACCACCGGCCCAATTGTCGGAACGATAGGCGCAGCCGCCGGACTTGGAGAAACGGCGTATTCACTCGCCGGCGGCAATCAACCGCAATACCCGAATGAATCCGCGTCATCGGCACGCCTCTTCATCACTTAACCGCCGGGCCGCATTCATGCCGGCCAGCCAGCCCTCAACGTCCGCTCGCGTATGAGCGATCGAGCTCCCTGGCGATTCAATCGCCACATTGTCCGCGGTGAAATGGTGCACGATTCCGAATCCCGGCGCGGAGATGACCGCGGGCGGCTCAGAAATATTGTTTTTTATTATGTTCTTCATTTTTGTGTTCGCGATTAAAAAGTTTTAAAGAGGCCGCAGATCCGATTCGCGCTTCGCGCGGTTCCATAGTCAGCGGCAAAATTTGAGGCGATGTTACCCAGGGCGGCGCGCTCTAAGAGTCGCGTTGCTGGGCTATTATCGTCCGCCCTTGCAGGGCTTTCAGTTAGCGGCGGAGCCGACAATGCTTTGTCTTTCATTTCTGCGTTCTTTGCGGTTTGTTTCCTTCGCGTTCCTTCGTGGCCTTCGCGCGACTAAATTCCCCACGCCTTCTTAATTTGTTTCGCTGTGAACCCACTCAGTCTGCACGTCTCGCCCGTCCCGATGCGTTCCTCAGTCTCCTTGAACGCGCGCGGGATAGACTGGTCAGCATTCGCCGGGTCCGGCAGCCCTTCTTTTCCCATTCGCGGCCTGGCCGGCAAGCTAATCACCGGCAACAAATTCGGCGGACAGTTATAGCGCTCGCGAACCGGCTTAAAAATCTCGATGCGTTCGCCCGTGTTTATGTTTTCGTATTCGTAAATAGGCATATTTTTTAGTCCACTGTTCCCAGTCCACAGTCCACAGTCTTGGCAACCGTCCGGTGAGAGACTTCGGACCGTGGACTGTGGACTCGGGACTCAGGACTCACGCTCTGACAGTCCAGATTTCAACCGGCATGAGCCGGGGCGAGATCAAAAGGTCCCTCGGGCTCGCCCAATCGCCGTCCGGCAGCCGCACCAGAGGCATTTGCCACTCATGCAGGATTGCGTTGCAACAATGCAGCACATACCGCGAACAAAACGTGTGATGTTCATCCCGAGACGGCATGTTCAACGCGTACCGAAACAGGTCCACAACCGAGTACCTGATTCCCAATCGCAGGTTGGCGTCAAACAAATGCTCGAACGCCAGGCATTGACGATGCGTTATCCCTTCGACCTCGAAGGCCATGGCATTCTCCATGTCCTCATCCGTCAGCACCCGGTCCCGAACCCGAGGCCAAAACGCTTCATGCACCGTCGCCCCATCCGCCCGAAGAAACGCCGCATGCGTCCCCCGCCCATGCGTGAGAAACTTGATCGCGCCATCAAGCGGATCGTGTGCTCCAGTCCAAATAAGAATTTTCATAAACTAGTCCACAGTTTCCAGTCCCACTGTCCACAGTCACAGCCATCGTCCAGTTCACAACTGTGGACTGTGGACTGTGGACTCAGGACTCCCGACTAACTCACCTGAGTTCCCGGCACAAACTGCTGATAACTTTCAGCGGCCACCTTCGCCCGCAGGGCCGCAAAATCCGCCGCCGATGGCGTTCCATTGGCAAAAATCTTTTGCAAATCCGCCGCCAGGGCAGGTGTCTGTTGAATAACCTCTTCGATCCCGAAGAGCACAAGTTGTAACATTGCTGGATTCATATATTGTTCTCCTTCTCATCTTCATCGTCATCCTCATCGTCGACGCCGGAGGCTTTATTTGTTTTTGTTCGGTGTCCCGCCTTTAGGCGGTTTTCTTCTCACGGTCTCACGGTCTGACCGTCTTTATTTATTAGTAACCGCCTCAAACTGCGCCGCCAAATTCAACAGATCCGTCAGCGATTGAGTCGCCGCGTTGAGCGCCGTTGTCTCACTCACCGCCGATGCCACCGAATTGCTCCCGGCCGCATTCGCATACGCCGCTGTGGCATCAATCGCCGCCAATTCCGCCTGTTTGTAAGCGTTAAACGCCGATTCCACCTGCAACTCCTCGCTCGCTGGCGGACGATACGCCGCCACATACGCGCCCCAGGCGCTCATGGCCGTGGTCACCGCGGCGTCGGTCGTCGCCTCCGCTTTGTACGCAGTCGACGTCACCTGTTGCGAAGCGCAACCGCTGAATGCCAGTGGCGCTGCCACCATCGCCAGCCCCATCAGAGCCCCGACCGTAAGGGAGGGGGTTTTATTTTTTGTTTTATTCATAACTTCCTGTTCTTTCGTTATTTTGTGTTCTTGATTTCTTCTGTCGAATCTGTCGGATCCGTCGGATTTTGTCGCCGCGGCGAGCCGCCTGGCGGGTAGGGCGAAAGTGCCCTTCCGCCCGCCACGACCGCATCTGCAGGCCGCATAGTGCTACCACTCTTCAAAAACCGCCGAATGCCCTCCCACCCGCCCGCCCGTCCATACGCATAAACCGCCAGGTGCGCGTAATGAACAAGCCCGCCCGCTGCCGCGCAAATGGCGGCGATTTCACCCGTTGAAAACTTGTAGCCAGCCTGTTGCGCGGCCAATTGGATCAGTGGTACTGCATTAGTCATAGTGTTTGTTGGGTGTCCACGCTTTAGCGTGTTCGATGTTCCCACGTTCTCAAAGTTCTCACGTTCTCACTGTCTTCCGCCCAGCCGATCACTCACCACCGTCTGAAGCTCCGTCACCTGTTTATCATTGTCCGCCTGGTAGGCCACCCGCGCGTCCTTCTCCGCCTCGAGGCTTGTTTGAAAAGCCTGCTGCGCCTGGACAATCTCCGATATCTTCGTTTCGCTGGCCGACACGCGGAAATCGATCTTGGCGACGAAAACAATCAGAGGAAATGCAAGCCCCAGGGCTATGCACAAATCACCAAGCGTAATCGTTTTATCGAATTTTAGGCCGTGCATAAATTTAGATTGTCGGGTAGCTACGATGTTCTGGCTGTGTTATTCTACATTCGATGAAACGACTGTTTCGGTGGATATGGCACGAACTCTTTCGTTCTTGGCGCTATGGCGAAACCGCATTCCGTTGCGACTCATGTCACCGCATCTGGAAACTTGAACAGACGGAGAATGGGTGTCCGCATTGCGGTGGCCACGTGGAGCAAGTTTAAATAAAGTCCTCATTTAATCAGCGTCCAGCTATTAGCTCCCAAGCTGTTGTACAGATGGCCCTGATACTCACAACTCCAACCGACACCTTGCCAGGGCGGCGGCTGGTTCGTACCACCCGTAAAATTCAAATAGGCGGGATTGCAGACGTAATTAAGCGCTGCTTGCAGATACGGGTAGCCTTCCGCATAGCCAGCATTCGTCAGATGGTCATTGCCAAGGAAACCACTCGCATAATAGGTCAGATTTGTCCACGCGTTCGAGGATCCAATTAATGAATCCTGCGCCAAGTTTGCAACCGCAGCAAAGTATTGCGGCCATGCGTTCGACATGACGTTGCAATAGGCATATCTCTGATCTTGGCCACCCCAAAGGGTTGTATCGCCGTCGAAGGAGGCGGGCGGTAAAACTAGCACGCACGGTATTCCGTTTGAGGCCAATTCTTGGGCGATGGCAATTTGAGCGTTTGTGATAACATTCAGGCCTGAGCTACGGTCGTTCACCAACGCATTCCATAACACGGCCACCTTCCGCCCGGGCATCGTCGCGCTGCTCGCGCTCAATAAAAGGTTTGTCAAATCCTGCAAGGTTGTTGACCCGCTGGTCGCTTCGTTTAGAACTAGCCAGCCTGGATAGTTTGAAGCCAACATGGACGACCAATTTCCGTACCACGTCGCCAAAAGCCCCATAGGGAGTGAGTCTCCGAGCAGGATAAGCTGGTCCTTAAGAAGCCCGTATTTTCTCATGAAATAGTAGCTCATTTGGTCCCCGACGTTTGCTGGAGTAAAATTGCTGGATATAAGAACTTCGCTTACATACCCGTTCAGGTTCCAACCCGCCGCCATTTTGCCGACGTAAAGGTTTTGAGCGAAGTCGCTTGGCGTTACCGACGATTCGTTCATACCGCCGTTCGGCCAACTTTCATAGCTCTTGCCATCATCCATTACGTAGGCATTTGTAGGAGACCAACTAAACAAAATAACATGCGTATCGTTCCCGGCGGCTACAGTAGCAGTGTGCGTCGCATTTCCGAATGCGCTATCCGATACAGAAAAGGGATTCCCGTTTCCGTTATTTTGAATTACAGCATGAAAATCTAAATAAGTTGCGTGTCCAGAATCGCCTCCCGACAAGACTACATTCTCGCCACCAATTGATTCCGACAGTGGGGGGAACGTGTACACGAATAAAATCAGTCCAGAATTTGTAAAGCTATAGGAAAGAAACCCTACATCCGACATTCCAGCTGAGGCACTAAAAAACATTCCGGGATGACCATTTCCAGGGACTTGAGAAACTAATTGTCCAGTGCCTAAGAGGGTGTTTCCATTACGGCCTGTCCAAGATGTTATGGGCTGACCATTTGTAGCTGGAATGATATCCGCGCTCCACCATTCGGTGATCTTGTTTGTCATCCATGACGTCTCAAACGTTAGCCCGCTATTCAAGGACGCCGGTGTGCTGGCGCCGGTCTGTATCCCCGGCATGACAACATATGGCCCAGCAGTCTGTGCTTGCGCACAAAAGCACGCGGAAAAGCACCAAGCGCCAAGCACCAATGTCCAGAGAAACTTCAAGCTGCCAAAGGTCTGCGAGGTTGCCCTGGTAATTGAAACTTCTCTGGTGCTTAGATTTTGGATTTTGGAGTTTTCTTTCATAACTTTTTCATTAATGGAAGCCGAACTTCGACTCTTTTGAATTAAGACAACATCCCAATCCCAGCCGCCTGATTCCTCAGATCGCCCGAGTCATCCGCATTTGCGCCTTGAGAATCATTGTCATTCTCATCGTCATCGTCGCTGGGGTTCTGGGAATTCTGCAACTCCTGCCCATTGATGCTCTGCCGCTGTACCCGGGCGCAGTCGCCCTCGATAGCCACCACCTTGCCGGTGACCTGATAATTAACGACGTCGCCAACCTCCGGCGGCTGCATCTGCTCCTGGTCATCTGGCATTGCGAGCATTGTGAGCGGCACCGTGTCAGTATTGGCGACGTCAGAAAGTGTGTTAACAGAGCCGCGCGCGTGAGCAAGCGGACCCGCTCCCTCACGGTCGGGGCTCTGTTGTGAAGGCGCTCCCAGCGCCACAATCAATCCCGGTCCAATATTAGCTTTGTGTTTCATATTTTCTTATCTCCGTAGCAGCCGACGTGAGGAATTATTTCGTGGTTCCATTGAGCTTGCTGTCCACGTCGTAAAGTTTTGTTTTGTTGCAGGCCGGGTGCCCCCACCCGGCGTTTCCCTGTTTTCCATTCAGTGTTCGATGTTTTTTCCTTCAAGCCGGGGGCGTTGGAACTACAACCAAACCAACGCCCCCGGCACTACGCTACCGCTTCAACGCGGACCGTCAGGCTCAGAAGAACGTCGTTTTCGTCCGCAACTGCACCGCATGCGGTATGTCCGTGGTCTCGCTCGTCCACAACAGCGCGCTCATGTAGAACGCTTTCCAGCCCACGAAGATGAACTGGCCAAGCGGATTGCCGCTGTCCGGATTCTTCACGATCTTGAGACTCGGCGTAGCCGGATCGCTTCCCGCATCCCCAACCATTTTCGGAATGCCAAACGCATCCTCGCCCAGGTAGAGCGTCGAATAGATCGCGCCCGCGTCCGATGCGCTCGCCGTATTGGCCGCCGACGGCGCATGCACGCCGTAACCGCTGCCCGAAGCCACCGCGGCGTCCTCGATGAACAGCAGGTCCGGCCGCATGGCTTCCACAAACACCGCTCCATCCAGTTCGAACTGCGCCCATTTCCACAGCAATTGATCGGGATTGAACTGCGCCGTATTCGTCCACGTGGTATCCTTGCGCATATCCATGAGGACCGGCGAAGGAATGATGCAGACATATTTGCCCCCAATCATCGGCACGCCATTGATCTTGAGCTGCGTCATGCAACCCAGATGAACCGCGCGTGTGAGAATGCTGTTGGCCACCGTCTGCGCCCGGAACGTGTCGTAGTCCGTTGTGGATGTGCCCGTTTGTGTCGTGCCGGCAAACCGCTCGAACATGGTGTTCGAACCGTTGAGCGTCTTTTGCCCGTTGGGAATCGAGTTGGCCGTGCCATCGGCATCCGCCGTGCCGGCCTTCGAACAAATCGCGTGCCAGCTGACCGATTCCAGGTCCAGCGCCGCATCCGCTCCCAGCGTTTTGCTGTACACGTCCAGCGTGTCGAGCAAATCCGTGGCAGTAACGATGTCCGAGATTTTCGCCAGCGACCCGCGCTGCGCGAGTTTGATGTCGATGTAACCCACATTGACATCGTTGAGAGTCGTCGGCACCGTTCCTTCGGTCAGGGCGCCGACGCCCGTGCGTGATGCACGCCGCGGACGGAAGAACCTGATGCCGTTAAACCCCGTTGATTTTGGCACGGCCTGCTGCCGCGCGTAATTGCTCAGGCGCAGATTCAACTGAATCGCCTGGAGCAGCTGCTTGTTGTAAAAGGACAGTACCCTGTTTGAGAAACCGTCCGTAGATGTTGTCTGAAATGCCATAACTTATTTTTCTTTCTACCTATCCGCACCCGAATCAAGAAACACGCCGTAGGTGAACCGTTTCAACGTTTCAACGTATTACCATCTGCCATGCCCAATATCCGCCGCCTGCTGCCGCAACGAACCGTAATCTTCCTTCGACTCATTATTGAGCCGGTTTACGCTCCCGTTTACAGCCGGCGTCGTCTCGGCCTCGAGTTCCTTAATCCTCGCGCGTAACGACTCCGTTTCCTTCTGCAACACCGGCACACGAGCGGCCACAGCCTCAAGGTCAGTGACCTTAATCTGCGCGTCCGCCAGCCTGGCCACGTGATAGATCAACGATGGATGCACCAACAACTGCGGATCCTGTTTCGCCAGCGAATTCAAATGCTGCGCGACAACCTGCTGCAATCGGCTGCCGTTTTTGCCAAGGTCGGGATACGCATTGCACGCTTCGACGGTCCAATGCTTGCGCGCCTGTTCGAATTGCTGTTGGCGCTGATGCATGGACACCGGTGGGTTTTTGCGCAGCTCCTCGGCGTACGCGCCAAGTTCATCGGCCAAACTTTCGGCTTTATCAGCCTGTTTATTCAGCCGTTGGGCTTCGTCGAAGCGCCCCGCCTCCGTGGCCCGGCTCGCTTGCATGCGCAGAGCATCCGCATCGCGCCGACGCAATTGCGCTGCCTGAAGCGCCTGTTCAGGCGTAGCCTGCGGCTGCTCGGCCTGACGCCGAACCGCTTCCAACTGCGCTTTGTCCCTTTCGAACGTGAGCCGCTGTTGCTCAAGCGAAGCCGCCTTCGCATCCAGGTCCGATTTGCGTTTGTTGACAGACTCCCAGGTCTTCTCCAGCCGCTCCTGCGCTTTCGTGAACCGCGACTTAGTCTCGAGTCCAGAGTCCTGAGTCCCCAGTCCCAAGTCATTAGCAGTCTTCGACTGCGGACTTTGGACTGTAGACTTTGGATTTTCCCCCGCCGCAAACTCTCCTTGTGCATCCTGCCGTTTTCTATCTTCCATCTTCGATCTTCCATCTTCAGCCGCGCCACCCGCAGCCGCTCGTGTGTCGGATGTCGAATCAGTAACAGAGTTTTGAGCCTCGCTATTTGCATCCGGCCCCGCGTTGGCCGTCCCATTTCGCGTGTCCGTGGCGTGGTGTCCACCCTTTAGGGTGTCCGCGTTGGCATCGGTCCCTGCGGCGGATGCAGAGCCATTCGCGGCTCCAGCGCTTATCCCATCCACAGCACCAAACCGCTCCATCGCGGCCTCAATCCCCGGCATGTCTGCTATATCTTGGCTCATAATTAGTTTAGTCCTCAGTCTTCAGTCCACTGTCCCCAGTCACAGCGTTCGTCCAACTTAGGATTCCCGACTGTCGACTCCGGACTCTGGACATCTTGACTGAAATTAGGGCGATAATCTCTCAAGCATCTCAGCCTCGCCCTCTGGCTGATGCCTGTCGTTTAAGTTGGAACAGCCAACTTGGCTGGTGTCCTGTTCGCCGGACACTCGCGAAAGTGCGCACTGGCACGTAGCCAGTGAATGGATATACCGCACACATTCATTCCAGCCGGCGCTTACGCCCGCCGAATGAATGGTATTGGCCGTAGTGGCACGGCGCGTTCCGCCTGTGCGGGAACCTTCAATCGCCACATGTGCCGCCACCGACCGAATCCGCTTCGAAAAAAGCTGTCCGGCCGGAGAATTCAAAAAGACCGCTATTGCCTTGGCCTCATCTGCTCCCCAAACAGGATTGGCAGTCAGCATCGCATCCACCTGAGCTTCCGCCGTAGTGATCTTCAGGTAGGGCGGAGGTGCCCCTCCGCCTGCCGCCATCGCTGTTGCAGCCGGGATAGAAGATGGCTTGTTAGTCTGATTTCCATCTTCTATCTTCCATCTCCTATCTTCATCGCCACTTCTAAGGAACGAAGATAGTTTCAGGAGTAAGTTTGCAACCGCGTCTTTCATCACCACCATATCTCTCATGGTGCCGGAGCATGTTCAACGGATTTATTTGCCACCTTTTGACACTTTTTAGAACCTTTTAGAACCCTGCGTGGAATTTAGCTTTATTTTTCTGCGAAGCCGCCGCCCTCCGGCCAAAACATTAACCCTCGGGCATCAGATGAAAAGCACCAAGCGCCAAGCAGCAAAACCCAAAGAAGCACCAAACCCACAACTTGCAATACCTTGATGTTTGGGTGTTGGATCTTCCCTGGTGCCTGGAATTTGGGTTTTGGAGCTTTTTTCCCCATCCCTCGCCACACCGGAGCCGTGGCGAGGGGGCCTATATTCTTATCGTCTCACATTGCTTCCGGCGGCACCATCCCGGGCCCGTCCCGGCCGCCACATCGCCTGGACAATTGCTTCCAGGTCCTCCGCTCTTATCGGCGCCTCATAAAGAGGCAGGGGTTCTTTCGGTTGCTCCTCTACTCGCTCCGGTAAAGTTTCTGTAGTAGCTGTAGGGTTTTTGTCTGCGCGCAACATCGACGGTTGCTCGCCCGAAGAAATTGCCGCCTGAACCGCGCGCTGCGGAGAATCCACTGTGGTGCTGTGCAAGATCGTTACTGTCCGAATGCCGCCCTCAAAGCTTTGCCACGCATAACACACCTGCGTCCCTTCACAATCGATCAAATCAAACACTTCCACGTCGCCAAACCATATCGTCTGGTTTTCCGCCGTTCTTTCGTGTACAAAAACAGTTTCGCGATGCGTTGCGTTGCATCCAAACCTCGCTTGAATTGCGTCCTCAAGATTTGCCAAATAATACGACATCATAGCCACAGTTAAACCTCCAGTTGCCTTAATTCAGCATAAACAGAGCCGTATGAAACCTCCGTGGTTTCCTTTGAAAAAATGAATGCCGCCGTGTTTACCGTGGCCACGCTTTATGCAATTTGCATAGACCGCCTTGCAGATTTACGCGCGCAAAGCCAAAAATCCTCTCGGCGGCGGTGTCCAGAGTTTTTTAACGGGCTGCTAACGCTTTTGGCGCGTGACGGTCACGGAGACGTGACGGGATTGAGGGATTGGGAATTTTTTTACTTCAACTGAAACTGTGGCCGGGCCGAAACAGGCCAAAATCATTTCGCAAATGTCGGCGGCGAGTTTTTCGATGAGCTTCCAGCTTTTACCATCGCCAAATTTCAACAGTCGCTGCGACACCGCAAAATAATCGATGGTATCGGCAATGGAATCGCTCTTTGAGGCGGCGGAAAAATCGAATTCCATTTCCACGGTTAACAGCAGTCGTTGCGGCCGGGCGCGTTCTTCGTCCGGCACGCCTGCGCAATAAAACACTTCAAGGTCGGTGATGGTAATTTTCATGAGATAAAACGGAAACATCGAACATTGTAAATCGAAATGCAGGCCCGCGGGCCTCCTTCAACTTTGGGCGTTCGATGTTCAAAATTTCATTGAACGCGCCGTCGCTTTCTATTTTTTATCACTGCATCCAGCAGGATCTTCGTCGGCTTGTTGAGTTTAAGCTTTTTTGCATCGGCCAGCTTGAGCCAGCGAAACTCGCGTCCTTCTTCATTTAACTTCACGTCAGGATTTTTGCCGGCGCAGCGGCACGTGTAATTCAGCAGCACGAAATGCGCGTCACGATAAAATTCTTTTGAATGGATGCAATCCTGGACGAGCGTGAATTGAATGCCGGAAATTTTGAGACCGGTTTCTTCGAGTATTTCACGGCGTAACGCCGCCTCGGACGTTTCACCATATTTAATTTTGCCGCCGGGAATGCCCCACAAATTTGACCATTTATGCGTTCGAATCATCAACGCTTCGTTCTTTGAATTAAAAATCAGCGCGCCGACGGTGGCCAGGGGCATGCCTTGGGACGCTTCCCCGACATACACCGCCGCTTTTTTTAAATGAAACTCGTTTTTTTCCAGGATGTCGCGCAATTCCGAGAGATGTTCGACAATCAAGTCCGGCTTGGCGCCGCGCAATTGTTGCAGCGTGTTGTAACCGGTCAGCACCGCGCATGAATGGACACCGCCGTGCCGTGCTGTTTCGATGTCGTGTTCCATATCGCCAATGAAAAGGGTTTCATTCGGATGCAGTCGGTTTTCCTCGAGGATTTCGTGGATTTTTTCGGCCTTGTCCCAAACGCCGGTATAGGGCTTTTCGAGATAGACGCCGAACCCGGTCACGCCGCATTGCACATGAAAATGGTCGGTGTGGACACTGCTCAAGAGAAAAAGCCTGAGTTTATTTTCACGGCAAAACTCGAGAAAAGCGCGGGCGTGGGGGAGCTCACGGACGGAGGCCTGGGCGCGCTTGAATTCGGCATGGAACCATTCCTCGAGCTGGGGCATAGGCACATGCGGGGTATGACGATCGTAAAATTTTCTGAACGGCAGGGAAAATTCGGCGCGAAATTCGTCGAGGGTCATTTTCGCCTTGCCAGCCTGCGTCAAAACAAAATTAGACGCCTGGAGCACGGCGGGCAAATCGTCCACCAGCGTGCCGGACCAGTCAAAAATGATGTTGCGGATCATGCAAGAAGCTTAACCCACACCGCCCGGAAAACCCACTGGAAATCCGTTTCACCCATGCCACTTCGCCGGGTCCTGACGATAGTACCGGCTCATCTGTTCGTACAGTGACGCATGCTGTTCGCGAAGCTGGCGCGATTTGCAGAAAAACGCTTCGGTCGCGACGGCAAAAAACTCGGCCGGATTCGTCGCGCCATACTCGCGCAGGACGCCCGACTCGGGCTCACCGCGTAGCGTCCGTGTCCGGAGTTGTTCATATTCCTCCCGCATCACCCGCGCCCACTCGGTATAGAGGGCCTTGCGCCCGAATATCGATTCGCCATGGCCGAGCAACGGCGCGCCATCGGCGTACCCGTCTTCGTAATCCAGTTGATGCGCAAATTCGTGGAGAACGACATTATGTCCATTGTTGTTAACAGGATCAGTCATCCCGCTGCTGACGGCGTCCCAGGCCAGGACGACGGCGCCTTCGCGCCAGGATTCGCCGAGCCTGGATTCGTTTCGTTCCTGCATGATGCCTCCGCCCACGTGGCGTGTCGTGGGAACGACGTACATGGATGGATAAATGAGGATGGCGCGCAAATCCGGATAGTAATCCGTGTCCCGATGCAGGAGGAGGAGGCAGGCTTGGGCGGCGATGCAGACCTTGTGCGCTTCTTCGACGATGAACCCGCCGCATCCTTCGAATTGTTTCTCAGCCAAAAATATCTGGATATGCCCCTGCAACTCGCGCTGGTCGTCAGCGGGCAAGCGCAGATAAAACGGCCATTGGGCCTGAATGATCCGCAGCCATGGTTCAGGAAACGGCGCGGACCGGAGTTTTTTTCTTCGGAATGCCTTTAACATACGGACAACTGAAGGCGGCCAAAAAATTCATTTGTTTCCGGGGACGAGCCGCCCCGGCGCGCTTACAAATGCACGACATAGCGGGCTTCATCGGCCGGACGGGGAAAAATAATCATTTTCTTTCCGTTATGCAACGTGGCCAGGGCAACGGGTGTGTTTGGAAAGAGCGCGAGCAATTGGTCGTCTGTTAATACGCCCGACTCGGGCGGCGCAGACCTGTTTATGGCCACTGAAACGGGAGCCGGAACGGTGACTGTTCTTTGTGGGCGATATTTTTGAACCATGCAGATCCCCGCGATCACAGCGATGGCTACGACCGTCAGGGATTGCCGTGCGGCGCGCCAGTGCCGGCGACGGCGAAGGATTTGCGCGCCTGCCTGCAAGGTGGCTTCGCGGCGGCTTTGGGCGTCGAGCAAATCATCAAACAACTTTTCTTTTTCAGGTTTCATGCAAATTTTTTCCGATAACCAAACGCAGCCGGGCTCGCGCTCGCTCCAGGCGGCCGGATACGGCTTTAGGCGTGGTGGCCAGCCGTTCGGCGATTTCTTTTTGGCTCAGTTCGTCAAAGTAAAACAGCTCGATAATTTGGCGTTCCTCCGGGTCGAGTGAAGTAAGCGAGGTATCGAGGATTTCTTCCAGTTGGGTGTCGGATTCCACGACCACGGCGTGCCCGGATAGGACGTCGGCGCTCACCGTCGGGGCATGGTGTTTCCGCTCGCGGCAAGCCCGGGCGATTTGTTGCCGCGCAATTTGCGCCAGCCAGTTCCACAAATGCGCCTCGCCATCGATGCGGCGAAGCTTTTTGGCGGCGATGATAAATGCTCCCTGTACGGCGTCATGCGCGAGCGATTCATCGCCTCTGCCCAGGACCAGCGCCAGGCGCAAGAGGCGGCGATGATAACGCTCGTACAATTGCTCGAATGCCCCGTCATCCCCGCGCGTAATCGCGGTCACGAGCCGGCGCGCCTCCGAATCGTCGGCGCAAAGGTCGGGACTCTCTTTGGACGTTTCCACAGTGGAACGTAGGATGAGCGTCTCTGGGAGAGGGCGCATTGTGAGGATGGATGCGGTCATGCGCGCATAAGTCAATTTGAATACAGCTTTTTTACATTGTCATGGCCGGCTTTTTCTTTCAAAGCGCGGAGGGTTTGTTCGGCGAAACCCACCTCGTCAGCGGTGCCGGACACGATCAACAGTTGTGCCGGAGGATATTCGCTAACTTTTAATCCGCGCGTACTTATTTTGCCACCCCAGACGTCCTTGACCCCAGTTGTTCCAGTCGTACACGAAAGAACGACATTTGCGATGCTGGTTAGCTTTGACTCGTCATTCGTTCCCGGAAAATCATCAAGCAAATCACCCACATAGAAAACCTTCCGAACGGGCGCCGGCGCCGGTGGCGGCTGAGGAGCAAGCTGCGGCAAGTTGCGCAACAAGGCCACCTGCCGGGAGCCATTCACTGTCAGTTCCCATCGCAATGGACTTTTGTTCAGCTCGAACTGCAAATTCATTGCGCTGAATATCTCGCTGGCTTTGACATTCTTCAACTGTAGATCAATGTCAATCTGGGTTGGATCGAACCCGGCTGAATCGCCAGGCAATATGACGTCGAAAGCGTTGTTAAATTGCTCCCGCATATAACGCGCCACTTCGGAGAGCGGGAGGCTGGGTAATCCGACTGATGGCAGGATTTTTGCCGGGTCTTTCCAGGCAGGATCGATCCATGTGGGTGAGCCGTTGGAATCTCCCAGGGGTAAACCGGTCTGCGGATCAATGGGAGGGTGGAAAGGAGGGCTGCCGTCTGAAGGCAGGCCCGTGGCCGGGTCGATGACCGGTATTTGCTCGGGCAGGCCGGTCGTCGGATTAATCGGCACGGGCTGTGGCTGTGGCGATCCTTTCTGGGCGGATGCGCCGGCCATCGAGAGCACGATGGCAAATGCACCGATGAGGATTTGAAGTTTTGTTTTCATGCTGGTTTTGTGTTTTGTCTTTACCTGCATTAGCCACAAATCCTCAAAATGCCTCGAAATATTTTTAAAATTGCCTGACCCGGAGATGAGCCGTCCCCCCGCCTTTTCATTAACTTGATCGCAATTCGGACTGGATGGTTTCCAACTCGGCGCGCGGTTCGTTGTCGAGGTGGTTGAGTTGGCCGGCGCGGCGATACCAATACCGGCTATTGGACAGGTCGCCTTCCATCTTGTGCAGCACTGCGTGAATCCATGAGGCAGTGGCGTCCTCTTCGTGTTGCTGAACGAGTTGATGCGCGGCATTCCAATCACCGGCCAGGGCCAGGTAGATTGATCGGAGGAGTTCTTCTTTGAGATCGGTCATGGAGTTTGGGTTTCGACGATGAGGATGAGGATGACAATGATTTTGAGCTTTCTTCTATTTTTTCCCCTTCCCCTTCTCCTTTTTCTCGTCCGCCCATCCTTCCGCTGCCATCGACGCCAACGCCCCCGCTGCCGACGGATTTGCCGCCGTCTCTGCTGCTTCCTTCCCTCGCCGTGGTCCTTCATTCAAGGCTGGCGACTCCGAGGCACGAGGATGCGTTACTGGCGCATTGGCCATCGCCCCGCAAATCTGCCGGAATAAGACCTCCCGCGCACGATCCACTTCCTGGCCGATCTCTAGCGCATATTTCGCCACGCAGGTTTCCACCACATCCGTCTCCGTCATCCCGCGCGCGCGCGCCACATTGTGCAGAATCGTGATGGCGCCATGCGACATCCGGAAGTTTTTTTGGACGGTCTCGGCCATATTTTTCGCGGTCAATATGAATTATTGTATAGCGCATTGCAAGCTTTTTGTTGAACATGGTATAGCGACATGATATACATTGATTCAGAATAAAAACTCAACTTTCAATATTGCTAAAAATGAAGCCCAAAGGACGGCCCAAAGGCCAAAAAAAGAAAATATTAATGGCGTTCCGCTTCAACCTGGAGCTGGCCGATGCCATCAAACAAATCGCCGCCCGCAATCGTCTGCCCCAGGCGCGCATCCTGGAAATACTCGTGGCGCGACATGGAAAGGATCTGGTCCTGTGAACCGATTTCATCTGACCAGAGCGGCGGCCGCCTGCCGCTTCATTGCGTCACAAATCTCCAACTGCTGTGAGCCCGGTCCGAGGACGAATTGTCCCGTCGTGACGGGCTCTGAACAAAACCCTCAAGTTCCGCTGGCCTCTGAAGATGCCTTTGCGCAAGTGCCGGGCAATGCGGAAACGGCAGTTGGTTTGTTTTCCTCCGCTTTAACGATTCAACACTTCAACACTTCAACATCATTCTATGAAAAAAGGCCAATCTGGTAACCGTCTGAATAACACCGGCACTCGTGCGCTTCTGATCGCCGTCATCGAACAGGCGGTCAATGATTTCAAAGAACTCGCCGCCGCCGGCCGCATCGTCAATGGAACTGTAAAGCCGGGAAAATCCTGCCGCGGCTATGAGACCGATGCCGACGTCCAGTCGCTGGTGAACTTTTTCAACAGCAACGTCATGGACGAATGGATTTTTCTCGCCCGAATCAAAATCAACCCGAATTTCATCCGCGAAAAACTCGGACTGCCCCATCAAAACTATGATCTCTTTGTCCCCTAACCCTCGCTCGCCACGCCAGACCCGCTTGCTCATCAAGGAACTCGCCGAAGCCCTGGGCGTCTCGACCCGCTTTATTTATGTGATGCGCGCTCGCGGATTCCCGATGCGCGGCGATACTCATCAACGCCAGATGGCCACCGTTGCTGAGGCCAGCGCCTGGATCAGGGCCAACAACTTCCGCATCATTAATGGCACGGGCGTCATAGATCGTAGACGCACGCCGCAGCCGAAGAACGCTCCGCCGGAGGCGACATCCATGAATCTACTATATTCGCCACAAATGGCGAAATAAATTGACTTTCAGAGTTTAAGTCGTCATATTTGACGAGTAATGAAAATCAACGGAAACGCCACAGATAAGGCCATATTAGCTGAGATCGGCAAGCGGCTGACCCAGACACGGTTGTCGTCCAATTTAACCCAGGCCCAACTGGCTGAACAGGCTGGCGTTTCCAAGCGCACGGTGGAACGGCTCGAGGCGGGAGCGGTGGCGACCCAGTTGTCGGGCTTTATCCGCGTGTGCCGCGTGCTCAAAGTGTTGGACCGCTTTGACGCGTTGATTCCTGAATCCGTGCCCAGCCCCATGGCGGAACTGAAGCTGCGGGGCAAACAACGTCAACGCGCTTCCGGGGGCAAAACGCAAACCACAAAGCCATCCGCCAAAAAATGGCATTGGGGAGATGAATCGTGACCGTAGCCGAGGTCAAGCTTTGGGGCCGGACCATTGGGGCGGTTTCGCTCGAGGACGGGAGCAATTACGCCGCCTTCCAATACGTTCCGGAATTTGCGGGCAGCCGAATTGAAATTTCGCCCATCAACATGCCGTTGACGGAGCGGATTTACACCTTCCCACAATTGCCGCCCAAAACATTTCATGGACTGCCCGGCATGCTCGCCGATTCGTTGCCGGACCAGTTCGGTCATATCCTGATAGACGCCTGGCTGGCGACACAGGGACGGACGCCGGACAGATTTAATGCGATTGAACGCCTGTGCTACATCGGCACACGAGGCATGGGCGCGCTGGAGTTTGCGCCGGCGCTTGGGCCCAGGCCGCGCACGGCAAAAAAGATCGAGATTGATTCGTTGGTGAAACTGGCATCGGAAGTATTGACCCATCGCCGAAGCCTGAAAGCGACGTTTGCCACCGAACAACGGAAAAAGGCGCTCAGCGATATTTTGCGCGTGGGAACTTCCGCCGGCGGCGCGCGGGCCAAGGCGGTTATCGCCTGGAACCGCCAAACGAACGAAGTTCGTTCCGGACAGGTCGCCGCCGGACCGGGATTTGATTATTGGCTCCTGAAATTCGACGGTGTGAGCGGTAACAAGGACAAAGAACTTGATGACCCCAAAGGTTACGGCGCGATCGAATACGCTTATTGCCTGATGGCCAGGGCCGCGGGAATTACCATGACCGAATGCCGGCTGTTGGAGGAAGGCGGACGGCGCCATTTTATGACCCGCCGTTTTGACCGGCTTGCCAGCGGCGAGAAAATGCACATGCAATCGCTCTGCGCGCTGGCGCATTTCGATTTCAACGTGGCCGGGGCGTATTCCTACGAACAGGCGTTTTTGACGATTCGCCAGCTCGATTTGCCCATGGCCGCGATCGAAGAGCAATTCCGTCGCATGGCCTTTAACATCGTCGCCCGCAACCAGGATGATCACGTCAAAAATATCGCCTTCCTCATGGACAAGGCAGGGCAATGGTCGCTTGCCCCGGCGTTCGATGTGACTTACAGCTACAATCCGGAAGGAAGCTGGACCGCGACCCATCAAATGAGCATGAACAGCAAGCGCGACGGATTCACCCTGGCCGATTTTCGCGCGTGCGCCAATGCCGCCCAAATGAAGCGAGGCCGCGCGGAGGCAATTCTCGGAGAAGTGACCGAGGCGGCGTCGAAATGGCCGCAATACGCGGAACAGGCGCAGGTGATCAGCACATGGCGGAACCAGATCCAGCATAATTTGCGGTTGAAGATGGTGAGATAGTTTTTTAACGGGCTGTTAAGAAGGAAAAGGAGGATTGAATGCGGACGCTCGTGGTCGCGCTGCCTGGCCATGAACTTCATTGTAATGTTTTCCATAAATGCAGAATTATGTTGATCGTGGACGCGGGTTGCGCCGATTGCGCGCTAACTAACTACTTGCAATAAGTAAAAATGATTGTCGCATAAATTATGCAAAGGGAATGGCCCAAAAGTGATATAAGATGTCCTTCCTAAATGTAATTGTTTATGATAGAACCGTCTATTGTAGGATCATAAAATTTACCGGACGCCGCTTCAAAAGCGGACGGCCGGGATTCTAGCGAAGATACAACCTAAGACCAATTATATGAAGATCTATCAGCCTTTATTGACTGCAACCGCAGCCTGCCTGCTGCTGCCCGCCGTGGCTACAGCCGGGACAACCACTGTAAATGTAACGGGCACGGATAACATTGACGCCGCGGGCCTGGCGTCCGCGGCAAATGCGGATCCGGCCGGCGGTGGCGGCGGCACACTGCCGCTCCAAATTGCTGTTACCGGCAGCTCCTATTCATTTCAGTATTTGTCCGGCACCGTTTCGGCAAGCTCAGGCGACAGCTCGCTTAGGAACCTTGACGCAAACGGCGACCTGAACGCTACTGCGAATATTAATTCGTACGGAGGCATTTCTGGTTACGTTTCCGGAAGTTATTTCGCGCTTGTTGGTGTATTTCTTGGGCCGGGTGGCCAGCCGGTCACTGCGCCGTCCGCAATAAATTTCAGCTCGACCGGCATCGGGTCAGGTTTTACCACCCTTGCACCGCAAATCGGGCAGATTTTTATGATTGGCGATGGGACAACGCCTTCCAATCAAAGTCGCACGTATTACGTGCCAACCGGCGCGGCAGAGCTCTACCTGGGATTTGCCGATTCTTACAACTATGGCGGGCCTCCCGGCCAATTCAACGATAACTCCGGGTCGGTCAACATCAATGTCACCGCGGCTCCCGAACCGGCGCCGCTCGCGCTGATGCTCGCGGGCTCGGGACTCATGGCTGCGTTCTGTTTCAGGAACAAGCGCCGGAACGGAAGTAATTTGGTAAATGGCAAGGGGGCTTTGTAATATGAAAAACACATCAATTGGGAAATTCCGAATGGCAATCATTCGACGGAGTGTCACGTGGCTGGCGCTGCTGTTCTGCGCATCGCTTCAAACTCTTAATGCGCAAATCAGTATTGATTTTGATGCCGATGCCTCCGGCAATCCGATCACTGCACCGGCCGCATTTTATCTGACAGGTCCGCTGACAACCCTTTACGCGCCGATGGGTGTTACCTTCGGTGGCGGGGGTGCGATTCTCAGCGGATCAGGCTCTTTTGGTGTTTTGCCGCTAAGCGGGGATAATGTTTTGGCGTTTAACCCCGAAACTTACGCCACTGGCCCGGAAACAATTACGTTCGATACACGCATGTCCTCGGTGTCCATTTTTGCCGGGAACGCAATAAACGGGGAGCAGTTTACTATGCAGGCATACGGCGGCACGGGGAATTCGTTGGTTGATTCGGAAACCGTGACTGCCTCGGCAGGCACCTGGGAACAATTGAATGTCGATTCAAGCGCCGGGATTAGCTCGGTGGTCCTGTCGGCGAACGGAGGAGCCGCGTCCTGGATTTACGACAACCTTTCAGCGACCCCTGCGCCTGAACCGTCTTTTTCGGCGTTTTCAGCCGCCGGCTTCATTGGATTTCTCGTATATCGCCGGGCAACCCGTAAAAACAACAAGTAAATTTATGAAACTAATTCAAACATTCATTCTCGCGGCCACACCTTGCGTGCTGTTGCCCGCGATCGCCTCAGCCACCACCGTTAATGTGACGGGCATGGATAACATCTTTGCCGCAGGACTGTCTTCCGCGGCAAATGTGGATCCAGGAAACGGCGGGGGCGGAGTATTGCCGCTCCAAATCGCCGTGACTGGCGGCAGTTATCAATTTCAATATTTATCCGGCACTGTCTCGGCGAATACTGGCGATTCCTCATTGAGTGGCCTTGATGCGAATGGCGCAAACGGCGGTCCCGCAAATATCACCTCATACGGAGGCATTTCCGGTTTCATGGCAGACCGTGATTTCGCGCTGGTTGGCGTATTTCTTGGCACAGGAGCCCCTACGGCTCCCGCGCCCGCGACAATCAACTTTACCACCGCCACCGGCATGGGGGCGAATTTCCTCACGCTCGCGCCTCAAATCGGACAAATTTTTCTGATTGGCGATGGCACAACGTCTTCCGCCCAATCCCGCACTTATTATGTGCCAACTGGCGGCACGGAACTCTACCTCGGCTTTGCCGATGCGGCCGGGTTTCTGGGCGCGCCCGGCCAATACGGAGACAACGCAGGTTCAGTGAACATCAATGTCACCGCGGCTCCTGAACCGGCGCCGCTCGCGCTGATGTTTGCCGGCTCGGGGCTCATGGCTGCATTCTATTTTCGGAACAAGCGCCAACAGGGAAAATTGGCGGGTTAAACCATTTTCCGTCGTCACCGCCGCTTGCCTTGCCGGGCAAGCGGTTTCAGTTTGCCAAATCGCAATTCGCAAATTTAAAATCGCAAGTTCCCTCGCGTCTTTGTTGTTCAATTTTCTTTCGCGCAAACTAAAATAGCGCATGGCATTGATTTGGGCGGGGCAAAGTGATTTAACATTTTACGTCGTGTGCGTGGTCTTTGTCGCCACGTTGATTCGTTCTGCTTTTGGTTTTGGCGAGGCATTGATAGCGGTCCCGTTGCTGGCCATGCGGATCCCGCTTGAGACGGCCGCCCCTCTGGCGGTGGCTCTTTCAATTACCATTGCCGCCATCGTTGTTATTCAGGATTGGCGGCAAGTGCATGCCCGAAGCGCGGGCTGGCTCCTGGCCGCCACATTGTTTGGAATCCCGCCGGGGCTCATGTTGTTGATGTGTAGTCAACAGCAACTGGTTAAGTTGATCCTGGCGCTGGTCATTATTTTGTTTGCCGGCTATTCCCTGACCCGGACTCATTTGCCGCATCTCCAGACCGATAGCAAACTGTGGCTGGCCATCTGTGGCTTTTTCGCAGGCGTACTTGGGGGAGCCTACGGCATGAACGGTCCGCCGCTGGCGATCTATGGGGCGATGCGCGGCTGGCCGCCGCAACAATTTCGCGCCACGTTACAGGGCTATTTCCTGCCGGCGAGCGTGCTGGGCATGGGCGGCTACCTGCTAAAAGGACTTTGGAGCCATGACTGTACGTACTATTTTTTGATCACTCTGCCCGCCGCAATCCCCGCGATCTGGCTGGGCCGTCTGGCAAATCACCGCTTGCCGACGGAAAAATTCCGCAAATACGTTTACGCAGGCCTGATTATCATTGGCGCAGTCCTGGCCATGCAGGCGTTTTGGTTTTAGAGCGTTTTAAAAAATAATGTGGCCGTTCGGAACGAGGATTTTTGGTGTTTTGGCGAGGCTTCAGCGAAGGAGCATGTTTGAAAACCCTGTGACTGAAGCTGAAACGACGCCAAAACCCAAAAAGACCGCTTCCCCTTCTTTTTCTTCCCGAATGGCTACAGTATTTTTTAAACCGCTCTAA
>DATAST010000070.1:0-1924 GCA_036269115.1 Verrucomicrobiia bacterium | reverse complement strand
CGCGACGCAACTGCACGTCCAGTTCGTATTTGTCAAACAGGCCCGACTCGCGCGCGACCGCGATCGGTGCGCAATCGCCATCGGGAATGAACCCGATCTGCAACGGCTCGCCCTTTTCCACTATATTCGGAAAACCCTTTTCTCTGTTTTTCATATGCCGCAACAAATCATTTGCGCAAACTCAACCGGCGCCACACCGGCGAGCTGACTTTCATCACCCTGCTGAAGGCCCACCTGGCGTAAATTTGCGCCAGTGTCAACCACGCAAGCCATTCAACTTTCATGCTGCGCCTTTAAGCAGGCGCGATGCTAGGGCATGCCATGTTGCGGAAATTTTGCATGAAAAATTTTCAGTATTGCCGCAAAACATAATTGTTATTCACAAAAATCCCGCGCATCTCCGGTGAAACGTGACGTGAATGGTTTTTTAATCTCGCCGCGTTCGCTTCGTTGGAGCACCGGCCGGCGGCGCGGTTCCAAAAATTTTTAGAATTTTTTTTGGCGGGTCTCTGGCTTATTCCGTTCACCTTGGCGAAAAAATGCTTCAGTGGGGTGGACACCGCTGCGAAAAAAATGTTGCGAGGAGAAATTGTAAAATTTTTTGCGCGGGGAGGATTTTTTTGGGGTGAAGACCTTCTATTTGGCAAGTTAAGATTTTCGTACAAAGAAGAAAATGATGCGTGCATGAAAATTTTTCCTTGAGGAACGAAATATTCTGCCGATAATGGAAATAGAGGCGTGAGAGACGCCAGTGTTCTTTGGAAAACAATTTGTCCAGGGATTAAAGATCCCGGAGGAGAATTTACCCTGCCTACGCTCGCGATAAGAAACTATGTCCTTGAACCGTAGTTAATAAACAAGGAATCAGAGCCGAGGTTGTAGCCGACAGGCCTTAACTGGAAGTCGAAAGCAATCCGGCGGGTTCCGAACTGTTTCTAAAGAAGTTCAAAGGAACTGTTACACACGGCACTGGCGGGGTTTTTATTTAGGGCGGCGTATCAACGCCGCCCTTTTCTTTTTATTGATTGCCCATCGGCGCCATGACAACCCGGTTCATGTTCAGCGCGGCATTGTTGTTGGCGATTGCCTTGGTCGTGAATGCCTGGAGCTTCGTAATTTCCTCCGGCGTCAGGTAGGACCCTGCGCCGGAAATGACGCGCTGATAGATCCCTTGGAGGAGTTTCACATTCGTGTCCGCCTGCTGCTCAGAGGCGATGTTGACAAAGTTAAGCATTGGAATCGTTTGAAAATCGGAGGGAAGTCCTGCGCTGGCGATGGCGGATTGGCTTTCCTGTTGGATCGCCTCGCGAAGTTTGTCAGCTTTTGCGCTTTTGTCGTCGGCGCTGCCCGTGAAGCTATCCTTGAATTGATCAACCGTGAGGTTGCTGAGCAGGTTCTTGGAGTAATCCTGGAATTTGGCAACGGCATCGTCGCCGAGCAGGTTTTGAATGTTCTGGTCGCGCGTGGCGTTCTCAGCGGCGAATAGCTGGTTGAGTTGGTCCGCGGGTGGCTTGTCGCGAAGCGCGGTGGTCACTTGGTCGACGTTATTCATGACATAGTCAGCCAGCAGGTTATTGAGTTTGTCGGTTTGGTCGGGGGTGAGCTTCAAGTCCTTGGCAAGTTGTTTGTAGGCCGCGCCCATGCCGACTTTTTGCTGGTCATGCAGCAACTGCCGGGCTTCGGGCGTGGAAGTCATCCTGCTGATAGCCGTGGTGGCGCTGAGGCGGGCTTTTTGGTCCTGCAACGTGCCGACCTCACCGCGCAATTTCAGGACTTCGGTGGGTCGATTTTTCAATGCGGCATTTTCCTCTTTGAGCGAGGCCAGTTCATTGGAGGCGCTGTCGCGCTGCTGTTGCAATTCTGCGACCACCCGGCTCAGCGCGTTGTCAGCGGCTTGCTGGCTTGAGAGCGCTGCGGTTTGCTC
>DATAST010000069.1:0-60857 GCA_036269115.1 Verrucomicrobiia bacterium | reverse complement strand
CAGGACCGGTGGCCAGCTTGAGGGTGGGAACGAACAGTTCGTCCTGAGTGGGTTTGCGTTTGCCTATCGCCATGCGATATTCATAACTAATGTAAAATCTATGTCAAGATATAATTTTGACTTTTTTAACGGGCTGTTAGAGGCGCCAACGCATCAGGATATCGAGCGAGCGAGCTGTCTGAAAAGGCTCCATCACTATAGAAGTCAACGCAAATATGGTCTGAGGGCCAACTAAAAGATTCGTCCGTGTAGGCACCGTCTACGAATTGAAAAGAACCTTGATCCTCAAGGTCGTTCGCTGCTCGAAACAGGAACCGTAAATTATCTTTAAAGTCCGCTCGGCCGTCAACGAAGGGAACTTCGGCGAGTGGCGGGTCCGAGGCAAAGGTCGAACCGCTCACGGACGGGACACTGCTAACGCCGTTAGAGCGAATTGTTTCGATTTGGAACGCATATGGGTAAAACGGCGTTATGTCAGAACGTGGAATTTCGCAGATGCCATTGGTAATGTTGGCGGCGGGAATCTGGAAGCTTCCACTCGCTAAAGGATCAGTGGGAAAATTGCCCTGGTTTACATATGCGGAACTTAGCTGGAACTCGTAGTCTATCGGTCCGGCTGAATCCCAGGAGTTGCGGCTTATTTGGATAGCGGCCAAATCTGGTGGCAGGCCTGATGCAACCAAATAGAGATTTCCTTCCGGACCGGGAACGATGGCCGCATTAGGTGCCGGGTCGCCGCCAGTGGACACTGATGCGCTCCATGCTGAGGTTTGTCCGCCGTAATCTGCTTCGACTGAGTAGGTCGCGCCGATTGACGATTCGTTGTCGATGTAGCTTGTGACATTACCCAGAGGGACGATGCCATTGGGCGTTTGGATTGCATACCCAGTAACTGGGCCGGGCGAAGGTAGCCAACTCAAAGTCGCCGTGCCGCTGGCGCTATTGAAACCGTCAACGGCGAGTCCCGTTGGCGCGGGCGGTTGCATCCAATTTGTCGGCATCCAGCCGTTTACGTAGTCTTCATATAAAGTGTATCCATCTCCAAGGGGGTCGGCGTAAGGGTCAGTGTTAGTATCCTGGCCGAAATACTTCAGCCACCACCAATCAGGAATGCCACTACCGGTACTGTCCTGAAACGACAGTGCGTTTAAGAAGAAATTTGTTGTCGGATCAAACGGAACGCTCCATGGTGCCCAATTCGTGTACGCCAGGATTGGATCGCCCTGATAGGCCCACTGAGAAGAATTGAGCGAATTAACGGATAAGAGCTGGTATTCAACGCCCGGAATCGTGTTGGAAAGGATTCCGGCGAAAATACCATTGGAAACAACCTCTTGCGCAATCCACAAATTTGTTCCGGGGTCAAATGGGGCAGGGCTGAAAGCTTGCGAAACGAAATTCGTATCACCACCGCCCGGCGGCAGTATCCCGCTATCGTCCATGGCCATCATAGAATGGCTGCTTTGCGCCGACATTGCATCATAGTCGAACCCCAAGTCATCCAAAACCCAAACATTGGACCCTAAATCCCACGCGTTAAAGCCCATGTCTACTGGGAGCGGAGGCCATGGCTCCGCACTTATCGGTGAATGCTGGGCGGAGTAAAACGTGGCATAAGTAGGGACTTCGTTTGAGGGAGCCGGTGTCGTCAATTCAATTGCCTGCAATATGACTTGGTCGTCTGACGCCATTCCCCAATCGATGTTCGTGTCTTGGGCGCTGAGATGTGACGCTGCACAGAAAAGTAGAGCGCCAGCGGCAATCAACCAAAAGCGTTTTCTGAAATTTTTCGTTTTCATGGTTCATCCTTCCGGGACGGCTTCATTTCAATCGAAGACCGTTTGAAACGCAAGAATAAAAATAAACCCATGTTGGGTGTTCTAAGTTTGAGTCGGCGATGGTTTGCTGGAACGCTATGCCGCGTAAGAAATCGCTGAAAATACTTGGCGAAGCCATCCGCAAATACCGCAAGGGCGCAAATTTGAGCCAGGAGAAGCTGGCGGAGAAGTCTGGATTGCACCCGGTTTATGTCGGCAAAGTGGAAAGGGGCGAGCAGTGGATCAGCCTTCATGCGCTTCTGCGCGTCGCCAAGGCGCTGGGCGTCAAGGCGCGCGATTTGATTGGTGAGCTTTAAAAATCCAGAGTTCCCAAAGGTTCCCTCACTCAGCTGCAAAAAACTTTAAAAAAGGCCTTGCGTTCCAATCTCCATTTGATAAATTCTCCGTTCCGTTTCTTCCAAAAGCGACGGAAAGTTCACGGCAAAATCCGTGAGATAAATATATGAAAGCTAGACTTTACGATAAATACAAAAACGACGTCGTGCCCGCGCTTAAACAAAAGCGCAACTACCAGAACGTCCACCAAATCCCGCGCATCGAGAAGATTGTAGTCAACATGGGCGTGAGCGCGTCGCTGGATAAAGGCGCCATCGATGATGCCTCCAAGGATTTAACGATGATCACGGGTCGCAAGCCGGCCATCAGCAAGTCTCGCCACAGCATCGCTAGTTTCAAACTCCGCGAAAACCAGCCCATCGGCTGCCGCGTGACGCTCCGCAGTGACGCCATGTACGAGTTTTTCGATCGCCTGGTCGCGACCGCCCTTCCGCGTATTCGTGACTTTCGCGGTCTGTCACCCCGTAAGTTCGACGGTCGTGGCAATTACACGTTCGGCGTAACCGACCAAACCATCTTCCCGGAAATCGAACTGGATAAGATCAAACGCACGCAGGGAATGGACGTTACCATCGTCACCAGCGCGCCCACAAATGAAGAAGCAATGGAATTGTTGAAATTGATGGGTTTTCCATTTGCAGAGAAGTAATGAATTAGAAATCATCGTCATCCTCATCCTCATCCTCGTAAATCGAGGAGAAGAGAGTGAAAATCGAAAAAGAGACTAGATAATATGGCCAAAACATCATGGTTGGAGCGCAATAAGCGCAAGGCGGAAACGGTGAAGAAATACGCCGCCCTCCGCGCACAATTAAAAGCCAGGCGCGACTACGCCGGTTTGGCGAAGCTGCCCCGCGACGCCAGCCCAACCCGCCTGGTCAACCGTTGCGCCATGAGCGGACGCCGCCATGCCTTTATCCGCAAGTTCGGCGTCTCCCGCCTGACCTTCCGCGAAGCCGCCCTAAATGGCCTTATCCCGGGCGTAGTGAAAGCGAGTTGGTAAAGCTGCGATTCAACGATTTAACGATTCAACGTTCATTATGACAGATCCAATTTCAGACATGCTGACACGCTTGCGCAATGGCGGAAAGGCTTTGCAGCCTCTGATCGAATTGCCGCACTCGCGCCTGAAGGAAAACATCGCCGGTATTCTCAAAAAAGAAGGCTATATCACTGACGTGGCTGTCGAAGGCAAAACGATCAAAAAGATCAAAATTCGCCTCAAATACAACGGCAAAAAGAACGTGATCGAGGGTTTGAAACGCGTTAGCAAGCCGGGTCTGCGCAAGTACGTCGGCGCCACTGAAATCCCCCGCGTGCGCGGCGGATTGGGCGTGGCCGTCATTTCGACGCCCGAAGGCGTCATGACCGACACCCAGGCCCGCAAAAAGAACCTTGGTGGCGAACTCCTTTGCTACGTCTGGTAACGATTTTAACGCTTAACACTTTAAAGCCATGTCACGTATTGGAAAACAACCTATCGCCATCCCCCCGAAGGTCAAAGTCGAGGTCAAGGGGCAAAAAATCCAGGTGGAAGGCCCCAAGGGCAAGCTCGGTTGGGAATTGCCCCGCCGCACCAGCCTTAAAGTGGCCGAAGGCAAGATTGTCGTGAGCCGCGATGGCGACGATTCCGAAGCGCGCGAGCGCCACGGCCTGAGTCGCGCCGTTGTGAACAACATGGTCAAAGGCGTGACTGAAGGCTTTGTCAAAAAGCTCGAGATTCAGGGAGTCGGTTTCAAAGCCGCCGTCCAGGGCAAAGTCGTTAACCTCGCACTCGGTTTCTCCCACCCGATTAATTACAACATCCCCGACCAAATCAAAGTGACGGTTGAGGAAAACACAAAACTGACGATTGAAGGGCCGGACAAACAAGTCGTCGGCCAGGTCGCGGCTGAAATCCGCGGATTTTATCCGCCTGAGCCTTACAAAGGCAAAGGCGTGCGTTATGTGGGCGAGCACGTCCAACGCAAGGAAGGCAAGACAGTCCAATAATTTTTTGTAATGAGAACTCAAAAGAAACATCAATTGCAGCAATTGCGCCGCTGGCGGATCCGCAAGAAGATCGTCGGAAGCAAGGACCGTCCGCGCATGAGTGTCTGTTTTACGAACGAAAATATCCACGTGCAGTTCATTGACGATGAGGCGGGTAAGACGCTCGCGGCAATTTCCACGGTGGGAGCCAAGTCCGCCGCCAAAGATTTGTCGGCTAACGTCAACGGCGCCAAAGCGATCGGGACAATGGCCGCGAAGAACGCGTTGGATAAAGGTATCAAAGAAGTCGTGTTTGACCGGGGTGGCAAGCTTTACCACGGAAAGGTCAAGGCCCTTGCGGACGCCGCGCGCGAAGCCGGCTTAAAATTTTGAATTTATTTACAACTTAAATCTCTAACGTATGGCTGAAATTGAAAAACCTGAAGGTGCCGCTGAAGAACCGCAGCCGCCGCCCCCGCAGCAGCGTGGTGGTTTCGGTGGTGGTTTTGGTGGCGGTGGTGGCGGCGGCGGACGTCGTCGTCGTAAACCCATGGGCGATGTGCCGGAAAACGCCTTTCAGGGAGGCGAGGAACTGGTCGAGAAAGTCGTGTATATCAACCGTTCGGCCAAGGTCGTCAAAGGCGGACGCCGTTTTAACTTTTCAGCCCTGGTGGTTGTGGGCGACAAAAAGGGTCGTGTCGGTTACGCCCTGGGCAAAGCCGGCGAAGTGGCCGATGCCATCAAGCGCGGCGGCGAGCTCGCGCGTCATCAGATGCTGCCGGTTGCATTGAAAGATGCCACCATTCCGCACGAAGTTTTTTCTGCGTACGGCGGGGCGAGAATCCTGCTGCGTCCGGCTTCGCCGGGAACCGGGATTATCGCCGGCAAAACAGTGCGCGCGGTCTTGGAATCGGCCGGCATTCGCGACATTTTGACCAAGTCGCTGGGATCCAACAACGCGGCAAACGTTGTAAAAGCCACGCTCGCGGCTCTGTTGAGCCTGCGCACGCGCGAAGAAATTTACAAGGCACGGGGAATTGCCATTAAAAAGGTTGAGACGCCCAAGGCTCCTGAAGCCGCCGCGAACTGATCACGAACAGATTTTATGAGACTACACGACTTAAAGCCTCGTCCGGGCGCCAAGCACCGGCGCAAGCGGCTTGGCCAGGGCGAATCCAGCGGCCACGGCAAAACTTCAGGACGTGGCGGCAAAGGCCAGACAGCCCGTTCAGGCAGCAGCATCCGCATCGGCTTCGAAGGTGGTCAGATGCCGCTCATTCGCCGTATCCCTAAGCGCGGTTTTAACAATGCCCGTTTTACTATCCGGTACATCCCGGTCAACGTGGGCGATTTGAACAAGTTCGAAGACGGCGCCACCGTGGATGAAACCGCGTTGCGCTCCATCGGATTGGCCAATGGCCACGGGGCTGGAGTCAAAATCCTGGGCAATGGCGAACTTACCAAAAAACTGACAGTGACCGCGAGCGCGTTCAGCGCGTCGGCCAAGTCGAAAATTGAGGCCAAAGGCGGTTCCTGTGCGGTCATTACCCGTGCGACCGAGCCGGCTAAAGCCGCCGAAACACCCAAGGCCAGGGCCTGATGCAGGAGTAGTTCATGCTTCGGAATATTTTCACCACGTTCGCCAACTGCTTCAAGATCCCGGAGCTGAAGTCCCGCATTTTGTTCACGCTGCTATTACTGGCTGTTGCCAGAGTGGTCGCTTACGTGCCCATTCCCGGCATCGATTCGGCCGCCCTTACGGCCTACTCAAGCACCCAAAGTGGTGCGGGAGGCATGCTCGGCTTGTATAACCGTTTCGCAGGCGGCGCTTATCTTAATTGCGCGATTGGCGCACTGGGCATCATGCCTTACGTCAGCGCCTCCATCATCCTGCAAATGCTCGGTGCTGTCTTTCCGCAGTTGAGCAAACTTGCGCGTGAGGAAGGCGGTCGGGCAAAGCTCGTTCAATATGGCCGTTACCTCACGATTCCCTTGTGCCTCGGCCAGGGATGGTGGTTTGCCAACAGTTATTTGCACCCCGGCTCGACGTTTAGCGGGTTCACCGGCCGGCTCGTCGTCATGGAACCCCTTTGGTTGTATTTTGTCGTGGCGGTTTCGACTATGACGGCAACGACTTTGTTGCTGATGTGGCTTGGTGAGCAGATTACCGATCGGGGCATTGGCAATGGTGTGTCGCTGATTATTACCATCGGCATTGTTGCCGGCCTGCCCTATGCCGTTCGCGATGCCTTCAAAATGTTCTTTCCCACGAATGGCGGAGAATCGCAATACCACTTCCTGGGCACAGGCCTGTTGTTGATCGGTTTGCTGATCGCTGTTATCGCCGGCATCATTGCCATTACGCAGGCGCAACGAAAAGTGCCGGTACAATACGCCAGCCGCATGGTAGGCCGGAAGATGTACCAGGGCGGCACCAATTACCTGCCCTTGCCCGTCAACCAGGCCAACGTCATGCCGATTATTTTTGCGTCCTCCATCCTGATGTTTCCCGGCCCGATATGCAATTGGCTCTATAAAAACGGGCCCGGATTCCTGCAGCCGTATTTTCAGCAGCTGGCTACCCAGTTGAATTATGGCGCTCCCTTTTACCTGGTCGTTTTCGCTCTTTTGATCCTCTTCTTTTCGTACTTCTGGGTCGCCATCCAGTTTAACGAAATCCAGGTTGCCGACGACTTGAAGAAAAACGGCGGTTACATCCCCGGCGTTCGTCCCGGCCAGAGTACCAGCGACTATTTGCACAAGGCATTAAGCCGCCTCACCCTCGCCGGAGCGTTCTTTTTGGTCGTCATCGCGGTCATTCCCGTGGTCCTTTACAAGCAACTGGGCATCTCCCAGAACATTTCACAGTTCTTTGGCGGCACCAGTATTTTGATCGCCGTCGGCGTTTTGCTCAACACGATGCGCCAGGTCGAATCGCACCTGATGATGCGTCATTACGACGGCTTTTTGAAAAAGGGACGAGTGCGCGGACGTTTCTGATTTTGTGGCTGGAATCAAAATCAAAACACCCGACGAATTGAAATTGATGCGATCGTCCTGTGCGGTCGCGGCGGAAGTGCTGGATGAAATCGGGGCGTTCATCAAGCCCGGAATTACCACGGCGCAGGTCGATGATTTTGCGGCCGAACAGATTAAGACGCATGGGGGCAAAAGCGCGTTTTTGGGATATCGAAAGTATCCCCGGCACGTTTGCATCTCGGTAAACGAAGAAGTCGTTCACGGGGTGGCCAGCGACCGCGAATTGCGGTTTGGCGATATCGTAAGCCTGGACGTGGGCGTGATGTATAAAGGTTTTATCGGGGACAATGCCCGGACGTTTCCGGTCGGCGGATGCGGAATCCAGGCGCAGCGCCTGTTGGACGTCACCGAGCAGGCCCTTTATTTGGGCATTGCCGCGGCCAGGCCCTCGAATCGTGTGACGGACATATCGCGTGCGATACAGGAATTTGTTGAAGGCAATGGGTTTAGCGTGGTACGCGAATTTGTGGGGCACGGCGTCGGGCGAACGATGCACGAAGAGCCGCAGGTGCCCAATTTCGTGGACCGGAAAATGAATGAAAAGTTGCGGCCGGGCATGACGATCGCCATTGAGCCGATGGTCAATGCCGGGCAGCCCGGCGTAAAAATATTAAAAGATCACTGGACAGTGGTCACGCAAGATGGTTCATTATCCGCTCATTTTGAGCATACCGTCCTTATTACGGACGGTGAACCGGAGATTTTAACGTGCCTGCCGGCGATGCTTTCAAAGTTGAAGGTCGCGTGACGGAAGTCCTGGCCAACGGGACGTACCGCGCAGAGCTCAAAAATGGGCATTGCCTCACGGCATTTGTAGCTGGGAAAGCAAAGAAAAATTTTGCCGGCCTCAAAACCGGCGACAAAGTGACATTGCAATTGACGCCCTTTGATTTAAGCACGGGGCGTATTTTGATCGGGTAGCAACCGGTGAGTGTAGTGTCCTGATCGATATTATTTAAAAAAATGAAAGTTAGAGCATCAGTCAAAAAAATGTGCGAGCACTGCAAAATAGTGCGTCGCCGCGGCATCATTCGCGTTATCTGCACAAACAAGCGCCACAAGCAGCGGCAGGGCTAAAACCCACAACCTTTTAACGATTTAAACATATGGCACGTATTATTGGAGTAGAAGTTCCGCCGAACAAACGCATCGACATTGCGTTGCGTTATATCTACGGCATCGGCCCGGTCAACGCAAAGGAAGTCCTCGAGCGCGCAAACATTGACCCGGCCATCCGTGCGAAGGATCTGTCCGAACAGCAGCTCTCCCAGATCGTTCATGCCATCCAGGAAGGCAAATACGTGATTGAAGGTGATTTGCGCCGCGAAATCGGCATGAACCTCAAGCGTTTGCAGGGCATCAAGTGTTACCGCGGTGTTCGCCATATGCGCGGTTTGCCGGTGCGCGGCCAGCGTACCCAGACCAACGCCCGTACCCGCAAAGGTCCCCGCAAGACCGTCGGCGTGCAACGCAACCCCAATGCCAAGACCGGCATCCATTAATTTTAACCTGAACTGAACTATGGCTGACGAACCAAAAAAGAAAGCGCCCGCGAAAAAAGAGGGCAAGCCCGCCGCTGCGGAAAAAGAAAAAGCCCCGGCAAAAGAAACCGCCCCGGCTGAAGCCGAAGCCGCCAAACCGGCGGAAACTGTGGCCGTTGCCGCCCCTACCGCCGCCGAGTTGCTGGGCGAGGACGCTGCCGGCAAGAAAATCGTCAAGGCCAAGCACGCCAAGAATGTCGTTGCCGGCGTCGCCAACATCCTGGCGACGTTCAACAACACCCTGGTCAGCATTACGGACATGCACGGCAACATCATCGGCTGGTCCAGCGCCGGTCGCGTCGGTTTCAAAGGCTCGCGCAAGAGCACCGCTTATGCCGCCCAACAGGTCGCGCAGGACGCCGCTCGCCAGGCCATGGCCCACGGAATGAAAGAAGTCGAAATCCGCGTCAAAGGCCCCGGCTCCGGACGTGAATCCGCCATCCGCGCCCTCCAGGCAATCGGCCTGGAAATCTCCGCCATCAAAGATGTGACGCCCGTCCCGCACAATGGCTGCCGCCCGCGCAAGAAACGCCGCGTGTAGCCAAATCGCAAATCACAAATCAAAAACCAAAATTTCTATGGCTCGTTACACAGGTCCTCGCGTTCGCATCAGCCGCCGCTTCGGCGTGCCGATCTTTGGCCCCACAAAATATCTTGAACGCCGCAATTACGGTCCGGGAGTTCATGGTCCCAAATCAAGGCGCAAAACCACCGATTATGGCCTCGGCCTCATCGAAAAGCAGAAGCTCAAGTACTATTACGGCTTGATGGAGCGCCAGTTCCGCGGCGTCTATGAAAAGGCCTTGAAACGGCGCGGCGTCACCGGCGAACAAATGCTCCAAATCCTGGAGACCCGCCTGGACAACGTCGTGTTTCACCTCGGCTTTGGCAACACGCGTGCCGCCGCCCGCCAGATGGTCTCGCACGGCCATGTGCTGGTGAATGGACGCAAAGTCAATGTGCCGTCGTTTAGCTTGAAAGTGAACAACGTGGTTGAAGTCAAAAACAACAACGTTTCACGGCAGTTGGCCACCAAAAGCCTTGAAATGGCGACCAGCCGTTCGGTTCCGGATTGGCTGATCCTCAGCAAGGATGAATTTAAGGGCTCCGTTATGCGCATTCCTACGCGCGCCGAAATCCAGCCCATCGCCAACGAACAGGCGGTTGTAGAATTTTATTCCCGATAAACCAAAATGAACCGGACGAATGGAATATTGGTTGAGCGGATGAACGGGCTGACGCATCGCAGCGCGGTGTGTTTTCTCATCAATCCACCAATCCAATTATCCATGAATCCAAAACAATTACACGGACCGCGCCGAGCCCGGGAATAAATAAATAGCCGGTGCGGTCAGATTAAAATTGTTGAAAGGAAAGTATGCCAGTTAGACTTGGACGTTTCGAAATGCCAAAACGGTTGCAGAAAGAAGAAGCAACCTCAAACGAAACCTACGCAAAATTTGTCGCCGACCCCTTTGAAACGGGTTACGGCCATACCGTTGGAAATTCCCTGCGTCGCGTGCTCCTCTCCTCGCTCGAAGGCGCCGCCATCACCTCCATCAAGGTGGATGGAGCAATGCACGAATTCACGACGATTGAAGGCGTGGTCGAAGACGTCACGGACATCGTCTTGAATTTGAAAAAAATCAAGTTCAAGGCCCACACGCGCGACGAGCAGGTCCTCTTGCTTTCCGTAAACAAGGAAGGCACCGTCACCGCCGCCGACATCCAGCTCAACCAGAACGTGGAGTTGGTCAATTCTGACCAGCACATCTGCACGCTGGATAAGAAGAAAAAATTCGAGATGGAATTGACCATCAAAATCGGCCGCGGTTTTTGTCCCAGCGACGAAAACAAAAAGCCGGGCCAGCCGATTGGCGTAATCGCCATTGACTCGATTTTCTCGCCGGTCACCCGCGTGCGCTACAATGTCGAGGCCGCCCGCGTCGGTAACCGCACCGATTACGACAAGTTGATCCTGGAAATCTGGACCGACGGCCGCCTCACGCCCGATGACGCCCTGACTCAATCCTCGGCGATCCTGGCCCATCACTTGGACGTCTTCGTCGGCTACGACAAGAACGCCGTGGAATTTGAAGAAGCCGCCGACAAGCAGGATGAGGAAAAGGTCAAGCTCAAGAAGCAGCTCAACATGAGCGTGAACGAAATCGAATTGAGCGTCCGCGCGGCAAACTGCCTCAACAACGCGAACATCACCACGGTCGGCCAGTTGGCCATGAAGACCGAACAGGAGATGCTCAAGTACCGCAATTTCGGCAAGAAATCGCTCAACGAAATCAAAGAAAAACTCTCTTCCCTTGGCCTTTCGCTCGGCATGAATTTTGAGCCCGGCCTGATTGAGCCGCCAAAGGAAGAAGCCAAAACCGAATAAGTTTTATATGCGACACCTGAAACGCACGGCCAAACTGGGCCGGACATCCGAGCACCGCAATGCGATGCTCGCCAACCTCGTGTGCAGTCTGATTACGCACCGGCGCGTCACCACCACGCTGGCTCGGGCCAAAGCAGCCCGGCCGGTTGCTGAAAAGATGGTTACGCTCGGCAAAAAAGGCACCATTCATCATCGTCGCCTCGCCGTCGCCCGCCTCCACCAGGAGAATGCCGCCCGCATCCTCTTCAAGGAAATCGCGCCGGCGTTTAAGGACCGCAACGGCGGTTACACACGCATCGTCAAAATGAACCAGCGCAACGGGGATGCTGCCCAGCGCGCCATTTTGGAATGGGTCAGCGAAACCGTCCCGGCCGCTCCTGTGGAAACCGCGCAATCGTCCGGAACCGAAACCAAACCGGCGGAAACTAAACCTGAAGAACAGGCGAAGTCATAAGCTGGTAATTTGTAAAAAATTTGTTGCACACAAGCGTTCGTGGGTTAAACTGAACGCTTGCTGTTGCGAAATCGAAACGGCAAATAGTAAAAACCATTAACAGATAATTGTTCTTTGTATGGCTGCACAACGCATTCGAATCCGGCTTAAAGCCTTCGACCACAGGGTTATAGACCAATCCGCCCGCGAAATCGCGGACACCGTTAAGCGCACTGGAGCGCGCGTAGCTGGACCCATCCCGCTGCCGACCCGTATCGAACGGTTCACTGTCCAGCGCTCGCCGCACGCGGATAAAAAATCGCAGGAAACCTTCGAGCAGCGCACTCACAAGCGCCTGATCGATATCCTCGATCCCACCGCAAAAACGGTCGATGAGCTCAAAAAGCTCAACCTGCCCGCGGGTGTGGATATCACGATCAAAATCTAAAAGCCCAACGCTTCAACGCTTCAACTTTTCAACGCATTAAAGATTTATGCCAATCGGACTTTTAGGAAAAAAACTCGGCCACACGCGCGTGTATAACGCGCACGGCGTCATCACGCCCGTCACGGTCGTGCTCGCGGGCCCCAATCGGGTGCTTCAGGTCAAGACCCAGGCCGGCAAGGACGGTTACAACGCCGTTCAACTCGGCTTCGATGATCAGAAAGATCAGCGCGTGGCCAAGCCCTTGCTCGGACACATCAAAAAACACAACGGTTTGTCGGTCAAACGCATCAAGGAATTTCGGAATTTTTCGAAAGAGGTCAAAGCCGGCGACGTTGTAGGCGTTACTTTGTTTGCGCCCGGCGATTATGTGGATGCCATCGGCGTCACCAAAGGCCGCGGATTTGAAGGCGTGGTGAAGCGGCACCGTTTTGCCGGCGGCGATTCGACGCACGGCGCCAAAGGTTGGCACCGCCGTAGCGGCGCCATCGGCCAGCGCCTGTTTCCCGGTACCGTGCAGCGCGGTTTGCGCATGCCCGGTCACATGGGCCAGGTACGCCGCACGACCCAAAACCTCGAAGTCATCCAGGTGCGCGAAGCAGAAAATCTCCTCCTCATCAAAGGTTCGATTCCCGGTCCCGAAGGCGACTATATCGTCATCCGCGAATCCAAGAAACGTCCCAAGGGATGGAAGCCGCCAGTAAGCTTGGCGCCCATGAAGAAGAAGGCGGCGGACAAAAAAACCGATGCCAAGGCCGACGCCAAGAAATAACGCTTTAACGCACGCATAAGATGAAAATCGCGATTAAAAATCTCGCAGGAAAAGATCAGGGTGAACATGAAATCAAGTTCCCCTTGATTGAAGATGGCCGCGGCACGCAGGCGGTCCACGACGTAGTCGTGGCCTATCGCGCCGGCCAGCGCAGCGGAACCGCCAGCACCAAGACGGTGGGTGAAGTGGCCGGCACCAACAAAAAACCGTGGCGGCAAAAAGGCACTGGACGCGCGCGCGCCGGTTCGTTCCGATCCCCATTGTGGGCGGGCGGTGGCGTGGTGTTTGGTCCCAAGCCACGCGATTTCGCCAAAAAAGTTTCCAAAAAAACCAAACAACTCGCCCTGCGCAAAGCCTTGAGCGAACGCATCAAAGCGGGCGACGTCGTCGTGGTGGACGATCTGAAATTGGAATCTCCCAAAACGAAGAATTTTGCCGGTGTCATTTCAAAATTGGAACTGAAGGGTTCAATGCTCATTGTTTCCGCCGGCGTTGATAAGAACCTGTCGCTCGCCTCGCGCAACGTTCCCAATGTGGCGTTGACGACCAGTGATTCACTGAACACCTACGACGTTTTGCGTCCGGCCAAATTGCTCTTCACCCGGAGCGCGTTCGAAAAAGTCGAATCGCGCCTCGCCGCTGAATAAACCTTCAAACGGCCAAACACATGAATGCTTTCGAAATCATCAAGACCGTTCGCCTTACTGAAAAGGGCACACGCCAGGGCGAAAAGTTCAACCAATACACCGTTGTAGCCGACCGCCGCGCGAACAAACTGCAAATCCGCCAGGCGGTGCAGGAATTGTTCAAAGTCAAAGTCACGCGCGTCAATACCTTGAACGTCCGCGGCAAATTCCGCCGCCAACGAACCATCCAGGCCGGCCAGGCTCCAAGCTGGAAAAAGGCCATCGTCACCCTCAAAGCAGGGGACAAGATTGCTTTGACCTAATCCGTTCTGCCGGGCAGGAAACCGAAAGTTCCTGCAAAATTTCCTCGAACCTAATTGCTTAAGAGCCCCGAAACCTTTCGGGGCTCTGACTAATTCGCCGCTGGGTCATTCGTTGTCCCTAGTCGTTTAGCATTTCCAACCATCGGACGATTATTCTCCCTCTCCCAGCGGGAGAGGGCAGGGGTGAGGGAGAGTCTTTCGGACGCAGATATTCGAGCCACGGTTCATGGTGAGGGAGAGTCTAACAGCCGCAGATATTCGCGCCCGGTTCACGATTAACGACTCGTCATGGGCCTTCGGTTTTCGTATCGTTTCGACGTAAATGGAACCAAAAACGATTCCCGGATTCCGGACTGTGCCGCGGACGGGCGTGATTTTCGTCACGCACGAGGCGGCGCGCCACGGCTTTTCCTACGGTAATCCGCACTGGGCAAATCTGGGCCAGGGCTCTCCCGAAACGGGGGACATTCCCGGTGCACCCCAGCGCGTCCTCGATGTCACCATTTCAGAGGCCAGCCGCCAATACAGCCCGGTGGCTGGAAACCAATTGCTTTGCCAGGCCGTAGCCGACTTTTACAACACAGCCTTTCGGGCGAAAAAGAAATCCAAGTATACCGCCGAAAATGTGAGCATCGCCAGTGGTGGACGGCTCGCGCTCACGCGGCTGGCCAGTGCCCTGGGCGACATCAACATGGGCCATTTTATTCCCGATTATACCGCCTATGAGGAATTGCTCAGCGTGTTCAAGGCTTTCACGCCCATCCCCATTTTGCTCGAAGCCAAAAATGGCTACAAAATTTCCCTGGCGGATTTGAAAGAAGAGATTCTCGGGCGCGGACTGAGCGCGATGCTGGTCAGCAACCCGTGTAATCCCACCGGCCAATTGCTTGAAGGAAAAGAGTTGTCCGCCTGGTGCAACCTGGCCCGCGAATGCCAATGTTCGATCATCTTCGACGAATTTTATTCGCACTACGTTTATACGAATGGGAAGGCCAACAAGCCGAAAATGATTTCGGCTGCCGAATTTGTCGATGATGTCGAGACCGATCCAATTATTGTCGTGGATGGCCTGACGAAGAACTGGCGCTATCCGGGCTGGCGGATTAGCTGGACGCTCGGGCCCAAAGCGGTGATTGAGGCCATCGCCAGCGCGGGTTCCTTTTTGGACGGTGGCGCCAACCATCCATTTCAAAACGCTGCCCTCGATTTGCTCAAACCGGAAAACGCCACAGCAGAGACCCTGGCCATTCAACGGCATTTTGGAGAGAAACGGGCGCTGGTTTTGTCCCGGCTCAAAAAAATGGGCATCACCGCTGACGCCCCGCCGTCTGGCGCCTTTTACGTGTGGGCTAATTTGTCAAAATTGCCTGCGCCACTGGACGACGGGATGAGTTTTTTCCGCGAATGCCTCAAGGAAAAAGTCATTATCGTCCCGGGCGTATTCTTTGATGTAAACCCGGGCAATCGCCGTTCCATGATGCGCTTCAAGAACTATTGCCGCATCAGTTTTGGGCCCGAAATGGAAAAATTGGAAATGGGGCTCACGGCCATAGAACGGGTCATAGCGAAATTCAAGTAAGGGGCAAGCCCTGAAATTCTTTCTGGCATAAGATTTGCGAATTAGTATCGTGCCTATGGAGGACCGCAGGAATTCGCGCGGATGCACAACGCATTTTGCACGTGCATGTGCAATTTTCATTGTCGCAGCGCTCATTCTTACGGGCTGCGTCTCGGAGGAAATCACCGCCCCCTCTGAATCAGCCACGGAACAATTGCTGATGAGCACGGCGACGGACCAGGCACTGGCTAATGCCAACCTAAGGATGTTCGCTGGTCGAACCGTCTATTTTGATTTTACCTATTTCGACAGTTTCAAATCAAAATATGCCGAGGGGACAATCCGGGATGCCTTCAGCCGGGCAGGTGCGCTCATGGCTACGGACAATAAAAGCGCGGATGTAATTGTTGAGGCCCGTTCGGGAGCCCTGTCAGATGAAACCAACTCGGCCTTTTTCGGGATTCCTTCCATCCCGCTGCCGATACCGTCAACGTCGGCGATACCAATCACTCCCCGGCTGGCTTTTTACTCGAAGGACTCCCAAGAGTCCTATGCCACGATCGCATTGCTGGCTTATGATAATAAAACCCGGGCACACATTTACTCCAGTGGTTCGTTGGATGGCAAGGCGTATAACAACAACACGACATTGATCCTGTTTTCATGGTGGTCGACAGACATTCCGCAAAAAGCCAAAGCCAAAGACCGGCATAAATACGAAACCTGGTTTCCACAATACGATACGCAAAACATGCCGTCGCCGCCCACAAAACGATAATTATAACACGTGAGAATTCCCAAGCCTGTTCTCGCATTGAACCCGTTGAACCTCCCGCGATGTTCAGGCGTATCAAACCATCGGGCAACGATTCTCCCTCTCCCAGCGGGAGAGGGCAGGGGTGAGGGAGAGTCTTTCGGACGCGGATTTTCCGCCAAGTTCATTGGGAAAGGTATGCATCTCACACATTATTTCGCCTTGACCTCCCGCCACGGTTTTCCTGCCTGATATTGCGCCAGCATTTGGGTCGTGGCCGCCGCTGCCTTCCTGTCACCCGCGTCGTTGTCCAACCGAATCGCGGTTTGCGCGGTGGTGATGGCATCGGGAAATCGTCCGGCTTCGGCGTACGCGGCGGCCAGATTGTTGAGCATGCCGGATTGTTTAAAGCCAGTTAGCTGGCAGGCTTTTTCGGCGTAGCGAACAGCCTGGATACCATTGCGGACGGAGTCATCCGGGCAAGTGGACAGAACCCAGGAAAGGTTGTTGAGTGCTGTCAGTTCATTGGCCGGTTCAGGCTTGAGCGTCAATGCGTATTGCAGGTCTGTCACGACCCGATGCCAATTGCCCAACGCGTAGTCCAGCGTTGCTAGCTCAATGCACGTATCGGCTGACGGACTCATATTGGCGGAAATTTGAAAATGCAGAACGGCTTCCCGATTTTTTCCCTCAAGTTCCAGCAGACGCGCGTACACCTTATTTGCCGTCGCGTCACGCGGGTTGATCTTTAACGCCGCCACATATTGCTCCTCGGCGGCGTGGTAGTTGTGTTGCAGCAGGAGGGCGTATCCAAAATTCAGCCGTGCTTCGGTGTTGTCCGGATTATATTTGACCGACTTCTGGAATCGGTCGATTGCATTGGAATAATCCCCGCGTTCGCCAAAGACAACGCCCAGATCGTTCAGCGCGCCCCATGCCTCTGGATTTTTGGAAATGGAATCCGTCATCAATTTTTCTTCACCCGTGAACACCTTCGCGCGTTCGAGGGCGCAGACCGACCAAACGGCGAGAAGGACAACGGCAACACCTCGAAACGCACTCCGCCCGGCCAGCACGGCGAGAGCCCCGGCGATCAGCGCTACAATTCCCGGCAACGCCGTATATTGGAGATGGTCCGAGACCTGCCACAGCGCTTCGAACTGAGCGTCAAAAAAACCAAGGGCCGGGAACAACATTACGGCAAAGAATCCAAATCCAAACAGCGCATGCCGCCCCCAGCTGCGCCAGAAGAACAGGCACACGAGAAAGAGAACAGCGGCCAGAAGAACGGGCAGGAATGCCATCGCCGTGCCGGCGTCTATTTTCCACTGGGGATATTCCAGGTCCAGGTTGAAAGGGAACAGGGCCTTCCCAAGGTAGAACCAAAATACGTGCCCGGCCACGGCGAGCCGGTGCGCAAAGCTCGACGGGTGAAGCGTCAGCGGGGAGGTGGGCAGCGCCTGATATTTTTGGAACCAGATGGACATCATTCCAAACGCAAAGGACAGCGCAAAAAATGGCGCGGTGTGCAATATGTCCTTCCACTGGATTCGGCCGCGTTGCCAGGCCGCGCAAAGCAGCAATACGACCGGAAACATGACCACGGTGGTTTTTGCCATCAAAGCCAGGATAAAGGTCGTCAGCGAAAGGAAATACCACAGAGCGCCCGTATTTGCGCACTCCCCGGCGGTGGGCGGCGCCGATGGATAAAGCCTGCTGTACTCATAGCGGAGGTATGTGATGAAACTTATGAGGAAAAACGGCATGGACAGCGTATTCTTCAGTTCGGCGACCCGCGCTACTGAGTTGACGGCGACCGGGTGAACGGCAAACAAGGCTGCTGCCAGCCATGCCCCGGGAATGGTGAGCCGGGCCAGTAATCGCCAAAGCAAAATGGCGCTTAACGCCTGCAGGCCGATGTTGACCAGATGATAGCCCGCGTGGTTTTGGCCGAACGCAAGATGTTCCAGCCACCACACGAATGTCGTCAACGTGAAATCTGTTCCAAACCAAAGGGTACGCAATGTGAGCTGGCCGTTGACCAGCGCATTGTCCCCGCCAACGAGTCGCGCGTCATCCATGAGAAACGTTCCGGGCACAACCGGGCAATAGACGGCGCACGTCAGGGCAACGATGGCCAACACGCCAAGGGCAGTGCGGACTCGCGGATCCAGGTTGAACGCTTCAGGTTTCAGGCAATTTGCGGTTACGTATCATACCTGACAGACTACGCCCCACGCAATACGTGCCATCGCCCCGAATTATGGAGGGCCTGGGAAAAGAAAAAAGGCGAGCCGGTCGGCTCGCCTTTTTGAATTGCGATAAAGATTACAGCCCGCGACCAATCATGTATTTCAATAGGTCGGCCACGCGGCAGCTATAGCCCCATTCGTTGTCGTACCAGCTGATCAGCTTGAAGAAGCGTTTGTTCAATTCGATGCCGGAGCCGGCATCGAAAATGGAGCTGGCCTTGCTGTGAATGAAGTCCGAGCTGACGACTTCGTCCTCGGTGTATTCCAAAATGCCTTTGAGATAGGTTTCGCTGGCGCGTTTCATCGCGGCGCAAAGTTCCTTATAACTGGTTTCCTTGACGGTGCGGACGGTGAGGTCGACGACGGACACCGTGGGAGTGGGTACGCGGAACGACATGCCGGTGAGCTTGCCTTTGACTTCCGGACAAACGAGACCCACGGCCTTGGCCGCCCCGGTGGTTGAGGGAATCAGGTTGATCGCCGCGCTGCGTCCGCCTTTCCAGTCTTTTTTGCTCGGGCCATCGACGGTTTTTTGCGTGGCGGTGTAGCTGTGGACGGTCGTCATCAATCCTTCTTCGATGCCAAAGCCGTCTTTGAGCAACACGTGGACCAGCGGCGCGAGGCAGTTGGTGGTGCAGCTCGCGTTCGAGATCACAGCGTGTTTGGCCGGGTCATACTTCTCATGATTGACCCCCATCACTACCGTGATGTCGTCGTTCTTGCCGGGCGCCGAAATAATCACTTTCTTTGCGCCTGCCGTTACGTGACCGTAGCAGGATTTGGGATTGTCCTTTGCGGCGTCGGTGAAAAGGCCAGTGGACTCGATGACCACTTCAACGCCGAGCGCTTTCCACGGCAATTCAGCCGGGGTCTTGGCGCTGACAACCTTGATTTCCTTGCCATTGACGATGAGAACATCGTCTTCGGCTTTGTCGGCGGCGGATTTTTTCGACCCGACTTCGCCTTGAAAACGGCCCTGGGTGGAATCGTACTTGAGCAGGTAAGCCAGGTTATCGGCCGGAACGATGTCGCCCACGGCGACGACTTCGACGTCCTTGCCAATCATGCCTTGCTCAACGATTGCGCGGAAAACGAGGCGGCCAATGCGGCCAAATCCATTAATAGCAACTTTCACAGCCATAATTTTTAACTTTCTTTCAACAAATGTTTTTCAAAACGGGCAAATGAGTATAGCAGGGCAACCCGAGGCGTCAAATGGGATTTGCCCGGGGAGGGCGAAGGCTTTCCAGCCTGCGCGTTTGGGCGACTTTCCGGTCGCCAGTTTTGGGACGCGGGACAGGAAAGTCCCGTGAACCTGCGGAGAGGAATGTCTGCGTTGCGCGGCTACTCTCCAAATTGGCGATCGACGACGACTCCGTTGGAGATGAAGACCGTCATCGAACCGACTTTTGGGTCCACTTTGGGCGGCGGTGGCGGAAAATGAAACAAATAGGTCAATGATTTTGTATCTTTGCCGTGGGTCACCCGCGCATTGGTTCCCAGGTGTGCGTAGACCTGCGCTTCGCTCATGCCATTGGGGATTAATTTCTCGGCGCTTTCGCGCGTTAACGCGGGCTTGGTATTGACCGCGCGGCTCACCATGACCTCGAAACCGCGGTAAAACGGAGGAATGTGCTCCTGCCAGACGCGCCACGTCGCGTTGCGAGCGACTTTCACGCGGAAAATGATTGGTTTCATGTGCTGCGTGACCATCGTCACTTCCTCCACAAAAGGATGACTTGCGACGAGTGACCGGAACTCTTCAAAAACGGGCTTGGCCGGTTCGAAACCTTTGTGGGAAAGAGAGGGATGCGTCCCTGCATTGAGCTGGTTGCGCTCTTCCCGGCTCAATTGCTTAAGATGCCGCTTCCAGAGATGGTCCCGCAGCTCTTTTAAATGCCGCTGCAATTTTGCCTCTTTCCCGGGATTGCCGGGGTGCAGAAACGAGGTAATATTCTCCCGTTCCCGCCATTCCTCTACTGAACGATAGCGCAAATGGCGCGGCTTCAAAAAATCAAGCATGGTTCCAACCCTCCTTGTTTGCCAAAAATTATACGGCAGCTTTCAGCCCGAACAACGTTCGGCTATTGCCACAGTAATGTTCACCCTTGAATTGACTTTAGCAACTCGAAAAACGTTGAAACAAATTCAGGATTAAACGTCACAATTTTCGTGTGTTTTGGCTGGTTTATCGTTTATAGTGTACCTTCGTGGCTAAATCTCCTTCCAAAGAAAAAGGGCAAACGGATGCTGGACGTCCGTTGCGCGTCGGCATGGTCTCGCTCGGCTGCGCCAAAAACCTCGTGGATGCCGAAATCATGCTCGGTTCCCTGCTAAAAGACGGTATCCAGATTACCAACGATGCCACGGAAGCCGACGCTTTGATCGTCAATACCTGCTCGTTCATTGATTCCGCCCAGGAAGAAAGCGTGGATGCCATCCTTGAATCCGCCGAGGTCCGCAACGCAAAAAATCGGGGCCAAAGTTTGATTGTTTCGGGCTGCCTTCCCCAGCGTTTCCGCGAGGAACTTCCTAAATTACTGCCGGAAGTGGACGCTTTCATGGGCATAGACCAGGTGACGCGCGTATCGGAAATTGTCAAAACCGCCATTCAAAAACGTGCGGAAAGGGTCAAGGAATCTGGCGCAGGAAAAAGCAAGGTCCGCAAAACTAAAATCGTGGAACGGTTTGCGGAGCTGGAAAAGGCTCAGCCAAACGATCACCATCACCCGCAGAAGAGCGAAAATCCTTCGCCGCTGCTTGAGGTGCACCAGCGTCCCACGTTTATTCCGGATTTTGCGACCCCGCGTTTTCGGCTGACCCCGAAGCATTTTGCTTACGTTAAAATCGCGGAGGGATGCAATCATCCGTGCAGTTTTTGCATCATTCCGCGAATGCGCGGTTCGCACCGGAGCCGGGTGCAGGGCGATATTGTGGCCGAGGTGAAAGCGCTCGTTGCCGACGGCGTGAAGGAAATCAATCTCATTTCCCAGGACTCCACATACTACGGCCTGGATTTACGGCCCAACCACAGCCGCGCGATTTCCTCGCCGGAGAAATTTTCCGCGGCCGCGAAATCCCTGTCCGCCGAAGCGACGACCATCTGCACTCTCTTGCGCGAGTTGAATGCGCTCGAAGGCGATTTTTGGATTCGCCTGCTTTATACCCATCCAGCTCATTGGACGGAGGACCTGATTCGCACGATTGCCGAATGCCCAAAGATGGCTCGCTACGTGGACATTCCGCTTCAGCATATTCACGAGAACATGCTCGAACGGATGCGGCGCGAAACATCGCAGCAGTACATTTGTGACCTGATGAAGCGCATCCGGGCAGGCGTGCCGGGCATTGCGTTGCGGACCACATTCATCGTGGGTTTTCCCGGAGAAACGGAGCGATGTTTCGAGACGCTGCTGGATTTTATTCGAACAACGAAATTTGAGCGGCTGGGCGTGTTTACTTATTCCAAAGAGGCCGGCACGCGCGCCGGGGCGATGGCCGGTCAAATCACAGACCGCATCAAACAGCAACGCCGCAAACTGGCCATGGCTGAGCAACGAAAGATCGCGCGGGAAATTTCGCAGGCGTTTGTCGGGCGGGAAATCAAGGTGCTCGTCGAGGGCAAGGCGGATGCTAAACAATTGGAAAACGCCAATGTCAGTTCGTGGGAACACGGTTTTTTGCGCGGCGAAAAACCTTCAGTGCCGCACATGAGCGGCCGGTTTCTTGTCGCCCGCGGCGAAGCCGATGCGCCGGATATTGATGGACGTGTTTTTGTTCGCGGCCAGGCGCCCGCCGGAGAATTTGCCAGGGTTAAAATCATCGGTCATACGGATTACGATTTGATCGCAGAGCCCGTTTAATGGCGCGAAGGCGATAGTGGCCCGCCAAAGGATCCTGCCGAAACTCTGCGTTTCAATTTCTCGACATTTGGATGTCCACAGCCAAAAATGCTGCGGTAAATGATTCATCCGACCGCCATCATCCATCCAAAAGCGAAATTGGATTCCAGTGTTCGTGTTGGCCCTTACACTGTCATAGACGAAGGGGTCGAATTGGGCGCGAATTGCGTGATCGGACCTCATGTTTATTTGACGGGTTTGGCCAAAATTGGAACGGGAAACACGTTTCACGCCGGCTGCGTCATTGGGGACGCGCCGCAGGACCTGAAATATAAAAATGAACCCACCGGCTTGCGCATTGGCGACAATAACGTTTTTCGCGAGCACGTGACCATCCATCGCTCCACCAAACCGGGTGAAGAAACCGTGATCGGCTCGCGCAATCTCCTGATGAACCATACGCACGCCGGGCATAACTCCGTCATTGGCGACGATACGATCATAGCGAGCGGCGCGTTGCTGGCCGGGCACGCTACGGTCCAGGACCGTGCCTTTGTTTCCGGAAACTGCCTGATTCACCAATTTTGCCGCGTTGGCACGCTGGCGATGATGCAGGGCGGCGCGGCTATCAGCCAGGATTTGCCGCCTTTTTGCATCGCATGGGGCGGGGTGAACCAAATGTGCGGACTCAACGTCGTCGGCCTGCGGCGCGCGGGGTTTGCCGCCGCCGATCGCATGGAACTCAAACAGCTTTACAAGGCCTTGTTCCGGAGTGGAATTAATCTCCGCGAAGCCGCCGCCGCGGCGCAAAAAAAATTCTCCAGCGCACCGGCAAAAACTCTGCTAAATTTTATCGCCGGAGCCAAACGCGGCGTTATTGCCGACGATGGCAAGGAGACCGGTGACCATGAAAATGAATAGGCAACTTCGTAGAGGCAGAGAAGTTTGCTGGCGTCTGCATTTGGACGTCTGCATTTGGGTTGCTTTCAGGCTTCGCAGACTCTAAAACTTCCCCAAAATCTATGTACAAAATCCTCGGAGCAGACGGACGGCAATACGGCCCGGTGACCGTGGACCAGATACGGCGATGGATTGTCGAAGGCCGGGCAAATGCCTATACCCAAACCCTGGTGGAAGGCGCCACGGAATGGAAACCGCTGGGTTTGTTGCCGGAATTTGCCGCAAGTTTTCCAGGGGCGGCAGCTCCGCCTGCCATGAGTCCGGTAGTCAGCTACCAACGAAAGACAAATGGGTACGCGTTGTGGGGAATGATCTGCGGCATTGTGGCTGTGTTTTTTTGTTTGTGTTGTTGCCTCAGTATCCCGTTGGGCGCGCTCGGCCTGATCTTTTCACTCATCGGCCTTTCACAGATTAATGAACTTCCCGATGTGTATGAAGGCCGGGGCATGGCCATCGTTGGAATTATCCTTTCGGCCCTGGGCCTTGGGCTGGGCATTATGATGTTGTTTGCCGACGCCGCTAACGGACATTTCAATTTCCACCATTACCATCATTTCTCGCGATACTAGGACCATGACCGCCGGCGTTCCGCCAAAAATCCATCAACAGCGACCCTCGCTTGCCGCATTTGCCGCGGCAGCCGTCGTATTTGCCGCGGTTGCAGGAGCGGCGGTCCTGTACTTTTTTGATCCCACGAAGCACAGTTTTTATCCGATTTGCGAATTCCATATGGTGACCGGCCTTTATTGTCCCGGCTGTGGCGCGACGCGGGCCTCGTACCAATTGTTGCATGGAAATATATTGGCTGCGCTACGCGACAATGCCTTGTTTGTTGCATCGCTTCCGGTGCTGGCATTGCGTGGAATTTGGCTTTTGAACCTGCGGCGCCACGGCCAGTCTCTCCGTTTTTTCATTACCCCGGCGGCCCTATGGGCATTTCTCGCGGTTGCGCTGGTTTTTGTCGTGCTGCGAAATCTCCCTGCGTTTTCGTTCCTGGCGCCGATATGACTTCGGATTTTTTGGCTTTTGCGAATCGTTCCGGTCGTGTTCAATCTCCGAACCTATGAGTTTGACTCACCCATTGACGACAACGACGTTTGAACTGCCGGGCTATCGTGTGGCGAAATCATTTGGCGTTGTGCGCGGCATTATCGTGCGTTCCCGTTCCGTCATCGGTAATCTGGGAGCCAGCATCCAAAGCATTTTTGGCGGCAATATCTCACTCTATACGAGTCTTTGTGAGCGCGCGAGAGAGGATGCATTTAACCTGATGCTCACGCATGCCGGCGCCCTCGGCGCCAACGCCGTCATCGGAGTGCGTTACGACGCCACGGAAATAGCCCCTGGCATCACGGAGGTCCTGTGCTACGGCACCGCGGTTTTTGTGGAAGCCGCCTGAAACTGAACATTGCAATCGATCAACCTTCAATCACATGGCCGGACACAGTAAATGGGCAAAGGTGAAGCGCCTCAAAGGCGCGCTGGATGCCAAACGCGGAAAAATCTTTTCGAAACTGGCGCGGGAAATAACTGTCGCCGCGAAATTCGGCGGGGGCGATCCGGGCATGAATCCCCGTCTGCGGATGATTCTGCTCAAATGCCGCGGCGCGAACATGCCCGCCGACAACATTGACCGCGCCATCAAAAAGGGCGTGGGTGGGGGAGAAGATTTGAATTTTGAAGATCTGACGTATGAGCTTTATGGGCCGCACGGCGTGGCGCTGCTGGTGGAAGTCAGCACCGATAACCGCAATCGCACGGCCTCGGACGTTCGCAGCATCGTCACCAAAACCGGCGGATCCATCGCCACCCCGGGCTCGGTCAGCCGCCTGTTCCATCGCAAAGGCCAAATCATTGTTTCCAAGGACCACGCCGGCGAGGACAAATTGATGGAATTAGCCCTTGAGGCCGGCGCCGAGGATTTTAAGACCGACGCTGAAGGGTTTGAAATTTTGACGGAACCGGCGACCTTTGAGGCGGTGCACAAGAAAATTGAAGCCGCAGGAATAAAAAGCGAGGCCGCGGAGATCACTTCATTGCCCGCCATTACCGTGCCTTTGGACGGCGCCGCCGTTGCGGCCGTTAATAAACTGATTGACGCTCTTGAAGATCATGATGACGTCAAGGAGGTGTTTTCCAACGCGGAATTTCCCACCGAATGAACGTAACTGAGCTGATTCGCCATGAAGGCATTGCGCGCTGATACGATTTCCGCGCGGCTGCTTCGCCGATTGACCGTGGCGCTTATCCGGCGCCCGGGATGGTTCTTTTGGCCGCAAATTTTCCTGGCCGTGGTCAGCGTCGTGATTACGGTCGGGTACCTGAAGTTCGATCCGGACCAAAACAACCTGGTGTCGCCGAACCTCAAATATCAGCAGAACTTTCTCCAACTCCAGAAGGCATTTCCCGAACAAGGCAACGATCTTTCGGTAATAGTTCAAAGCGACGACCTGGAAAAGAACCGGCAATTTGTTGAGCGCCTGGCCGCGAAAATGATTCCGGAGACCAATCTCTTTCAGGATGTTTTTTATGAGCATGACCTGGCGGCGATGGGCACGAAGGCGCTGTTTTTCGTCCCTGAAACCAACCTGGTCGATATTCAGTCAACGCTGCAGAGTGAATTGCCGTTCATAGAGCAATTCACGCAAACATCGAACCTTCCCAGTTTTTTTGAGCAGATCAATACGATGTTCCGGACGGCGACGGGCGAAACGAATGCGCAAACGGATTCGATGATCCAATCGTTGCCGCTATTGGCCGGGATTTTGGACCAGGCGACCACCAGCATGGAAACCTCCGGCAAGCCGCCGTCTCCCGGCGTCGCTTCGTTGTTCAGCACAAACAATGCGTCGGATATCTATGTCACCTTTGATACCAACCGGCTTTTTCTGCTGACAACGCATCCGCCGGTGGTGGAATCGGCAAATAAGCTTCCCACGATGTGGTCATTGTTGAAAGACACCTTTTCCTCGTCGAAGGGCCCCAGCGGCGACGTGACAGGTGACGCGATTGATCGCCTGCGGCAATTGATTCGGGAGACCCAATTGGAAGTGCCTGGAGTCAACGTAGGCCTGACAGGCGAGCCGGTGTTGGATTACGACCAAATGGTTCAATCCCAAAAGGACGTGACCCTGGCAAGTATCGTATCACTGGTTTTGTGCAGCATCATTTTTATCTACGGTTACAATGAGACGGGCCGCCCAATCAAAGCGGCGTTTTGCCTGATTATCGGCTTGTGCTATACATTGGCGTTCGCCGCGTTAACAGTGGGCCATTTGAACGTCCTGACGATCACGTTCGTGCCCATGCTCATCGGGCTGGCCATCGATTTCGGCGTCCATCTTATTACTCGCTATGAGGAAGAATTGCGGCATGGCAAATTCAAAAGGATGGCCTTAAGAAAGGCCATCGTTTTTACCGGGCAGGGCATTTTTACGGGCGCCCTTACCACCGCCGGGGCGTTTGCTGCCATGATCGCCACCAACTTCCGGGGCATCCGGGAGATGGGGATCATCTGCGGCGGCGGGTTGCTGCTGTGTTTTATCGTCATGATGACGCTTTTACCCGTTCTGCTGTTACGAGGACGGCAAAACGTCATTGACCGGCGGATGAAGGAAGATATCACGCGCGCCCGCATCGAAAATATCTGGCTCGAGCGGCCTGCCTGGGCTCTCGGTATAACGCTGATGATTTCGGCCCTGGCCGCCGTCCAAATTTACAAGGGTAACGTCAAATTTGATTATAACCTGATGCAAATGCAAAGCCCGACGCTGCCGTCGGTCATTTATGAGCAAGTGCTTTTTCAGAATTCAGGGCAATCTCTTTTGGCTGCGGCATTTTTGGCCACCAACCTGGACCAGGCCATTACGCTGGAAAACAAAATCCAGAACCTGACCAACGTAGCGGACATCGAGCCGCCGCCGGATGTACTCGAAAACTTTATCGAGTCCAACCAGGTTAAGAAGCTGCCGCTCATTACCAGCATCAAGCAGACGGTAGCGCCCCTGGATTTCAGTCCGCCGGACACGCGACCGGTTGATTTGAATGACCTGAGCGCCCGCTTGTATTCTCTCTACGGCTATTGCGGCGCGGCGTTGGAACAAATCGGCACGAACGACCCGGCGCTTTCCAGCCAACTCGGTTTGTTACGAGACTCCATTGAAAGATTTCGTACGACGATGCTCTCAGGAGATCCGGAAACTCTGGCCGATCACGCTCGTAAACTCGGCGAATTTCAGCGGGCGTTCTTCAACGACATCCGCAATACGTTTCAATCATTTAAAAGCCAGAATACCACTTCGACGCTGACGATGAACGATCTGCCTGCTGCATTGCGCAACCAATTCATTAGTCCGGAGGGGCAATTCCTGATTCAGGTTTTTCCCAAAACGGATCTATGGCAGCGCGATAACCAGGTGGCGTTTATCGGCGAAATGCGGAGGATTGACCCAAATGTGACGGGCACACCCGTGCAACTGTTGGAGTACGAATCGCTCCTTAAAGATAGCTACATCAAGGCCGCCTGGTATGCACTCATCGCCATTGCCATAATGGTATTTTTGCATTTCCGCAGTCTGACGGCGGTAGTCTTATCGCTGTTGCCGGTGGCCATTGGCAGTCTTTGGCTTGCCGGACTGATGGGGGGATTCCACATATCCATTAATCTCGCCAATATTATGACTCTTCCTCTGGTCATCGGCATTGGTGTTACCAACGGCATTCAGATCCTCAATCGTTTTGCCGAGGAACGCACACCGGGCATTCTCTCGCGCAGCACGGGCAAGGCTGTATTGGTCTCAGGGTTGACGGCCATTTCCGGATTCGGCAGTCTCATCCTTGCTCAACATCGGGGCATGCAGAGTCTGGGACAAGTTATGGCAATCGGTATTGCAATGTGCATGATCGCTGCATTGACCTTTTTGCCAGCGTTATTGAGTTTACTTGGGCGTTGGCGACCGTTAATAAAATAGTTATGGATAAAGTAACAAGAAACCCAGCGCCGACAGATGCCGACACTGGGTCAGGAGGAACCGAGGTCAAAAACCTCATGGTAAGACAAATTAGATGAATCGTGCGGAAAGTCAACATCAATGTTAAAAATCGTGAAATCACGCCTCAGAACCCGATATAAGGGGCTATCAATAACGATAACGTTCGCCGCAATTTTTTTATCGGGCTTGAGCGTTTTCGGCGATGATTTCTCTGCGGGACCGATTTTTGATCGGTTTCCGTTAACGATCGGGGAAGGGCATCGCACGGAGATTTTGGGGCCAATTTATTACAATGAGCTGAATGACACGTCGAGAACGTGGGCGTTCCCGCCATTTTTTTCCCGCCAGGCGGACCCGACGATTGACGAGTTGGAGATTCAATCACTGTATCCGGTCTTTTCTTACGTCAAATACGGCACGCAATATCGCGCGCAATTTTTCCAACTCTTCAGCGTGGCGGGCGGTGAAAATCCGAACAATGTCCAGGCGCACCGGCTCTGGCTGTTCCCGGTGTACTTTCAGCAGCGCTCTTCCAACACGAACGAAAACTACACGGCCGTTTTTCCCTTTTACGGCAATCTAAAAAATTTCCTGTTTCGCAATCAGATTCATTTCGTCATGTTCCCCGCGTACAGCCAAACGCATTTGAAGGACGTCGTGAATTACAATTATTTCTATCCCTTCTACAATGTGCGCTACGGCAACGGAATGCATGGCTGGCAATTCTGGCCGTTTTACGGAACCGAGCACAAGGTTGTCACACTGGTGACGAACACGTGGGGCGTGGAAACCAGCGGCGGCCATGACCACAGGTTCATCATGTGGCCGATTCATTTTCGCGAGAACAACGGCATCGGCACGGACAACCCCGAAAAACTTCGCGCCGACATTCCCTTTTACGTGTCGACGCGCTCGCCCAAACGCGACTGGACCTCGGTGCTTTGGCCATTCTTCAACCGGATTGACGATCGCGAAAGAAAATATCGCGAATGGGAGATGCCCTGGCCGATCATCGTTGTCGCGCATGGCCCCGGCAAGCACGCGCTGCGCATTTTTCCCTTTTACAACCACGCCTATAACGATTCATTGACAGACACGTTCTACGCGTGGCCCTTTTACAAATACGATTCTATTTACGCGCCGCCGCTGGACCGCCGCCGCACGCGCATTTTATTTTTCCTTTATCAGAACACTTTTGAACAGCACACCGTGACTCGAAAATTTAAACGGCGCGTGGATCTCTGGCCATTGGCCCTTTATACCCATGACTTTGACGGCAGCACCCGCCTGCAGCTCCTTGCCCTTGCGGAAACTTTCTTCCCGAACAGTCCAGGCATTGAGCGCACCTGGTCGCCGCTCTGGTCCGTATGGCGGTCCGAAAAAAATCCAACGACCGAGGCAAACAGCCAATCGCTTCTGTGGAATCTTTACCGGCGCGACGCCTCGCCCGGCAGGAAGAAAATTTCCTGCATGTTCGGGCTTTATCAGTATGAATCAAATCCGGAAGGGAAGAAGCTGCGGCTGTTTTATATTCCGGTGAGGAAGCATTAACTGCCGATTTTAGATTTGCGATTTGCGATTTGCGGGAAAAGAGAGGTCGTGATTGAGAGTCGATGGTGGTTCTCGCTGCTGCCCCAAAAGCTTTTGGGGGCCGAGCGGGACACGGCCGCGTTTGTGTTCCAGGAAGACTCTCCCTCCCCATGAACCGGGCGAGCGTCTACGTCTGGAAGACTCTCCCTCACCCCGGCCCTCTCCCGTCCACCCTCCGCAGTGTCGTTGCTCGATGGTTCTCCGCAGGACTGTACAACGCGTGCGCCCACAAACACAACGGAATGCGCGGTGCTACGGAGGACGGGCTGGGAGAGGGGGAATAATCGCCCGATGTTTGATACGTCTAAGCCTGGTAGCGGTTCAAGGTTCAAGGATTCAAATCGCGAATTAATCTTCTGGGGACAAGCTGTCCAACCCATGGACCAATTTCGGAGCGCGGCTGTGTCGGGGACCCCCGAAAGCTTTCGGGGCAGCATGTTGATGGCAGGACGCTTGGTGATTAGTGCGGCCCTTTCGCCTGCGAAGCTGCTGCGGCTGGCTTTCAGCACAGCCGCGCTCCGTGCTCTACCCCCTTTACGTTCGCCGAGGCAATGAGTCGCGGAATTGTTTTGGGGACTTGCCGGTGGCTTGTTTGAAGGCGACGCAAAAGCTGTTGGCGCTCTGGTAGCCGCACATGTTGGCGAGGACTTCGAGTTTATGGTTGGAATCGGCGAGCAGGCGCTTGGCGCGCTCGATGCGGACGCGCTGAAGTTCCTGGCCGGGGGTGCGTCCCACGTTTTCCAGGAAGGCCTTGTGCAAACCCCGACGGGACATGGCTGCGACACCCACGAGGTCTTTGACGCTGATCGGCTGGCTGGCGTGTTCCCAAATGAAACGCAGGCTGTTGGCCACACCCTTATGTTTGACCGCGAGCAGGTCGCTGCTTTTGCGGGTGACAATGCCAATGGCAGGCACGCGAATCGGTTTTGGTGGCGCGGGCCGGCCATTCATTAAATCCTCGAGGAGGGCCGCGCCGGTATAGCCGAGCACTTCCAGATTTGTCTCCACGCTGGAAACGGGGGTATGAATGGCGTCGGGGGCGAGCAGGTAGTTTTCCGCGCCCACGATTGCGACCTGTTCGGGCACGTTAAGCCCGGCGGCTTCACACGATTCAAGGACTTCGAGGGCCAGCTCGTCATTGGCTGCGAATACAGCCACCGGGCCTGGCCGGACCTTTAATTGGCTGATCAGCCAGCGACGCTTGCGTTTCCATTGTTCGCGGTCGTTGCGATAATCTGGGGAGCGATGCCAGCGCAGCCAGACGCATTCGTGGCCGGAACGTTTCAGCGCTTCGAGAAACCCTTCGCCGCGTTCTTCATAGGACCAATTGTCAGTGTCGCTATAAAACATGAAATGGCCGAAACCGCGCGAAAGGAAATGCTCGGCGGCCAGTTGCCCCGCGTGCGCGTGATCTTCCAATACGCGGGCAAATTCCAGATGCCTGCGCCGGAAGCTGAAATCGACGGTTGGTTTTTTGGCGTCCACCACAAACTCGGCCAAATCGTCTCCCGCGCCGAGCCACGCCAAAATGCCGTCGCCTTCCCAACCCCAGGGAATGACTTTTTCGCGGGTGAGATTGGCGGAGAGATGCCAATGATGTTCCTGGGCGAATTTCTCGATGCCACGATGTAAACGGTAGTCGTACCAGCCAAGCGCGACCAGGACCCGTTTTTGGATTTTAGGCATTGGCTAGAAAATGGCGAACCCCGGCATGATTTTCAAGTCTCCCTCGCCAGGCCCCGGGGCTGGGGGAGATCATTGTCATCCTCATCCTCAATTTACGATTTACGATTTACGATTTACGATTTACACGACCGTGGTGGCTGACGTGAGGTTTTCAGCAACTTCGCTTTAGCATTCGCCGTTCGTTGTCGTCCAGCCGCATTACTGATAAAACAGCCGATAGAACACGGTGCCATTCGTTGAAACGAGTGGGAAATTGGTGGATGTCACCGCGCTGGAATTCGGCACAGTGACCCAATTGGTGCTGATACCCTTTGCCAATGAATTGGTTTGAACTTGCAGAGACCAGCCGAGGTGATCAGCCGGCCACGAAAGATTCAATTTCCCGCCTGTGGCGCTGAATGTGATGTTAGTGGGATCGGTGGCGGGGCCTTGAATGGCGGTCAAAACACCGCTTGAGGGGTCGAAGCTCCAAGCCAGGCCGAAAGCGGGCCTCCCGGCGATGGCGGTGAAATTGCCCGAATGCGACGCTGCATTGAAGATGGTGTAGTGGGCGCCAACAGCCGGCGTGCCGGAAATGTTTGTGGCCATGAGCGTTCCATTGTAGGTGATGCTGTTTGCCACGACTTCGCTCGCGGCGCTGGCGGTTGCGTTCACATAAGCCTTGTCGATTGCTCCGGACGCAAAGGTGATTGAATTGTTGACGGTAAGTGTGCCGGGCGCCAGGTCGCCGGCGGCAAGTGACCCAAAGTTCAGGATTGAGACCGGCGCGGTAACTGTGCCGGTACCACCCAGGGTGCCGTTTGTGCCCACAGTCACGGCGCCTGCTCCGATTTGTCCGTTGACCAGTAGCGTGGCGTTGGTGATGGTTGTGGGGCCGGAGTAGGTTTCAGTATTGTTAAACGCCAGGACGCCATTTCCGGTCAGATTTATTCCGTAGGCCTGTCCATTATCGCTGATGACGCCGGAGATTGTGGTTAAGGCCGTGTTGGTCACCTGAAGGTTTCGGGAAGTTATGGAATTGGTTTTTACACCATCATTGCCCTGGAGAGTGAATGGTCCGGACAAGGTCAAATTGTTTGTCCCACCGACTTCCAGCGACAGATTGTTCGTACCGCTGGGATATTGAATCGCATTGCCAATGTTGATATTGGCAGCAGAAGCAAGTATTTGTCCGTTGCCAGTTAATGAGGTGGTGGAGTCGGGCAACAGATACAATGGACCGGTCCCGAGGGCGGAATTATTACCCAGGCCAATGGCTCCCTGGGCGGGATAAGTGCCTCCGGAATAGGTGTTGGCGCCGTTTAAATAAGTGATGGTCCCCTTTTCCATAAAAGCCCCGGAATCAGAAATCACGCCATTATAGGTTTGGCTACCGGAGGGAGAATAAGATGCGAATACCGTATCGGCGGCCAGATCCAAGTTGCCGTCATACACTGTGCTGGTGCCGTAAACGCGAATGCGCCAGGTATTGGTGTCGGGGTTGGCTGAACTCGGAGCTATGGAAAGGGTCGCCCCGGAAGCACCGGATAAATCACCCAGAAAAACGAGGCCAAAGCTGCTATCCGAATCACTCAGAATTGTGAAATTGTTGTTCACGATCACGGTGCCGGGAATGCCGGAGGATGCGGTGCCGAGCGGAGTAATTTCCATTTGACCACCCGCGTCATTCAGCGTGAGCGGGCCGCTACCGAAACCATTGTAATTCTCAAGCTTGACAGAAACGCCATTTGTGAGAAGGGTGCCGCCGCTGTAGGCATTGTTGGCATTCATGATGATTGCGCCACCGCTAAATACCGCGCCACCGGGGCCCACAATGCTCCCGCTGCCGTCGAACGTGTAAGCCTGCCCTGTGGTCACTGTCATCAAAGACGGTCCGAGATTTCCGGATAGGTTCACGACCTCGTTTTGCGCCGTGTCATCGAAAGTCACGGAGTCGCCGCCGGTGAATACCGCGGCCACATGATTTGGGTCGGCAAAATCCGGCGTAGTATCCACATCCCACGTCGTGGAACCGGAGGCGGTCCAGGTCAAATTGGTGGCTGGCACCAATGTGAGTGAGTTGGTGGCTGAATTGGTAGTAAAACCCTCCGCTCCGGTAATATGGCAGTAATATCCATTGGCGCCTGAAAACGCGTCCGGCGTTTGGGCCGGACTAACGATGAGCGTGGGCGTCGTGGCTCCGGAGATGTCACCACCATTGTTGAGCAGTGTGTTATTGCGATACCATTGATAAGTGACGTTGAAGCCCTGAGCCGCCAAGCCGAATTGGCCGTAGCCATTGGTGGCGACGACGAGAGGCGATGGCTGGGTTGAAATCGCGGGCGGACCATTGACCGGCGTGCTAAAACCTGAAACCGTTATAGAAGAAATGTCTACTTTATTCGCGTTACCGCCGGTCTTTTGATACCAGCCAAAGCCAATGGCATTAAATGCCCCTGTCAAAAAGGTTGTATTGGTGGCAACGCCGCCAAATTGGCTCAAAGGAGTACCGCTGATGCTGGAACCGGCATAAAGGAAATTGGTTATGGCCTCGCTTCCCTGGTCGTTCAACCAGATTTCGAAGACTTCCGTATAAACCGCGTTTGAAGCCAGAATTAGCGACGACGTGAGCGTGGATCCGACATCCGTACCCGTATTGTGGGCGAAGCTATAGGTTCCGCTGCCGGTCGTCAAAAGGTCCTGGTTATTATTGTTCGGGCCGTTTTGTGCCGGTCTTGTGAGGATCGCCGAAGTAGATCCGCTATAAGCAACCTGGGCAAAATAGCCCTGCCAGGTTGCCGCGTTTTCGCCGATAGCCGTGGTCGCTGAGGAGGTTTCAGTTCCGTTGAGACCACCTGGGACAGGATAATTTGTGGCGCTGCCGCTATTGTATAACCCAATGCCAAGATAACCTTGCCCGGCTGTAAGCAGGCCACCCGACGTGTTTGTAAAAACGATGACCAACTGCACGAAATCGGTTCCTGGCGCGACCAGGTTCACCGCGTTGGTGGTAAAAAGTGCCTGAATTTGATCCGCGCCGCTGGTCGTCGCCGCGATTCCAAATTGCAAATCATTTGGGTTCACGGTGGGAGTCGGGCTAAAGGACTTGCCCGAAATTTCCTCATAACTGGTGAAATTGGTTCCAGGCGGGACTGGTGTTGATGAATTAATCGTGCTGCCGCCGTTGAAAGTATCACCGAAAAAATTGGTTGGGGTTATTTGGGCGCTGCATAGCATCGGCGCGGCGATGGCAGACAACATTCCAAACAAAAGCCTGATGTGTTTTTTCATGGTGATTTTTGGTTAAGATTACGGTTTAAAAACTGCAGTTATTTTCGGGAGATTTACCTGAACAAAAAAGATCCGCTGTTACTGCTGCCACAACGACATAATATACCTGAGATCTACGCCACTAGGCGAAGATGTATTATTTCCGTTAGCATCCTGGGGTGGGCCTATTAAGGTCCACTCCGTACTGTTGAAAGCTGCAGGGTTGGCTTTGATTCCCTGCCAATTCACATGGCCGTCAGCAAATGCTGCGTCCAGTCCCAGAGGGGTATTGCCATCTTTGTGGGCCAAATCCTGAAGGTGTCCGTCAATCAGATCCACGATCATGCTCTTGGTAAGGTCAACCTGGGTAATCTTAAAGAGCGGAACACACTTCCAGGTTTTATAGGGATCTGGCCCCGTCGTGGGAACGGGCCAGATAGGAATGGTTTTTAAACCCACGCCAGTGAACTCCTGGTCAGTCTTCTTGGATTGTGGATAATAACTAAATCCGGCGCGTACCCAGCTTGGATTTGAGTCCTTGGCAGTGGCCGGATTTCTTCCGCAAGGCCAAGGAGCGAGGTTGCTGGAATAATAGGCGTAGGTGAAGTCATTGTTAGCTGCGGTCTTGGCAGGGCAATAGAAAAGTTCGCCCTTCAAGGAGTGGTCGTTCGCCCAAACAATCCCGAGGTTATAAGGACCGTCGGTAAACGTGGGAGGACTTACGTTTTGCGGCGCGTACTCGAACATAAGGTACGGATAATCCTCGCAGTTTGCATCCAAATATTTTAGTGGAGGCATGTAATCCAAATTGTCGGTAGAATAGATATTAACCCCGACGCCGAGCTGCCGGAGGTTATTGATGCAAGCGCTCCGCAAAGCGCGGTTTTGGGCCGCGCGCAGGGCCGGCAGCAGCATTGCCGCCAAGATGGCGATAATGGCAATGACGACCAGGAGTTCGATAAGAGTGAAGCCGTTGTGGGCCTTGTGCGAGCGTTGCATAGTTGCGCCGTTTCTCACGTTTTTATTCGGGCTAGATAAAAGGAATTTACCACCTTTATGCGATTTCTGACAACAGCCTGCCTTTGCAAATGCAATTGAAAAAAGTGCACTCAACTTGATTTTCGGTCAAAAAGCCCGCTAACACGGATGTCCCTAATTTATGCGACACGCTTTTGCATAAATTCCTTTTGACCACGCCCAGCTCTTCTTGTTCTTAATCCTCTGTCAAAAATCTTAAGGTTCGTTGAAGGAATTCCTCCCGCGCGTCTGCGTGGACCCAGTGGCCGGCTTGCTCAATCGTTTCCAGTTTGGCCTGTGGAAATAATTCGCAGAGTTGCGGCAGAGCGTTTTCGGCGAGGTAATGAGATTTTCCGCCGCGCAAAAAGAGTGCCGGTCCGGGGAAAGGGGCATGGGGCGGGATGGCCGCGCAAATGTTTGGGTAATTTTTAAAGAGGAGATCCAGCGGAATTCTCCACTCGAAATGAGAAGAGGCAGTTGAGGAGGGCGACTTGAGATTTTTGAGCAAAAATTGGCGTATGACCAGATCGGGTATGTCCGGCGCCAGAACTTCTTCCATTTGCCGCCGTGATTGGAACTGAGGCAGGTCAAGGGCCAGCAGGGCCTTGAACATTTTGTTATGGTCGGGCGGAAACGCGCGCGGAGCGATATCGACGACGACGAGTTTTTCGACGCGGCCTGGAAAGTTGAGCGCGAATTGCATGGCGGCTTTGCCGCCCATGGAATGGCCGAGAATGTTTGCGCGGTCCAATTTTTGGCTGTCGAAAAATTCGGCTACGTCCTCAGCCATGACGGAATAATTCATTTCGGGGTCATGGGGCGAGAGCCCGTGGTTGCGCATGTCCACGAGAAAGACGTTGAAGGTTTCGGCCAGTTTGGGAGCAACGCCGAGCCAGTTGTCCAGGGAGCCGAAGAGGCCGTGCAGCATGACGAGCGGACGGCCCTGGCCGAGTTGCCTGAAGTTTAGCTGCATGGTGATGTATCAGAGCCGGGACCGTGAGGGAGCTGGCTCTTATTACCGCTTGCTCACGCGCGCGGCTCATTTCCCTTTGCCGTAGCAATGTTGCTCAAAATCCCTATAAAAACGCGGTTTTTCAGGAAATTTCGCTCGTTTCCTTGTTGCATTCCGTAGGCCCAAAAAATGTGTCATAGGTTGTAGCCCGGTGGCGCAGGATGTTCAACAGCACAGGTTCCGCCCGCTGCACGCGGGGCGGAGACATCGCAGTGCAATGTCCCTACCGCCAAGGATTATTTGAGCCCGACCAGATAGCCGAAACGCGAGCGAAATTGCGCGGGTTGCATGGAAACAGTACCGGCGAGTTTGCCGAGTTTTCGTTCGTCTTCGAAATCGTCGCGCTCCAGCCGGATCATGTAGGCGCAGGCGCATTCGTAGGCTTCGCCGGCGACATTGACCTTGCGGTTTTGCATGCGTCCGGTTTTGGGGTCGAGCATTTTCTCGAACGGCAACGGAATCATTTTGCCGTCTACGAAGCTGATGATAGCGCCGTATTTTTCGGATTCGGGCGAGAGCAGGAATTTGACCGCGCCGTAACCGAGATCGCGAGTGTATTCGGCGTCGAACGGGATGGGGTCGGCACAACGGAGTTCGTAGCCGAGGTCTTTGTCGATGAAAGTCATTTTGATGCCAAGCGTTTCGAGCCGATTGGTCAACAGCTCTTTCATGAGGCGTCCAAATTCGATTTCGCCAAGGCGGAGGTGACCGTGATCATCGCGCATCACTTTGCCGAAGCGCTCGAGCTGGCCGCCGGGCACAGCCTTGATGAGGCCTTGTTCGCCCATGGATTCGATCAGGCCCTCGGCCATGACGACAACGCCGTAATGAAGACCTTCAGCGCGGCGCTTGATAATGGCGCCAATGATGATGTCGCACACTTCATCCACGCTGGCCTGCCGGCCATGGAATTCTTCGGGAATAACGCAGAGGGTGACCGCAGCGGCCTTGGCGATGCCCAGGGCCAGGTGACCGGCCGCGCGTCCCATGCTGATAATGATGTACCAGCGTGACGTGGTGCGCGCGTCTTCGGCCAGGTTGCGGACGATTTGCACACCGTATTGGCGCGCGGTTTCAAAGCCGAATGTGGGAGTAGCACCAGGAAGCGGCAAATCGTTATCAATGGTTTTGGGCACATGAGCGACGCGGATTTTGCCGTTGCTGCGGCGCGCGACGTGGCTGGCTGAAAAACCGGTGTCGTCACCGCCGATGGTGACCAGGGCGGTAATGCCCAATTCATCGAACACCCGGAAGAGATTTTTCATGGCCTCCTCGGACTTGGTGGGATTGGTGCGGGAGGTGCCGAGGATGGAACCGCCGCGCAGGGCGATTCCGGTGACGTCGCGGATCGCGAGCGGTTTGCTTTGGAGGGCTTCGCCCTGGGCCAGCCATTTAAATCCGTCGCGGAAACCGATGACTTCAAATCCGTTGTTGATGCCTTCAATCGTGGCTGCGGCGATAACGCCATTGATACCCGGCGCGGGACCGCCGCCGACCAAAATTCCCATTCTTCCTCTGCTCATGTGATAAATAGTAAAATTTTAATGACTACGGCGGCATAAGGTAAGGAAATCGTGGGAAAATTCAAGAACGGATTTCAAATCGCACGAAAGGCAGCAAAAAACCATCACCGCTTTTGGACGGTGAATTCCAATTGCGTTGCCAGTAGAGCTGCACAAAACTGTTCTGACCCTCGCGCTGAAATTCAGGAATGGCCGCAGATCAGATTCGCGGTGGCAGCGCCACTTGCGATTTCGCGCGGCTACGCAGTCAGCGGCAAATTTTAGGATGTCGTTACCCCGGGCGGCGCGTTCCCGAAGTCGCGCTTGCCCGGGGCTAGCGTAACCAGTAAATCCGCCGCCGGGCACAATCTTCACGATCGATAATATATCCGATCAAAAGCGATGTAAGCCATACATAAACAACGTATTATGTCATTCGTGCGTGATGTAAAGACATCCGACGAATTTTGGCAAATGACGATGACGATGACGACCTCCTTCGCTCAGAAGCTTCCACCTTCGCTGGAAAAGCTTCGGCGGACAGGACGGAGGGCAGGTGAGAATGATTCCGAATCAGATTGAAAAACCTGAAACGGGCTCGTTCAGCAGGACGCGGTCGCACCAATCGCCGAAGCTTTCGCGGTTGAATCGTTCATTCACGTAGCGGGTCAGGATAGGGCGAAGTTCAGTTTCGATATCGGCGTCTTTGACCGTTTCTTTCCACTGCCGCGCCATCCGGGTGCCGGCGAGATCGCCACCGAGCCAGATTTGGTAACGTCCGGGCGCTTTGCCCACAAACGCGAGTTCCGCGACGTACGGACGCGCGCAACCGTTTGGGCAACCGGTGGAACGAATGATAATTTCCTCGTTCACCATGCCCACAGCTTCGCAAAGTTTTTCGATGCGATCCACGAGGCCGGGGAGCATGCGCTCGGACTCGGCCAGGGCCAGCCCGCACGTGGGCAGGGCGGGGCACGCCATGGACGCAGCGTGCATGGGCGTGGTTTGGCGATGATCGGTTTTGACGCCGTGCTCCACCAAAAGCTCGTTGATGGCGTCACGGTCATCTTCACCAATGTTGGCCAGGATAACGTTCTGGTTTGCCGAAAGGCGAAACTCGATGTCCGAAAATCTTTCGGCCACCAGGCGCAACGCGGTTTTCATCCGGCGGCCTTCGACGTCTTTTACGCGGCCGGTTTCCACAAAGAGAGTCAGGAACCATTTGGCGTCCACGGCCTGGCGCCAGCCGTAGAGGTCGCCGGTGCTGGTAAAACGATAGGGCCGGGCCGGCTCCAACCGGATGCCCGCGCGCTTTTCCACTTCCGCCCTCGCCCAATCCACGCCGCGCTCGGCGATGATGTATTTGAGGCGCGCGTGTTTGCGATCGGTTCGATCGCCAAAATCACGATGGATGGTGAGGGTGGCTTTGGCTACGTTCACGACCTGGTCCGGTGTGAGAAATCCGATGACGTCGCCCAGGCGTGGATAGGTTTGGGCATTGCCGTGGCTGCGGCCCAGGCCGCCGCCCATCACAAGGTTGTAGCCGATCAGCTCCTGATTTTCGACGATGGCGATGAAACCTACGCAGTTGGTGAAAAGGTCCATGTCGTTGACAGGCGGGATGGCGAACGCCACTTTGAATTTCCGCGGCAGGTATGTTTTGCCGTAGAGCGGGTCCACGAAATTCTTGTTTGCGTCGTCTTCGAGGTTCAGTTGCACGCCGTCAACCCAGATCGAATGATACGCGCGTGTGCGGGGCTTGAGTTCTTCAGTGACGCGATAGCAATCTGCGAGCACCTTGGACCGGACGAGGGTATAGGCCGGGGTAGGCGGGGCCATGACATTGCGTTTGACGTCGCCGCAGGCGGCAATCGTTGAAACGAGTTCATCGTTCAAGCCCTTCATCAACGCGCGCAGGTTCGATTTTACAATGCCGTGGAATTGGATGGTCTGGCGCGTTGTGATACGGAGAGTGTTGTTTCCATATCGGCCGGCCATGTCGTCCATGGCTACCCATTGTTTGGCTGTGAGCACGCCGCCGGGAATGGCGCTTCGCACCATCATAATGTATTTCTTGGCGGTCTTGCGCAGATCGCGGTCGTCCTGCTGATAGACGCCGTGAAATTTCAAAAATTCGTAGTCGTCCTGCGTGAAATGATCGGCGGCCGCGTCGTCCAGAGTTGCGGCGATCCCGCCCGCGAGGGTTGGGTTCGCGGTCTTGAGTTCTTCGTTGCGGCTCAATTTGACTGAAGCTTCTTCCATAAATGAACGAATAAAATATAAGATAGGGGGTTGGTTATCAAGATTTCAGAGCGAGGCCCGACAGGTCAGTCTCTTTTGAGTTTTTCGAATGCGTTGGAACACGGAGGGGCGGCTGTGTCGGAAATCAGCCGCAGCATGTTGTGAGCAGGAGGATGGGTGATTGGGTATGGCTCTTTGGCGTGCGAAGCTGCTGCGGCTGGTCCCTGGGCGGGACACAGCCGCGCTCCGGACGCGGTTCATGGAAAGCTTCGGCCTCCAACGTTTGGACGCGGTAGTGGGGCCTCGCAGGCAAGATGCCTGCGCCACTAAATCGGATTTGCCTGCCAAGAATAAGCAGGGCCGCCGGCGCGAGATCGCACCATGCGGCCCTGTGCCAACATCCAACCGTAGTTCAACGTTTGTTGGCAAATTCTTATCGTTTGCCAGCCTCGCAGGCTTGTCGCCCGTACCGAAACCTGTGCAACCAAACCCAAGCATATGGACAACCGGGGCGCTCCCCGCGTTCACATTCGTTCTGCGCGACGGCCGCGTTGAGACACGACATTCCAATAATGAGCGTGCGGTGACGCTGGTTTTGGCGATGCGAAGATAGAGATCTGCCATAAATTTGTCCAACTACAGATTCGGCGCGTAAGCGATGAATTTGCGGTATTCGCTCAGAATCGTCTGCAGCGCCGCGATAAACGCCGCTTCCTTTAAGTAGGTGGGCGGTTCCGTGGCTGTTTCCAGGATGATTTCAAACGGACGCGGGCGCACTCTCGGCGGCGGAAAGCTCAACATGCCTTCGTAAGCGTCATAAATGATGCCATCGCGCGCGCGAAATCCATCAATGACCGGACGGGTGTCGCGCGCGAGGATTTTTTCCACGGAATCCAGGGCCGGTTTGAGGAGGTGTTTGGTCAGCGTGGCGCCTCGCGCGTAGCCGTAGAATCCAAAACTGGTGTCGTCAGTGTGTAATGAAATGATTCCCTGAAACGACCGGGAAACGAGCTCGCTCTGGAGCAGCCGCACTTCGGGCTCGCTGGAATTTTTCCAAAATTCGCGATTCAGGTCCTTGCCGCTGCGTGAAAATCGCGTGCCGTCCTCAAAACCGGTCGGATTACAAATCGGGTAGAATGACAGGCAATAACCCCGGGCCAGATCGGAGTGATCCTCCAGCAGCTTGATGAACTGGACCAGGGCGTGTGATCCTTCGGGTTCGTCGCCATGGACGCCGGCAAAAATTCCAATATGAATCGGTGTATCGCCGCCTTCGGGCCCGATGTATAGGTAGCGGGTGAGTTCGTAGGTATCCCGGCCGGAGCTGAAACGCGCATCGTGATGGGCGACGAGGTTTGGGGATTGGGCCGCGATTTTCTCCAGGGGCGCGAAAAAATCGGCCAATGAACGCCGGCTTTGGCCGGACGCCGGTTTGGCCGGGTAGACCGCATGTTCAATGGCTGTCATGGCATCTATTTTTGTGTCGGTTTAAATAACGACTAATATGGTAGTATTTTAGTCCGGTTGTCCTCGATGTCAAACGTTTTTGGAAATATTTTTAGATTCCTTCTCCTTCAGCAAATCCCGTCCAAACCTCTTGTTTTGAGACGGGGGCGCCTTTGGCAACTTCAGCGAGCGTGGACCGGTCCATCACGTCGGTCACGTAGTTTCTGATATCGAAGAAAACGCGTCGAAAGCGGCAAACCGGTTCCTGGGAGCATCGTTTATAGCCGGACGTGGAGACACAGGCAATCGGCGCTAAAATGCCGTCAAAGTGGCGCACGACTTCGCCCATGGTGATTTTGGAAGGATTTCGCGCCAGCACGTAGCCACCGCGCATTCCGGCCAGGCTCTCGACCCATCCCTTGGCTTTGAGCGCGAGCATGATCTGCTCAAGAAAGCGTTTGGGAATGTCGTTGCGCCGGGCCAATTCGCGGATGGGTATTGGCGTGCCATTATAATGCTCGACCAGCGTAAACAACGCTCGCAACGCATAATCTGTCTTTTTGGACACTTGCATATACGATGTATCGAGTCGAGTTTATTGGAAAATGGAGGAATGGCAAGCGATTGTTAATCTATAGTCCCGAGTCTACAGTCCACAGTCGATGCCATCGTCCGACCTGCGATTCCGGACTGTAGACTGTGGACTCGGGGACTCAGGACCAAATGAATCAAGTGGCTGGAATGATGCGTTGGGCCAACAACGTTAAAACGAACAGCAGGGCGAATATGATGCCCAAGGCTAATGAAGATTGCGGTGCGACGGCAAGCCAGTCCACAAAAACGATGCCCGCCAGCAGGTTCGAGACAATGCGAACGACGATGCCTTCGCCGCCGAAAAACACTGTGCGCACGGACCGAATGATCCAGCAAATCAATACGACGGACAGATAAATGGCGGGTTTGCGGGAGCCATTTGCGTTCATCAGCATGGCCATCAGGATCGGAGCGGCCAAAAGAATCAGCGGCCAATATGAAACAAGGCTGCGCCCGGACGGCCCGGATTCGCGCCGGGCGACGTAGCTCAAACCCACAATGTAAAAAGCCAGGGCTGCGCCGCACCAAATGGCCCGTCCATTGTATTCGCCTTGCCCGATCGTGGCCGCGATGACATAGACCCAAAACCGGCACAGACCCATCAGCCACGGAGACGCGGTAATGACTTTGTGCGTGGCGTCATAAAGGACGATGCAAATGGCTAATACGACGGCGAGCGCACCGGTCCACATCCCGCAAAAAATCAAAAGCAGGACCCCGAGCGCAATCCATATCCAGCCATAAGCCCACACCCAGTCTTCGGCAATCGCCCCGCTGGGGATGGGGCGTGCAGAGCGCCGTTGCCGGTCGAAGTCAACGTCGAAGGCATCGTTGAGAAACATTCCGCCGGTGTAGAGGGCCGATGTGCCGAGCAGCAGCAGAGGCAATTTCCAGTAATAGCTGCGGTCCGGGACGAACTGTCCATATCTCGTAAAAGAGGAAAGCCACCAGCCGGCCAGACAGTTCGACCAAACTGTTGGCAGATTGGAGACGCGGCCGAGAATCAGGAGCGTTCGGAATTTTTGATTCACCTGAGACAATTAAAAGGGAAAATGGAATTGATGGAAAGCGTTGAATCGTTGAACCGTTGAAACGAACGCTTACTCCGTATCTTCTTTATTTTCCGGTCGCGTGTCCGGCTCCAATGTTTTTAAACACAAATCGTATTACGTCTTCGACCGTGATAAAATTTTGGATTTTCTGCTGGCTCACCTTGCGAGCGATCAATTTATCGATGTTCATTGCCAGCCGTTCATACTCCAAATCATCGTGCAATCCGTTGACCATCGCGAGGTAAATATCTTGTACACGGTCCGAAGGACGTAAACAAAATCGCTGAGCGTCTGGGATATCAAAAGCATGGCAAAACAAATGCAATGCCGCGTCAACGATCTCCGGCGGCACGCCGTCAATGGCGCAAGCATCCGGGCTGGCCTCACGATTGAGTAGCCAGGCAAATTTGCCCTGGTTGTCCCACGCGGGATTTGAGAAAAAATTGTGGAGGAATTTTCGCATGTCAGGTCACCGAGTCATATAAACTCGAGCGTCTGTGGGTCAACTGTGCGGTATAGCCCCTCAGGTCCGAAATAAAATTGAACTTCTGTATGGTCCTGACCTAACAAAAATCGGATTAGCTGCACCGCCACGGCTGATTGGCGTGCGGTTGTGGGCTCGACAACAATGGCTCGTTTCGGCAACTCGTCGTAAACCCTGACAAGAAAGCGCTCATCAGCGACGGCAATGTCATAGCGCCAACCGCGCAACTCTTTCGATCGCTGTATGCTTATTGTGGTTACTGCCATAGTATTGATCGGACCCGCTGGCTCGACAATCGATGTATAACTCAAACCATCCATAAACTCAAGGCAGAGCCACGATTCGGTGACGCTGCGGGTCTGTCCTTTTCCTTGTCGGCATTTTCCATTTACAAAATGGGGAACGCGACACACCATTCGACCAATCAGTTATGTATTGAATTTCACTTTTCTCTAGGAATGAAGCCGGGAACTCCGGTGGCTACGACGGAATTGAATCTCATCCGCAACTTGATTCCTTCGTTGATCTCGCGCATGGCGTCTTCGGGGAGTGCGGAGATGTCCAGGTTTTCCTTGATTCGATCGGGGTTTTTTGTGGTCGTGAGGAGAGCTGTCCCGCGTTGGATGGCCCACGCGAGCACGACCTGCGCCGGAGTTTTTCCAAGCCAGTTGGCGATAGCGGTGATGACAGGGTCCGCCAGCAGGCTGGGCTCGCTGCTGTGACCCAGGGCGGCGAAAGCTTGAAACACGATACCGTTCTTTTGGCAGAATTCTAAAAGTTCCCATTCCGGAAGATAGGGATGGGATTCGACGTGAACAACGGCTGGTTTGATGGCGGCAGCATCACAGACTTCCTTCAGCCCCGTCATGTCTATGTCAGATAATCCAATCGCTTTGCACTTGCCCTCCTTTACCAGTTCCTCGACTGCCGTCCAGGTATCCAGCAGCGTTACCTCTCGATCATAGATCACATTGCCGTTCGCATCCCTCGGGTCCTGGTCATCTCCGGGTTGGAACGCGAATGGGGTGTGGATGAGATAAAGGTCGAGATAGTCGAGTTGGAGTTTCTTGAGGCTTGCCTCGAAAGCCGGTTTGACGCGCTCCGGGCGATGGTTGGTGTTCCAGAGCTTGGTGGCGACAAACACGTCCTCCCGCTTGATCGTCCCGGCCTTAAACACTTCTTGCATCGCTTCGCCGACTTCTTTTTCGGTTCGATAACGTTCCGCGGTATCGAGCGCGCGAAATCCTGCCTCGAGCGCCGCTTTAGTCGCGTTCCTGGTTGCGATCGGGTCGGGGATTAGCGTTCCAAAACCGAGCGCCGGGATCGCGCCGGACCCGTTGTGAAGCGGTAGTTTTATGTCGCGAAGATTGTCGGTCTCGGTCGCTATCATAATTTTGATCCTCCGTTATAGCATTGAACCTTCGTTGGTTTCCGGCGGATGTCAAACTTTGGTTGGCGGCCACTTTTCCTTTTTCCTTTTTCCTTTTTAAATATATCTTCTTTGGATGTTCGAGACCATTTCAGTTCAGTTAAAGACCGCGGCTGACAAACTTTCGCACTTGCGGAGGTTTCTTTGACGTTGCCGCAACGCAACAGCGGGCCGCGGAGCTGAACACCTTGATGGCGGGAGAGACCTTCTGGAATAATCGCGAGCGGGCGCAGCAAATCATCGACGAGTCCAATTCACTCCGCAACAAAATCGAGCCGTTGTTGGGAGCGGAAAAGCAGCTCGCGGACTTTCGCGACTTGGTGGAACTGGGCGAGGGCGAGCCTGAAGCGGCCCAATTGCAATTGCAGTCCGAACTCGAAAGGGACGTCACCAAACTTCTTGCAAGCCTCGATGCGCTTGAGCTGAAAGTGTTCCTGAACGGCCCGCATGATTCAAAGAATTGCATCCTGAGCATCAATGCCGGCGCCGGCGGCACCGAAGCGCAGGACTGGGCGGAAATGCTTTCGCGGATGTACACGCGCTGGGCCGAATCGCGCGGCTGGCAGGTGGAAGTGACCGACGCGCTGCCGGGCGAAGGTGCGGGCCTCAAAAGCGTGACGATGCTCTTGCAGGGCGAAAATGCTTACGGCTTCACCAAAGCCGAACGCGGTGTGCATCGGCTGGTCCGTATTTCGCCATTTGACTCGAACAAACGGCGTCATACCAGTTTCGCCAGCATCGATGTGATTGCTGAAATCGAGGAAGAGGATTCGGACATTGTCATTCCTCCGAACGAATTTCAGGTTGATACATTCCGGTCTGGCGGCAAGGGCGGACAGAACGTGAACAAGGTGGAAACGGCCGTGCGCATTACGCACATTCCCACCGGGCTGGTCGTCGCTTCGCAGACGCAACGTTCGCAACATCAAAATCGCGCCACGGCCATGCGTCTGTTGCTATCGCGAATTTACGCGCAGCGTGTCGATGCCCAAAAGGCCGAGATGGAACGTTTTTACGGCGAGAAAGGAAGTATTTCGTGGGGCAACCAGATTCGCAGTTACGTCTTTCAACCGTATCGGATGGTCAAAGATTTGCGGACTGGCGTGGAAACCAGCAATGTCCAGGGCGTGATGGACGGCGATCTGGATCCGTTCGTGAACGGTTGGCTGCGAGCGGGGTGTCCGACTAAACGGATGCAGGGAGTGAAGGACGAAGAGTAATTTTGTAAGGTTTTAAATCAACAAATCCTGATGCGTTGTTACTAAAATAATTCAATATTCTTCAAAAAAGATATTGACTGTAACTGCAATTGTGTTAAATCTAACTACGTTCAATGAATACTTGCTTAAACATATCAACCGCGAGTTGGCCGATTATGTCGGTCGCGAAAGCGACCCGCCATAGCCGGTATAACCCGGGTTGTGAGTTTGGCCTGGGCCTATCCACGGCTCCTTTTAGCCGGCAGCTCGAAGGGAATTTGGATAGACTTGGCGTAAGCAGGTGAAGAGTTGATTAGGCTTTATTTAACCCTGCTTACGTAATGGTAAGCAGGGTTTTTTGTTTTCCTGCATAACATCAAACGAATGAAGTTAAAAAATCTGTGAATAAGAAAGAAGAGACATCCAGGTGATGTCGCGTAGTAACAAACTAAAAATGGCGCAAGAGAGCCGAGGCTCTCAACCGGTGGAGTGTATCTATAACTTGCCGAAAAGTGCGCCGGCTTGGTTTAGCTCAATTTTACAAATTAAGGGCTTCGGAGGAGGTGTGCCCCTAAACACCGAAACAGCCGCCGTGAAACCGCGGGTTGGGATCGAATAGGTCACCAAGAGGTGTTTGTTCTTTGTTGAAATGGCATGGACCAGGAACGCGATGACGTTCCTGGCCCTTTTAATTTCGCGCTTGGTCTTATGTCGCGCCGTGGCAGCGAAGGCGGGCTATTCACACGACATCGCCTGGAGTCTCGACTCGGCAAACCAATGTTCACATGCCGCGCACCAGCTCGTGCAGCAGAGTCTCCAAAACTCAGCTTGCCTGGGGCAGCACCAGGGCGGCGTGCCAATCGTAAATCGTAAATTCTTCCAGGGGTCGTGGCAGACAAGCAATGCACTTGCCTTGCAAGCAAGTTGATGCGGGAGCGTTACCCGCCGATTCCACCATTTCGTACCGTATTGCGGGAAACTCGACCAATGCACAGAGAGAAGCCTCATAAACTTCTTCAGGTGGGTGTGACTCCCACTCCCGCTACCATCCTTCGCTCTGAGCCGCCGGCCAGTCGAGGCAAGGCGAACGATGTGCTCCTCCGCGGGCCCGTGCGCGAAAAGGGCGCTTTTGGTCGGCTCAGAGCTACGGATGGCAGGCCATCCTTCTGCCGGGCCGTAGCGCAGCGAAGGCGGGCTTTTCACACGGAATTGCCTGAAGCTTCGGCTCAGCAAGCCACTTTTCAAGGGAAGCGATCCGGCTGCCCGACTGTAAATCGGGTGTCACAAACGAAGCCGGAAGCGACGAGCTGGAGCGTTACCAGCGCTTCCCACCATCCTTCTGCGGCTCGACAAACCATTTCGCTCTCGTAGCTGAATAGAAAAGCAACCCGTTGTCTGCGGGAAGAGTATGGGTGCAAGTCCCATCGGGAGCGCCAATTTCACTGCTCAGTCGGATAATAGTAGTCTACCCGGAATGTGCTGGTGCGATTCCGGCCTGAGCAGCCAATTTAAAAAAAATTAAAACCACTAACCAAAGGAAATTCCATGAAACCTGTCATGCGTTACCAAAGCCAATTGCTCTTTCGCAAGAGCTACAAACCTAAACGTGTCATTCGGATTCGCCCGGTGAAACTGAGCTTCTCGTTTCGGCCGGTCGGTTTCGGATTGAAACCACGGATCAAAATGGATGAACGCGAATCACATTGAATCCAGGTGATTCGATTCCATGTTCGCGTCCTGTAGCTCAAAAGCAGAGCGCCCGGCCGATAACCGGAGGACCGCGGAGCGTTACCGCGCGGGACGACCATCCTTCGCCAAGGCTACGGATGGCGGGCCATCCTTCGCCGAGGCTCCCGCCTTCGCCCGGAGGCTACGGCGGGCACGACGGATGGCGGGCTATCTTTCGCCATCCCCAATTGGGGGCCGCGCGCAATGGTGGCGGTCCGCAATGGTGGCCGTGCGCAAGCACCCCTGAGTAGCTGAGATAGATTAGCGCCTCGCTGAAGCCGAGGAGACGCTGGTGCGATACCGGCCTCGGGGACCATTGACTGAAGAACGCAAATCTTCCGCAAGTAGTCCGTGAATGCAAAGCAGATCGAGCGCCCAGCCCTTCAAGTTGGCCTTAGCCGGTGCAAGTCCGGCCACGGATACCATTCCATTTACGATTTACGATTTACGAGGTTACCGCGAATTCAAGATCAACCGCGTAAATCGTAAATCAAAATGCAGGTGGCGCTGCCACTCGTAAATAGGAACGCTCACAAGGTGTAATTAGTCTCTGCACGCCGCTCTGCGAAGGCGGAACTTCGTGGTGCAAATCCACGTGAGAGCGCCAGTTTCGGATTGCCAATCGTAAATTTCAGGCCCCTGTGCCTCAGCAGCTACAGGAGCGGTTTCGTAAACCGCTATTCGTCGGTGCGAGTCCGACCAGGGGATCCAGCCTTCGCCTGTCGGCTACGACCCGGCAGGCCATTTCAAATCAGGGTCGTGATGTAATAGTTAGCATCTCCGCCTGTGACGCGGACTGTGTGGGTGCGAATCCCGTCGCCCTGACCAATTAGCAATGAGAATCGAAGATGGAAGATGGAAAATCGCGAAGCGCCATCTTTATATTCTATTCTCCATCTTCGATCGCGGGCCGCCGTTGCAAATCCAGTCGCTCCGGCCATCATGGCCCACATTTGTTCATATTGCAAAAATGTGGGAATGGCTTATAATTGGTTCAGCTGAAGATCGTATGAGTAGAATCTCAATTGACGTCACAGACGACGAACACAAAAAGCTAAAGGCTATGGCTGCGCTTCGTGGAAAGTCGATCAAAGACTTTGTGCTCGAACGGACGCTCATCGCTGATGAAGCAGATGACAACGCCATGCGGGAATTGGAAAAATTACTTGATAGGCGCATCCGGACTGCGCAGGCAGGAGCCGTCAGTCGCCAAACCACGTCCGAGATATTCACGGACGTCACCCGCAAAAGGGTGAAATGACATGAAATGAATTTCGATGGGCCGCTCGTTGGGGATTATCGCTCAAACAAACGAAGCCAATCGCGGAGTAGCTCAACGGCGACAGAGCGTCCGGATGCAAGTCCGGAAGGCGCAGGTTCGAGGCCTGCCTCCGGTTTCTAAGCCACAGCACTTTTTGTCCATCGAGTCATTTTCGATGGGCCGTTGCAGAAAGTTAATGAGGAAAACAGGAAACCAGGAACTATCCGATTCCTCTGTTCCTTCCTTCCTCATTCGTCGCGCTCCGGACTTTCTACAAATCACCCTTTGCCCGCACTTAATTAACGAAAACCATCAACCACGGAGGCAGTATGGCAAACCAATCACTCAATCATGACGGACCGTTTTTTCGAAATCACCAGCAAACGTCGCAAAGGTTTCCCGTCTGAAACCAGGGTGAAACGCGGACGGCGAATCGTGCACGGAAACAAGGAGCTTCAAGAGAAGCTCGGCCGCAATGACCCCTGTCCTTGTGGTTCCAGTCGCAGCTTTCAAGAATTGCTGCCTGCTTTCCGGTCGATTTGACGGCAGCAACCGACACTACTTTTTCCGTGAGTGATCGTTAGCGGACTTTGTCCGCAGCGGTTAAGCAATGCCTCCGTAGCTTTAGCGACGGAGGGTTCAAGGAAGCCACGGTAGTGGCCATACGGCGCGGGCGGAGGCAATTATCTCCGCCCGTATTTGAATTTCAAATCCCGTTGGCCGAGTAGCTCAGGCGGCGGTTTGCAAAACCGCAGAGGCGGGTGTAATTCCCACACGGGATTCCAGTCATTTCTTCGAGCATAAGTGTTGAGAGATACACGTCGGTCTTCCAAACCGAAATACGGGGCGCGATACCCCGATGCTCGACCAATGATCTGGGAGGGCAGAGCTCCCGCTCGCTCCCGCGCCGCCCAAACTATTCATTGCCGCAAAAGAACGCAAAGAACGCAGAATAATTCTATTCTCTTTGTGCTCTTTGGGTTCTTTCGCGGCTAAGAGTTATCGTTTTGGCCTGCAGGCGTGCTGGAGTACCGGCAAGATTGCCGCACCATCGCAGCCATAGACTCCAGAGGACCAGGCGGCGTTGCATTCAATGACCGCCCAGCCTCTACCGTGAATGATTCCAACATCGATGACACAGGCATCCAGCACATTTGCATTCTGATCAGCAAGGAATGCATTGCAAAATTCTACCGCTTCGGACAATTCGTCAGTGGACCAGGCTCCATTTGTATCGCGCGGCTCCGCGCCATCGCGCTAATAGGAGGAAGCAGTTTTAACCGACCTGTCGGAGACAAAACACCGATATTCCACGTCCCATCGGACGATTTCTTGAATAAGAACCGGGAGCGAATCATCAATCATTTGGCCACGCGGCAAATCCTTGCCCGAATCATAAATGCGGGCATCGAACTCCTTGCCCCCCGCGGATTTGATAAACTGAGGGCTTTGACAGTCGCGAGCTTCTTTGATCGTAGCCAGTCGAACCGATCTTTTTCGCCAGCGTTCCGAAATTGATGGGAGCCAATCGTCCGTGGGACTGAGAAGCTCGAGGCCAATCGTCTGAGCAAGGTGTGTTGCTAATAGCGGTTCTGCGTAAACCGCAACGTCTGCGGCATCCACCTCCGGAACCTTCCAGTCATGTACGCGGTGAACCCGCCAGCCAAGATGGACGCCAGCGCGCCACATTTCCTGGGCGTCCTCAGTTTGGCGCGGTGTCAGTAAGAGGGTCGGCATGAGTAGGGTGCCCGGCGATTTTTATCGCAAATGCACGCGGAAGGAAAGCGACCGTTTTATTGCTTGGTGATTTTTTGCGACGCGAAAACCGGTGCCGATCAGAATGTTCACAGACCTGATTGCGGCGGTTCAACTCCGCCTTCGCGTCGTGAATTTACCAGGGTTGCAAACTTTGATAGTGAAGTCCCGGCTCTTAACCGGTGAGAACTCGGTGCAAATCCGAGGCGGCCCACCAGCCTTCGCTCGCGACGTAGCAAGGCGAAGACGGGCATCGCGTCCGTCACGATGAGCTTCGGCTCGGCAACCATTTTTAGCGCTCCCGTAGCTCAAATTATTAGAGTGCGACGCTTCGAACGTCGCGGTTGCAGGTGGGAACCCTGCCGGGAGTGCCATTTTATTTTCGATTTCAGATTTACGATTTCCGATTGAGCGGCGTGTGGCTTGCCTCGAATAGCAGAGAGGCCGGTCTCAGAAACCGTGAACCTTGGAGGTGCAATTCCTCTCACGCCGACCATTTTGGAATGCCAACCGGACAAGCGAACCGGGCCTCGGTGCTAACGAGTGCGTGCCTTATGGCAAGTGGTGCAAGTCCACGACATTCCGCCATCCTTCGCTCTGAGCCAAAGATAGTGACTCAGGGCGAAGGAGGGTTGTCACGCTCCTGCTCAGAGCTACGGATGGCAGGCCAGCTTTCTTCGCCAAGCCCTCGGCCAGGCAATCCATATTGCGTAGCAGCGTCGCGTGAGCGCGCTCTGACTCATTTCGCGGCTTGATTATCCATGGTCGCATATCCCCAGCCCGTCCAGTACCGGGGGAAAATTTCCTCATTTGTTCCCAAACCGGCGTGTAGTTCAAAGAGAACCGTCCGTTTTATAAACGGAATCGCACTAGATCAGTGCCGAGTCCGGGAGCGTTACCCGGCACGCCGACCATTTTTTCCGACGAAGATAGAGGATAGAAGATGGAAGATGGCAAATCTGGCCACGCCATTCTCCATCCTTCATTCTCCACCGTTCATAATCGTTTAAGAATGCTCGTGTAGCCAAAGCCTTTGCAGGCGGCCACCTGGCGCCGTAATGGTGGCCGGGCGCAAGCACCGGCGGGTACCAATTTCAACAAGGCCTGCAAGCATTAAAGTGATGCAGCGAACTTTTAATTCGCAGAACAGGGGCGCGTTACCCTGGCAGGCCACCAGCCCTCGCGTGGATGGAGAATCGAGGATTGAAGATGGCAAATCACTCCTTGCGATCTGGCAATCTCGATAATCCATCCGCGCTTTAACAATGCCGGGTCGTCTAATCGTAGGACAGCGCCCTTTAAAGGCGCGAATGCTGGTGCGATTCCAGCCCCGGCAGCCAGTTCAATTGGCGGAGAGGAAGGATAGAGAATAGAGAATGTAAATCGTAAATTTTAACCGCCCGATGGTGAAAGAGGATCATGTCTCTCCTACAAAGAGATGTTGAAGGTGCGATTCCTTCTCGGGCGACCAGCCTTCAATGCCTCGTTGCATAATCAGCAGTGCGTCGGCCTCTGACGCCGAAGGTCCTGGCGCAAATCCAAGCGAGGCAACCAATTTGGCGCTTCAACAAAGAACAAACACCAGTCTTCTCCCGCCGCAAAAGTGCGGGCGAAGGGCTGCCGTGCCGAAGCATCCGATGCGTAGGCGGACTCATTGCATTGGTGGCCGTCCGCAAGGGCCAAAATTTATGACCGAAATTCTGAACAAAAAAATCGTGCTCGTGCTTAACCGCAACTGGCAGGCGATCAACATTCGCACGCCGCAGGAGGCCTTTTGTCAAATGGCGACGAACGTCGTAACCGCGCTCGACATTGAGTTGGGTGACGACGACTGCGCCGAGGCTCTGCGTCCCGTCAAGTGGGACGAGTGGATCACGCTGCCGATTCGCCCGCAGGATAATGCTGTGCGCACGGCGCGCAGCATCATTCGCGTGCCGAGCGTCATTGTGGCCGTTAACTTCGCCAAGGTGCCGAAGAAGCGCCCGAAGCTGTGCGCGCGTTCCATTCGCGAGCGCGACGGCAACCGCTGCCAATACACTGGCCGCCAACTGCGCCCGGATGAAGGCAGCCTGGACCACGTCGTGCCCCGCTCACGTGGCGGCGCGGACACGTGGGAAAACCTCGTTTGGTCCGCGAAGGACGTGAACCAGCGCAAGGCCGACCGCCTGCCGCACGAGGCCGGCCTGCGGTTGCTCGCTGTGCCACGCGCGCCGAAAGAAATGCCGGTAACGGCCCACCTCCGAAACCCTCACGGTCTCGCCGAGTGGAAATTGTTCCTGAATGAGGTGAACCAATGAGAGGGTGGGCGAAAGCCCGCTCTCTCAGGATCGGACCCAGTGATATGGCCGCTAAATCCGAAAAGCGGAAAGGAAAATGTTGCGGGTTGTTGCGACCCTGTTGTGGGTTTGTTGCGGTTTAAGTCGCTGATACCCAACGTTGTAGTGGATGTTGTGAGCGTGAATGGCTTTTAAACTTCACATGCTCAATGTTGTCCGCGTCATTGTTCTTTTTCTGGTGTTACTGTATTATAAGTAAGATTTCAGACATTGGATTAACCCATTACAATCGGAATCATCATGAAGCGAATATCTCTCGCGCTGCTGTCCTTGATTTTCTCAGCAGTTTTTTTAGCGCTCAGTTTTGCGGCCTGCCATGCCTCCACGTTCTCGGCCTATTATGCCTTTGGCGACAGTCTCTCTGACACTGGCCGCAGCCCGGCGACACCGGCTGGTTCGTATTACAATGGCCGGTGGAGCAATGGTCCGCTCTGGGTGGAGTATTTGTCCGCTGACCTCGGGATAACTTACAATGCGTCCAACAACTGGGCGGTCGCCGGAAGCATTACCTCCGATTTGCTATCGCAGATAACCAACGTCCCGGCGTCGCCCTCGCTGCATACGGCGTTGTTCAGCGTGCTTTCGGGCGGGAACGATTTTTTGGATAACGTGGAATCCCTGGGCGAAAATGACGCCGGCTGGGACATCCTGGTTACCAATTCAGTTTCCAATATAATGCTAACCGTCACCTCGCTCTATACCAACGGCGCGCGAGAAGTGATCGTCGGTGCTCTCCCGAATTTGGGACAAACACCCGAGGCGAACGCTTTTCCCCCGGCGTTTCGCACATCGTGGATACGAAAGTGGCGTTGTTCAACACGCTGCTCCAGTCCGCTATGACCAATGCCGAGCAAAAGAATGCGGGGCTGCGTGTTTATTTGGTGGACTTCAATACCCTTTTCGCCAACGTCTTGAACGCGCCTGCGGCCTATGGCTTTACGGTCACCACCAATGGCGCATTGGAAGACTCGAACCTGGCCGACAAAAGTTTTAACGGCCCGGGAGCGAACTATGTTTTTTGGGATGTCGTCCACCCGACAACCAAATTTCATGCCCTGATTGGTGCGACGGCATATGCATGCGTGGGTGTGCAGATGAATCTTGCCCGCAACGGCACAAATTTCAATCTGACCGTCAACCATCTGTACCCCGGCTTGCCGTACGCGATTGAGAGCAGCACAAATCTAACAACGTGGACCACGAACCTGGCATTCACCGCCAACGCGACCAATTCAATCCTGTCGGTGACCAACAAATCCAGCCGGGCGTTTTATCGCGTGAATTATTAGTCCTGCGATTGAACGAAGGCGACGAAGCCTGCAAGAAATTCCTGCAACTTTTTCCGTATCCCTTCATCAGTGAGTTCACCAGAAGAATTGAACATGGCTGCCGCCCGGGAGACGAGCAAACGTCCTCCGAACCATGGCCGAGTTTCCAAAGTACGCAAGACCTGCAGCCAGGCAGTCTGTGAGAGCAGTGTGCCAAATGGTCCGGGCGATGCACCGGTGAGGGCTACCGGTTTGCCGGTGAAAATGGGCCGTGGACCTTCCTCAATGCGCGAGAGCCAATCAATCGTGTTTTTGAACGCGCCCGGAATGGAGTTGTTGTATTCCGGAGTCACTAGCAGAAGACCGTCGGCCTTCGCAATAGCCTCGCCCAACTCGATCACCGTTGCAGGGATGCCGGTGGACGCCTCGACGTCGCCGTCGTAAAGCGGGATCCCGTGGATGGTTTTTACCAGCAGTTGCGCGCCTTCCGGCATGAGCCCGGCGGCCGCACGCGCCAGGGCTGTGTTGAATGATCCGGAGCGCAGACTCCCCGACAGTCCAATGATTGTAGTCATAGTGAAATGTTGGACGCCCGCGAGCCGAATGCTAGCCGGAAATCGTGAGGTGGGATTACTGGTTTTGCTGCTTTTCCCGATTCATGGTTTTTTCCCGATAAGCCGTGGCCGCAGCTACATCAGGAAGATATGTTTTGATCGTAATCAATGACAGGCTCCCTGCGATTGCCAATGGGATCAACATCATCAGGAAACCGTTGCGCAGGCCCGTGGCACCGTTGCCCAGGATGCCAACAAGCCAACCGAAGCCGATCGGGGCCAGAGATTCGCCCAGATTGCGAAAAATGGTTCGCACGGATTCTGCGCGGCCCCAAAGTACCGGGTGCACGATGTCCAGGCGCGCCGCGTCCAGCGGAGGATTCACCACTCCCAGCGAAAATGCGCTCATGATGAACAGAACGATCGAGAGCCAAAGAATTTGAAAATAAAATCCGAAGAAAAAAAGGAACACCGTCACCCAAAAGAACGCAGTGCCAACCCAAACGCGCCCTTTCAAATGGCCTCGTTCAGGCAGGCGATCTCCCAGCTTGCCCCCGGACCAAACGCCGGCCAGGGCGCCAATTCCCAAAAGCCCGAGCATGCCGGTGGCGGATGTGTGCGGCAGATGATAGGCTGTCTGCGCGTACTGGAGGCCGAAGGTTCTTGCCGCCGCAAAAAATGAATAGCCCAGCAACGGTGTTTATTTTTGCAAGTTTTTTCAGGATATTATTAGGTTGCGGCTGTTTTTGGATCGGTTGCCGGCGGGAGGCTTTGGAGTGCTTTGAGTTGCGCGTTCATATAGCCAATGAGTTTTCTCATTAGCGCGGTGAGGGCGACTTTGACGGGTTTGCCGGCTGCCCGCAGACGTTGATAAACCACCTTGAGGATCGGGTTACAACGGGCCGCGCTCAGAGCTGCCATGTAAAGGGCCGTACGCACTTCGGAACGTCCACCTCCGATGCAGCGCTTGCCTTTCATTTTGCCGCTGTCGTGTGTTCAGGGAGCCACTCCGGCCAGCGCCGCCGCCTGAGCCCGGTTCATCTGCCCCAGTTCGGGCAGATGTGCCAGTACGACAACGGCCGTGCGGAAGCCAACTCCCTGGATGGCGTCGAGGCATTCGAATCGGCGGGTGAGTTCCTGATCGCTCTCCATCAACTTTTTGATTTGTTTCTCGGTATCCTTGATTTGCGACTGGTGGTAATCCAGCAGCTTGCGGTGTTGTTTTTGGACGAAAGGACACTCCTGATGTTCGGCGAGGGTTTTGAGAGTGGCCTGGGCCAAAATCAATTGTTTGAGCCAGAGGGTCAGTGCGGTCAGTTGCTCCTGGACCCGGGAAGGAGGCACCGTGGGTTTGGGTTGGAAGCGCTTGCCGTAATCGGTGAGCATTCGCGCGTCAATGCAGTCATTTTTGGCTCGCTGGCCCTGGGCCCTGGCGGCGTCGCGGACTTGGGCGGCATTGACCAGGGAGATCGGGATTTTGGCTTGGTGCATGGCCTGGAGCAGTGGATGTTCATACCCTCCGGTGGCTTCACAAACGATGTGGAAAGCGCCGGGAGGTTGAAGTTGGCTACGGAGCTTTGCAAGGCCTTCAACGTCATTGCTGATTTCGATCCGACGGCCTTGCAGATCCATTTGGAGGGTGGCTTTGGCGATGTCAATTCCAACATGGACGGGAGCGGCTTTTGTTTTCATATTATGGCTAATGTTCTAACTCATCCTTACGAATACGAGCTGTTGGCCTGTGCCGACGCTCTGGCAACGGTTCGAGTTTGGAGCATCGGGCATGTTCGGTTCCTGCTGGGCTACGGACTGGCTAAAAGCCGTCCAAGGGCTGCGCGAACTCGTCCATGCCACCGCCGTCCTTTGATCGAGGACGGCGGTTCCAATTTCCTGCCGGAGCAAGAAAAACACAAAGAGAGGGAAAAAACAGTTGCCAAATTCCGACGAGACCGGAGCGCTAGTTCGGCTCACCCATTGGCTGGCTGTTACACTCGGCTCGCTACGCTCGCCTTCGCTCCACAGCCAGCCAATGGGTGACTTCCATTCATAAATCATTTCGAGAGGAAAAGACGGCATTAAGAACATATAAGGGCCGTTCCGATAATCAGCACCGTATTCGTAGGAATGGAGAGAACAAATTTAATCGCCCACCAGATCGACTTTTCTCCCGGGTTTTCGTCAAGGACGAGGGAACGGCGCGGTTGAATACCTGCCTCTCTCACTTTTCTGTCCATTAGACGCTCCTGGTTCGGGTTGTCTTTTTTCCGGCCCTGGGCGGGCAGCCCATTTCCTCCTCGCTCCGGTTCGGGAAGTTTGTGTAGGTACCATGCCAGTGGAATGGATGGAAGCAGGAGGACCCAGAAGCCCAGTCGCCACCAAAGTTCCGCCAGTTCTCCACAAGCAATAAACCCAACTCCGGTTCCAATCATTTGACCCGAGAGGACGTATCCGTAAATCCGCCCGCGTTCCTGCCCGGGGAAATAGTCGCCGATGAGAGAGGCAGCGCACGGCACGGTCGCCGCGGCGATGAGCCCGAGCACTGCTCTGCCGGCTATCAGGAATGTGAAAGACGTGGCCGCGCCGCACAACACAGTGGCGGCGCCCCAAAGCGCAACAATCCAGGCCAGTAGCCGGGTTCGGTGCGCGCGGTCAACAAATGATCCGAAAAAGAGCGTGGAAAAGATGCCGGTACCTTTTGACGCGGAAATATGATGTCAAATTGCTGGGGGAATCCGGCAAAATCGTGTGTCGCCAATATTTGGCAAGCATCGAGCTGGACGAAAATCAAAAAATTATTTATGAACGCCAGAGATGAAATAATCGATTGGTTGCGTGACGCATATGCAATGGAACGCGGGCTGGAAATGGTTTTGAAAAAAGCTTCCGGACGAAGCAATTATCCGCACATCGTGCGTTTTGCCACGGAAAAGCATTTGGAAGAAACGCGCCAGCACGCGGACATGGTCGAAGCGCTCCTGAAATCGCTCGGCTCAAATACTTCAACGGTCAAGACCAGCGCAAGTGTCGTGACCAATGCGCTGGCGGGCCTGGGAACGATGGTGATGCACGATGAATTGCTCAAGGATTTGCTCGTGAGCTACGCGGCGGAACACTTTGAAATCGCTGCCTATCGCGCAATCACTACCGCGGCCGAAATCGCCGGCCTGCCGAATGTTGTGGATGTATGCCACAAGATCCTTCTCAATGAGGAACAAATGGCCGCGACGATTGGGCAGGTATTGCCGCAAGTCGTTCAAGGCTACCTCGGCGAACAGCCCACTGCCAGGGCAGCCTGAAGTGTTAGATCATTCAAGTGAGAAGCTACCGGGCAACGGCTTCCGCAAAAGCGCCTGAAGATCAGGAGTTAACAAGTCCGGGTTCATTGCAAAAATTCCCCTGGAGTGCGACATTATTCCATGAACTTTCGAGTGATTATCGAACCGGAGGAGGACGGAATCTTCGTAGCGGAATGCCCGGCACTGCCGGGTTGTGTTTCACAGGGGCGAAACCGGGCCGAAGCGATCAAAAACATTCGTGAGGCAATCCAAGGCTATCTCCGAAGCCTGGTTATACATAATGAACCTGGCTCGGGACCGGTTCAGGAAGAAATCGTTGAAATTGTTACCGCTTGAAGGCGTGCCGGGTAACATGAAATATTCCAGCGTTTCAACGTATCTTCACCAATTCCGCGCTGTGCGGCGCGACGGCCATGGAAAATTCGTTTTTGAATTTGCCCAGGTCCTTTTGACGCCACAAGTCGCGGACATGCTGTCCTCCATGAATTTTCAGATCAGCCCATTTTGCCGTGACCGTGGCCGCTTCATCTCCAGTATTGAACAATCCTACGGCGATCGAACCGTCCTCGAGCTCCTTTTTGTAAACCAAAAATCCGTCGCCGCGGGCGACACATCGGCCTTGTTTGCCAAGTGAATCCTGGTCCACGGCCAGTACTTCGTCGTTTTCCAAAAGATTCAGGGTGAAGGCGTCCATATCAGTCAAATCGTTGCCGAGCAATAGAGGCGCGGAATCAAGGCACCAAAGGGTAATGTGAGTGTATTCTTCATCCGGCGTGAGGCCGGGCTGGCCCTTTTCGCGGGTGCCGACTTCGAGCATGTCGGGGTCGTTCCAATGGCCCGGGCCTGCGTAGGCCGCCCATTTGTCCTGGCCGAACCCACGATCGCTCATGGATTTCCAATTGGCCTTGATATCTCCGGTGGTGCGCCAACTATTCGCGATCTCCGAAATCGCGGGCTCATTCGTGATGTTCATGTTGTTCGACAGACTGAAAACAATTTCGCGTCCGCTGTGGCGCAATGCGTCATGCATTTCCATCGTTTCCGGAAATTGAATTGGGTTCCAATCGTACTTCAAATAGTCCATGCCCCAGGCCGCCCATTGGTCTGCGTCATTTGTGGCAAAATGGTATGTGCCGATGGCCCAGGGAAGAGTGTTTTTGTTCACGTGGCCCTTTTTGGGAATGGTGGGCGGCGACCATGTCCCCGCCGGATTTTCCGCGCTGCCGCCAATATGGGTCGCGTAGGAAGTTGTCCAGGGCGTGGAATAGATCCCGATTTTCAAACCGAGCTTGTGAACTCCGGCGCAAAGGGCGGCCATGTCGGGAAATTTTTCATCGCCTTGAATGGCGTTAAACGGTTCGCCGCGCGCTCCCTGCCAGGTGTCATCTATATTAATATATGTCCAGCCGTGGTCGATCAGGCCGGAATTGGCCATGGCGTGCGCGTTTTGCAAAACGATGTCCTGGCTCACCCTGCTCGCGTAATGGTTCCAACTGTTCCAACCCATTGGCGGTGTCAATGCGATGGTTTCGCCCGCGACAATTTTGAATTTTTTATCGGCGGCGCCCAAGGCGTTTTTAGCGTGAAAGACCACACGATAGGTTCCTGCTTTATCCAATGAACCGCGGATATCGCCAGTGGCCGGATCGAGCGTCAGGCCGGTGGGCAATCCGTCGGCGGAAAATTCTATCGGACGCTGACCGGTCGTCGGGAGATGATAAAGAAACGGATTGCCCGGCCTGGCTCCGAAGACGTCGGGCCCATTGATGCGCGGCGTGGCCGGCGCAGGCGGTGTCCGTATTTCGGGCGAATCTGCCGAAGCCGATAAAGTGAATGTGAGTAGCGCGCAGAATGCGCAGGACAAAATAGTGGGTCTCGTAATTTGGAGCATGGTTTAATTAAAAATTAAAAAGGAAAAATTAAAAGGAAAAGTCGAACAAACGTTCTAGGGCCTGTTAACACTAATTGACAATTGCTGAAAAATTGGCATTCTTATGGGGCGTGGAACTAACCGAGAGTCAGTTTCAGCGGATTGCGGATTGTTTGCCGCGTCAGCGCGGCAACGTCAGCATGACGAATTTGCGG
>DATAST010000068.1:0-1575 GCA_036269115.1 Verrucomicrobiia bacterium | reverse complement strand
CGCTGGAGCGGCGCTGGATTTCAATTCCACAGAATGTTTGGCATCGTCCCGTCGTCGGCACAGACGCTGATTGGACGGTGGTTTCTTTTCATACTGTCCCCGCAGAGGAACTGATTGAAGAAAAGCCGGACGACAGCAGCCAGGATGGAACAAAGCAAATGAAGTATCTGGAGAAGTAAAAGGATCATGAATGACATGAAATTTCTCATCGTTGCGCTGACCATTGTTGCCGCCTGGAGCCCGGCTTGGGCATACCTGGGCGATGGTTCCGACAGAATTGACGATTTATATGGCAATCTGGTGCAACGACGGTTGCGCGATGACGGAACTGTCAGCGTCCTCTACCATAAGGATCAATACCTTTACCTTGTGGTCTTTGCCAACGACCGGAGCGTTTCGGAAAACTATTCTCATATGAAGGGCACCGATCTGTCTGAAAAAGAGATCGCAAAATTCCTGAAACTAAATTCCGCGGGCGGGACATGGATTCCGGCCAACACATCCAAAGAACGGCGCTTCAAAAGAAGTGACAACCGAGCTGAGGCGACGTACGGAACCGCGAGCGGACGTCGGGCACTGACGGTGCGAGAGATTGGTGGCAAAGACACGTAGAGCGATCAGTGATTCGGCTGCGGCAAGGCGCGCGTGAAAAAGGATCGCCTCCGCTTTGAACAACGTGTTAGCCTCTGAAGCTTAACCAAAACAAGCCTATGCTACACATCATTTGGTACATTATTGTCGGCTTCATAGTTGGGTTGATCGCGCGCGCCGTTATGCCGGGAGTACAACACCTCGGTTTCATCATGACGACTCTTCTCGGCATCGCCGGTTCGATCGTTGGCGGACTGATTGGCCGCCTGTTTTCCAGACCGGAACCAGGTGCCACGTTTCATCCGGCGGGATTGATCCTGTCGATCATCGGCGCGATCATTTTGCTTTTTATCTGGGGAAAATTGGCGCCAGCCTGACGAAATCGACGACGTTTGTTCCCGGTTGCAGTATTACGGCGTGACAGGCGCACAAAGCACGCCGGAAGAACAGACTCAAGGCGCGGTTCGGAGTGAGGTCTTCCGCAGCACTAACGCTGCAACAACGCCTACACAGAGAAAGCCGACGATTTGGATCAGCATGTAGCTGCCGATATAAACCGAAGGGAATCCGTACCAGTTCCAAAGGGAAACGTTCGTGGCCATCGCTGCCAGGATCCCGGCAACAAACACGAAGCCGACTCGACCGGCGAAACTCGCAATGCGTGTTTGGGCAAGCAGGAACACAACCAGAATCGCTTCCAACAGTTCGGTGCCAAATTCGATGCCCATCCATTTGCCGAAAGTAAAAGCCCGGGTCGGATGATACATTAAAATCCCGGACGGACCGTTGGCAGCTTTCGCGGCGATTTGTTTCATTGCTTCATTTTTTTCCTGGCGGGTTGCATTTTTGCCGACGCCCAGCCCGGGAAAAATGTAAAGACCGGTCTGGTCGCCGATGTTGCTGTGCAAGGCGCTGAGCACCGCTGATTCATTTGGAATTTCGCCGATCCCAGCTTCGCCCAGAGGCAGCGCCAGATGGGCGATT
>DATAST010000067.1:0-3609 GCA_036269115.1 Verrucomicrobiia bacterium | reverse complement strand
CAGTCGAAGATCCATAAAGGATATTCTCCTTCGTCGCGCCTCGTCGGCGCCCGGTTTTTGAGCAAACGGCGGTATCCATAGTTTTTTAACGGGCTGCTAAGCTACGGCCAGGCCAATCGAAGCATAAAGAATTGTTGCGCGCCGGTGGAATTCAATTGGTTGGTGCAAATGAATCCGCCGCCGGAGCCAAATTGGTTGGTCGCAATAATCGTCCAATTCGTGATCGGCAGGGCGAGATTGGTTGAGGCCAGCGTGTAAAAACTGGTTCCCGGCGCATTGCCATTCGTGCCGGCCAGCACCAGGTTCCCGCCGGAAATTTGGAAGTTCGCAATGCGCGGCGGCGTGACCAGTGAGAGGTTTGTCGAGGTCACAAACAATGTCCCATTTACTGAAAGCCAATTTGTGTTCCAAAGCAATCCTGGCGCGGGCGCGGGGATAACGCTGTTAAACGCGCCGGAATAATTGGCCGCGCTAAAGACCTTCACGGTATCGCCATACACAAGCGCCGGCCCGGGGTTCTTCAATGAAAGGGTGCCACCGAAGGTGACGTTACTCGAGTCGAGCAATGTGGTGACGTTGGTCTTATTAATGGTCACAGCCAAATTTCCAGCGAGTGTAATCGCTTTATTGATGCTGAGCGGTACCGACAGCGCCGTCAGGTCGAGCGTCGCGCCGTTGCTAATGCTTAGTTGAGCGTTTTGAAATGTGGCATTTCCGAGCAAAGCAACGCTGCCATTGCTGACAATAAGGTTTCCCGTAGCGCTATTTGCACCGGCAATTTGTAAAATACCTCCGCCGTTGCATAACAGATTTCCGGAGCCAACAATCGGATTGGAAATAGTCAGGGTCAGACCAGGATTGATTTGCAAGATACCGCCGCCGGGTCCCAGGGCAAGATTGCCGCCCGGATTGTTGATCGCAAAACTTGCCGTTGGCTGGAATGTGCCATTATTTAAGAGAAGCTGCGCACCCGGGCCACCCAAATTTGCCTGAGCCCCTGCTTCAATGACCCCGCCACTGCCGACAATCAATTGGCCGGTAAAGGCGATATTGTCGCCTGAATAAATGACATTGCAATCGTTGGAGAGCGAAGCATTGCCGCTCAATTCTGCCTCGATACCGATATAACGGCTGGTGGTCCCGAAACCGCTTACAAATGAATTAGCGGCCAGGTTCATATTTCCGGCAAGCCATTCAACGCCCGCGAGGCCACTGTTGACGCCCTGGCCCAGGACACCACCGGACATGATCAAATTGTTAACCACAACGGTAGCGCCATTGGGACCTTTCAATAGCAAGCTGCCTGATGCCGCAGGCGCTCCGGCGGAGAGCGTCAATGAAGCGCCGCCAAACGTGGCGTTGCCGGTGGTCGGTGTCCGCAAGGTATTTCGGCCGGTATTATAGGTCCCGCCCGGGCCGGGTGCAGACGCGGCCGGGCTCGCCGTTCCGTTGGTCACCCAGTTGCCAATGGCGTTGAATGACGTAAACCCGAAGCCGTCACTGGCATTGAGAATAAAACTTGCCGATGGGACCATAGTGGCGAATGACCAGACCGTGCCTGGGTTCGTATTGATTCCGCTGATTTCATCCACGCGCCAAAAGTACGTCAGGCCGGCCCCTAATGACGCACTGAAGTTTGTGGAAGAAAGAAATCCTTGAAATTCCTGGGAAGCAGTCGTCGCCCGGGCAACGGCATTGGAATTGATGCCGAGGTAAACGGCGTGAGTCAACGCATTGCTGCCGGGCATCCATGTCAGCAACGTGTTTAGCGCAACACCCGAGCCGTCGTTGACTGGCAGCGGATTCGTGGCCATGCCGACCGATACGATTTGATCCAGCACCAAGGTGGTCAGTGAAAGCGGCGGGAGCGCCTGGGAATTGGTGATCGCCCCAAGCGATTGAAAATAATTGGTCCCCGCCGTTTGATAAACGCTGGATCGGCCGAAAGCAAAGCCGCCCGGGTTTAATGTGACAGTTGACGACACACTGGAATTTGTATTGATGCAAACGATCACCAGTCGCTGGCCGGACGGTGCGATGAACGCGGACGTCAAGACATTGGGGTCGGTATTGGTCACGCTCACGCGCACGAAACCCGGATCGAGGAAATAAGAAAAATGTTTCATAGCCCAATAAGCCGGCGAGAGCCAATAGCCGTGCGCCTCAGTGGCGCTCCCGGGCGGGGCGTTTGTCCAACTGCTTAGGTTGTAGGGATTTTCAATTTGCACCAGGCCGGGACCGGCGCCGGCCGGCCAAATCAGGCTCCAAAAATTAAACGCGGAAGCGTTCTCGACAGTGAAACAATCATGCATCAGCCAGGCGGTCTGAATCATGTTTGAATAGTAATATTCCGTCATGAATCGTGGTTTGGCAGGAAAAACATTGGTCAGGGCCAGCATCGCGGCATTGTAACCATCCGGCGTCCCGGACACGCTGCCATGATACAAATGGTGCGCCACGCAGTAGAAACTGTTTGGGTTCATCGTCGCGGCGTAATTCTGAACATCGTTATAGCCGACACCGACACACTCCGGGCCGACTAATAGCGGCGGCGACGGCAGACTGTTCAGCCGTTGATACGTAGCATCGAGCGCCTTGGAATAACTTGCGTAATTGGTGCCATTCACCGTGTCTTCGGTGGGATCAAAGCGGCATGAATCGTAGGGAGCCGAAAAATCAGGCTCGTTTTGGATGCTAATCCACGTCGGCGAAACGCCGTTGCTGCGATAGGCTGCCAGGGAATCGTACCAATATTGCGCAAAATTCGTATAAGCGTAGCTGCCATTCGTATAAACCAGAGTGCCACCATTTTCGGTGTGGCCGTTGCTTTTCAAGAACGCGGGTGGCGCCCAGGAACTCATCAGGATCGGCACCGGATGCCCCAGGGAAAGGCGCGCGTTTGAAACGATGTCAAATGCGGCATAGTCCGGGCCATTCGTGTATCGAAACCAGTTCCCCAGCCGCAACATGGACAGGTTCAGACCGGCAAATGCATTTGCGTAAACTTCCTGCTTGTAAGGGTGGTCGTAGATCCAACTCGTATAAAAGGCCGTCGCACCGCCCAGGCCGAGTATAGTCTGATACGTATTGGTCGTATTGACCGTCACAGTCGCAGCCTCGACCCGATGCACGGCCAACTCTCCAAAGCCTGCAATACAGGCAATGGCCGTCAGTATAAAACGTTTGTGGCTCATCCATCGAAACTGTTAAAGGGCGTCTTAAAGATCAGCATCCCTTAACAGTCGGTCTTTATCTATACGACGTTTGTAATATTCCAGGGTGCGGCAAGCTGTCTGTGCTTTTAGAGTCTCCTGACGTCGTCTCCTACGCATAAAGGTTGTTTTTGTCAGGAGAATGAGGAGGGAATTGTCCCCCCATCAACCGGCCGAGTCATTAGACAGGATTTACAGAATTTACAGGATGAAATTGCACTTGAACTCATGGCATTCATGGTATGGGTTGAGCCTTTACCCGCGTGACGAAGGCGGTGATCCGAATGAACCGCAAGCCGGGGTCGAAAATAGCGGCTGATTCGCGAGAAATTGTTTGCACTGGAGAAATTAAATTGAGCGCGCCCATGAATAAATGTCATTTTTATAGGACTGACCC
>DATAST010000066.1:0-27186 GCA_036269115.1 Verrucomicrobiia bacterium | reverse complement strand
AAAGTTTCGTTACCCCCCCCCCACTCAGCGTAAACGCGGCATTAGCTCCGACGGCGCTGCCGACAATAAAAGAGTCTTGAAACAGCGTCGCAGCATCTCTCACGACCGTCAATGCGCCACCGCTCATCGAAAAAACTGCAGTGCTATTGGCGCCACCACCCAGGACAAAGGCATTTGCGCCGGCATTGCTGACCGTGAGAGAATCGCTGCTCATGGTGAAAGTCCCACTACTGTTATTGCTCGATGCAATTTGAAGACCGCCCAGGACGTTGGTCCACATGTACCCAGTGGACGGACCACCACCATTGTCTCCATAAAGAATCGTGCCGCCGTTGGTAATACTCGCCACGTAATTTACAGACCCTTTGGGTCCCAAAGGATTCTGCCCGCCCATTGGCCCAATGCCACCGGCCCAGTTAAGATCATTCGTGTAATAGTCCGACCCGTTATTGGACCAAAAATAGTTTGTCGTAGCCGCACTGGCAGAAACGCCGCCCAAAAGGACGGCGCTTAATACGGCAGCAGTGACAGTGAAAGCACGGAGGAAACGATTGGACGGAATAACGGGAACAGTTTTCATATAATCGTAGTTCAGACGGTTCTTCAAAAGTCCAAAAGAGCAGCCAATGATGGTGTCTGGATTGCGATAATCTCGCAGAATTACCGTTTCAGTCAAGCTCTTTTGCTTAAAAAATTGGTCGAGCAAAGATGATTAAATTCAATTATTTACTCTAAGCATGACCAAACCCGAAAGACCCTCGCGACGGATCATCGCCACCACCGTGAGGTACTTTTTTTGGAAGCGTAAAATGTTTTATATTTTTTATATTTATCTGACATATTGCCTTGAATACTGCCAAGCGGGATTTATTTGCAGCGGCCGCGTTTGACCGTTACAAAGAGCGGATGAACATGAACGATCCGCTCATTGCCCAGAAGTCTCCTTTCGTCCAACAGACCGACCCCGGCACGTATTGGTGGTGCGCCTGCGGCCGGTCAAAGTCACAGCCTTTTTGCGATGGCTCGCATAAGGGAACTGGACTTTCCCCCCTCAAAACAGACCTCCCGGGACCGAAATCGGTGGCCTGGTGCGGGTGCAAGCAATCGAAAAACAAACCGTTTTGCGACGGGTCGCATTCACGGCTGGCATAGGTGCACTGTTTCGAAACGTACCTTACGATAAATGGCAAAACGGACCCACGCTTCCCCATGAACGGATTAGAGCCTCGCGCCTCGGCTGGAGAGAGTGCCCTCATCATGAAGAAAGGGGCGAATATCTGCGTCCGGAAGACTCTCCCTCACCCCGGCCCTCTCCCGCTGGGAGAGGGAGAATTGTCGTCCGATGGTTTGATATGCCGGAACATTGTAGCAGTTCAGCAGTTCAATGTGCGAAATAGCCTTCGGGAAATCTCACCCTGCCGTGCGCGAGAATAAAACAAGCCGCGAACTTATCGCCGCGGCACGCGAGCTGGCTGATTCGGTCGGGAAATTGAGATTCGGGCCGCCGGTCACTCACGTTTATAACCCTTTGGATTATGCCTGGGCCGCGCATGAGTTGTATTTGAAGAAATACGGCGGCAGCCAAAAGCGCATCATTTTTTTGGGCATGAACCCGGGCCCTTTCGGCATGGTGCAAACGGGTGTGCCCTTTGGAGAAGTGGCGGCGGTTCGCGATTGGCTCAAAATCTCAGCACACATTAACAAACCCATGGGCGAACATGCCAAGCGACTCATCAGCGGTTTTGACTGTCGCCGTTCTGAAGTCAGCGGCCGGCGGCTGTGGGGACTTTTTGCGGAGCGATTTGGATCACCGGAAGCTTTTTTCGCGGAACATTTTGTGGTGAACTATTGCCCGCTGGCTTTTTGCGAAAGCAGCGGCTGCAACCGCACGCCGGACAAGTTGCCCACGTCCGAACGAACTCCTTTGCTGGCAGCTTGCGATGCCCATCTGTGCCGTGTCCTGGAAATTCTAGAACCGGAATGGCTGATTGGGATTGGCGATTTTGCCGCGCGGCACGGCCTCGCCGCCTGCGGAAAATTGGAAAGCCAAATTGAAGTGGGCCAAATCCTGCATCCCAGCCCGGCCAGCCCGGCGGCGAACCGCGGATGGGCCGAGGCGGCGACGAAACAACTCGTTGAGATGGGAGTGTGGAAATAGTTTTGAGGCGTCCCGTCGCATGGTGCAGGGCGTGATTGGGGCTTTCCATGAACCGGATGATGTTCTTGTTCGAACGACTCTCCCTCACCTCCGCCTTCGCCTGGCTTCGGCGCGACAGGCCTGCCCTCTCCCGCATGGAGAGGGAGAATTACCGGCCGATGGTCGGGCAGGCTGGACGACAAAGGACACTTGGATGGTAAAGGCGTGAATTAATTAGAGCGGACGTATGTCCGCTGCTACACAGACGTGATAGGGCGCTTTCCATGAACCGGATGACATTCTCGTTCGAACGACTCTCCCTCACCTCCGCCTTCGCCTGGCTTCGGCGCGACAGGCCTGCCCTCTCCCGCTGGGAGAGGGGGAATTGTGTGCCGATTGTTGGCAACATCGAACGATGACCCCGGTCGTTTATCGGGTGATTTTTCGGATATATTCCAGCGGATGATCATCGAGCACATTGGGGTAGATACCATCAATTTTGTTGGTGTCGAAGTAGGTCACGCCGGCGTAAAAGTACAGCGGGATTATGGGCACCTGATTGCTGATAAGGATGCTTTCAGCGTGTTGAAAAATTTTCATGCGGACTTTTAGGTCCCTCTGTTCGTTGGCCTGAAGAATGAGGGCATCATACTCTGGATCTTTCCAACCAGTCCGATTTTCGCCGTCGTTGCTGACGAACATTTCCAGAAAGGTATTCGCGTCATTATAATCGCCGACCCAGCTGGACCTGGACAACTGGTAATCCAGCTTGCCCTGCATGCTCCAAAACACTTTGGTTTCCACCTGCCTCAAATCCATGTGAATGCCAAGGGTGTCGCCCCACATTTGCTGCAATTCCACGGCGATGTTTTCGTGTGTCTTGGCCGCGCCCCCGGCGGCGGCGTCAAAGGTATATTCAAAGCGCGGAAACCCTTTGCCGTCCGGATAGCCGGCCTCGGCCAGCAATTTTTTGGCGAGCGCGGGATTATATCCGAGACCTTCCGGCGAGCTATAGTTGGCCGTGCCGTCAGGGACAAAATGCGACGCGGGCTGTTCCCCGGCACGCATGATTTTTTTGACGAGAAGATCTTTGTCCACAGCCAGCGCCAGCGCCCGGCGAACCCGCGGGTCATCGAACGGCTTTTTAGTGACGTTGAACCGGATAAAGTACGTCCCGAGGAAATTAAACCGGTGAAAATCCGGGCGCTTCAGCAGGACGTCCAATAGTGCCTGCGGAATTTCGTCTTTGTCCCAAACGATATCCGCCGACCCGCTCTCATAGAGATTGAAGGCCGTATTGGGAGAACCAATCGGCAAAATGTCGATGATGCTCGATTGGGTATTCGCAGCATTCCAATAGAGCGGGTTTTTAACCAGGCGTATGCGATCGTTCAATCGCCAAAAACCCAGTTCATAGGGCCCGCTGCTGGGCAGGGGCCTGGCCATGATCCAGCGGTCGCCGTATTTTTCAACGGTTTGGCGCGGCACGACAAACATCACCGGAAACGTGCAGAGGTCCAGGAAAAAGGCGACGGGATACTTCAGGTCGCACCGGACAGTGTATTTGTCCAGGGCATGAACGCCGACCAGTGATGAGTTCGTGATCTTTCCGGCGTTAAAATCCTCGCCATTTTTCAGGTAATACAACGCAAAAGCATAATCCGAAGCGGTGGCAGGATTGAGGGCGCGAATCCAGGAATAGACCACGTCATCCGCCGTAATCGGTTCACCGGTGGACCAAACCAGGTTGGTCCGCATATGAAAAGTATAGGTTTTTCCGTCCGGCGAAACGTCCCAACTTTTTGCCAGGCCGGGGATGGGCCAGGCGGTTTTGGGGTCCAGCCGCACCAGGCCTTCGAACATTCCACGCACTACGCGCATGTCCGGCTGGCTCACAATGATGGCCGGATCAAGCGAATCCGGTTCGGCGTGATTGATGATCGTGACGTCGGCGGGCGGCTCGCGGCGAAAACAGCCGGAAGTGCCCCCGCAAAGCGCCGTCAGAAGCATGAGCGCCAAAAAACGACAACGCGCCCGCGAAATAAATTTCGGGGCGCGCATCGTAAAAAGAACCATTGAATTATTTGCCCGGGGTTCCGGACGGTGGGGCATTGGTAGCCGAATACAACGGCAGGGCCGGCGCGGAAGCAGGAGCGGATGAAGGCGCCGTGTTTGGCGCCTGTGGCGCCACATGCGGCTGGGACTGGGGCGCGCCCTGCATCTGTTGCTGTTGTTCAACGCCGCTTTCAAAATCTGATTGATTGCCGTGGTGCAGGCGGGTTACCACCGAGCCGAGAATCACCGCCAGCGCGATAAATACAACTGTCGCCCATTTGGTAATTTTCGTCAGCGCGTTGCCTGATCCGGCGCCGAACAAGGCGTCTGCCGTGCCGCCGCCAAAGGCCAATCCGGCCCCTGCGTCCTTTTTGGGTAATTGGACCAGGATCAGCAGCGCCAAAATACCGGAGTTGATAACCAGTAAAAATGTTAAAATCCAAACGATATAACTCATACGTAATCTTAAATTGAATTTCTGATTATGTCAGCAAAACTCCGCGCTTCGAGGCTCGCCCCGCCTACGAGCGCGCCATCTACGTCCGGCTGGCTCATCAATTCGCGGGCATTCGCGGGCTTGACGCTGCCGCCGTATTGAATGCGAATTTTGCGCGCAGTCGGTTCATCAAACATAGCGGCGAGCTGACGACGGATGAACGCATGCGCGTCCTGGGCCTGCTGCGTCGTGGCCGTTTTGCCTGTGCCGATGGCCCAAACAGGCTCATACGCAATGATGGTTTCAGTCATCTGGTCACGGGTCAGGCCCGCCAGGCTTCCCCGCACCTGCGTTTCCAGCACCTTTTCAGTCTGGCCACCCTCGCGTTCGGCCAGCGTTTCGCCCACGCAAACGATCGGTTTCAACGTCGCGCCATGGGCCGTAGCGGCCTTTTTGGCGATCAGCGCGTCCGATTCCTGTTGATACTGGCGCCGTTCGCTATGGCCCAAGATCACGTAACGCACAAAACACTCCTTGAGCATTCCCGCGCAAATTTCACCGGTATACGCCCCGAAATTGTGTTCGCTCATGTTTTGAGCGCCCAGACGGATGTTTTTAGTTTCTAAAATCGCCTTTGACACTGCCTCCAGCGCGGTAAATGGCGGGCATACCACGATGTCCGCTTCTTTCACATTTTTAAGCTCCAGCTTCAGGTCGTTCACCAGGGCGAGCGCTTCGGCAATTGTTTTGTTCATCTTCCAATTGCCGGCGATGATTAGTTTTCTTTCTTTATTCATTTTGAAAAATTCAAAACCGCGAATTAACCACAAATGCTCACAAATCCAGTCGCAGTTTGATCCGCGCGGGAAATTTCGGACAAAGTTTAGATCCATCCATCGGCGGCGCGCCTGCGACTGAAAAAAACTTCATGTCGCCAAAGATTCCGCAAATCCAAACCTCGCCGGCGCCAGCTTCAAAATAAAGGGCGATCTTTTCCTCGATCTCCGCGTCGCTGTTTCCGGGCGAAAGGACCTCGACGCATATTTCGGGCGCGTTCGGAAAACAGGATCGATCTCCGAGTTCCTTAATACGCTTTGGTGAAACCCATGCCACGTCCGCCGCCCGAACACCATCGGCGGTGGAAATAGGACATTCGGGAAGGACATGGCCCCCTTGCATCAGCTTGTCGAGCAATCGCAGAATTTCGGCTTGATAAATTCCGTGTTTAGGAGCAGGCGGTGGACTCATAATGACATGACCGAACCGATCTGTTTCAACGCGACCTTCAATTTTGGCAACCTCCGGGTCGACAAGCAATTCGTCCCATCGGCGCAAATTGAATTCAGTTTGCGCTTCGTGCGACGGCAATTTGATGGTCAGCGTAGCCATGTTTTAATATAACTCACTTGTCCGAGAGCGCGGCTACACCCGGCAAGACGGCTCCTTCCAAAAATTCAAGACTCGCGCCGCCGCCGGTGCTCATAAACGTGACTTTATCACCCAGTTTGGCCTTGTTCAAGGCCTTCACGCTGTCGCCCCCGCCGATGATGCTCTTGGCGCCATTCTTTTGCGTGGCATCCGCCACAGCCTGGGCGACCAGGTTGGTCGCGGCGGCAAATCGCGCATCTTCGAACATTCCCATCGGTCCGTTCCACAGGATGGTCTTGGCGCCGGATATGATTTTTGCGTAATTTTGGGCGGTTTCGTCACCAATGCTGAACCCTTCCGCATCATCCGGAATGTTGCCTTTGATCGTCCGGACATTCGTAAAATCCATGACTGGTTTTCCTTTTTTGTTCAGCTTGCCCGTGTCCACGGGCGTCGCCACGACCACGTCCGTGGGCAGTTGAAAGTTCACGCCCAATTTTTTCGCCTTGGCTTCGGCATTCAGCGCGGTTTGTTTGTGCTCCGGCTCGATAAGCGATTTTCCGACTTTTTCGCCGTGCGCCAGCTTGAAAGTATAGGCCATCGCGCCGCCGATCAAAATCGTATTCGCCTTTTCCAGCAAACGGTCGATGACTTTGATTTTATCGGACACTTTTGCGCCGCCCAGAATGACGACAAACGGGCGCGCCGGGTTTTCCAGTTCATCACCCAAAAATTTCAACTCGCGTTCCATCAACAGGCCGGCAGCACATTTGCCGCCGCGTTTGGCAATGACACGGGCCACTCCCTCCGTTGAGGCATGGGCCCGGTGCGCTGCGCCAAAGGCATCATTGACGTAGACATCCGCGATTTTTGCGAGTTTTTCCGCAAAGGCCGGGTCGTTGGCTTCCTCCTCATTGTAATAGCGTACGTTTTCGAGCAGGGCAACGTGGCCATCTTTCAATGTCGATGCGATCTTTTCAGCGTGTTCGCCAATGCAGTCATCGGCAAACTCGACGGGCATTCCCAGAAGTTCATGCAATTTCAGGCCTACAGGACGCAGCGACATCGTCGCTTCGCGCTTGCCCTTGGGGCGCCCAAGATGCGCGGCCAAAATAATTTTCGCGCCTTTCTCGATGAGCAATTTCAACGTCGGCAGGGTTTCCACAATGCGGGTGACATCGGTAATTACCATTTGCCCGTCTTTTTCCTCCATCGGTACGTTGTAATCCACGCGCATCAAAACGCGCTTGCCGCGGACGTCCAGGTCTCGAACAGTCAATTTTGCCATAAATCAAAGACTGCCAATTTAACCCGATGGGAAGGCCGTACGCCAGTTTTTTTGGCAGGTTTTGTTTATTGGACGGATCGAACGGCTGAGATGGATCAAGCCGGCGTTCAGCGGCTCTTAAACCCCAGAGACTCGCGCCGACGCCACAAATCGGCGGGCTTGAAGATTCCCGCCGGGGTAATGATCCCCGTAATCAGTTCTGGCGGCGTGACGTCAAAGCCCGGATTGCGGGCACCGCTCGAGGGATTGGCCACGCGGACATAGGCCCGTTTTGCGCCAACATTTCCCCATGCGCCAAGCACTTCGCTTGCAGCCCGCTCTTCGATGGGAATGTCGAAGCCGCTTTTCAACTTCCAATCAATGGTGGAAAGCGGAATGGCAACGTAAAAGGGAATCTTGTGCCGCGCGGCTAAAACGGCCTTGGTGTAGGTGCCGATTTTATTGGTGACCTCGCCGGTGCGCCCCAGGACGCGGTCGCTGCCGACGATGACCAAGTCAATCTCGCCGCGCTGCATCAAATGGCCGGCGGCATTGTCGGCAATGATTTGATGCGGAACCTTTTGCTGCGCCAGTTCCCAAGCCGTCAATGGGGCGCCCTGGGAACGGGGACGCGTTTCATCACAAAAAACGCGGAATTTCGTTCCAGCGGCCTGAGCGGCATACATGGGAGCGGTAGCCGAGCCGACGTCCACAAACGCGAGCCAACCCGCATTGCAGTGCGTCAGGACGCGCATCCCATTCTTAATCAACTTTGCGCCATTCCGTCCAATTTCTTCGCAATGACGCACGTCTTCATTGGCAAATTCCTCCGCCGCCGCAAGGGCGAGCGATTTTTTTTCTTCCACTGTACGGCCCGGCCGCATCACGGCCTGGACCTGATTCATCGCGTTGACGGGATCAACAGCGGTTGGCCGAGCCTCTTCAAGAACCCGGTAAACAGTCCGCACGTGCGCGGCAAATTTTTTTAACTCGGTCCCGTGAAAAGCGCGCGCCCCCTGGGCCAGCCCGAAAGCAGCGGTAGCCCCGATTGCCCCCGCGCCCCGCACCACCATGTCACGAATGGCCGCGGCGGTCTGGCGGTAGTCTCGAGTAGAAACAATCCGAAATTCGTGAGGGAGGAGCCGTTGCTCGATCAGCCGGACGGCATTCTTGCCTGCGTCAAAACTGACTGTGCGGAAATGCCGGGTTCGGCCGCGAACGGTGACGTTCATTAACGAACTCTGACCTTTTTATACCGGATTTTTTTGAGAATATCCCTGTACGCGGCCTGCAAACGGAATTTTTTCAGGTCGGGGTCCTTCGTCAGCCACGCAAAATCTTTATAGCCCAACTGGATTGCTTTTTCCAATGCTTCGGCCGCCCGGTCGAACTGGTCGGTCAACGAATAGCTGCAGGCCAGGTTGTAAAAGACAACCGGGTTTTGGGGCTCCAGCCGGGCCAACCGCTCGTCCACGTTAAGGCCTTCGTTAAAACGCCCACGCTGAGTGTAATGGTCGCCGAGGAGTTGGAGCGCATCAACGTAAGTGGGATCCCGACGGACAAGTCCCTCCATGAAACTGATTTTTACATCAAGTTCACGGTGGTTGGCACGTGATTTTTTTCTGACACCGTTCTTAGCCTGCATAGAACGCTGATAATTTATTCCATATCCGGGGAGCTACGTCAAGCTGGGAGAAAACTTTTTATGGAAATTGTTCAAAACTTTTTGCAAAATCAGTTTGGCTTCTGAATTTATTCATCACAGGACTGGTATGAAATGCTTTGTTACGGGCGCCTCGGGATTCGTGGGGTCAAATCTCGTGCACGAACTGCTCGCGCGCGGCCACCGCGTCAAGGCGCTCTTGCGCCCTAATGCCGACGAACGGGCGCTGGCCGGCGCTACTTTCCAACGCGCCACGGGCGACGTGCTTGACCCCGAACTGCTCCGACGGGAAATGGAAGGCTGCGATTGGTGCTTTCATGTGGCGGCGAGCTATCGTCTGTGGCTTCGCGATTACAAACCCATGTATGAGGCCAACGTAACAGGCACCCGCAACGTGCTTGAAGCCGCCGGCCGCGCGGGATGCCGGCGAATCGTCTACACCAGCACCGTCGGCTGTATCGGCCTCCCGAAAACGGAAAAAACCGTCCTCGTTCCCGCCAACGAACTGCAGAATATTTCCGCCGAACAACTGACAAATCATTATAAACGCTCGAAATGGCAGGCCGAACAGATTGCCGCCAAACTCGCGCGCGAAGGTGTGCCGGTGGTCATCGTCAACCCCAGCGCGCCAATCGGCCCGCGCGACGTAAAACCGACGCCCACGGGCCAAGTCATTGTGGATTTTCTAAACCGCAAGCTGCCTGCGTTCATCGAAACGGGGTTAAACTGGGTCCATGTTCGCGACGTGGCGGCGGGACACATTCTGGCCGCTGAAAAGGGCGGCATTGGCGAGCGCTACATCCTGGGCAACGCGCAGGGAAACTGGACGATGGAAGAAATGTTGCGCGTTCTGGCGGAGATTACAGGCATTCCCGCGCCGAAAAGAAAAATCCCGCTCTGGATTGCCCTGGCCGCCGGGCACGTGAGCGAAACGATTGCTAAAGTCACGGGCAAACCTCCCAAAGTGCCGCTGGCCGGAGTACGGATGGCGAAATACAAGATGTGGTTTGATCCAAACAAAGCCGTCACGCAATTGGGCATGCCGCAAACGCCGCCTAAACAGGCGCTAACGGAGGCGGTGGAGTGGTTTCGGGCGAATGGGTATGTGAAAGGCAGTCGTTGAAGCGTTGAAGCGTTGAAGCGGTTCGGGATGACGGCGCATTCTCCAAAGTGACTGCCCGCCCATCGTCATTAAATCCCTAATAGCGATGTCATAGCCACCGCACCAAGACGCAAATGCGAACTGGACCCATGACTCAACGTTTAAATTTTTTAGAGAAATCTTTCAGCGATTGCTATGCTGGGCGACAATGAAGACCTTCCACGTCGTGTCAGCGGCGATGTTCCTTTCTGCCGCAGTCAATTTAACTCCGCTGCATGCGCAGGATTCTGTCATCGGGCCGGATTATAAGAACGCGCCGGAAACGCGCGAAAACCCGCATGTCCCGAAAGGCGTCATCGACCATTTCGTTATGCATTCCGTGGACAGCAAGTTTTATCCGGGACTTAACGGGCCATACCATCGCGACGTATACGTTTATGTTCCGAAACAATATGTGAGCGGAACCGCAGCGCCGTTTATTGTGGCGCAAGACGGCAAAGGCTATACGAACCGATTGCCGGCCGTGCTGGACAATCTGATCGCCGAGCATCGTGTGCCGGTGATGATTGCCGTAATGATTCAAAACGGCGGCGGCGACGGGCGTGGCAGTGAGCGCGGACTGGAATACGACACGGTCTCGGGCAAATACGCGGAGTTCGTCGAAAAGGAAGTGCTGCCCGAAGTTGAGAGCCGTTGCAATGTAACGCTGACCAAAGATCCAAACGGGCGAGCGACGATGGGTGGCAGTTCCGGCGCGGCCGGCGCTTTTACCATGGCGTGGTTTCATCCCGACCTTTACCGCCGTGTGTTGAGTTATTCCGGCACATTCGTAAACCAACAATCGCCGTTCAATCCCGCTTCGCCGCACGGCGCATGGGAATATCACGAACACTTGATTCCACAAAACCCGGCAAAGCCAATTCGCATCTGGATGGAAGTGGGCGAACAGGATCTCGGTTCGGACCGGGACGAAGCGTCATTGCACAATTGGCCCATGGCGAATGAACGCATGGCGGCTGCTTTGAAAGCCAAAGGCTATCATTACCAGTACCTTTTTGCCAAAGGCGCGAAACACGTGGATCGCAGGGTGGTCGCGCAAACGCTTCCCGATGCTTTGGTTTGGTTGTGGGAAGGATATGCTTCTGGGCAGTTGTAGGCCGCGTGCCCTCACGCGGCGTTTTCCCTAATCCTATTGGTCCGGGTCCTCATCGGGCGCGATCACAGTAACCGGACGAATCGCCGGGTGAGGGCACCCGGCCTACAAGCGAAAACACCTTCTCCTCTTCCTAGCTTTGACGGGTGTTCGTTCCAAACGCATAGTTGCCCGCGGATTTCCAAATCGCCATACTCGGAAAAAAATGAGCGACAAGCAGGCGACACGCATGTCATCGTCCGGGCAAACGGCGCCGAATCCCAACATCACCGCGCGGCTGGACCGTCTTCCCTGGTGCCGATTTCACACTGTGGTGACCATTGCGCTGGCCCTGGGTTGGATGCTCGATGCCTTCGAAACCAACATCATCGGCAGCGTGCTCGGCAAGGTCACAAAACTGTGGCAACTCACTCCCAACCAGGGTTCATCGCTCGTCAGCGCGTGGGTTTTGGGGATGCTGGTTGGCGCGATCGTGTTCGGATATTTTTCGGACCGTCTGGGACGCAAAAAGTTGTTCATTCTCACGCTCATTTGGTACGCGGGGTTCAGCGTCATTACCGCATTTTCCTGGAATTATTATTCCCTGCTCGCGTTCCGGTTCCTGGCTGCCCTGGGCGTAGGCGGCGAATACTCGGCCGTGACCGCGGCAATGGTCGAATTTATTCCCAGCAAACATCGCGGAAAAACGGCTGCATTGGTTCTCGCGGCCTTTCCGATAGGCGGCATGATCTCGGCCGTAAGTGTTCACGAATTTCTTCTTCTCTTTTCCGAGAACATCGGCTGGAGAATGGGTTTTGGACTTGGCGCGCTTCTGGCGCTGTTCGGTCTCTGGGTCCGCTATGCCATCCCTGAATCTCCCCGTTGGCTGGCCATGAATGGGAAAGGAACCGAAGCGGAAAAAATTGTAAATCGAATCGAGGAAATCGCCATCCGCCAATATGGCGCTGAACTGCCGCCCGTTGTCGAAACCACGCTCTCGCGTCCACACGAACAACCCGGCGTGGGACAGCAGTTGCAGGAACTTTTTTCCCGGTACCAGGGCCGGCTTGCTTTCGTATGTTCCCTGAATTTCGCCCAGGCATCGGTCGTCTACGGCATTACTGCCGCTCTCAGCGTCGTGGTTTTGCCCGCTGTCAAAGTCCCGCCGGAACAGATGCCGACATTTTATTTCATGGGCTACCTGGGCTCTTTGGCCGGCAGTCTCCTGGCGGCCTATCTTCTCGACAAAATCGGGCGCAAAGCCACGATCCTCGGCGGCTACATCCTCGTTACCCTGGCCGTATTCAATCTCTACTTTGCCTCAACGCCCGCAGCCGTGATGATCGGGTACATCGTGCTGATGTTCGTTCTGATTGGCACGTCGAACTCGTCGTACGTCGTCAGTTCGGAAGTCATGCCCGTGAACAATCGCGCCACCGGCCTGGGCATCTCCGTCGCCGCCGGCCGGGTCGGCGCATTTTTCGCTCCGCTTTGGATGAGCAATGTTTATTCGCAGACGCACAAAGCGGGCTGGCCCTTGCTTATTCTCACCGCCATGACCCTGCCCGGCCCAATCGCGGCACTGATCTGGTATTTCAAAGGCATCGAAGCGAACAACCGATCACTGGAAGAAGTCAGTGGAGAGTCTCAGCAAACTACGCAATAACTCCCGATCCACGCTTGCGTCCTGGAGTGCGGTGGCTTTGACACCGCTTTTCTGCGACTTTAATTGCCGCCCACCGTATCGAAAGAGGGGAACTGAAAGTCGTGGCCGAACAGCCTCGATTTCGGCTTTGGCCGGGTTTTCGCGCTCGTGTTGAGAATGAGGATGACGATGATTCTGCTCGCCGCCATTTGACATTTTCCGCGCTTATTCGGATAGTATCACGGGAGCCGAAATTAAAAACTGCGCATGGTCAAAAAAATCTTTACTCCATTGGAACGCGACCCGCTTTGGTATAAGGCGGGTGTCATTTATGAACTTCATGTCCGCGCGTTCTACGACAGCAACGCCGACGGCACTGGCGATTTCCGCGGCCTGACCCAAAAACTCGATTATCTCCGCGATCTCGGGGTTACGGCCATTTGGCTGCTGCCGTTTTATCCCTCGCCGCTCAAAGATGACGGCTACGACATCGCCGACTACATGTCCGTGCATCCGATGTATGGGACGCTGGCCGACTTCAAAATTTTCCTGCGCGAGGCCCATCATCGTGGGCTTCGGGTAATAACGGAACTGGTGCTCAACCACACCTCCGACAAGCATCCCTGGTTTCAACGCGCCCGGCACGCCAAGCCCGGCAGCAACTGGCGCGACTATTACGTTTGGACCGACCAACCCGAGAAATACGCGGGCACACGCGTCATTTTCAAGGACACCGAACTTTCCAACTGGACCTGGGACAGCGTTGCAAACGCTTATTACTGGCACCGCTTTTATTCGCACCAGCCGGATTTAAATTTTGATAATCCGGCTGTCCATCGCGAAATGTTCAAAGTCCTGGATTTTTGGTTTGGCCTGGGCGTGGACGGTGTCCGCCTCGACGCCGTGCCCTATCTCTACGAGCGCGAAGGCACCAGTTGCGAAAATCTTCCCGAAACTCACGGCTTCCTCAAAACGCTCCGCAAGCACGTGGACGAAAAATATGGCGACCGGATGTTGCTCGCCGAGGCAAACCAATGGCCCGACGATGCCGTCGCCTATTTTGGCGAAGGCAAAGGCGACGAGTGTCACATGGCTTTTCATTTCCCGCTCATGCCCCGGCTTTTCATGGCGTTGCGAATGGAAGACCGCATTCCCATCGTGGACATATTGCAACAGACGCCGCCGATTCCCGAAACCGCCCAGTGGGCGCTGTTCCTGCGCAATCACGATGAACTGACCCTCGAAATGGTAACCGACGAGGAACGCGATTACATGTACCGCATGTACGCCCATATTTATCAGGCGCGGTTGAACCTGGGCATCCGCCGCCGGCTCGCGCCTCTCCTGGGCAATGATCGCCGCAGGATCGAACTGCTCAATGCCCTTCTCTTTTCCCTGCCTGGCACACCAGTCATTTATTACGGTGATGAAATCGGCATTGGCGAAAATATCTATCTGGGCGATCGCAACGGTGTTCGCACGCCCATGCAATGGAGCGCCGACAGAAACGCCGGATTCTCGCGGGCCAATCCTCAAAGCCTGTATCTCCCCATCAATTTAGACCCGGAAAATCACTATGAAGCCGTGAATGTGGACGTGCAGCAAGGCAATCCTCATTCGCTCATGTGGTGGATGCGGCGGCTCATCACACTCCGGAAACGCTGGCGCGCTTTTGGCATGGGCACCATGGAATGGATCCAGCCGGAAAACCGCAAGATTCTCGCCTGCATCAGGCGCTATCAGGATGAAACGATACTGGTCGTCGCCAATCTCTCGCGCTTCGTCCAACCGGTCGAACTGGACCTCAGCGCGTTTCAATCGCGTGTGCCCGTGGAACTCTTCGGGCTCACGGAGTTTCCGGTCATTACCAATAAGCCCTATTTTCTCACCCTGGGGCCGCACGCGTTCTATTGGTTCTCCCTGGAGGCTCGAGTTGCGGCGCAGGTCCAGGCTGTCGGTGCGCCCGTTGGTCCGGGCGCGCGTCCATTGTTCACGGTCGGCGCGGATTGGGAGGAAATTTTCAGCGATTTCCATCAGTTGCAGCTTGAGCGCGCGCTCCAATCGTGGCTGGTTTCGCGCCGCTGGTTTGCCGGCAAGGCCCGCACTGTCAAAGGGGTTCATGTCCGCGAACTTATCCCGGTTCCGATCAACGAAACGACACGGGCCTTTTTTGCTTTTCTTCAGGTCGAATACACTCAAAGCGAGCCGGAAACTTATGTGCTCCCGATGGCATGCGCATTCGAGAAACAAATGGACAGGGTCTGCCGTGACTGGGCGCCGCTCGTCATCGCCCGGATCAGCATTAAAACGCCTCAAGCCGACGGCGTGCTTTACGATGCCATTTCCGATAAGGAATTTTGCCGCGCGTTGCTTGAGATTATCACGAGCCGGCGTGGTTTGCAGGGCAGCCACGGCAACGTGACTTCCATGCACACGAGCTTCCTGCGACAATTGCGAATGGCCGGTTCGCTGGACCTGGAGCCATCAGTCGGCAAGGCGGAACAGAGCAATTCATCCGTCCTGTTCGGGGACAAACTCGTTCTCAAATTGTTCCGGCGGCTGGACCAGGGAGAAAATCCCGAATTCGAAATCAGCCAAATGCTCACAGAGGAGCGCTTTCCCTATGCGCCGCCGCTGGCCGGTGCGCTCGAATACCAGGCCGGCCGCGAGGAACCCTCCACGGTGGCTGTGCTGAGTTCTTTCCTGCCCAAATGCAGGGACGCCTGGGAATTCACGCTCGATACGCTCGGCCGATTTTATGAGCGCGTGGAAAGCTTCCCGCAGGAGAAACGCCTGGCCCCAGTTCCAAACACCCCGCTCGACAAACTTGCCATGGGCGGGCCGCCTCCCGAGGCACTCGATATGATCGGCGCATACGTCGAAAGCGCGCGACTGCTCGGCCAGCGCACAGCCGCCATGCACGTGGCTTTGACGACCGATACCGCGGATAAACGGTTCGCGCCCGAACCGTTTTCTCCCCACTTTCAACGCGGCCTGTTCCAGTCCCTGCGCAATCTCACGCGCCAGAATTTTCAATTGCTGGCAAAACGGATCAAGACGCTCCCTCAGGATGTTCAGCCGTTGGCCGACAAAGTCATCACGCTGGAAACCGACATCTTGAAACGGTTTACGAGCGTCTATGCCCGCCGCATCGACGCGTGGCGCACACGCCTGCACGGCGATTATCATTTGGGCCAGGTGCTATACGACGGCAAGGATTTTTGGATCATCGATTTTGAAGGAGAGCCGGCGTTGTCCATCAGCGAACGTCGTCTCAAACGCCCGCCCATGGCCGACGTGGCCGGGATGATCCGGTCATTTCATTACGCTGCCGAGGCCGCATTGCTCAAGCAAATCGAAAGCGGCGGGGCAAACCCGGCGCAAACCGATATCCTTACCGGCTGGGCCCAATTCTGGGCGCGTCACGTTTCAGCCATCTTTTATCGCACCTACCTGGACGCGACAAAGAACTCTTCGTTCCTGCCGCGTAAAGACGAAGACACCCATTTGCTCACAAACATTTTCCTGCTGCGCAAAGCCATCTACGAACTCGGGTATGAACTCAACATGCGCCCGACGTGGGTGAAAATTCCGTTGTTGGGGATTGTGGAGTTGATGACAGGCTAGCCTTGCGTAGCAGCGTCGCGTGAACGCGCTCTAACTAATTCGTGCCGCAACCGTACGACGTCGGTCACAAGCCAGTCTTTCAAAACATCGGACGATGATTCCCCCTCTCCCAGCCCATCCTCCGTAGCATTGCGCATAACGTTGCTTTCGGACGAACATACAATACTCCGCACTACGGAGAACCGCCAACGGGCGATACTGCGGAGGGTGGACGGGAGAGGGCAGGCCTGTCGCGCCGAAGCCAGGCGAAGGCGGAGGTGAGGGAGAGTCTTCCAGACGCGAAATTCCAGTCTAGATTACGGAAAGTTCCCCTGCCGCTCTTTTCGCATGCATTGGGACCATGGACCTGAAAAATTTTGGCAGGCACATGCGTTCGCACGGCCAGCCGACTTGGAAATCGGCGATACAGCCCGTCCTCCGTAGCACTCCTGGACGCAAGTTGACGGCACGCAGCTTTCGCTCCCCCAAGTCGGTGAGACGACGGCGCGTGACACTGCGGAGGGTGGACAGGTTTGGAAACCTGCGCTACGGTGCCGCAGTTGCCGACACTACTCAAAAAGCCCCTGGATTTCTTCCCAGGTCAGGTTGTCCGCCAGCGTTTCCTCGCCGCCGAGGGTGGCTTTGATGATCGCACGCTTCTTTTCCTGCAGGGCGAGAATCTTTTCCTCCACGGTGCCGCGTGTGATGAGCTTGTAGCTGGTCACCACCCGGGTCTGGCCGATGCGGTGGGCGCGGTCCGTGGCCTGGTCCTCCACCGCCGGATTCCACCACGGGTCGAAATGAACGACCGTGTCCGCGCCGGTAAGCGTGAGTCCGACGCCGCCGGCCTTGAGGCTGATGAGAAAGATTGGAATCTTTGAATTGCCCTGAAATTTTTCCACCACGGCGCCGCGATTGGTGGTCGCGCCATCGAGGTAACAAAATTCAATGTTCTCCGCCGTGAGCTTGTCTTTAAGCAGAGCAAGCATCGTCGTGAACTGACTGAAGACGAGCACGCGATGGCCGCCGTCCATGGCTTCCTCCAGCAACTCACCAAACATTGCCAGCTTGCCGGAACTCGCGTCGTCGAATTTTGCGTTATCCATTTTGAGCAGCCGCAGGTCGCAGCAAATCTGGCGCAGGCGCAGCAGCGCGTTGAGCACAACCATCTTGCTCTTGGCCACGCCTTGCGCGCCAACGGCGTCCATGACTTCCTTTCGGCTCACGGCCAGCACCTGTTTGTAAATCTCCGCCTGGTCGTCAGTGAGTTCGCAGAAGGAAACTTGTTGTATCTTCGCGGGCAGGTCCTTGGCCACCTCGGTCTTGAGCCGGCGCAGGATGAAGGGTCGCAACCGCCGACCGAGCCGGGCCTGGACGGCGTCGTCCTTATCACGTGCGATCGGTTGCTCGTAACGCTCACGAAAGTCCGTCGCCGAGCCGAGGTAGCCGGGCATCAAAAAATCAAAGATGCTCCAAAGATCGAGCACCGAATTCTCCATCGGCGTGCCGGTGAGCACGAGGCGGTGGCGGGTGCGGACGGCTTTTACCGCCTGGGCGTTTTGCGTCTGCCGATTCTTGATGTGCTGCGCTTCATCGAGCACCAGCGAGTCGAATTCCAGCTCGCGATAACGCTCGGCGTCGCGCCGGATGAGCGCGTAGCTGGTGATGACGAGGTCGCTGCCGGCGACGTCTTCGAAACGTTCGTGCCGGCCTGTGCCATGCAGCGCGACGACTTTTAGCCCAGGCGTAAATTTTTTCGCCTCCGCCAGCCAGTTGAAGACCAGGGAGGTCGGGCAGACGATGAGCACAGGACCTGATAACTGGCGGTTCGCGCGGTTCGAATGAATGTAAGCCAGCGTTTGGAGGGTTTTGCCAAGGCCCATCTCATCCGCCAGGACGCCTCCGAATTTATTCTCACGCAGAAATTGCAGCCACGCCACGCCCTGCCGCTGGTAGGGACGCAGCACCTCTTCGAGCGGGCCAAGTGGCGGACAGGTAAGCTTCGCCTGGCCGCTCTGTTGCGCCGCGCGTTCGCGCCAGCCCGCCGCAGCCGTCACCTGCCATCCGGGTTGCTGGCGCAGTGTGGCATCGAGAAAGCCTGCCTGCACATCCTTAAAGCGATAACCCCCGGCGTGTTGCTGCGGCTCGCAGTCGCGCAGCACTTCCGTGAATTCCTCCAGCGCCCCGGTGTCAATCAGCGCGATGCGGCCATTCTTCAACCGCGTCGTGCCGCCGCCGGACAGGATCAGCCGTTGAATGTCCGCCGCCGAAAACTTCTCGCCGTCGGCTGACGCCAGCGACATTTCGAGATCAAACCAGCGTTCGCCGGAAGGCCGGATTTCAAAGCGCGGCTCGAGCCGCTCGAAGTTCCTGGTGGTAGTGTGCTTGAGCCGTTCTTCCAGTGAAACTTCCCACTCTTTTTGCCAGCGCGGATAATCACGCGCAAAAAAACGAACGACGGCATTCTCACCGTGCAGGTTCCAGCGCCCTTGCGCGTCTGGACCGTTAAAGCCCGCGCGCCGCATCCGCTCCGAGGCGGCGACTTCCGCCCCGAAATCGCGCGTCGAATAGCGAGTCGTGCTTTTGGGATCAGGCAGCCAGAGCGACTCCACTTCGGCCGTGACGCCCACGGTCATGATGCGCGCGCCGTAGGCGCATTGGAGTTGTGCCTGCAACTGGTTCAATCCGCCGTTGAGCGCCAGGATGAAGCGCGGCGATTGCGGCTCCAGGGTGAATTCATCGATGGTGAAATTTGCATCCACTTCGCTTTCGGCTTCCAGCACCACTAATTCCCGGCTCAGAAACAACGGAACGCGCGCGCGCGGTAGTTTCATGGGTCCGCGGAATAACTCACGCCATTGCACCGGTAAACCAACCGGTTCGAGAGAATCCCCCCGGAAAGCCCATAACGATTCGCCGGCAATCAGCGTCGGCAGTTTGAGATTCGCGGCGAGGTTAAGGCGGATTTCACCGGAAGTTTCGAGCGTGGCCTCAACGGGCACGCGCCACGCGGTCGCTCCGACCGCGAGCGGGGGATTACGGCCCAGCGCCACGCGCGGATGCCCTGTGAGCGCGTCGAGCAACCGGGTCAATTCGGCGGGATTCAGCAGCAAACCGCCGGGTGTTTCGTTGCGGGCGAGTTCCTCGGCCTTGTCGAGCAGGCGCGCATCCCCGGGCGACAGGGAAAACGGCTGGCTCATCGGGAGCGCGCTGAGCGGCACGCGGCCCCGGCTCCATTTGCCCTCAAACGTGACCATTATTTTCCCGCGTTCAATACCGGCCGCGAAGGTTGGCGGCAGGATGACCGAGATTTCCAGGGGTTCACCGTCGGCGGCGCGCTTGAGTTTGGGTCCCGCTTGTGGCGTTGGTTCCGGAGTGATCGCCCTGGCGCCGAGTCGCCCGGGCAATGGCGTGGCTGTGTCGCGGCCCGCAGGCGCCGATTTTGTGGGCAGCAAATGATGCAACCCTACCGCCACGGAGTGCGCGCAGATAATACCTGATTCACGCGACGCGCGGCAGGTGCAGAGGTTGTCAATATCCACCGGTCCTTTGATGACCAGTCCGGCGCGATATGAGGATGAACCTTCCTGCACAACGCCCTTGAGCAAAGGCGGCGTCCAGTTCGAAGAAATGACCTTTCCCTCCGCCAGCAAAGCGCGCGCCCTCTTGACCGCCTCCCAACCGGCGGACTTCATGAAAAAGGCATCTGATAATTCGGTGAAGCTCACGAGGCTGTGGCTAATTGGTTCATGAAAAATTCAACGACCTCAAGCTGAAACTGCGCGCAAGGATGCGCGCAGAACCGGCAGGCAGGATGCCTGCCCTACACGCCTTTAATCCACTTCCAATCTTCCCACACCGCTTTGAGAGACGTGAGATTGCGCGAATCAAACACGTGCTTCGCCGCGCCTGTCAGGTTCCCCTTTTTCAAATTGTTCCAGGCATCGCTCGCGCTGATGGCCACAAACTGCAATACACTCGGATCGCGATAGCAATCAATCATGCAGCGCGTGCAACCGTCGCGAATCAGCTTCGAATCATTCCAATCCCACACCTTGCACATGGGCTTTTCCCAAAAGTGACAGCGATACAAATCGAGGTTCCAGTCCAGGTAAAAATATTTGTGCCCGCCCAGGCAGCCGAACTTTTCCTTTTGCCCGCGCAAGTGCCGCTGCATTTCATCCAGCGATTCCGACGGATTGACCACGGGAAATCCGCTCCGCACCTTCATTGTTTTGATTTTGTCGAAGAGCCCGATGAGTTCGTCCTTGGAAAAATTCACCAAACCGCTGTCGCTGAAACTCAGGTAGCTGCTGGCCAGCGCGGTCAGTGGATAACTGAACGTGCAACTGGTGAAGCCGAGTGATTCCAAAAAGCCGGGCAATTTTTCGTAATCGTCGATCAATCGGCTGGCTGTGATGCTTGCCGTGGTTTGGATGCCCACGGAATGGAAAAATTCGTTGGCGCGCTTGATCTTTTTGCAGACGTCCTGCAGGCCGCGGTTCTTTTCATGCTTCGCGATGTCATGGGCGTCAATGGACATGATGACGCTCGTCAGGCCATCGCTGGCGAGGTTGCGCATGTTTTCGTCGTTCCACAAACCGCCGTTGGTGCAGATCATCGGGCGAATGCCATGCTCCGCCGCGTATCGCGTCATCGCGCGTAAATCTCGATGCACCATCGGTTCGCCGCCTACGAACAGGAGATAACCGATGTGATTTTTGACAGCCATATCAATGGCCAGCTTAGCTTCGTCGAAGGTGACGCTCCGGCGCGCCCGCGGATCGAACTTGGACCGTGCAAACCCGCAAAAACCGCAATCAGCGTTGCAGATGTTGGTGATAGCGAACTGCAAATAACCAGGGCCGCCGTGGTCCAGCACCTCGCGAAAAATTTGAAGCGCGCCCTTCTTGGGCCGCGACACCGGCTGCGAAAAGTCGCGCGCCGCCGACGGCGAATACGATTTCGCTTCAGGCTGTGTCTCAACTGCGGACGTATCACTCATGCAAAGATGTACATTGTGGCTGGGGCAACTGTTCCGGGCAAATCTTCTTTTTCAGTTCAACGAGGGATTATCCTCTCTCCAGCCGAGGAACGAGGCCCTGAATGAGTGCCCTGCAAGATTTCCTCCAATGCTGTTTCGCACATTGAACGCTTGATCTGCCGGAATGCCTGGAGGCATCAAACGATCGGACGATAATTCTCCCTCTCCAAGCGGGAGAGGGCCGGGGTGAGGGAGAGTCTTCCGGACGCGGATCTGCCAACACCCCCAAATGTAAGCCGCTAACTGCCTAGCCGCGCAAGATCGCAAGCGGCGCTGCCACCGCGAATCTGATTTGCGGCATTTTCGTTGCCCTTGACCGTTTGACCCCGGAAAGTTCATCTCATGACGTTACATCGGTTTTGCCGTTGCGCAAATAGGACTTTTGCCCCGATCCGCCACTATCCGTCGGATCCGTCCTCATTGCCTACGGCCTTTTCCGTTTCTTCCACGAATTTCTCCGCGACACCCCAACAATCCTCGGCCCTATTTCCGGCTACCAAATCGCCGCCCTCGCCGTCGCTGCAGTCGGGACCATCGGCTATATTCAGCGACAGGGCCAGCCTGGGCGTAGCAGCCCCGAAGGCTTTCGGGGCTCTAACTAATTCGCGATGCAAACGACCGGCCTCGCTCACCGGGCTTCCGCCCAAAAACCGGACGACTATTCTCCCTCTCCCCGCTCGTCCTCCGTAGCACCGCGCATTACGTCACCATCGAGAATAACAAGTTGCCCATACTGCAGAGAACGGCGTAAGAATGATACTGCGGAGGTTGGCGAAGGTGGAGGTGGGGGAGATTCGAGGCACTTGGGAAGGGCCGAGAAGAATTTGGCCGGCCCAAAGGTTGCGGAGCAACCGAGCGAACGGGCGCGAGCGAGTCAATCTTCCGAACGCGAACTGATTTTCGACCCATTGGCGCTCGTTGCAAATTTTCTGGGTATATGTCAGTAAACGTGTAAACGGCGATGAAAAATGGAACGAACGCTGTAAATGGAGACAATGAGGAAAACAGGAATTCAGGAATGAAATGAAACACTGGGTTCGAGAGAGGAGCGAAAACGCCGCGTGGCACAGGAATGCCCCTTCCCAAATGCGAACTTTAGTAAAAATCGTCATGCTGGGGTTTTGCGGGCTAAAGTTCGCTAAACGAAACGCTAAACTTCAACTTTAGGGCCTGAAAGGATAGATGAAATTGCTTCCTATTATTTTGACGACGACTCTTACAATTCGACAAATTATTTCAGCGTCACCAATGCCACAAATGGCTTTTATGCGATGCCCAATGTGATGGTATCACCTGACCCGTACGTGCAAGAATATCCGTTTACGGAGTATGACGATAGCGGATTCCAGGCGGTGCAAAATTGGTCTGCGCAGGCAATAGCGACGAACGGCTTATCGACTGCCTCGATTTATATCGGCTCCAGTTATACAAGTCCGCTGGACAATTATCAATCGAGCTGGACGGTGCCACCGTATTTTGACGGGCATGATCAGTTGAAGCAAAATCTGATTTTCCTGCTTCGGCAACCTGGTTTGGTTCCGTTTGAGTACGAGTTGAAAGACGATTCCGGTGAACCGTTTGGTTACAAGGCCGAGCAAGAACCGTCAGATTATGCCTATGCAGGCATTTTCGACGCTCGATCCGTTTGGACCGGCTACGCAATGTCGTTGGGAGATAATGAATTGGATGCCTGTCGGCCATTTTACGAAAATTATCTCTATGCCAATTTTGTATATCAGACAAATGACGTAAATCAGAATGGCTATCTTGCGTCCAGGGTCAGTGAGATATTTAACCCTTTTTTTCCAGATACCGACGAGGCTCTCCTTTTAACTAATTTACCGCCGTTTCTTTTTCCGCAACCGACGACTCAAGGAACAGATATCCCGAACCAAATAAATAATACTCAATGGCTTTATGGCCTTCCGTTTCAGCGGGTCAACTACTTTGTTACGAACGGTGTTGGCTACGGTTTGGCGGGTAACGGTTTGACCTTTGTAACGAGCCCGACAAACGTTTATTTGAATGATTTCACAATGGAGAATAATCCTGTCAACTATTTCGGCATTCCGATTCAATCGGACCAGGTTGTTTATGCAGAGTGGAGCCTGGGCGCCCCTCTTCAATTTCAAGTGGAAATGCCAGGTGACTCGTTCACCGGTTCATTAGGATTTGCGTTTCCGGAAACAATTCAGCCGGCATTTAAAACAGTTGAGTATGACTTCCGGAATCCCGCAACGGCCTCGCTTCCGGGCAATTCGAGTTTTACGCCAACAAACAATGATGATTTGCTTATCGCGTCAGTCGCCGACCCAACATTTCAGGTTGCCGGTTATGTAAAATTGGCCGTCACCAATACCATCTATCCCGCCGTATATGGCTACCTCGGTCAATACTTTACAAACGCATATCAAATTAGCAGCAACGGCGAGGTAACGGCGAACACCACGGGTGTCCTGTCGTCGTACGGCCAATTCTTCGCAACGCAGCCCGGCCAAGCGGCGTTGGTGACGATGCCCGACCCGGATACCGGACAACAAGGCACGGACGTGGTTGATGTCATCTCGCTCAACGTGGATGCTAATCACGACGGCACGATGGATTTCAGTTTTGGTGGCTCGGACTTTGTGACGGCCAACAATCCGTATAGATTTTGGATCAATGACGACCAAGACACTGGAGACGATGGCGGGAACGGTGTTTCGTTAACAGGTTCGCCGCTTGCTGATGGCGTGCGATTTATTGGATTAGATGATGATTATCAACCCGTTTATAAAATACATGGCACACGGGATTTGGTGGACTTCTTCCCGGTGTACGTGAACATCGGCAGCTTGTTCCGAAGCAACGTCTTGAGCGCGGGCATTGATTACGCGGACACGAACTGGCAATTTGTTTTGAGCCAGGCCGATGGCGCATTGCGGTTCGCGTACACGGATCTGGCTCCAACCAATTACATGAACTATTTGCGGGACACCAACGAGGCAACCGCTTTGGCTGATTTTCTTACCACGACCAGTCCGACATTAACGACAGTCACCGGCAATGGTGTGGCATTGTCAGGTGACTTTGTGGGGAACATCGCCACCAATAACGGCGGCATCGTTTTAGTGGAAGCTTGGACGAATACGACGCAACCGCTTGTGCTGACGGTTTATCACGGCACGAACCAAATCGCCCAAACCTCGCTTTATTTAAGCATTAGCGAAGTGGAGCAGATGTTCCGACACAAAAACTGTTTACTAACCCCACAGGCGAACGAAGTGCCAGACCGCCTAACTGCCGCCGATGTGCCGAACGAACCGCCCACGAATGACAAAAATTTTATCTTTGTGCATGGCTACAACGTAAATGTCACTCAGGCGCGAGGATGGGATGCTGATTATTTCAAGCGGTTGTATTGGTCGGGTTCGCACGCCAAGTTTTATGGTGTGACATGGGAGTCCGCTGATTCACAAAAGGCAAATGCGGTGACTATTAGCCTACAAACAAACATTGTGAATGCCTTCAACACGGCTCCGTTGTTTAACAGTTTCCTCGACAGTTTGAGCGGCACAAACGTTGTGGCTTCTCACAGTTTGGGTAATATTCTGGTATTGAGCACGCTCAACGACTGCACAAATGAAAGCATCAATACCTATTTTATGGTTGATGCCGCACTCGCAATTGAGGCGATTGATGGCAGTGCTTCCCCTAATCCCGATATGTATCCCTCTGCATGGGTCGGTTATAACGACTACTTATTGGCAAGTGGATGGCATACTCTGTGGCCAGCTACTGACGCCCGCAGCACATTGACGTGGAATGGGCGGTTGGCTGGTTTGCAGGATGCCAACGTTTACAATTTTTATTCGAGCGGCGAGGAAGTGCTTCGAGATTTTCCCGGCGACCCGCCCTCCAGCCTCCCAAACATTGCTGCCGACGAAGTTGTATACGCTGGAGAAGGCGAGACGGGCCAATATACTTGGAGTTGGCAGGAGAAAAACAAGGGCTTGATGGGGGGCAACTGGATATTGAGCAGCGACCACGGCGGCTGGCAGTTTAATAAAGCGTACGAGACAAACTTCGTTAGTGATGGAGTTACCTATTGGGTACAGATGCCTCCGGGGGCCGCCGCAGAGTTGACAACTAATCAGCTCCAAACAAATGCATTTTTTAACTTTGCCTCCGGGGGCTTGTATTCATTCAACAATGATTTGGCTCTGGAAACTTCCAGCGGTAGCAGCTACGCTCAGGCCAATCGAGACCGCATCTTGTCTGACGCGATTCCCTGCCTTACTTTGCCAGTGGGGGCGAATACCACCACAATCCTTGACCAACCGGGAGTGACTCACAATTTCGACATGCAGCTTAGTTACGAAAACGGCTGGCCCGCTGACCGTGGTAAAGCTGCGTATCCACTCGGCACTACGGCAGCAGGAGAATGGCATCATTCAGATAATCGAGCAGTGGCTTATACCTTTACTTACAAGCTGTTCAACCAAATGGTGAACTTAGGAAATCTTCAATGATTATGAAAAACGCACCGATACTTCTTTTCCTGTCTCTGACAGTTTTAGCCAATAGCCATGCTTTTGGGCAGGCTCCTGCCCTGCCCACTCAATTTGGCCCACATGAATGGACGGCGACCGTCAAGGTGGTCGGCGAGGACGGCAGTCCCATTGCCGGAGCGGACGTATCCGCCCAATACGATGTTCCAAGACCAGCAGGGTCAGACCAGCCAACATTTAGCGATGTCAAAGGACTGACGGATTCCAATGGGATGTTCACTGCATCCCACACGGACAGTTCATGGAATTTGGGTATCATAGTCGAAAAGTCTGGCTATTATTCTACGCATACTGGTTGGCAGTTTTATTGTCAGCGACAAAAGACGGCACCCCTCTTTCACGTTGATGTTGAAAAAAATTGGTAAGCCACTCGCCATGTATGCAAAGCATGTTGAGAACGGCCCGCCCATATTCAACAAGCCAGTCGGATACGATTTAATGGTTGGCGATTGGGTCGCGCCGAACGGAAGAGGACAAATAACGGATATGATTTTTACCGGGAAGCTCGATAAAAAATCAAAAAATGATTTTGACTACACACTAACCGTGAGCTTTCCACATCAAGGCGATGGCATTCAATCTTATACAAGAGATTGGAGCCAAGGTGTTAGTGGCTTGCTGTCGACACATGAAGCACCAGCGAGCGGCTATCAGTCCAATGTACTCCGAGCTATGAGTCGCCATCCTGGGAAGGGAACGAAGGAAGATATGAACGCCCCGAACCGTGACTACTTCTTTCGTGTGCGGACTGTTTTGGATAGTCAGGGGAACATTTTAAGCACACATTACGGCAAAATTTACGGTGATTTCATGCAGTTCACCTATTACGTCAATCCAACACCAAATGACCGGAATGTGGAGTTTGACCCGAAACATAATTTGCTCGGCGGCTTGAACCCTCTTGAACAGGTGCAAGCTCCGTAATTTGGCTCGTTCCAACTGTTCAACCGTTAATTAAATCAACTCAGTCCAAAAAACCATTTAGGCCAAAATGGCCTTCCTCATTTCAAATGGACACGACACCAAAAAGGCAAGTTTCATCGTAAGCGTCACGCCAAGCACCTGCTTGACAGTGAAAGAGTAGCGGCATCGTAAGCGTCGTACTTTAGAGCAGTATGACGTTTAAGAAGCGGCTGGTTGTTGTACGGACAGTTGGTTTTTAGCCCAGGCTTGAGGTATGA
>DATAST010000065.1:0-1564 GCA_036269115.1 Verrucomicrobiia bacterium | reverse complement strand
CATTGAATCATCTCGTCATCACGCTCACGCAACATGAATTGAACGAAGACCCCGGCGATTGGATTTGCAACACGTTGCGCCATGCCAGCGATCATTTGTCGGAAAAAACAAAAATCTGGGGCGGGGCGTATTTGCTTGCGCACGGAGCGATCAAAGTCTTTTTGGTCGTGGGAATTTTACGCCATAAAATGTGGGCATATCCGACGGCGATGATTGTCATCGGAATTTTTATCCTCATTCAAGGCGCGAAACTTTGTATGCATTTCTCGTTTCCACTGTTGATTGCCACGGCCATTGACATCGCCATCGTGCTGTTGATTTGGCGGGAATATCGCCGGGCAAAGAGAAATCATTCGCCATTGCTTTGAAATTCTGAAATCGTTTTCCGGTGGAGAGTAATTTCAAAAAGATTGCGCTGCGCTTCGTTCTCATAATCGGCGTCGTGCAATTGTTTGCCGACATGACTTACGAAGGCGCACGTGGAATTGTCGGGCCATTTCTAGGTTCACTCGGCGCGAGCGCAACGGTTGTCGGATTTACGGCGGGCTTCGGCGAATTGCTGGGCTACGGCTTTCGTTCCGTCACCGGATATTTTGCGGACAAGACGCATAAATACTGGACGTTTATCTTCGCGGGCTATTTCGTGAATATGCTCGCCGTGCCGGCATTGGCGCTGGCGGGAAATTGGCCGCTCGCCGCCGCGTTCGTCGTCGCCGAACGGATGGGACGCGCCATCCGCAAGCCTTCGACGGACGCGATGCTTTCTCATGCGGGCAGTCAAATCGGCCACGGTTGGGCGTTCGGGCTGAATGAATTTCTGGATCAAACCGGCGCAACGATTGGGCCGCTCATCATGGCGTTGGTTTTATATTTGCACGGCGGCTATCACGAAGCATTTGCGTTTCTTTTAATTCCGGCATTGCTTTGCATCACGATGGTCTTCGTTGCCCGAACGTTTTATCCGCGTCCGCATGAATTGGAAAAACGCGAGCCGACCGTCTTGGAAACAAAGGGATTTTCAAAATCCTATTGGCTTTACGCTGTCGCTGGAATGTTGATTGCCGCCGGTTTTTCCGATTTCGCACTCGTGGCGTTTCATTTTCAAAAGCACAACATTGTTTCGCAAACCTGGGTTCCAATTTTTTATTCCATTGCAATGGTCACGGCGGCGATTGCCGCGCTGATTTTCGGGAGATTGCTGGATAAATTTGGATTGCCAATTGTTTTGCTGGCATTCGCGCTCGGCGCGCTGTTTGCGCCGTGCGTTTTTCTCGGCGGATTTTCGCTGGCATTAACGGGAATGATTTTATGGGGCGTCGGCATGGGCGCGCAGGATTCGTTGCTCAAGGCGATTTTGTCCAAAGTCATTCCGCGCGACAAACGCAGCACGGCATTTGGAATTTTTGACACCGCGTTTGGAATTTCCTGGTTCGCCGGCAGCGCGACGATGGGATTTCTTTATGACAAAGCGATTTTAGCCGTCGTTATTTTTTCCGTCGTGCTGCAATTGGCTGCGTTGCCCGTTTTTATTTTGGCACGTAGCGGCGTCTCGGCAGAGCGCCGG
>DATAST010000064.1:0-71531 GCA_036269115.1 Verrucomicrobiia bacterium | reverse complement strand
CAGATGACCCAGATTTTCATCGCTGGCCAGTGTCCAACGCTCTATGGATCGTTCCAATGCGCAGCCGGCGCGAGTCGCAAGGACCGGCAACGGTTCATTCTTCGAAGCACAAGGAGTTTGGGTCGAGGGACATTCAGTACAAGTCGTATTCATGCCCAGAGCTTACACTACCTTGCAAGAAACTGAGATGCGCCCCATCATTTGCCGAGTGCGTGTTCCGTGTTGCGTGTTCCGTCCCGCCTTCGCTCGGAAGCTACGGGCGGGCAGGCAAGTATTGTCGAATGATGTCGGTCATACTTGACGCAACACGCACCACGCAATACGCAGAATTAATGTTCTAATTCCGCCGGCGCAGCCAATATTTTAGAAAAGAGCCCAAACCCGAGAACTTAAACGAAGGATCCACATACTTTTCGATGACATAAAACGCAAAATAATAAAGACGACAAAAACTCCAAATCGCCACAATCAGCAGTACCGCCGTCCTCCAGTCCGGATTGTTCGCAAAAAGCAAGATCGCCGCGAACAGTCCAAGGAATAAAAACAAAACCCCTTTGATAATGATCCAGCGCGGCGTGAGATCTTTCATTGCAGATTTTCAATTATGAACCGGCCATGGAATTCGTGTTCAGATGTATCAAACAGTCGGCCGATAATTCTCCCTCTCCTTGAGAGGGAGGGCCCGGGTGAGATTTCCCCGAAGGCCGTTTCGCGCATTGAACCGCTGAACCGCTGTTATCTTTGGACATATCCAGCCATCTGACGGCAATTCTCCCTCTCCTTGGGGAGAGGGCAGGGGTGAGGGAGGATCTTTCGAACGCGCATATTCGGCCCCCCGGTTCATGGGGAGGGAGAGTCTTGCAGGCGCGGATATTCGTCCGATTCATCGCGGGGGCGATGTCTCGATAGCCGATACACGAGGCGCTAATTAACATATTCATTGAAACAAACTCGAAATCGCCTCCGCTGCCCGGCGGCTCGCCCCCGGTTCGCCCAGCGATGCAATAATCTTCACGAGCCCCGATTTTATTTTTTGCCGTCGCGGTTCATTCTGCAGCAATTCCATTGCGGCGCGCGCGATATTTTCCGGCGTGGCTGCAGCCTGGATGAATTCAGGATAAACTTCTTCCCCTGCCATCAGGTTTGGCATCGTCAGAGATTTTACGGTGACAATGCCCAGGGTGATGGCCAGGCCAAGAAACGTCTTTTTGTACATGGTCACCGCCGGCACCCCAAAATAAGCGCATTCCATGGTTACGGTTCCGGTCTTGGTAATGGCCAGGTCCGCGCCCGCCAATGCCTCGTGCAAATTACCGACCTGGATTTCCACGTCAGGCTTCGCGGAAACCGCGATCTGTTTTAACTCTTCGTTCGGCAAAACCATTTTTGCAGTTGCCGCCGGCAATTGCGCCCGAATGATTTTCATGGCGCCGAGCATCACCGGCAAATGTTGTTTCAACTCACCCTTTCGGCTCCCTGGCAGCAACAAGATCATCGGGGCCGGGCCTTTTGACTTTGGACTGCCTGCCGACTCGGAACCCGAGACTGTGGACTCGGGACGGTGGACTCGGGACTGTGGACTCAGTCGATCAATCATCGGATGCCCCACAAAATCCACTCGCAACTTCGGCGCGCGCTGCGCATACCACTGCTTTTCAAACGGGAAAATGCTCAACAACAAATCATAATCCGACTCGAGCAACTGCGCCCGGCCTGGCCTCGACGCCCAGACCTGGGGCGAAACAAATTGCACGAGCTTCGGGTTCCCCATCACGAGCGGATTTGCGCGCGCATGACTCTTGATTATGTGGCCGAAGCGCAGGTTGAATCCTCCGTAATCCACTCCTATGATCGCGTCCGGCCTTCGTTCTGCAGCGAGGAAACGTAACTCATGGGCGACGTATCGCAGCGCGAGTATCTTGCCGGGAGTAGGAATTCCGATGATGGCATGGTCCCTCATATCAAAGGCCAATTCCACTCCGGCGGCCTCCATTTTTGGCCCGCCCGCGCCAAAAAATTTGGCGTCCGGCCAACGTTCACGCAGCGCCAAAACCAGTTCCGATGCCAGCAAATCCCCGCTCGGTTCGCCGGCAATCAGCATGAAAGTTTTTACCGTGTCAATTCCTGCCATAGAAGCGCGCTCATGCGCTGGCCATTCTCAAAATTATCCAAATCATATTTTTCGTTTGGCGAATGCGCGTTATCTTCCGGCAAACCCAGGCCCAATAACAGCGTCTCCGATCCCAGCGTTTTCTTGAACTCATTGACAATCGGAATCGAGCCGCCTTCGCGCAACAGCACCGGTTCGCAGCCAAACGCCCCGCGCAATGCCCGCAAAGCCGCTTGCGCGTGCGCGCCGGTCGGCGACACATAATACGCCTCCGCGCCGTGGCCCGCTCCCAGTTCGAGCCGAACGGTGGGCGGGCAAACCTTTTTAATGTAATTGGTCACCAATTTACGAATCGTCGAAGGCTTCTGGTCAGGCACCAGACGGCAGGTGATTTTTGCGCGGGCCCATGCCGGGACAATCGTCTTGCTCCCTTCGCCCTGATAACCGCTCGTAAGGCCGTTGATCTCGAACGTGGGCCGCGCGCTCCGTTGCTCCGTGGCGGTGAAACCTTTTTCTCCGAAGAGGCATTTTACGCCCAGCAATTTTTGTAGTTCTTTGTCCTTAAATGGAAGCCGCTTGAACTGTTTCCGTTCGTATGCCGAAAGCGGAAGAACTTCGTCGTAAAAATGTGGAACAGCGATCCGCCCGTTTTTATCATGCATCCTGGATAGCAACCGTCCCAGGGCCATCGCCGGATTTTCAATCGACCCGCCAAAAATTCCGGAGTGCAAATCGCGCGCCGGGCCGTGCAGCACAATCTCAAATGCGATAATTCCGCGCAGCCCGTACGTCAGCGCCGGATGCTTTTTGTCCGGCATCCCCGTATCCGAAACCACCACGGCGTCGCAGTGCAGTTCCTTGCGGTGCGTCTTCAAAAATTTCTCGAGGTTTTCGCCGCCTACTTCCTCCTCGCCTTCAATGAGAAACGTCAAATCGCACGGCAATGGCGTGCCGGTTTTCAGATACGCTTCCGCCGCCTTAAGATGTGCAAAAATCTGGCCTTTATTATCCGTCGATCCGCGCGCAAACAGGGACCGTCCCTCGATCCGCGGCTCAAATGGCGGTGATTTCCATAATTCCAGCGGTTCCGGCGGCTGAACGTCGTAATGGCCATAAACCAGGAAATGCGGACGGTGTTTGCCGTTGCCGATTGCGGCATTGGGCGTCCGGGCCAATACAATCGGATGCCCATTCGTCGGGCAAATCTCCGCCGTCAGGCCGATTTGCAGGCAATGCTGCATCAGCCAGTCTGCGCAAGAGCGCATATCGTCTTTATGCTTCGATTGTGCCGAGACGCTGGGAAATCGTAAGAATTCGCACAACTCGGACAGAAACCGAGGCTGGTTTTTTTTCAGATAATCAAGAACGGCTTGCATGGTTGAAATTCGGTTTGATGTTTTTCCTTACGAAAAGAGGATAGGAATATCAGGTTAAATTGAAATTTCAAAATTAAAGTTTTAAATATGAGGTCTGAAAGTCCGCAACATCCGCTACAGCATTGAACTTCAATGACTTAAACCGCAACAAATCTGCAACAAATCCGCAACAGGGTTGCAACATTTTGGAAGGGTGAGCCCGCTCCAATTAACTTGAGGCCGAACTGTTCGACGCCGCTTGCCGCCCAGGTATTCCAATTCCCGCGTAAATCGTGATGACCGGTGAATGCAAGTGAATGCGGATGGCGCTTCCACCGCTGGGCCATTCGTAAATCGCAAATTCCATCCCTTGCCCAACGCAACTTCCGCATTTAACTTAGGTAAATGCGCCGTCTGCTTTTTGCTCTTGCTGTGCTGCTCGCCGGCTCAGCCGCTGCTCAAACGGACGACGCCTCGCCCACGTCCCTCGCAAAACGCCCCTGGTTCATCGTCAGCACCGCTCATTTCAACGTCTTCAGTTGCGGTGACACCACCGATACCTACCGTCTCATTGGACGCCTCGAACAATTCCAGCGCGCGTACGCCTTGCTCGCGGGAAAAAACGCAACCGCTTCACCGCCCATTGTCGTCCTGGCCTTTCCTGATCACACGAGCATGATGCCATTTCTGCCGCTCTACCAGGGCCGGCCCGGAAATATCGCCGGCTTCTTCACGCGTGGCAGCGATGAGAATCTCATCGTCCTTTCCCTGCCCAACGCCGATTCGCCGGACATGGACGTCATTTTCCACGAATACGCCCACCTTCTGTTTCGTCACAGCGATGAAATCTGGCCGCTCTGGCTCAAGGAAGGCATGGCCGAGGTTTATTCCACATTTATGACCGCCGGCAACCACGTCGAAATCGCGCGCCCGATCGATCGCCATTTGCAAACGCTCTCCGCCGAGTCACTGATGCCGTTGCATGAACTCTTTGACGTCAGCCATGATTCACCCCAATACAACGAAGCCAGTCGCCAGGGCATGTTCTACGCCGAATCCTGGGTCTTGACGGATTATCTCATGACCGGCGATAACCAAATCCTCCGCTCCCGATTTCCGCATTACACCGAACTTCTGAGCGAAGGCCAGACCGCGGAGCAAGCCTTCACCAATGCGCTCGGCGTCTCCCTGTCTGCCATGGAAAGCGAATTGAACCGCTACGTTAAAGCCGGCAACTATCATCCGATAGACCTGAAAGTCACCCAGGACCTCTCCGCGCCGCTCAAGGTAAATACGCGGGCAGTCACACCGGTCGAAATCTTATTCCGGTTTGGCGATGAAATGCTGCGCATTCGCCGTCCGGACGATGCGCAATCCTGGTTCGAACAGGCCAAACAACTCGCGCCCGCCAGCCCACTTCCATACGAAGGCCTGGGCCTGCTTGCCGCTCAACGAGACGATACCTCCGGCGCCATAGACCAACTCCAACACGCGCTCCAACTCGGTTCCACAAGCTTTCTAACCTACTACACTTATGCGCGCGAAAAATATCATCAGACCGCGCATGGCGACATGTTCAGCACTCTTTCCGGCGACCTTGCGGGCGAAATTCGGGGTGAACTCGACAAGTCCATCTACCTCATGCCCAATTTCGCCCCCGCCCACGAACTCCTCGGCTTCTTCGAAATGGTCCAGGGCGACGACATCACCTCCGCCGAACAACAACTCAACGCCGCCATCCAGCTCGAACCCGAAAATCCCTCCTACCTGTACACCCTCGCCCAGGCGCAACTAAGAGCCCGCGACCCCGCCGCGGCTCGCCGCACCATCCAACCCCTCCTGCTCCCAACGGCCGATGCCAAACTCCACTCCGCCGCCCTGGAAATGATCCAGCAAATTAATTCCTCTCCGTAGGAGACGACGCCTGCCCGCGGTAGCCTCGCGCGAAGGCGGGTCAGGAGACTCTGACTCTTTGTATAGGAAAAGAAACGGGGAAACGGGCGGAATAGGAGGCAAAAAAGTGTGGATTTATTGGGGGGATCTGCAGAAATGGGCGGGGGCGGGAGGAAACGGCGGCCTTTGACAGGATGGCCTGCCCGATGCCCTGAGTGGTGCATTCCAGACATGCAGCGGAACCGTGACTTAAGGAGGGCGCATCTTGGGACCGTCCTTAATTTCTGGCGATGGTAGGGACGGCGCGCTGCGCCGTCACCGCGCGTAAAGCGCGCGGAACCGCCCGCGATGCAACGTCCAACTACCTTCGTTGCGCCGCTGCACGCGGCGCAGACGGCGCAACGCGCCGTCCCCCAAGGACAGTGGCAAGATGCGCCCGCCTAAAGAACCGCATGCGGTTGCATTTTGTGGAATGGTATGGTTAATTATAATTGTAACAAAGTAAATATCTGGTAACATATCCATATGAAAGCAACAGCGCAGATTTCAAGCAACAATGGCCATATGGTTTTGCCGGCGGCCATTAGGCGTTTTCTTGGCATCGGCCATGGAGACAAGATTGAATTCGAATCCCGGGACAATGGTGAAGTCGTTATTCGTCCGTTGCCTGCGCTGGATTCTCTGTTTGGCAGTTTGCCCGGCAAAGGCAAGCCGCAGGCTGATGAATCCAAACACGGATGGCACGCCCGCGCCGAACGCGTCGTGCGAAAAGGAATGGAATGAAGCCTGTTGTTATGCTGGCGGATGCCAACGTTTTTTTACGGTTCTTGCGCAACGACCACTTGGAGCATTCGCTGGCGGCGAAGCAGGTAATGGAACAAGCCGCAATCGGCGAGGTTCTTCTCCGCGTGCCGGAGATCGTTATCGCGGACATTTTTTATACTCTCACCGCGCCTGTGATGAAGATTCCCCGGGCCGCAGCCGCGCGGCAGCTTTCCGCGCTGTTGCAACAGCCTGGCATCGAGGTCGAAAACCGGAGCCGGATTTTGGACGTTCTCACGATTTGTGAAAACTCGAATATAGACTACGGGGATGCCGCCTTGATTGTCGCCGCCCGGACCGCGATGCAGCCGATCCTTTCCTATGACCATGATTTGGCAAAGGAAGCCACAGTGACCGCATTTTCACCAGTGGACTGGTTGCAAAAAGGACGCAAATTGCTGAAATAAAAGTCGTCAAGAGGCGGTCAGGCCAAGTCGCGACCGCAAGGAGAATTCATTTTCCCCCATCAGACACATTTTCTTTGTATAGGTCTCACCATGTATATGATATGATGTGGAAGATGGATTAATTTTGCCATTAAGAGCCCGTGAAGAAAATTAACCTGGTTTCGCATTTGATTTGGGTATTTCTGGCTGTGTTTTCGCTGCCTAATACACTGGCTCAGCCCGTTGGGGAATTCAAAGGATCTCTCATTTTGGCGTTCTTTTATAAGGGATCCTGGCAAACAAACTATTATTCAGTAGATTTGCTCTCGCAACCACCCCGTTGGCATCTCACTTTAATGTCCCCTCAACGGGATCATGCAGAAACATTCGCCGACTCAAATCGGTTTAAACAGCACTCAGATTAAGCTTTTTTCCGGGCCGCGGCCACTCGCTTCCCCTGCCGAAGAACATGTTTGGACTGCGTTATTTTCTCGTGGCGCCTTTTACGGAAAGACAGCTCCATTTGATGATATTGGCCTGCGCATTGAGGAGCCATGTGTATTTACGAAAATGCAAATCGATAGAAATGATGTTTCTCCCAGATTTGCGGAGTGGCACAATAAGAGAGCCGATCATTATAAAAATCTATACTTGATCGAGGGAAAGTTCAGCTGGCTATCGGAGACGAACCTTTCAGCGGGTATGACAATCCCATTGAAAAGCGATCTTATCATAAATGTAACACCACCTCACGGACAACGCAGCCCGGCAGCGTTTTCAGAATTAACGATTGACACTATAAGTACCGTCCCTTCTGCGGCACAATTCGCACCAAATATTAAAGGACGTTCAGTGGTCCTCGATTATCGTTTCGGCGGCCCATTGGGGAGAACCTATGTTGAATATGATCGCGTCATCAATGGTGTTATTCCCGGCACAAATTCTTCAATGGTCCAAAAGGCCAAATTTCACAATTGGTTTTTTGCCATTCAGCGAATGCACAAATATGAAAAGGCTGGCCCGAAGAATCGGGCTATCTTAATCGCTGGATTCGTAGTAATTACACTGGCTTTCTCCGCAATCGCATTTCTGACAAGCAAACATCAAACTAAAGGTGAAAAATGAGCTTGAGGCCTTGACTATGAAAAAGCAAATCGCTGGATTTATTCTTGGGGGGCTTTTTGGAGGCGCCGTCATCTCTGCCATCGCAGATGAAAATAACCGTCCGACTGCCTGGGATTACAAAGTAATAACGGAGAATGTGGCGTATAATGTGGACACCTTATGTACGGATGCGCTCAAGCAGGCAGCCACCAACGGGTGGGAGGTTTTACTCGGGTCGTTCCAAAGTCATCTGGAATCGTTAGCACGGAAGATAGCACAGAGAGCGTCGGGCTTTACATTGTCTTACGACGTCCAAAGCGGTGATTCTACTTTCAACCTGCTGCTGCGTCATTGCTGAATGCGCTGGCTGCGTGGGCATCGGAGCCAGACTCACAATTTCTGCCCTCCGTCTTGTCCTCCGTCCCGTCCTCCGTAGCTTCGGAGCGTAGGAGGAAGGCTTTTGCGAAGGAGGGTTCTTAAAAGTGTCAAAAGGTGGCAAATAAACCTGTTGAACACGTCGTTAGCGCGTGAGAAAATGCCAACGTGAAGCATACTATCACCGGCAGTGTATCTAACGGAGCCCATCGCCTGTTCCGCCAGGCCATGGGGAATCATCGCCTGCCCATCGTCCTGTCCGCCGTAGGCTTGGCGAAGGAGGAAGCCGCAGCGGCAACGGTGGAAGCCTGGGCGAAAGTTGGGTCATCCTCATCGTCATCGTCGTCTTTCGCTGCTGGCTCTGAATCAGATCCTTCGCATTCTTCGCGGCCTTCGCGCGACCAATCCGCTTCAACGCTTCAACGGCCCGCAGCTAACTGTCTCCGCGCAAAATGCAATGGACAGCTTTTTTTCGTCCGAAAAGTCGTCAGAACAATGAGTTATGCAAAAACTGCGGAAGGCAATTGTCCCAAACATTCCCGCTTGGTGGGGGGACAATTCCCCGCCAAAACGTCCTGCCAAATATCGCAAATACGAGGCATTTTCGCTTCCATCCGTCCCGTCCGTCCGATCTGTCCATTTCGAACTGGCTCCGCCCAAAATCAAGGGGACAGTTCCACCTGTCATTCCCTTGACAAAACCCCAAAACCAATCCGCCAGATATGTCAGACCCAAACCCGACATCGTGCGCAACACGAATCTGGACCGTGGACTGTGGACTCTGGACCGCGGACTTTTTTAACCGGCCCTAATTGACAAGGGTGATTTCCAGAGTGATAGTAAGCGCGTTAGTCAGCGTAAAAAAGGAGAGCGTAAAAAGGAGTATGGAAAAATTTATCTGCGTCCACGGCCATTTTTATCAACCGCCGAGGGAAAATCCGTGGCTTGAATCAGTCGAATTGCAGGGTTCAGCCTCGCCCTATCACGATTGGAACGATCGGATTTGCTGGGAATGTTACGCGCCCAATGCCCGCGCGCGCCTGTTGGATGGCGAAGGACGCATCGAACAGATCGTCAGCAATTATTCCCAAATCAGCTTCAATTTTGGACCCACTTTGTTGTCATGGCTAAAGGAAAAGCAGCCCGGTATTCATGACGCCATCGTGGCAGCCGATCGGGAAGCCCGGGAACGGTTTTCCGGCCATGGCTCGGCTCTCGCGCAGGCCTATAACCATATGATTATGCCGCTGGCCAACGAGCGCGATAAACAAACGCAGGTGATTTGGGGCATTTGCGATTTCGAATCCCGATTTGGCCGCAAGCCCGAAGGCATGTGGCTGCCCGAGTGCGCGGCGGACAACGCTTCGCTGGACGTGATGGCGCGACACGGAATCAAGTTCACCATCATGTCGCCCTTCCAGGCCGCGCGTGTACGGCCGCTCGAAGGCAATGCCGAATGGCAGGATGTCAACGGCGGAAAGATTGATCCCAAATCGCCCTATCTCGTCAAGCTGCCGGAGGGTCGTTCGATTGTGGTCTTCTTCTATGACGGTCCCATTTCCCGGGCCATCGCGTTCGAAAAGCTATTGACCAACGGCGAGACTTATGCCGGACGCCTGCTCGGCTCGATTGATGACAAGCGCGAGCAGGACCAACTGGTGCATGTCGCGACGGATGGCGAGTCCTATGGCCATCATTTTCAATATGGCGACATGGCGCTGGCCTATGCCTTGCACCAGATTGCACATGGCGGCAAGGCCAAGCTGACGGTCTATGGCGAGTATTTGGAAAATCATCCGCCCGAGTATGAGGCGGAAATCCACCAGCCCAGCGCATGGAGCTGTTCGCATGGCGTGGAACGGTGGAAAAGCGATTGCGGCTGCAACGCCGGGCACGCCGGGTGGAACCAGCAATGGCGCGCGCCCCTGCGGGAAGCACTCGATGAACTCAGCACAGGGCTTGCCGAGTTTTTTGAAAAGAAGGCGGGGGAATATTTGCGGGAACCGTGGAAGGCGCGGGACGATTATATTCAGGTCATATTGGATCGCTCGGACGAAACCAACTCGGCCTTTTTGTCACGGCACCAAACGCGTGAGTTGAACGAGGCTGAGCGGATTTGCGCGGTTCGACTTTTGGAAATGCAGCGGCACGCGATGTTGATGTTCACCAGTTGCGGCTGGTTCTTTGACGAGCTTTCGGGAATCGAGACTGTGCAGGTCATCCAGTACGCCGCCCGCGCGCTGCAACTGGCAACCGAACTGGGCGCGGAAAATTTCGAGCCGCGTTTCCTGGAAACCCTGGAAAAGGCCAAGAGCAATATTCCCGAACACCAAAACGGCCGCGTCATTTACGAAAAATTCGTGAAGCCCGCGATCATGACCCGTGAAACCGTCGCCGCGCACTACGCCATCAGTTCGCTCTTTGAGTCCTATCCAGACGAGGCGAAGATTTTTTCCTATACGGTGCGGCAGGAGGACCGCCAGCTCTGGACCAAGGGCAATTCGCGGCTGGCCGTGGGGCGGATCAAAGTGACCTTTGACGTCACCCGTAATTCCGACGTGCTCACCTACGGCGCGTTGTATATGGGGGGGCACAATTTGAACTGTGGCGTGCGTTATTTTCAATCGACGGAAGCTTACAATCAAATCGTTGCCGACCTCCATGCCACCTTCGAAGGGGCCGATCTGGTGGAAACGATTCGCGCCCTGGACCGTCATTTTGGTGAAGCTCATTATTCGCTCAAGAACCTTTTCAGGGATGAGCAGTACAAAGTGCTCAATCAGATTCTCTCGGCCACGCGGGAAGACATTTATAACAACTATAAATCTCTCACGGATCGTTACGCGCCGCTGGCACATTTTCTGACCGACATTCATATGCCATCGCTTCAATCACTGGCGCCGGCCGTCGAATTCGTGATTAACGCCGAGCTGCAAAAGCAGTTTGAAAATGGTCATCCGGACGGCGAACGGGTCCGGCTCTTGATTGAAGAAGCCCGGCTGACCAAAGCCAGAATCGAAGAAGACAAGCTGGCCTTTGCCGCCAAAAGGCATTTCGACCGTTTGAGTGAGGAACTTCTGAAGTCGCCCGATGATGTGGAATTGCTCCAGCGATTGTCCAATTCCGCGGCGTTGCTCCCGATACTTCCACAGCGGGTCAATTTATGGAAAGCTCAAAACGTATACGATCAATTGCGCGCAACGGTCCTTCCGCATTTGGAGGAGCGCGTCAACGGCAAGGCCGAAAGCTGGAAAGAAAAGTTTCTGACGCTGGGCGAGCGACTGGGTTTTCACATCGATCGCAAGGAATCAGTCCCTCAAAAACAAGCCGCATGATTGCGTCCTTGCCGGTCGAGTCCGCGGAAAAGTTGGAACGCAGAGAAAGAGCGGCCTGGAAAAACTGCCCGCGAGTGACTTATCGGCTCCAGTTCAACGAGCATTTCCGGTTGGCCGACGCGCTTGAGCTCGTTCCGTATTTCCAGGAACTTGGAGTCTCGCATATTTATGCCTCGCCATTGTTTAAGGCGGCCGCTCACAGTGTTCACGGCTATGACGTTTGCGATTTTGGACGGTTGAATCCGGAAATCGGGACCGAAGACGATTTGGCCAGGCTGGCCGCGGCCCTGCGCGAGCGAAACATGGGCCTCGTCCTGGACATCGTTCCCAATCACATGGGCATTGCCACGCCGGAGAATGCGTGGTGGCAGGACGTTTTGAAGCATGGCCGCGACAGCAGGTTCGCCGGCCATTTTGACATTCAATGGGACCCTGCGGACGAGAAATTGCGCGGTAAAATTCTACTGCCCGTCCTCGGCGACCAGTATGAACGCGTTTTGGAACGCGGTGAATTGAAAATTGAAATGGATGATGACGGGCCGGCCCTTTGTTACTTCGATCATCGTTTTCCAATCGTTCCAAAGTCCTTTCCCACAGATATTTCTCTTGAGGCGCTAAACGCAGATCGAGCCGCGCTGAACAACTTAATCCAAAAACAACATTACCTCCTGGCCTTTTGGGCCGAAGCAGATCTAAAACTGAATTATCGGCGCTTCTTCGCGGTTAGTACTTTGGCCGCTGTGCGCGTGGAAGATGACGCGGTATTCAATGAGGTTCACCAATTGCTCAGGAAATGGTTGCGGCATAACTTTCTGAGTGGTTTGCGCGTAGACCATCCGGACGGCTTGCGCGCGCCTAAACATTATCTCGACCGGTTGCGTTCGCTCGCGCCGCGGGCATGGATCATCGTCGAAAAAATTTTGCAGCCGCGCGAAGAAATCCCGGATGACTGGCTGGTGGACGGAACGGTCGGATACGACTTTCTCAACCAGGTCAATGGGCTCTTTATCCAGGCCAAAAATGAAAAGCCGCTGGCCGAGTTTTATTCCGGATTTACCGGCGAATCGATGGATTCAGGCAAAACCGTGCACGAAAAGAAAATCCTGGTCCTCGATACGCTCTTTACCACCGAAGTAAACCTGCTTGTGGAATTGCTGGTTCAAATCGGAAAACGCCGGGCAGCGCACAAAGAGTTTTCGCGTAAACAACTCCGCGAAGCGGTAGTTGAATTGACCGCCTGTTTCCCGGTGTATCGCACTTACGTGCGGCCGGGGAGCGGCTTTGTGAGCGTGCCTGACGCCACCAATATCAATAATGCCGGGGCGCGTGCGGAGGAGGCGCGCCGCGACTTGCCGCGCGAAGTCTTTGGTTTCTTACGCGGGCTGCTGCTATCGGAGCTTCACGGCGAACTCGAAAGCGATTTTGTGGCGCGCTTTCAACAATTGACCGGCCCGGCAATGGCCAAAGGCGTCGAAGACACTACGTTTTATTGCCTGAACCATTTTACCTCCCTTAACGAAGTGGGCGGCGACCCGGGAAGGTTCGGGGTGAGCGTCGAGGCATTCCACGAGTTTAACCATAGGCAGCTCGAGCGAAGCGGATCTTCGATGCTTTGCAGTTCCACCCACGATACCAAGCGCAGCGAAGACGTGCGGGCGCGTCTCAACGTGCTTTCGGAAATTCCGACAGAATGGTTCCAGGCAGTGTCGCGCTGGTCAAAAATGAATGAGCGCCATCACAAAAACCATTTGCCGGATCGCAACGCGGAATACCTTTTCTATCAAAGCCTGGTGGGAGCCTGGCCGATTTCGCTGGAGCGTATTTTAGCGTACATGGAAAAAGCAAGTTGCGAAGCCAAGCAGCATACCGACTGGAACCATCGTAATTCCCAATATGACCAGGCACTCAGGGATTTCATCACGAACGCGCTGGCAGATGGCGAGTTTACCCGGGATCTGGAAAGTTTTATCGCTTCTTTGTCGGAAGCGGCGCATGGCAACGAACTGGCGCAAACGCTGCTCAAACTCACTGCGCCCGGAGTTCCCGACATTTACCAGGGCAATGAGATCCCGGACTTCAGCCTGGTTGACCCTGATAATCGCCGTCCGGTGGATTTTGAAGCGCGAAAGCGGTTGCTCGCGGAGACAAAGAAAGTGAGTGCCGAAGAAAGCTGGAAACACCGTGATGAAGGCCTGGCCAAGCTATGGTTGATTCAAAAGACATTGTCTTATCGGGCGCGGCACGAAGCGATTTACGCCGGGGATTATGAACCTCTTTTTGCCGGCGGCGAAAACGCAGGCGATATCGTCGCTTTCGTTCGCGGCGGCAAGGCAATCACCGTCATATCGCGGTTCAATCGCAACCGAACCGGCGGAATGCCTGTTTTGCTTCTGCCTCGAGGAATGTGGCGAAACGAATTTACCGAGGAAATTTATATCGGCGAAATTTCCACAGCCAAATTGTTCAGGAAATTTCCCGTCGCGCTGTTGGTCCAGGAATGCCTGCTATGACCCGTGGCAAAGCCGTAGCGCAGACTTCCAAGTCTGCTGGATCGCAGGTTTCCAAACCTGCGAGTCGTTCAGCGTCGTGCGACTTGCCGATTTGGGAACCCGCGATGAAGGACTCGACTCAAGGAATGCCCTTAAAAACCATCATGAAAAAATTCTCCGTCTGGGCCCCATCGCCAAATAAAGTTGAGCTACAACTCAACGGGAGATTGGTTCAGATGCAGCGCAAAGACAATGGTTGGTGGACCACTGAAGTCCCGGAAGCCAAACCCGGCGACGATTACGGGTTCATGCTCGATGGCGCAGGCCCATATCCCGATCCACGCTCACCGTCGCAGCCCAATGGCGTCCATAAACTCTCGCAACTTGTTGATGCAAGCGCATTTCAGTGGAGGTGTCGGAATTTTCAGGCGGCGCCGCTGGCCTCAGCCATAATCTATGAGTTGCACATCGGCACTTTCACGCCGGGCGGGACATTTCTGTCCACGATTGAACGTCTTCAACACTTGGTCGGCTCGGGTGTGACTCATGTCGAACTCATGCCGGTCGTGGAATTCTCCGGCGACCATGGCTGGGGATACGACGGCGTAGACCTGTTCTCGCCGCACCATGCATATGGTACGTCCGACGATTTAAAGAAACTTGTGGATGCCTGTCACGCTCATGGCATGGCCGTGATTTTGGACGTCGTTTACAATCATTTGGGACCGTCCGGAAATTATCTGGGCAAGTATGGGCCGTATTTCACAAAAAAATTTGCGTCACCATGGGGCGAGGGCATCAATTTCGATGGTCCCGGTTCCGATGAAGTGCGCCGGTTCTTTTGTGATAACGCGCTTATGTGGTTGCGCGATTTTCATATCGATGGCCTGCGCCTGGATGCCGTTCACGGAATTGTGGATACCTCGGCCGTTCACATTCTCGAACAGCTTAAAATCGAGGTCGAGAAACTTTCCGCGCAAGTGGGGCGGCACCTTGTGCTGATTCCTGAGAGTGATCTCAATGACCCGCGCCTGCTCTGGTCGCGTGAGCGCGGCGGCTATCAATTGGACGCGCAATGGAGCGATGACTTTCATCATGGGTTGCACACGGTGTTGACGGGCGAGCGAACCGGTTATTATTCGGACTTCGGGAGCATCGGAGCTCTGGCCAAGGCGTTGCGCCATGCGTTCGTTTATAACGGCACGTTTTCAGAACATCGGGGGCGTGTTCACGGGCGTTCCACCGAAGGAATGAGCGGCCATCGTTTTCTTAGTTATTTGCAAAACCACGACCAGGTGGGCAACCGCGCGCGCGGCGATCGCAGCAGCCACTTGATGAGTCCGGGAAAACTCAAAATCGGCGCGACCCTCGTGCTCGCTTCGCCGTTTGTGCCGATGCTGTTTCAAGGAGAAGAATGGGGCGCGCGAACGCCATTCTTCTATTTTACGGATTATCAGGAACCGGAACTGGCCAACGCCGTCCGCGAAGGCCGGTGCCGCGAATTCGTTGCCTTTGGGTGGAAGCCCGAAGACACGGCAGACCCGCAGGCGCGCGAAACTTTTGAGAAATCCAAGTTGAACTGGGAAGAAGCCTCAAAATCGCCGCACGCGGAAATACTGGACTGGCACCGGCGATTGATCGCATTGCGCCGCGCTGAAGCAGACCTCTCCGACGGCGATTTGAAAAACGTCCATGTCACCTTTGACGAAAAAGAGCGTTGGCTGGTTCTCGACCGGCGAAGCATCAGTGTGATTTGCAATTTTTCAGAAAGACCCCAACGGATTCCTGTCTCCGGCGAGAGCCCAAAAATCCTGATGGCTTCGGAAAAAGAAATCCAGGTCGCCAACGGGTTTGCGGACATGCCGCCCGAATCTGTCGTGATACTTAAGCAGTAGCGCAGGCGTCTCGCCTGCGGGTTCTGGCGGCGTCCTCGCCGCCAGTTCCGATCCGAAGAAAGACCTATTGCACATTTTTTGTACAGGAGAAGAAACCAGAAACGAAGGCAAAAAACACCCGGAAGGTGCATTTTCATTGGGGATTTAGAATATTTTCGCCGAAATTCTGGAAACCAGGCAGAAGGAGTGTCCCTTTTGAAGTTTGGCGCCGGGGTATGTTAGCGGTAGCGCGAAGAACCATATTTTTTACCTTAAAATATTGGCGAGCATGTGTTTACCTGCGTGAAATTGAAGCGAACGGCTGATGAGCCGGGTGACGGCGGGAAGTAAAGCGGACCTACGTTTTAACATTTTGACATTTCAACGCTCCAGAGAATGAAAAGCGAGGTTTTGGCGTTACAAATAGCTTGACAAACCAAGTGCCGGGAGGATAATCGCGGAAACGACGGGAAAACTCAATTTGACGCCATGAATCTCATGGTCAATTGGGAAATCTCAGTTTAGGACAAGAATTTTACCTATGCAAACTGATTCCAATCGTAAGGCGTGGCAGGGGCGGTTCTTGTCGTTGTGGACCGTAATTCTCGTCGCCGGAACTCTTTCCGAGACCAATACGAAGGCCGGTCAATGGTCTGCGTCGAATTTTTCCCCTTTGGTGCCGGCCCTCTTTTACAACTGGAACGATTCATCACTGCCAGGTATTCCCGGCCTTACCTTTACTCCGTACCCCAACGACTATGGCGGGGAAGCGCCGGTCAGCATGCTTGAGGCCGGTCTGGCCCCATTGGCGCTTGAAAACGTTTCCAGCGTGAGCGGATACTCGGTTCCGCAAATCAATTTTAACCCACCCGTGCAGGCGGTCGGAGGATATCCTTTTCCCCTTGATTCCACGGAAAATACGATTACCGAGACCGTGTACGACCAGCATTCGAATGTTCTGGATTCTGCTTCCGTAACGGTTTACGAATACGAGAGCCCCGTCTTTCTTGGCCTTGGCGAATCCACAACCAACATTTATATGGTCCGATGGCAGTACTCGACCTCCGGCTTTATCGGTGTGGCCAACATCGTTTATCAGCCAGGACCTTCAATGGTCCTCGGCAAGATCGTGTCATCATCCACGAACATCTCGTTTCAGTTTCCGTCGCTGGCAGGCCACTCAAACACAATCGAATCTTCGACCAATTTGGCCTCGGGCAGCTGGACGACTTTGACCAACCTTACCTTCCTCGGAAATGGAACCATCCAGAAAATAACCGTTCCGACAACGAACGCCCCCGCCGGCTTTTTTCGCGTGCAAGCGCATTAACGCAACACCGCCGTTCATTTGACCCACCCGAACGGCGGGCCTACGTTTTAACATTTTAACGTTTTAACGTTTCAATTTTTCCCGTTTAATAGGCGTATGATTACACGCTATTCGCGCCCTGAAATGCGGGGCATTTGGGCTGATGAAAATCGTCTCAAAATCTGGCTGCAAATTGAAATCCTGGCTTCCGAGGCCCTCGTCTCAGAGGGCATCGTGCCCAAAGAGGATTTTCAAAAAATCAAAGCCGGCGCGGATCTCTGCTTTGCCGATACGAAGTGGCTCGTCGAACGCCAAAAAGAACTCGAAAAGACCCTGAATCATGATGTCATCGGTTTTACCACCGCCGTCGCTGAAAAAATCAACGATCAGGCGAGCCGCTGGTTCCATTTTGGTCTGACCAGCAGCGACATTGTGGACACGGCCCTGGCCGTGCAAATGAAACAGAGCGCTGAAATCCTGATTGCGGACGTCCGGCAACTGCTGCCTGCCATTGCCGCGCGCGCGAAAGAATTTCAATTCACACCCGCCATCGGGCGCAGCCACGGTGTTCACGCTGAACCGACGACGTTCGGCCTGAAACTGGCCCTGATGCACGATGAATTCAATCGTGCCCTCGAGCGCCTCGAACGCGCCCGTGAAATCGCCGCCGTTGGAAAAATTTCCGGCGCGGTCGGCACCAGCGCGCATTTATCACCGCGTGTTGAAGAATTCGTGTGCAAGAAACTCGGACTGCGGCCCGCCCCGATCGCCACGCAGGTCGTTCAGCGCGACATTCACGCCGAATTTCAAACCCTCCTGGCGCTCATTGGCGCGAGCATCGAGCGATGGGCCGTCGAGTTCCGCCACTTGCAGCGCACGGAAGTGCTCGAAGCTGAGGAACCTTTTACCAAAGGCCAAAAAGGGTCCAGTGCCATGCCTCACAAGCGCAATCCGATTACGTGGGAACGCCTGACCGGCTTGGCCCGCGTCCTGCGCGGCAATGCCGTGGCTGCGCTTGAAAATGTCGCCCTGTGGCACGAACGCGACATCTCGCATTCGTCCGTGGAACGCATCATTTTCCCCGATTCCTGTACATTGCTCGATTACATGTTTTCACTGCTGATTCGGCTCATGACCGGATTGCAGGCCTATCCGGAGAACATGAAACGCAATCTTGGCCTAAGCCTTGGCATGTGGAACTCTCAAACCGTCCTGCTCGCGCTCATCAAAAAAGGCCTCACCCGCGAAGCCGCCTACGAACTCGTCCAGCGCGCCGCGATGAAAACGTGGGAAACCAAACACGCCGGCCGCGATGACGCCAACTTTCTCGAAGTGCTGAAAGGCGATCCCGATGTCGCAAAACATTTTGCCAGCGGCGAACTCGAAAAATTGTGCTCCCTGGATTTCCACTTCAAGGAAGTCGAAAACCGATTTAAGAAATTGGGCTTACAGTGATTTGAGCGCTCGTGCCGAAGGCGCAACCGGCCTGCCTACCGTAGCTTCTGAGCGAAGGGAGGGAGAGCAGCCCGACACGGGAGTGTCCGGAGATGCCGAAAACGTCTTGCGTCCTGAGAGGACGCAAGGACTCACGGCTGCCAGAGACAGTGGATTAAGATGATAATACTCGGCTATGTTGACACAGCCAACTCCAACAGTAACCGCTGAAGATATAGCGCGCATTGCTCGACGTGAATTTCCTCCGGAAAACGTTTCCGAGGTGCTTGCAATTATCGACGAGTATGGAATCGAAAAATGGCACCGTGAACCGACCCGCGTCCGTCTTGCCATACTCAAACTTGCAGAGGGAAGTATCGAGCGCCTTCGAAATCACGTCGAGACCGCGAAGTGGGATTTCCGTGATGTTCTGTCATGGGCTGAGTATCCAGAATACAGCAAGGCAATGTTTCATATCCGGCAACAATCGGAAACCGAGAGGCAGCGGATAATCGATGCCGACTGGTCGCAATATCAGGATTGGCTTGGAAGATAGCACGGATGGAAAACTGAAGCTCCGGAGGAGTGGAAGAAAATCAGATTCATTTCGGTTGAATTCCTCCATCTGGTCGGCTTCACTTTAAGGATGGTATGAGCCATAAAAAAACTACCAAGCCAACGGAGCTGCAATCCGAAAGGTCCATTCCGTCATATTCTGGACCGACTTATGGCCCATTCACACGGGCATGCGTTCTCGCCGGCGCGCTGGTTCTTGGGGGAGCTGTGACCCAGGGCTTGTTTGCGGAGCACCCGGAACTGGCGATACGGATTGCCGTCTGTGTGTCTGATGTATTATTTCTTGGCCTTATCATGATTCTGTTTCTTTGCAATTACACAGAAATAAATGATCAAAAGATTGCCACCTATTCTCGTATTGGTTCATTTTTCCGGCGAGAGTTCAAGTCTGTATCCTGGGACGATGTGCGCCACGCGGAGTTTAGAATATCGCAAGCGCACAATACGTCTAATACGGCAGTGCTGAGACTATATACGGTTGACGATAAGCTCGTCACATTTAATGCGTCGTCTATTGGAGAATTGGCGAGCCATTTTGAATCTATTGCAAGAAAATTTCCAAAAAGAGAGACCTAACATCTATCCAGCCCCTGTGTCTTCGGCATTCATGCGCGCTCACGTCACTGCAAATTCCAGTTGACCGCTTCCCATTCGGGTTCATTGTAATGTTATGGAAGCCAGCGTCAGCTTCGTCCTGAATGGAAAGCCGCAAACCGTTGTTACCGACTCGGAGCGGTCGTTGCTGGAGGTGCTTCGCGAGGATTTGCACTTGACCGGCACGAAATATGGCTGCGGTGAAGGACAATGCCGCGCCTGTACCGTGCTTGTGGGCGGCGACTGCGTCCCATCCTGCCTCACTTCCATCAGTGATGTTAACGGGATGGAGGTTTTAACGATTGAAGGAGTCGCCGGCGCCGCCCGGCTGCATCCAGTGCAGGAAGCATTCGTAGCCGAGGGCGCATTTCAATGCGGCTATTGCACTGTCGGCATGATCATGGGACTTGTCGGCGTGCTGAAGAAAAATCCCGGGGCATCGGAAGCGGATGCTCTTTCGGAATTGCAAAAACATATCTGCCGCTGCGGCAGCTACGCCAAATATTTGAAAGCGGTCCGCCAGGTTCTAAATTCAAATGAGGGAGACGCATGAATACAAAACCGGAACCCTCACTTCACCCTGACCCTCTCGGCTCCCATCCGACCCGCCTTCGCCCAGAAGCTACGGCGCGCCGGATGGGAGCCGAGAGGGAACAGCAGGTGGACAACGGCCGCCATTCGGAGCGCGGCTGTGTCGAAGACCAGCCGCAGCACGCCGTAACTTTTAAGAGCGCTGCTCCGAAAGCCTTCGGGGGTGCTGCGGCTGGTGCCCCTCTGCCCCAGCACACAGCCGCGCTCCGTGCGGATGCTAACGAATTCAATTACGAAGAATTGATCGAGCGCACTGGTTATGATTTCGGATTGAGCCGCCGATCATTCGTCAAAGTACTGGGAGCGGGACTGCTCATTTCGGTTTCGTTGCCCGCCCTGGCACAGGAAAGCGGCGCTCGCGGGCGCGGCGATTTCATGGGAACCGGCGCGAAGAGTCTCGGCGCGCGAATTCATCTTGGCGCTGACGGAAGCATCACAGTGCTATCCGGCAAAGTCGAAGCCGGCCAGGGTGCTCGAACCGAGTTGTCGCAGGCGGCCGCCGAGGAACTGCGTGTAGCTGTTGGCCGGATTCAAATGTTGTTGGCCGATACTGCCGCCGTGCCCAACGACGGCATGACTGCCGGCAGTCGTACTTCGCCGGCCACCGTGCCGGCTGTCCGCCAGGGTGCCGCCGCCGCGAGGGAACTGTTGATCACGTTCGCCATTCACCAATGGAAGACCAGCCGCGACAATGTGCGGATAGTCGACGGCGAGGTGACCGAAATCGCCGGCAAACGTTCTCTTACTTATGCCGATCTTGCCAAAAGCGACGAAGCGCCAAAGTTGTTTGCGCGGGCCATTCCGTCGGATGTTGAACTCACTCCCGCGAAGGATTGGAAGGTGCTTGGCACTCCGGTCTTCCGGCCCAACGCGCGCGATATCGTCACGGGCGTGCACCAATATCCGTCCGACATTGTCCGACCTGGAATGCTTTACGGAAAGATCCTCCGTCCGCCCGCCTATGGTGCGACACTGACAGCTATTGACCTTGCTCCGGCAAAAGCAATGCCCGGCGTGGTAGCGGTGCGGGACGATCAATTTGTGGGTGTGGCTGCGCCAAATAGCAGTGCCGCCGAAAGCGCCCTGACCGCGATTGCCAAAACGGCGAAATGGACCGCGGCACCGCCACAGCCATCGAGCAAGGAATTGTTCGATTATCTCAGGCAAAATGCGGAAGAAGGAATGGATAATCCTTACGCGGGCGAAATCGCAGTGGCAAAGGCTCTGCGTCGGACCTATGACGTTCCCTATATTCAGCACGCTCCGCTGGAACCGCGCGCGGCGGTGGCCGAATGGAATGGCGACGAATTGACCGTCTGGACCGGTTCGCAAAATCCGTTTGGATCGCGTCGGGAATTAGCCCAGGCATTTCACATCTCCGAGAATCGTGTGCGGGTGGTCATTCCTGATTTCGGCGCGGCTTTTGGCGGCAAACATACCGCCGAATGCGCGGTCGAAGCTGCGCGACTTGCGCAGGGCGCGGGCAAGCCCGTTTCATTGCGTTGGACGCGGGAAGAGGAATTTACCTGGGCCTACTTTCGTCCGGCGGCGGTCATTGAAGCGGAAGCCAGCCTGGATCCCCGCGGCAGAATTGCCACATGGCATTTCATCAACATCAACTCCGGCCCAAACGCCGTCGAGACGCCCTACGCGATCGAAAGAAACCATTGTCGTTTTGTGCGATCCAAGCCGCCATTGCGTCACGGTTCCTATCGGGCGCTGGCTTCCACGGCGAACAATTTCGCGCGCGAAGTGTTCATGGACGAATTGGCGGCGGTAGCCGGCTCCGATCCGCTGGATTTCAGGCTCGCCCACCTGGAAAATGCCCGGCTTCGAGCGGTGCTGGTCAAAGCCGCCGACGCATTTCTCTGGCGGAAAAAGATCAAGCTGGCTGACGCCAGCGTGAGCTTTGGCCTGGCTTGTGGTACCGAGAAAGGTTCGTATGTGGCTGCGTGCGTGGAAGTCGAAATCGATCACTCGCAGAAAACGATTAAAGTCCGGCGAGTCTGCCAGGCGTTCGAGTGCGGCGCGGTTTTGAACCCGGAGAATTTGCGTTTTCAAATTCAGGGCGCCATTCTCATGGGCATTGGCGCCGCTTTGCGTGAGGAAGTCCAATTCGCCGACGGCAAAATTCTCAATGCCTCTTTTGGAAAATACCGCGTGCCGCGTTTTGATGACGCGCCCGATTTGGACATTCATTTGGTTGACCGTCCCGATTTGCCTTCCGCCGGCGCCGGTGAAACGCCTATTATCGCCATCGCCCCGGCCATCGCCAACGCCGTATTCCGCGCGACCGGGCAGAATGTCCGCGCTTTGCCGATCCGGTTGTAGCGCGGGCGTCCACGCCTGCGGGTGCGCATCGTTGCACCGTCGTTAATTCTGGCGATGGTAGGGACGGCGCGCGGAACCGCCCGCGATACAATGTCCAACTACGCTCATTGCGCCGCTACACGCGGCGCGGACAGCGGTGGCAGCGCCACTTGCGAAGAGCGCTGTCCCTACCGAGGACGGTGCCAAGATGCGTTCCGTCGCGGGAGCGACACCGCTTTTCGAATGGCGTTTATATCCCGACGTGTAATGATCTGTACGATGTCAATTGCAACCCCAAAAGCAAGGCTCGTCGTTTATCTGTATTTTTCCCTCATTCTATGGACACTTGCCGCACGAAGCGCCGATAACTGGACCCTGGTCTGGCACGACGAATTCGACAAAAACGGTCCGCCGGACCCCGCAAATTGGACCTATGAAAATGGTTTTGTGCGCAACGGCGAATCGCAATGGTACCAGCCGGAAAATGCGTATTGCACAAACGGGTTGTTGATCATTGAGGCGCGTCCGGAGCACCGGCGCAACCCACAATTCGTACCCGGGAGCCGCGATTGGCGGTATGCGCGCGAGTGGATCGGTTACACTTCGGCCAGCCTTACGACGATGGGCCTGCACGAATTCAAATACGGCAAATTCGAAATGCGGGCGCGCATTGACACGCGTTTGGGGAGTTGGCCCGCGTTTTGGACACTCGGAACTGATGGCCTGTGGCCGGACTGCGGCGAGATCGATATCATGGAATACTACACCGGCAAAGTTCTCGCCAATCTTGCCTACAGATTACCTGATAAAAGGGACGCCACCTGGTCCACGGTCAGGAAGCCAATCAAACAATTCGACGCAGATGCCTGGTCGAAGGAATTTCACATCTGGACGATGGAGTGGGATGAAAAGAAGATCGACCTGCTATTGGACGGCAAGTTGATGAACCATTTCGATCTTAAAAACGCCGATAATGCGGCCGGCGGCAACCCGTTTAATAAGCCGCTATATCTGAAAGTGAACCAGGCCATCGGCGGTTCCATGGGCGGTGATCCGTCGCACACTACATTCCCAGTCCGATTTGAGATTGATTGGGTGCGGGTTTATCGCTCTAAAACTTAAGTTTCGTCTCTCGCGTAATCACGTCCGGCGGATTCGGTTTCTGCGTGAAATCGAAGCAGTCGAGCATGTTATTGGCGGCTGCGTCGCGGGCGGCGAGCGGCGGCAGGCTGAAATGGTCTTCGATCAGTTTCAATGGCGATGTGAAATCGTAGTGGGCGTGGCAGATGAATCCGGGTTTGGCCCAGGGCGAAATGACGAGTGTCGGAACGCGGAAACCGTACCCGTATTTGTCCACCTGCGGCGGCGGCACGTGATCGTAAAACCCGCCGTAATCATCCCAAGTCACAACAATTACCGAGTCCTTCCACGCTTTGCTTTGCATGATGGCGTTGACCAGGCCGGTGACATGCCACATGCCCCGGGCGCTGTCGGCGGGCGGATGCTCGCTGTCTGCCGCAGTGGGAACAATCCAGCAAACTTCCGGTAGTTTATCGGCCTTCGCATCGGCGTAAAATTCATCCAATGACACCAGGTGAGACATCATTTCAGGACTGCTGGAGATGTGTTTGAACCCGGGCAGGGGATTCCAAAGGGAGTGGGCCTTGGGATTCTTTTTCTCGTCGTAATACTTCCAGCTATGCTTTGAGTTCTGGAGCAATTCGGCCAGGGTGGGGAAATTATAGACGCCGTCTTCGCCGACGATTCCGCGCCCGGGATTATTCACGAGTCCGCCAGATTGCGCGGCCACGGTATACAGGTGATTCGGTTCGCTTGGTCCCTCCAGTGACGAAAAGAAAGCGTCGCACAACGTAAATTTCCGGGCGTATTCCCAATAATTCGGAATTTCGTGCCAGTCGTAATAGGAAAAGGTGTTATTCACCCAATCCGGCGGCGGCCCCGGCGGCGCGGTCGTACGATGCTTTGTCGGCAGGTTCCCGGCGGCGATTGCCTCAGCTTCCGCTGCGCCGGGATTTCTCCTCCGGTTTCGCCCCCTGGGATAATTGGCCGTGGCGAGATCTTCTTTTTCCATTTCCGGATTGTCATCGAGCGGGAAAATGTCTTCCGGGTCAACCGTCGGCAGCGGGCCTTTCCAAAAAAACGAGAGCGCCATGGGCCATTCGCCGCGAGCGAAGCCGTCCATTTTTCCATCGTCAAAATCCACGTGGGCGGCCTGCCAGCTATGGTTGAGGTCGTGCGGGATGGACGTTTGGTGCAAATGAAATGGCGCGTAAACTTTGCCGCCCTCGGGCATATAGGAAAACGTTACACCCTTTGGAATGCCGTCGGCGCCGGGGTACGTGCCGAAGTAATGGTCGAACGTGATGTTCTCCTGGATGATGTAGATGAAATGTTTTACCGGAATGTTCTTCGGATCTTCTGCGAAGACTGCCGGCGCCAACGTCAGTGCCGTGAGCAAGGCAATTGCCTTTTTGGAGGATTCCATTGCCGAGATTCTTCCTCGGATTTATAGGACGTCAAGGTTTTCTGAATCGAACTACGTATATTGATCGTTCGGAGAGTTTCGATGAACGGTCCAAATTGCCGAATGGTTTTGGGGTGCGGTGGCTGTGACACCGCTTTCAAATACTGTTGACGATGTACGGCAATTTTCATCTGTAGATTCAAAATTCGCTTCGAAAGCGGTGTCGCGCTCTGCTTGCCACCGCACTCCATGACGCAAGCGCAGAATGCGAGGTTCAGGAGTCGATGCGCATTCTGATTGGCAAAAACGTTGAACTGTCTCGGCATGTCAGCCACAATGACCGCCAGCAAATGAGACTACTCGTCCTTTTGGCTGCGATTTTCGTTTGCGCGAATCTTCACGCGCAGACGAACATCACCGTCGCCGCTGACGGTTCCGCACAGTTTAAAAGTATTCAGGCCGCCATCATGTCCGTGCCTTCCGGCAGCGCAGCCAATCCCGTCATTATCCATATCAAGCCGGGTGTTTATCACGAGCTGGTCTATGTTCAGCGCGAGAAATCATTTTTCCATTTGATTGGCGACAAGGCGGAAAATACGGTCATCAGTTTCAATCTCTATGCCGGCATGACCAATCTGGACGGCAAGCCACTGGGCACTTTCAAAACGCCGACCGCGACGATTGACGCTGACAACTTTGCCGCTGACAACCTCACTTTCGAAAATTCCGCCGGGCGGGTGGGACAAGCTCTGGCCATTCGCGTGGATGGCGACCACGCTGCATTCCATCATTGTCGTTTCCTGGGTTGGCAGGACACCATACTTTTGAATCGCGGTCACCAGTCCTTTTCCGATTGTTACATTGCCGGCCATGTGGATTTTATATTTGGCGCCGCGACGGCCTGGTTTGAAAACTGCCAAATTTATTGCCTGGGTTCGGGCTACATTACCGCCGCATCTACGCCCGCGGACCAGCCCTACGGTTTCGTTTTTTCACATTGCCAGATTAGTGGCGCGGACGGCGTGAAAACTTATTTGGGCCGTCCCTGGCGTATTCATGCAAGCGTAGCGTGGTTGAACTGTCAAATGTCCGGCGTCGTCCGGCCCGAAGGATGGTTTGACTGGAAAAAGCCTGAGAGTCATGCTACGGTCCGCTACAGCGAATTTAACAGTTCGGGTCCGGGCGGAGATTCATCCGCCCGTGTTCCATGGTCCAGGCAATTGACGGCAGGCGAAGCCAAAACCATGACCGCGGAGCGAGTGCTCGGGGCGGGCGGACTGTGAATGAGCTGTGAATAAAAAAAATAAGTTTTACTGGCGAAGATATCCATTGGCGCGAAACTAAAACGAAAATATTCTTATTATGGGTAAAGAAAAAGTCCTCTGTTTTGAAACTTCCTTATTTCAACGGCTCGGCGTCTTTCAGGGCATGAGTCTGGAGATCGAAAAATACATGGCCGCCCTGACCAACCGCTCCAACGTCCAGTACCTGGACCGCGCGCAGGCGGAACACAATCGTCGTTATAAACAGATCATTCCCTACGCTCTGATCCTTTGCGGCGACAAGATTCTTCGCTATCGCCGCGGCAAACGCGGCGCGGAGTCGCGCTTGCATGGACTTTATTCGGTGGGCGTAGGTGGACACATTTTGGAGCAGGAAATCTGGCCCTTTTCACGCGGCCTGGGCTATCGCGAAGCGATGCGCCGCAGGCTAATGGAGGAACTGGATATTGATGTGACCAACGAAAAAGCGGTGGCCGTCATTAATGATGACAGCACAGACGTCGGCTGCGTCCATTTCGGCGTTGTCCACGTCGTGCGCGTAGCGGACGAATCTCTTGCCCATTGGCGATGCGGCGTCGTTCATCCCGAATTTATCCCGGTGAATGAAGCCGTGAACGACGCCTTCTCCTATGAATCCTGGTCCCATTTCTGCCTCATGAATTTGGACGGCCTGCTGTCAAAGGCCGAAACCATCGCGCCCGCGCGCTACGTTCCGGCCAAATCGAACCCGGACGAAACCAGCGCCATGGTCCTGCAAATTCTGGAACGCAAGGCGGCGTTTGGATTTTGAAAGACGTTGAATCGTTGAAAGGTTAAAACGTTGAAACGGAAAGATAACTCGGCGCACGACGTTTTGCGCCGAGTCGCTTTTGGGGAATGGATGGGCGGGGGCTGGCCAGGAATGGCTGGCGGAACCCGGCCCTGCCTCTTTAAGCAAAAAACGCGAAGGCTGAAAGCCTTCGCGTTTTTTGTTTAAGACTTTGGATTAGTTGCGCACGCCAAAATTCACCGGCGCCTGCGGCATTTCGTGGGCGCAGGGCTGGTTGATCGGCGCGTCGGGGGTGCGGTCATTCTGAGTCACGATTTTATTGGCCAGCATCCAGGCTTCCACTTCCTCGCCGCTGATGTCCGGGAGCATTTGTCCGTTGATCTCCACGCATGGGCTCAGCATTTGGCCGCTTTTTTCAATCATTTCCTGGCGTTGCAGAGGATCGTTGATGATGTCGCGGTCTTCGTAAGGAAGGTCATATTTGCGCAAAACGGCGCGAACACCCTGGCTCCAGCCGCAGGTCGGTTTCAAATAAGCGATAATTTTTGGTTTGGTCATAGGCTAAATTGTTTTTTCGATAAAAGCAGCATGCCATAAGCGGGCGGGCGGTGCAAATGGTTTTACGCGACAATACTTGACGCAACACGCGACACGGAACACGTTTGAATCATGAAACCGTACGTAATCTGCCACATGTGCACCACCATTGACGGGAAAATTATGGGCGATCGATGGGGAAAACTTCCCGGTTATAAACATGAGAGTGATTTGTTTGAAACGACGGCCGCAAGTTTTGGCGTCGGCGCGTGGATGGTGGGGACAACGACCATGGATGAATTCGACGGGCCCAAAACGAAACTGCCACGGGCAACGACAACCATTCCCAAACGCGATTATATTGCCAACCCGAGCGTCAAACGCCTTGCCATCGGAGCCGATGCCAAGGGTGTTTTGCGTTTTCGGGAAAATGAAGTCGACGGAGACCATGTCGTGCTGCTCCTGACCGAGCGCGTCACCAACGATTACCTGGCACATCTGCAATCGGCGCGGGTCTCATATTTATTTTGCGGACGGAAGGAATTGGATTTGCGCGTCGCATTGCGAAAACTGGCTGCTGCATTCAAACTGCGCAAGTTGATGCTGCAGGGAGGTGGAAAATTTAATGGAGCAATGCTTCAGGTGGGTTTGGTGGATGAAATTAGCCATATTACCGTACCTGTAGCCGACGGAGGGATGGAAATTTCGAGCATGTTTGACATTCCCGGGGACGCGCCTCCCAAGGCTGCGGCAATACTCCGGCTTTTATCGCAGAAGCAATTGCCCGGTGGTGTGATGTGGTGCCGGTATAAAGTGATTGGCCGGAAGGTGTGAGACTCGTTAACCGCAGAGCGCGCAAAGATCGCAAAAGAGATGGAGACTTGGCGACTGAAGGCACAGCTAGCTGAACCGGGTGGCAGTGCCACTTGCGAAGGGCTAATGTGAACGTTGTATTGAAGTTGAAAAACGTGTTACATTGTTACATCGTTGAGCCGCAACGGATTACAATGTTACACAATTTGTTACACGCTGTTACATTTCATAGATGATTGATTATAAACTACTTATGGTGTTACATTAACGTTAACGTCGGGGGCGGGATGTAGTCGCAATCCCGCGAGGCGCAGCTCTAGACTCTCATTTGGATAATTTTCAGGCCGGCGGCTGCGCCAATTGCTGCTGCCGAATATCAAAGGTGAAAATAACGGGATTTTAACTCGACAGCGCAGGCCGCGTGCAAGAGAACCAAAGACCGTGTGCCAAGTTTCGGCGTGTGGATTTGACTGGAATCAGCGGCCAGGTTTAGGGCAGCACGCCAGAGAATATCGGCTTGAGCCAGATGCCAGCGGCAAAATCGGCGCTAAAGTCGGCCAGTGTCTGGAAGAAATTATTAGTTTGTTGCGTTGATTTTCTCGGTTGGTACAATGCTTGGCGCGCGGCTAAGTTCCACACATTGGGTTGCTACAAGTGTAGGGACAATCGGAAGCACAGGATTATTTGATTTCGATTGAGGAGTACCCTTTGGCGTGGCAAAAGCGTTGGCCGTAGCACGCTGTTTGTTTCACTGACGAGGACAAAGATGAGTTGGCGTTTTAGACAATCGTTCAAAATCATTCCAGGGCTCAAACTAAATTTGTCCAAAGGTGGGTTGAGCGCGAGTATTGGCGGCGCTCCCTTCACTATCAATTTAGGGCGGCGCGGCTTATACGCGACGGCTTCAATTCCGGGGACAGGTATACAATTTCGACAACGTCTTTCTAGCGGGGCGCATCCAAATCCCGGGGCCGGTTTATACGAACCGCCCCGCACGCCGCATTCAAACGATTTTCCAAGTTTGCCGGTAAAACCTCCGCCTCTATTCGATTTGAGCGCTACGCCAGTCCGCGAAATTCGGAGTGCAAGCACCGAACTTTTGACCAGCGAAAGCCTCAACGAACTAAAGAAGCTGATACAAATGGCCTACGAAGAGCGCGAGGAGATAAGCAGTGAGTTTGGTAAGGCAAAGGAAGAGGATGCTCATGCAATGGCACGATTCAAATCGTGGGATGATGGATTCTTGCTGAAGAAAATTTTCACTAATTCGTTTGCGGTCCGAAAAGCGGAGGCTCAGATTGCAACTGCGAAAGTTTCAGAACTTGAAGAGCAGCTACATCTCACAACAATCGCGACACAGATTGAACTCGCAAAGGAACAGGCGGAGCCGTTTTTCAGAATGCGAGATGACTTCAGCGCTTTGTCAGAGTGCGATGCAATTTGGGATGTAAAAGCAGACCGAGCGACTGATAAATTTCGAGAGCGGACCATTGCGGGTAGAGCCGTCAGCCGCCAGCAAATTAGATTCTCTTTGGGAAGCTGCGACTTAATTCAATGGGAGCAAGAAGTTCCTCATCTCCAAAACGCCAATGGAGGCGACATTTTTCTATATCCAGGTTTCATTTTATATAGGGCTTCGAAAACAGCCTTCTCCGTTATCGATTTTCATGATGTGAAACTTACGGCTGTTTCGGTCCAGTTTCATGAACAAGAGGGCGTGCCGATTGATTCAAAAACAGTTGGCCAGACTTGGGCAAAGGCGAACAAGGACGGAAGCCGCGACATGCGATTTGTGGGCAACTATCAAATCCCAATTGCACTCTATGGTGACTTGACGATCAAAAGTGAAACGGGCTTATGGGAAGAATTTCAATTTTCAAATCCTGAGCGATTGGATAGTTTTGTAAAATCGTGGAACGCTTTTGTGATTTCTTTTCGCCAAAAAGTTTCCCTGATCTTCACGCAAGAAAGTCCTACTTCGACCGCAATTGACCAAGAGAATCAGGCGTCTCCCAAATTAGTTGGAACCGATATACACTTTGAATGCAACGCGTGTCGTCAGCCGATCGAAGTGAATGTTGAAGCCGTTGGCCAAGAATTTCGCTGTCCCGGTTGTGGTGGAAAACTCATCGTTCCCGAGGCGTCATGTTCGTAGGAAGCGGTGTTACTGTTTTTCGACAGGGCTGTGATTGTCAATCGGTTCACCAAAGCCGCCTGGGCCTGTCGCGCTTGCCGGCGGAACAGTCAGGGGTTGGCTCGACCCGCGGTTGCCGGGTGCCCTATCTGGAAGGGAAATTTCAAATTGACTTTTGGCCGGGCTCCCCGACTCTGGCCTTCCATGAAGCCCATTGTAAAGTTGCAATGCCTTAAATGTGAGCAACGGATGGATGGCCCGGAGGAAATTCTATACGAAGAGACAACCTGTTTTCGATGCGGGGAGAAGTTCATGCCCACACTACGGAATTATGATGGCGACGGCATTAAGATTTCACCCAGCCAACCGCAAAGCCCGGGAAAATGGGCTATTCCACCAAAATGTCCGAAGCAAAACTCGGCCAGTCCCATCTTTGGCGGACTCTTAATTTTAATTGGTGTCATCGGGTTGGCCTACTTCGCGCTCTTCTTTGATGTTTCAGTCGACACAGGCATCGGCGAGAGGGTGGTGAACCTGGGTTTGTCGAATGACCGACTTGTAGGAGTGATTGCCAGCGTCGGAATTGGCATCGCTGGAATTCTTTTACTGGCCGTGAACCAGATAACGAATCGGCCTAAATAACAGGGGCCTTTTGGGAATGGCGCTCGTGAAGGGGCATCCGTCAACGGCCCAGTTTAAAGTCATAGAAAGTGAGAATGTTGAATCGCAACAAGAGATATGCTCGTGAGTTCAAGGAGGAGGCGGTGCGCCTGCTATTGACCGGGACCAAATCGCGACCTCCTGGAGTAATTTCGCGACCCAACCATGTATTTCCTCATTTACCGTTTCAAGAGGGAGAGGAGCAAATGCTACCCGCCTCGTCAATCACAAGATGCTGTTGGCATTTGCGGCGATTGAACGTGGTGTCCATACTCCATACGCCTCAACCTCAAAATTGTGGCCACAATGTTTGCACGGGAATCATTGAGAATGGCTGACTATGACCGCAAAAATGATGAGAAAAATAATGACGAAAATGATGAGCCAAACCGCGTTGCTAGAAGTAATTCCGTGCTGCCCTAAAAGCCTCAAAACCAGCGGATGCCCACAATGCGGACAATTCTCTGCTTCTCTACTGACTTGTGCATTACACGCTGAACATAGTTTCAGATTTGGATTTGGCCGCACTGGTTTTGTTGACACTGGCGGCTCAATTGTCATAGGCATTCGCGGCGGCGGCTTCTCCGCAGAATACGTCTTGCGCGGTGTCGGAAAAAATTCGTTTCCGCACGTTGGACAAGTCATCTTTTGAAATTCCAGTTCTGCCGGACCATCCAACGACTGGCCGCAACCAGGGCAGTCAAATTTGATGACGTTCATATTTTTTAGGGTTAACCGCTATGCTAAATTTTCAACGCGGATAATAGGTTTTTGGCGTGACTTTTGACAAGACGCATTCCTGGCAGCAAAAGGAGCGGCGCAACTGCGGACTGTCATGTACCGCAATAAGCTTCTTCCAGCATCAGTTCCTGGCGGATCCCTGCTCGTTGCATCTCCAATACTTAAAATGTGCACGGCTTGTTCCCTCGGTTAGATATTCCTTGCCCTGCGTGACCTGCAATCTCAAGTTTGCGACATGAACTTCCTAAATTCCGGGTTTTGGGGAATGCTGATGGCTTTTCAATCTGGTCTTTTCAGAGTTTCGTGGAAGCGCAATCGTTGGCGGACCAGGCCGCCAGGCGACTGGTGGAACGAAGAACAAAAAGTTTCGGAAACATCGAACATCGAACGCCGAACATTGAACGTCGAATGACGGTTGGCCTGAGCCTTCCATAGGCCGCGCCGTTGGCGCTCATTCATCTCGGTTCGTGTGTGACCTCGGGCGTTGCCCGAGGCTGGTATGGGAGCGGACCTTTGGCCCTCAAACCGATGTGAATAACTTTGGAACAAATTTTATTTGCGAACGTGGAAAAAAGTGGCAGGTTTTTGGTGCGCGACGATTGAGCCTGGGTCCAAAAACCGGTGTGAGATCTTTGTACCGGGGCGTCAGGACATTACCCTATTAGGGTAGCTCTATTGAGCAATGAATCCCGCTCAGCGGGAGCGCCCATCTCATTTAGGCCTTCGCCGCGCGCTTTTTTTAGATCGGTCGGATCCAGATCCGACCGATTTTTCTCGCTTACACCTGTTCCAGAATCACCGGATTTGTCAGACTCCCGATTTTCTCAATATCAATCGTCACATTATCGCCGGGTTTGAGCCAGCGGGCTGGATTTCTGGCCATGCCCACGCCGTGTGGCGTGCCGGTGAGAATGACTGTGCCGGGCAGTAATGTAGTTGAACCGCTGAGAAATTCGATGAGCGTGGGCACGTCAAAGATCATGTCGTTGGTGTTCCAGTCCTGTAGGGTTTCGCCGTTGACGATGGTCTGGATGCGCAGGGCGTTGGGATTGGGGATTTCGTCGCGGGTGACGAGGCAGGGACCGAGCGGACCGAAAGTGTCAAAAGATTTTCCGCGGCACCATTGGCCGCCGCTGCGGATTTTCTGCCAGTCGCGGGCGCTCACATCGTTGGCGCAGGTGTAGCCCAGGACATAGTCCAGCGCATTGGCGCGCGTGGCGTTTTTGCAGGGACGTCCGATGACGACCGCCAACTCGCATTCATAATCCACTTCGTCGGCGCGCAGATGCCGCGGGATGGCGATCGGCTCGCCCGGATGATTCAACGCACCGGGATTTTTCATGAACAACACCGGATATTCCGGGACCGGCGCTTTGCTTTCGGCGGCGTGGTGCTTGTAATTGAGGCCAATGCACATCATCGCGGCAGGCACGACCGGCGAGAGCAGTTTGGCAATTTGCGCCGGTTCATTGGTTGCGCGGTAGTTGGAAAAAATATCGCCATCGATGCGCACGGTCTGGCCCGAGGGTTGTTGCGCCCCGTAAGAGATTTTTCCTGATGGATCGAGATATCGTACGATTTTCATGGGGTGTTAGTATAACGTGGAATTATTCCAAATTGAATATTTTACTCATGGTCGCCCGGGAATCGCCGCCGACCCAGACAGTGAATTCGCCGAGTTCGACCGACCATTCCTGTCTTGCGCCCCAAACCGCGAGGTCGCTCTTTTTGACGTGCAGCGTCACACTCCTGGTTTCGCCGGCTTTTAGATGAATACGTGAAAATGCTTTCAAGGCACGAGCCGGTGTTGCCACGCTCGCGGTGGTTTCGCGGACGTATGCCTGGGCGACTTCATCCCCGTCGCGATCGCCGGTGTTGGTCAAATCAAACGTCACGAGCACGTCGTTATCGCTTCCGGGGGAAGGGACGGTGACATCCAGATTGTCATACTTGAAGGTTGTATAGCTTAGACCGAACCCGAAAACGAATTGTGGCGAATCGTCTCCATCAACGTACCGGTTTCGTTTGGAAGGAAAATGGTTGTAAAAGACCGGCAACTGGCCGACGTTTTTGGGGAAGGAAATGCTCAATCTTCCGGCAGGATTATTGTCGCCAAATAAGGTTTCGGCAATGGCGCGTCCGCCGAATTCTCCGGGATACCACGCTTCAATGATGGCGGGCACATGATCTGCCGCCCATGGGATCGTCAAGGGCCGGCCGTTTTCCAGGACGAGCACAACCGGCACGCCCGTTGCCACCACCGCTTCCATCAACTGTTCCTGGTTGTCCAGCAGATCCAGGCTGGAACGGTCATGTCCTTCCCCGGAGATTTTTGAATTTTCGCCGAGCGCCAAAATGACCACGTCTGAATTTTTTGCCGCGTCGACGGCGTTGGCGATGTCGATATTTTTGCCGTATTTGTATTCAACTTGTGTATAAGGCGACGCGATTTCCTTGATCTGCATGGCGATGCCGTATTCGAGTGTGTCGAGGCTGTCCTGATGCCCAGTGTAATCGCCAGTTTGCACGTCAGCCGCATGGGGGCCGATTACGGTGATTACCTTCAGATTTTTTTTGAGTGGCAATAGATGGTCCTGATTTTTCAGGAGACACATGGATTGCCGGGCGACTTCGAGAGAAAGGTCCAAGTGCGCCTTTGAACGGCAAATGGAGCGCTCAAGGTTCGTGTCCAGGAAGGGATGATCAAACAGGCCGAGCAAAAATTTTGCGCGCAAAATCCGGCCCACGGCGTCGTCCAGGGTGGATTCGGATACGCGCCCGTCTTTTACGCCCTGAATGATTGCATTGTCATATTTCTCGGGTGGCAAATCATAAAACTGCATGTCCATGCCTGAATTGATGGCCAGGCATGCGGCGTCGTCCGGTGTGGCAGCGACGTGATGGTCGGTGTACAGGCGGTGGATTGCGCCGTCATCTGCCAGCGTAAAACCTTGAAACTCCCATTCTTTGAATAGCACTTGTTGCAGCAGCCATGGATTTGCTGTGCAAGGCACGCCGTCAATATCGTGATACGCGACCATAACGCCCATAGCATGGCCTTCACGGATGGCTGGTTCGAAACTTTTGAGCATGACCATGCGCATTTCGCGTTCGCCGGCATGGACCGGCGAGGTGTTGAGCCCGCTCTCGGGCGAACCGTGTCCTGCGAAATGTTTTGGCTCGGCAATGCAGGTATGGTCTGTCGCCAACGAATTACCCTGGACTCCCTCGACATAGGCGAGGCCCATCTGGCCGGACAAAAATGGATCTTCGCCAAAGTCCTCTTCGACCCGGCCCCAGCGCGGATCGCGAGCCACGTCCAGCACTGGCCCAAAGATCATGTCCACGCCATGGGCGCGCGTTTCCGACGCGATGGCCGCGCCCTCTGCTCGTGCCAGATCAACGTTCCAGGTGGAAGCCAAATTCACGCTTTGAGGAAAAACAGTAGCGTCATACCCCATATAACCGTGCAGCCCCTCACCCGTAAGAAGAACCGGGATACCGAGACGGCTATGCTCCATCACCCATTTCTGCAACGCGTTATAAAGTTGTGCGTCCGGGTACAATTCGTGAATCGCGCCGACGCCGAGGCTTCCAAACGTTTTTTCGGCGCGCTCAGGAACAAATGGTGTGCCCGGCTTGACTTGGGTACCGTTGAGCTGATCGCTCTTCGTCACTAATGTGTTCTTGGCGTCATAGAGATCCAGCTGACGCGCTTTTTCTTCGAGCGTCATCCGACCCAGGAGATCAGTGACCCGCTCGTTCACACTCACATCCGGATTTTTGTAGAGTGGCTCGTCAGCCGGGGCGGAACAAGCGGCCATAGCCAGGACGGCAGCGATTGTGGATTTCATTAGCTCGTGGCGCGGCCGCCGGTGAGATCGAAACAAAAGCCAGTGGTGAAGCTGGCCTCAGGTGAAACAATGAAAGTCGCCGTGTCCGCAGCCTCTTCAAGTGTCCCGCAACGTTTCATGGGAATCTTGTCAGTCATATAAGTGACCTGCGCGGGTGGCAAGGCGTCAACCATGGGAGTGCGAATGACCGCCGGAGCGAGCGCGTTCACGGTGATACCAGATTCGGCGAGTTCCTTTCCCTGCACTTTGGCCATGCCGATCACGGCTGCCTTGGAAGCTGAGTAGGCCATCATGCCCGCATTCCCTTCTTTGCCGGCAATAGAAGCGATATGCAAAATCCTCCCATACTCCTGTTTCACCATGGCCGGGATGACGGCGCGCGCCGTATTGAATGCGCCGAAAAAGTTGATACGGAAGACAAATTCGACATTTGCGGGATCAACCTCATGGCTTTTGACATTGGTGATACCCGTCGCACCGGCACTGTTGATCAGGATATCTATGGGGCCATTCTTTTGAATGAGATTGCCGACGGCGATCTCGACCGCCTTTGTGTCCGAGACATCCACACAGAGAGTTTCGGCGGTGACGCTGATACTTGAGCGGGCGGATTCGAGCCTCGCCGGATCCAAATCACAGATTACCACTTTGACGCCGAGGCTGTTCAACTTTTTTCCAATCGCCAGGCCGATACCGGAAGCGCCGCCCGTAATCAGGGCCTGCTGTTCACTCCATTTTTTCTTCATCGGGAAATTTTTTTCGCGGCGGCCGACAAATGCCCGGCAAGCTGGACTGTTTCGGAGAGGACGTCCACTTCGTTGCAGTGCTCCCAATCGATCCAGACGTATTCGAGCGCAACCCATCCGTTGAACCTGTTGCGGTTCAACGCCCTGACCACGCGGGTGAAGTCTATGGTGTTGTCCTTAAAGCTGCTTTGCAAACGGCCTTTGCGGGCGCAACGCGCGTGGAAATGCGTTGCTCGCGCGCAGAGCGGTTCGATGTCGGCGTCCGGAACGCCCGCGCGCGTAAAATGCGCGTAGTCCAACGTAAAGCCGAGGCCCGGCACGAGACCCGCGAGGTTCATTGCGCGCGCGGGGGAATCGACGATGGATCCGACGTGCGGCTCGATTCCCACTGTCAACTTCATGGAAGTGGCCTCTTCAACCCGCCAGGCCAGTTCTTCGGCGGCGCGCGACAGGGAAGTTTCGCGCGACTCGCTTGGGAAAACAACGCCGGGCAAAATTGAAACATGGTCTGAGCCCGCGGCGGCCGCGTAATCCAGCGTCTTAAGAAACTGCCGTCTCGCGAAATCTCTGCGTTTCGCCTCGGGATGATTGACTGCAAAATCGGCGAAATTGTCGTGCACCTGAAGAAAAATGTCGGATGCAACCAGGCCGTCCCGTTTTAGCCGCCCGCGGAGGGCTGCGCCATTTTTTTCAGGCCGGTTCAATTCTTTTTCCGGCCGCAAATGACTGCGCCCGGCGAACAGGCCAATGTCTACTCCGCGCAGTCCCAGCAATGAAATGATGCCCACCGCCGCTTCGTGCGACAGAAGCGGGAAGCTAAAATCGGCGCAACTGAGGTTGAGTTTTTTCATGTGATCAATTGGTTTGAAAGGACGGTGAGCCGGATTTTCGTGAAGCGCGGTAAAGGTCGTTCAATTTGTCCAGGACCGGCCCGCCGCCGCGTGCGTCGCGCAACGCTTCCTGCAGCGCAGTCCCGCCGGTGGTTTGCAACGGAACATAGCCGCTGTAACGCGGACGCACGAACGCTTCTTCCTGGGCCGTTATGGTTCCACTGAAAAAATTGCCGCACAATGCATCCGTCGACGGATCGCTCCACGCCGAAGAATGCGATGGCTGGCCGCCGGCATGGACATACAGTGTCCTTTGCATGGTTGCGCCGGCTATGAAGGAAGCATAATCCAGGGCGATTTCGGGATTGCGGCACTTTGTTGACATTGCCACACCGGTACCGCCGAGCACGCTTCGCAGGCGCGGCCCGTTCGGTTCAAGCGAAACCAGGTTGCCGAACTGCAATCGCGTGCGCGCAAACCCGGACCGGGCATAGTTGTTGTAAGTGTAACCAAAGGCGTTCCACGCAAAATCGTCCGTGGCAGTCATGCGTTCGGCGACTTGAACGGGATTCCAGTTGAAAATCTCCCGCGGCATGGCTTCGGTCAATTCGCGAAGCAAGTCCAGGGCGTTGCGCATCACATCAAAAGGCGCAAGTTCCTCGGGAGTAGAGCACGGGCTGGCCCCCAGGGCTTTTGCGAGCATCAGATAATGCAGGAAAAGATCGGCATTAAAGGCTGGAATCACCGCATATTTGCGGCGCGCGAGCGCCACGGCTTCCGCCCAGGTTGTCGGCGGGGCCACTCCCGCGCGCTCGAGCAAATCGGGCCGCCAGCCTGGCGCGGGCGTCGCCGCGTCAACGGGCACCGCGAGCAATCGTCCGCCGTAAAGATAGCTGTCGAAAGCAAGCCCGATGGAATTCTGCGCCCAATGATTGAAAGCGGTTTGCGGCAGGAGCGGTTTGAGGTCATGGACGAGTTTCTTTTCAAACGCGAAACCCGCCCACGGATGATCAATGACAATCAGGTCGAATTTCGGGGCCAATTGATCAATGGGCATGTGGCCGAATTCATCGAGCGTGCGCTTTTCCCAGCGAATGCGAACACCGGGATGCAATTCTTCGTAACGTTGCGCGGTGGCGACCAGCGGCGGCAATGCGCGGCTATGGTCCCAGGCGATGCCGGTGAGTTGAACAGGCCGGGTCATGCCTGCTGCCGAACTGTGGTTCGTTCTTCGACGCGCGCGCCTTTGATGGCGCGAATTCTTTCACAGCGGTTCGTGCGGGCGGATTCGCAGGCCGCCTCGATGACTTCCATGGATGCAAGACCTAATTCCCCGGGCGACCCATTGGCCGTCTTGCCCAAAATCGTATCAACGAAATTGAGGGCCGGCGCCTGGTCCGGATAAATTTCCCTGGGCGACAGCGCCTGAAATTCGGTGCGTTTGTCCGCAAAATCAATCAGCGTCATGGTGCCGTGCCAGAGTTCAAGCTGCAGAATCGCTTTGCTGCCAAACACTCGGACTTCGTAATTGCGTTCAGATAGCGGCGTGGCGGCGGTGGTGGCGATGCTGGCGAGCGCGCCGTTCTCCATTGTCACGGTCATCGTGTCATAAATGTCATTCTGCGAGCCGTCATAATCGAACCTCGCATAAACTTCGGACGGCCGCAGGCCTGTGAGAAACGTCAGGTAAGCGGCGGTGTGCGACACCTGGCAATAAATCTGGCCGCCACCGGCGATGTCCGGGTCGTTGTAGGAACCTTTGCACGGCTCGATGTAGACATTTTTCGCCCCATGCGTCGGAGAGGTATTGATTCCGCGCAGCAGCTTGTCGATGGGATTAGTCATCAGGACGGAAATCATTTTGATTTCACCCACCGCGCCGGAACGAATCAACCGTCGCGCCTCTTTGCCGTGCGCGGTGTAATGCCAGGGGCAACTGACGAGCAATTGAAGTTTCTTTTGCGCGGCGATCTCGACCAGTTCACGCGCTTCTTCCACGGTGAACGTCATCGGTTTTTCAATCAGGACATGCAGACCACGTTCCAGCGCCGCGCGCGCCTGGGCAAAATGAACATTGGGCGTCGAGGCGACAATGACCGCGTCCAATTCCTTGAGCGCCACCAGGTCCCGAAAATCAACAAAGGCATGTTTCGCGTCGAAGTCGCGGGCGATTTTTTCGCAATTTGTTTTCTCACGGCTTTGGACTGCCACCAATTCCGCCCCCGGGTGCGATTTCACGGCGGGGATATGGGCAGACGTTGCCCACCACCCTGCGCCAATAATACCAATGCGGACCTTTTTCATAGTTTAACCTTTAAACGGCTGGAGCAGCTCGCGCTTGAGCTCCACGCCGAAACCCGGTTTGTCAGGATCGAGCGAAACCTTTCCATTCACCGGCAACGGCTCGCCCTCGATAACGCTGAAAATCGGCTGGATCTCCGTCCCTTTGCCCACGGACAAATACTCCGCATAGGGCGAATTCGTATTGGCCATGACGAAATGATAATTGTACACGGACGAACCGTGCGGGATGACGGGCATATCGTACGGCTTGGCCATCGCGGCAATCCAGCGTGTAGGCGTGTAACCGCCGCACCACTGCATTTCCGGCTGGATGATGTCTGTGGCGTGATTGTGAATGATGCTATGAAACGCCTTGGGATGATATTCCAGGTTGCCCGTGGCCAGGAGAATGGGTGAAATCCGGTCGCGCAAGATGCGATTGTTCTCAGTCGCCCAGCCGTTTTGGAGCGGATCCTCGAACCATTTCACGTCATAGTCGCGGACACGCTCAGCCACGCGCGTCGCGAACTCGATGTCCCAGGACAAATAGCAATCAATCATGATTTCCATGTCATCACCGAGTCCGGACCGCAGTTTGGCGACAAGTTTTTCCATTTTCTTAATTCCGTCCCGTCCGCTTTCCACGCCCCATGGCGCGGCGATTTTGACGCCCAGGAAACCGCGGTCGCGCCACGCATCCACGTAATCTGGATGGATCGTAACATAACACGGAATTGATTCTTTGGTTTGGCCGCCGAGTATTTTATACACGGGAAGTTTCTGCGCTTTGGCCACTAAATCGTACAAGGCAAGGTCCACGCCCGCCATGGCCATGCTCGTGGTGCCGCCCAGGCCGTAGGGCAGCGTAGAGCGATTCATCTGGTCCCAGATTAATTCTATATTGTACGGGTCCTGGCCGATGAGAAATCGTTTCAGGTGCTGGTCAATGATGCTGCACGCAAATGCGCCGCCGCCATAATTCGCGCAAAAACCGGTTACGCCCTCATCCGTAAAAATCTCGATGACAAACGGGTCCTGGCCACCGCCCATCCAAAGTGAGCGAATGCGCGAATATTTGGGATGGACCGACATGGGATTGGATATGAGCGTCTGGGCCTGCCAGCCGCCCCCCCAGTATTGTGATTCGCCCATGGCCGCGCCACGCGCGCCAGTATCTCCGGATTTGACGGTATATAACTTTATATCAGTAATCTTCATCTATTTGCTAAATTCCTGTGTGGTCATAAGTTCGCAGGCTATAGACATGCGCACAATGGACAAAATGACAATGGACATGGATTTTTTGGCAGAGTGGACCAGGCAACGAGAGCAGAGCCGCGACCGTGAGGGAGCTGGTTTTGCCGCGCCATCCTGTGACCCCCATTCCGCTTGCTGACGCGCGCGGCTCTGTTAAAAGCTTTTAAAATCATTTGCGTTGACGGCTGCGGTCGCGCCATTGGCTTGGGGTAACATTGAGCTTCTGCCTGAACAGGCGCGAAAAATAAAGTTCATCCTCAAATCCCGTCTGCAGCGCGATTTCCTTGACGGGCAGTTCGGTTTCCGCCAGCAGGCTGCGGGCGCGCACGAGCCGCAGTTCGAGCAGATACTGGTGGGGACTTAGGCCGGTGTGCTCGGTGAAAGTGTGCCGAAACCAGCTATAGCTAACGCAAAGCTCCTGGGCCAAAGCCTTCATGTCCAGGTTGCGATGAAATTCATCCTGGATTCGCGTGATGGCGCGCTCGATGACGTTGGCGTTTTGGACATCCACCGCCGATTGCGACTGTTGTGCTGAATAAATCAGTCCCATCAGGTTGTTCGTCGCGCCTGCAAGGATTTGCTGCAGCGCGGGCCGATTCGCGCGCACGGCCTGCATTACCCGGCTGAACGTCGCCAGCACTGTGTCCTCCGCGCCGATTTTGACGACGGGATTATCTGCGGAAAAAAACCGGTGCCGCAGCCATCGCCGGGCCGTTTCACCGTCAAAACCAATCCAATGTTCGTGCCAGCCGGTTTTTACATGCGGGGCGTAGCGATGCCAGACGCCGGGGAAGAGCAGAAATGCCTGGCCGGCTTCGATGGAGGCCGAAAAATTAGGTTTTGATTCCAGCGTTCCGCCGCCGCTGGAAATGTAAAGGAGGGCAAACCCATCCAGGATGCGCCCGTGACGCCAATCAAAGTCAAAGCCTTTAGGGTGGCCGCTGAGCGGGTATTCTGAATGTGATGCAACGCGCGATTCACCGGCGGTAGTGGCATAAAGGCCCCAGTTTTTATCGCGCCGGCTGACGGGGAAATAGCGATAAAATGCGGCGGTTTCGGATTTCATGTGGTGGCTGAGAATTTGAGACCCGAGGCGAATTGAGTCAAGTACACAGCGGCATAAAACCATTTTGTCCATGAGAATTGCCATTTTGTCCATTGTTGGTACAGGCGAACTGTGGGAAGGTGACGCATCAGCCAGAGCCGTGTAGATGAAATGAAATCATTGGCTACAGACAGGTTCAGACCAACACTTAACTGATAGAAATGCTCATATGAAACCAGCCACAACTGCAACAACCTTCAATAAATGTCTGAATATTCGGAATTGGGCGATGGCGACGGCCCTCTTGTTTATTTTGACAGTGACCGGGAGGGTACAGGGGCAGGTCACCAATATCATATATCAGGACAACTTTGCCCGAACCGGCCTGTTGGATGGTTCGGCGCCCGACACGGTGAATGTTCCGGGAGCGACGTGGTTCGCGTGCGACAATCCCGGAGTGAACGCCGCGTTGATGACTGACGGCTCTGAGGTTGCCTGCACCAACAATCCCAACCCGGTCAATGGCCTGTTCTTGAACGGTTTCCTGCCGTTCACTCCGCGCGTCGGGCATGTTTATACTCTTAGCTGCCAAATGGTTGCGCTTTCCGGCGGGGCGCAGTGGCTGGCGATGGGCTTTGCCACGCAGCCGTTAACCAACAACTACTATGCCGCTGTCAATTGCGGCGCGGGATTTATTCTTCTGCGCGGAAACGGCAGCGGGCTTCAGGCCTACGAGTCGCCGGGCGGCGGGGCCCAGGCGACCATTAACGCCAGTTTTGGAACCACCACCAACCTGTTCACGGTCGTTCTTAATACGGCCACGAATGGCATAACCCCAATAAATGCAAACTATGGTTGGGTCTATACTTTTTATACGAACGGGGTCCTGGTGGCGACCTACCGTGTTCCGTATAACAATCCTCCGATCCAATACGTCGGCCTTGGCTGCGATGCTGCTACCGGGTATTTTCAACAATTTACTTTGACGGATGTACTTATGTTCCCGGGCGCGCCGGTGATCTCAGAACAACCCAATAACAGAACGGCGCAAGTGGGGCAACGGGCGACTTTCTGGGTTGCCGCCACGAACGATTCCCCCCTGGCCTCTTATCAATGGATGACCAATAGCCCCAGCGGCGTGACCAATGCCATCGTCGGAGCGACCAATTCCACCTATACCACACCGGCACTGGATATGTCTTACAATGGGTTAAATTACAGTGTGCAGGTGACAAATGTGTATGGCGCCACAAACAGCGCACTGGCGACTTTGACGGTCGGATCAGGCCCGCCGACGGTTTATTCCGCCATGAAAACCACTGGCCTGACAAACATTATAGTCGCTTTCTCCAAGCCGGTGGATCCAGTCACGGGACTGAACCCCGCCAATTACGCTTTAAATGTCAGTGGCGCGCCATCCGGGATTTCGATTCTAGCTGCGAACTACGGGGCGGTGCCAAATAGCGTCGTTTTGAAGACGTCCACCCTGAACACTAACGCAGGTTATTTTTTGACTGTGCAACACGTCCAGGATTTGTTCGGAAATGCTATGAGCGGCATGGCTAATGTGCCGATTCTTCCCGCCGGCCTCGTATTCTTCGCGAGAGGCGATTCGGGCGTTGTACTTGACGGCAGCGGAGGCGTCGTTCAATGGCTCGACCAGACCACCAATGGCAACGACGCTTCGCAATTCTTCGGCGTGCCTTCATCTGGCCGCCCTGGCTCGTCGTCCAGGCCCATAGTCGACACGTTTAATAATCTCCAGCCGACGGTGGACTTCGGTAACGGCACCGGTGGCAACAATCTTCACTGGTTGCAGGCCGCCTCTTCTCCCAGCCTGGCAACGTTGATTAGCAACACCACCATGTACGCGGTCGTCCAATTTTCGGCGCTCAGCCCTGCCAACGAAATAATGAGCAAAACGTGGGGAAATTTACCAGCACCTTTCGATTGGACCCAGGGAGCCAGCGAATCTGTGCAATATGGAAACGGTTACAATAACGCGCCGGCCAGCGGCACGGCAAATACGCTTTCTGCAAATATTCCCTACGTTATGACCTCGACGATAAGCCTTCCAACGTCGGGGGGAACAACAAATTTCGCCTTCTACCTTAACGGCAACGGCAGTGGCAGCGGCACGATACACGCCGTTACCGGCACTCCTCCCGGCATCTATGACGGCGGGCGGCCCCTTTTTATTGGCGCGCGATGGGATTTGGTGACCGGGCAGATGAAGGGCCAGATTGCAGAAGTCATGCTCTTCAATGGCACCCTCTCAGGGCCTGACCGCACCAACGTGGACAATTATTTGGGCGCGAAGTATTTCCCGATTGCCATTACCCAAAACCTGCCGGCCACAACCACGTCATCCAACGGGTTTGCAGTGACCTATACGTTCACGGCGGGCCAGGGGAGCGTTCACGGATTTTCCATCCAATGGCAGGAGAACGGCACTAACATCCCGGGTGCCACAGGCCCGACTTATAGCACGTCTCTCCTGGGGCCCGGTGATAATGGCGACACGTTTGTCGCCGTGTTGACTCGCCCCGATGGGTCCACAACCAACAGCGTGACCAACACGTTGACAGTGATTCCCGCCGCGCCGTACGTGGTTTCAGCCGGAATGCCTATTTGGGAATCCAGCGGCAGCACGAATATCATTGTGATCTTTGACACAGCGGTCGACCCTGCCACCGCTGCTGTCGTCGGCAACTATTCCCTGAATGGCGCCACGGTTCTTTCAGCTGTGATGGGAACGGAGCCGAACAAAGTCATCCTGACCACTACCGCGCCCCTGGCGGCATGGAACGCGAACCCGGGGACCTATTCGCTCACGGTTCAAAATGTTCAGAATTTCTATGGCCAAACGATAGCTACGGCTTCAAGTCCCGTTGGCCTTTATCCGGCTGCGGTTCTGTGGCTGGAAAGCGGCAAGGGCATTGTTACAGATCCTGGCGCAAATACTGTAAATGAATGGGATGACCAATCCGGCCTCGCTGACAACCTATACCAGTTCGCAGGCGTAGCCGTGGAACCGTTTCTGACGACCAATGTCAATAGCCATGGCTTGCCGGCGATTCAATTTGTCGGCACCAATACCCTGGTGGTGGGTGCAAACGCCTACTCGACATATTTGTCGAGTGTCAACAATAACGGGAACGATTATCCCGGACTGGAAATCACCGGTGACATGTCTGCATTTGTCGTGATGAACTTTACATCCGTCGCGGGCGGCACGAATGGCGAGATTTTTGCAAAGCTTGGAGCAGGCGGGACCGCAAACCACCAACCCGCGCCATATGATTATTATGTCGCCAATGCCAGCCAAACATCGTTCTTGCGCGGCAACGGCACGGCCAGTGGCTCGGAGGTGAGCACGAACGGTCCGTCCACGGGCTTTCCTCACGTGATGGGAGTGAATGAATCGGGCAATTTTGTCAGCCAATTCCTTGACAGTGCGAATGTTGGAACCAACTTCAATTCCTTCCTTGAATCAGCTACGGTTGACGCGGGACAACCGTTCCAAATCGGGCAAAGAACCGATTTAATCAACCGTTTGAACGGTTCCATGTCCGAACTCATCCTCGCCAACTCGGCGATGGATAGCAACGATCTGGCGGCGATACAAGGTTATCTGACTGCCAAATATTTTATTCCCACCGGCACCAATTCCTACCCGGCTATTACGCAACAGCCGGTCTCCAGCATTAATGCTAATCAGAATTCCACCCTGATTGTTCCCGCCGCGGCCACCGGCAACCCATTGTCTTTGCAATGGTTTGACACCAATAACGTCGCGCAACCCGGCCAAACCAGCGCTACGCTGACCATAAACAACATTCAAAACAGCGACAGCTATTACCTCGTGGCGACAAATATATTCGGGGCCGTGACGTCCAGTGTCGTCACCGTCACCGTTTATTCAGGCCTGAACGTGCTCCTTGGTCCCACCAATGTGGCGTTGTACGCAGGGGAGCCCTACACCATGACCGCCCAGGCTCTCGGCACAGCGCCAATCTACTATCAATGGTACAACGGCGCATCGCCCATTCCTAATGCCACGAGCGCCAGTTACTCAACCTTTACGGTGCTCGGTGTAACGAATACTTATAGTTGCCTGGTCACCAATCCGTTCAACGGCTACAGCAGCACCAACGCAGGTCCCGTGGCAGTGACTGGCATTGCCCAGCCCTCGAGCGCCTTCGCCCAGGCGATCCTTGGCGATGGTCCGGTCGCCTATTGGCGCTTGAACGAGCCCTCCGGCAGCGCCATCGCCTACGATTATGTAGGCGGAAACAACGGATTGTATGGCACAAACACGACCAACGGATTGCCAGGCGTGTCTCTCCCGGGCTTCTCCGGCGAACTGGGCGTAGCCATGGACAATAACGCACCCGCGCCGTACACCAATGGTTTTATCAACACCCCCGGGCTGAACATTAATGCTAACACGGTGACGTTCCTGTGCTGGGCCTATCCATTTGCGAACCCGCAAACAAATTCGGCGGGATTGATCTTCTATCGTGTTAACAGCACGGTGGCCGGCTACCAATTCGGCAACAACAACGTCATGAGTTACAATTGGAATAATAATTCCGCCACATACACCTACAGTTCTGGATTGACCTTGCCTGCGGGCATGTGGTCTTTGGTTGCGGTAACCATAACGCCATCGAACGCCGTTATGTATGTTTCGAATGCCAACGGCCAGGGCAGCTCGGTGAATAACGTAACCAACGCAGCTCTCAATTTATCCCAGGCCGGTTTTGCCCTTGGCGCCGACCCGCAAGGATTTACCCTGCCCTCCCGCATCTTCAATGGCGAAATGGATGAAGCTGCCATCTTCAATTACACCCTTTCGGCCAGCCAATTGCAGCAGCTTTATTCCGCGGCTGTTACAGGATCTACGTTTAGCACCAGCCCGACGAATATTCTGTTCTCGGTAACGAACAACATGCTCTACCTGAATTGGCCCGCCAATCACACGGGTTGGCAGTTGCAGGCGCAGACCAACAAGACGTCAGTGGGCATCAGCACCAATTGGGCGAACTATAACCCCTCGACCGGAACCAACCAGGTGGCCATTCCGCTCAATCTGACAAACGGCACTGTATTTTATCGGTTAATTTACACGCCATAGAAGGGCTGAAAATGAAAATTGTCACTGAAGACCTCATGCAAAAAGGCACATGCTTATCCGCTGCCAGGCGGGGCGCTCTGGATGATTCGTCAAGGAGGGAAAGCCTGGAATGGAGTGGATTAACTTCGGGTGTGAAGGCGCGTCGGCGCGCCTTCACGCTCATCGAATTGCTGGTGGTCATCGCCATTATCGCCATTCTGGCGGCGATACTCCTGCCGGTCTTAAGCAGTGCCCAGGCGACTTCAAAAAAAGCGTTTTGCATTAACAACTTCAAGCAACTGCAAATCTGCTATCGCATGTATGTGGATGATAACAAAGATTATCTGCCTCTAAACTTTCTGAACGGAGTCGGTTCTTCCTGGATTTCCTACAATGGCACCGGAGCCAGCGCACAGAACGACTATAATACACTGAATATTCGGACCGGCGTTCTTTTCCAATATAATAAGAATGCTAAAATTTACGTGTGCCCGGCAAACAACTATAACCTGAAAGTGGGAGCAGCGCCTGGGACGTCTCCTCCCTATCGTGATGATTTTGGCAATATATTGAAACTGGGCGCCGCTGTGCCTGAAACGCGAACCTGTTCGATTGAATTGTCCATGGGCGGAAACAACAGCGGTAACGGGGCAGCTGGGCCGTGGACCATCAGCTCGGGCGGCGTTACCTGGAATTCATATTATAAATTCAGTCAGATTCTGACTCGAAATTCCGCGAAAATCGTGTTTGTGGATGAAGCGGCGGGCGGTATTGACGATGGGGCGTTTGGCCTTTGGGCAATGAATTCAGGGCAGAATTATTGGTGGAATTTGCCTACTGCCCGGCACGACAACGGTTGCGTCTTTGGCTTTGCTGATGGCCATGTTGAATATTATAAGTGGCATGGGACTGCAGTGCAGGCAAGCCAATGGCAGACGACGGGGCCAGGAACCGGCGGGGGCGGCATCGGCGTTGCCACGGCCATTTCGGCGGATTCATCTACCGATTTGGCTCGAGTCCAGGCTGGCGGCCCTGTTTATCCGTAAACCGAATGCGGCTTCTTCCAGGATAACAAATGGCCGCGCGGCGTGTATCACATTTTTGCTTCTTCAACATTTCGAAGGCCGTTAAGGAATCGGCTCTCCTGCTTTTTACACTGTCAGTAGCCTTCGCCGCATTCGGCAAGCCCTCAGCCCCAATCGGATTGCTCGTCAATGGAGTAAGCAACCCGCTCGCCATTGATCGCGACGCGACGCGGTTCACCTGGATGTCCACAGATACGGACCGCGGAGAACGTCAGACCGCATATGAAATCGTGGTCTTTAGGAGTCCACAGTCCACAGTCCACAGTCCAGAGTCGCAAAAAGACTTAGGACTTGGGACTCGGGACTCAGGACTGATTTGGTGGGACAGCGGCAGGGTTGATTCCGACAAATCAGCCGCGGTCGAATATACCGGCAAACCATTGCCAGCCACCACCCGCTTTTGGTGGAAGGTCCGGATTTGGGATCAAACGGGCGAGGCAGGTAATTTTAGCGAGGCGAATTATTTTGACACCGGATTGAATCAGGACGAATGGAGGGCAAAATATATTTGGGATGGCACCACGAACAGGAACAACTACGCGTACTTCCGAAAAACTTTTGTGGTGACGAACCAGCCCGATCTGGCCAAAGTTTATGTGATGGCCCATAACGATTACCTTCTCTATCTCAACGGGCAGCCTTTGGGTCGCGGACCGGCGCGTTGTGATCCGTATCACTATGGCCAATACAATGGCTATGACGTAACCAGTTTGTTGAAAACCGGAACGAATGTATTCGCCGCCATGGGTCATTGGCGAAATGCCTGGAATAATGCCGGCGTCGATGCTGAACCGACCTTCTTATTGGAGGCGCGTTTCGATTATTCCGATGGCTCATTCTCGACAATCGGCACCGATGAATCCTGGAAGGCTCTGGCTCACACAGCGTTTGACGAAACCAATCCAACAAACTCCAGCAGCAACCCCTGGGCACGCTCGGTTCAATTTGATTCGCGCATCGAGCCGCATGGATGGAAGACAACTAGCTTTGATGATTCAGGCTGGGCCCCGGCCACAGTCGTCGATCGGTCTAACTACCATCTGTTCGCGCAAATGGCCCCGATGGAACGGGAACAGGCCGCGCTCAAGCCAGTCGGCATTACGCGAACCAACGGTGCATGGCTGGTGGATTTCGGGCGCTGCATCGATGGATGGCCCAAATTGACGATGCGATCAAATCGTCCGGGCGATGTGGTTCACATCGACTATTTTCAAATGACCGGCGAACGCAGGATCGCCGGCTGGGACGAATATACCTGTCATGGCGGCGCGGAAACGTGGGACGCCGATTTCGGACGGCACACGTCGTTTCAGGTGCTCAAGATTTCCGGTTACGCGGGAAAATTAAGGGCTTCCGACGTGCGCGGCATGTGGGCTTACTGCGATGCGGATGTCGAGGGCCGTTTTCGTTGTTCGAGTGATTTACTTAATGACATTTACAAAATGTGCGAACGGTCAGCCCGGCAGAATATTCAGCAGGGCATTATCAGCGTGGATGCGAATCGCGAACAGGCGCCGTGGCTGGCCGATAGTTGGAATATTGGAAACGTTCTGCTATACAATGATCGCGACACGGTGATGATTGATAAGGTCGTGCGCGATTATGCGGGCGAACAGTTCTCCAACGGATATTTTTCCGCTTGCAGCCCGGGTTCGCGCCGCGGGGAATATCCGAATCCCGGACATGAATCCCGGCGGATTCCCGAATGGCACATGTACTGGCCCATGTTGTTGTGGCAACAATATTTATTTTCAGGTGACGAGACGCTTCTCCGCGAAATGGCGCCGCATCTGGCGCGTGGTATGGAATGGATCAAACCGAGCCAGGATCCAGAGTCTAAATTGCTGAATCCTCCCGGTTGGCGCATCTCCGACTACGCCGGCGGCAATATGCCCGATGGCGGCTTTAACGCGGCGACTGCCTGCCAGTACTATGATGACCTGCTCATCGCGTCCAAAGTGTTTTCCGTTTTGGGGCAAACAAACCAAAGCGACGATTACCTGCAACAGGCAGAACAGGTCAAAGACGGCATCAATGCGCACTTGTTCAATGGCGAATATTACCTCGCTCGAACCGACACGGAAAAAATGTTTCCGCTCGCGTCCGCCTGGGCGTTGCGTTTCGACATCGAACCGGAGGCGGACGAATCCAAAATTCTGAATTCTATTGAAAAGGCGGGAACACCGAATATTGGCGGCTACGGCGGTGACGCGTTCTACAGCGGTCTCTTCAACGCTGGCGGCGGGACGTTTGCGATAAAAGACCTCAATCGTTATCGCCCCATGTTGGAAGAGGACAAAGCGTGTTGGGAAGGTTTCCAACTTGTCCGGGGTTATCAACCCAATCACGCCTGGACCTCGTATCCGGCGTATATTTTTCCGAAATACATCCTCGGCATCCAGCCTACCAGCGGCGGATTCGCCACGTTTGACGTTCGACCCGAAACCGGCGGTCTGTCTTTTGCCGAAGGCGCGGTGCCTACGGTGAAAGGGCTTATCACGACTCGTTGGGAGAGAGGTAATGACGGAGATTTCTTGCTGAAGGTTAATGTTCCTGCCAACACTCGTGCCTCTATTTACATTCCAAAGCTGTCCGGCGGAAGTTCGACGATCACTGAATCCGGAAAACGTATATGGCCTGCCGAGGCGGAGATCCATGACGCGGGCGTGCTGGCGGTTTCGAACAAAGATGGGTCTATCAAATGTGTCGTTGGCGGAGGTGAATATCATTTTAAAGAACGGGCGAAAGGATTTTGATAAAGAGTTTCACCATCTTTACACTTGCCCTGATTTCGGGAGCCATCGCCGCTTTCGGCGAGCCGTCATCCCCGGTGGGCTTGCTCGTAAATGGCGTAAGCAATCCACTGGCGATTGACCGTGACACGACGCGATTTACGTGGATGTCCAAAGATACGGACCGCGGCGAGCGTCAGACCGCGTATCAAATTGTAGTCTTTAGGAGTCCACAGTCCACAGTCCGCAGTCCACAGTCGATAAATGACTCGGGACTCAGGACTCAGGACTCAGGACTGATTTGGGATAGTGGCAAAGTGGATTCCAGCCAATCAGCTTCGGTGGAGTACACGGGCAAAGCGTTACCCGCGGCAACCCGGTTTTGGTGGAAAGTGCGAACTTGGGACCAGACGGGCAAGGCCGGTCCCTACAGCGCGCCGGCCTATTTTGACACCGGCCTGAATCAGGACGAATGGACAGCCCGGTACATCTGGGACGGCACCACAAACTTCAATAATTTTGCATATTTCCGTAAAACCTTTGTCGTGACGAACACCCCGGCCCTGGCCAAGGTCTTCGTGACGGCGCACAACGATTACATTTTATTTTGCAATGGACAGCTTCTGGGACGCGGACCTGCCCGCTGCAATCCTTATTTATACGGACAATACAATGCATACGACGTTTCAAAACTGTTGAAACCTGGAACGAACGTATTCGCCGCCATTGGGCACTGGTCGGGCAATTGGCATAATAACGTGGGTATCAATGCAATGCCGGCATTCCGGCTGGAAGCGCGGCTCGGTTTTCCTGATGGTTCATCCACGACCATTGGGTCCGATGAATCGTGGAAGGTTCTGGCACACACGGCGTTTATGGAAACCAAGGTCGCTTATTTCGGCGCGGGGTCGGATAATCGCGCCGCCATCCAATTTGATTCGCTCCTGGAACCGCCCGGTTGGAAGACGATTCATTTTGATGATTCAAAATGGGCGCCCTCGACTGTAGTGGATCGGCCGGATTATCATCTGTTCGCCCAAATGGCGCCACTGGAGCATGAGCAGGCGGAACTCAAACCTGTGAGCATGACATTTTCGAACGGCGCATGGTTTGTCGATTTTGGGCGGTGCATCGACGGTTGGCCCAAAATTACGATGCGCCAAAATCATCCGGGCGACATCGTCCGCCTCGAATATTTCCAAATGACCGGCGGACGCAAGAGCTCTGGGTGGGACCAATACACCTGCCACGGCGGTGAAGAAACGTGGGACGCCGATTTTGGACGGCACACCTCATTTCAAGTGATTAAAATCACCGGCTACGCGGGGAAACCAGGGGATTCAGACATGCGGGGCATTTGGGCCTATTGCGATGCCGCCGTTGAGGGGCGTTTCCGCTGTTCGAGCTCTTTACTCAACAGCATTTACGAAATGTGCGAGCGTTCCGCCCGGCAAAACATCCAGCAGGGCATCATCAGCGTTGACGCCGATCGCGAACAATCGCCGTGGTTGGGCGACGCCTGGAACATCGGCAATGTTCTTCTCTATAATGATCGCGACACGACGATGATTGACAAAGTAGTGCGTGATTTCGCGGGCGAACAATTTCCTGATGGATACATTCCCGCGACCAGTCCGGCGCACAGGATTGTGGATGTGGACCCGGGCCGGCGCATTCCCGAATGGGCGATGTATTGGCCCATGCTATTGTGGCAACAATATCTCTTTTCCGGGGACCAGACCCTGTTGCGTGAAATGGCGCCACGTCTGGCGCGTCTCATGGATTGGCTGAAAGGTTTTCAAGACCCGGCAACGAAATTGATTAACCCCGTCACCGTGTGGCGGATTTCGGATTACGCGGGCGGCAACATGCCCAGGGGCGGTTACAACGCGGCCACGGAATGCCAATACTATGAAGATTTGCAAATCGCTTCGCGAATTTTTGGTGAGTTGGGTCAGACGAACCAGGGTGAAGATTATTTGCGCAAGGCCGAAGAAGTAAAAACCGGCATCAACGCAAATCTTCTCAACGGCGACTATTACCTGGCGCGCACGGATCGGAAGGAAATGTTTCCGCTGGCGTCCGCGTGGGCCTTGCGATTTAACATTGAGCCGGAGGCCGACAAATCGAAAATCCTTGATGCCATTGAGAAAGCGGGCAAGCCAAACATCGGCGGCTATGGCGGCGATGCCCTTTACAGCGGCCTCTTCAATTCCGGCGGCGGCAACTTCGCGGTTGGCGACCTGGCGCGTTATCGCGTGATGCTCGACGAAGACAATGCCTGCTGGGAAGGTTTCCATCCCGGCAAAAACATCGAGGTCAACCACGCCTGGACATCCTATCCCGCTTATATTTTCCTGAAATATATTTGCGGTATCCAGCCCACTAGTGGTGGCTTCGCAACATTTGACATCCGGCCCGCGACAGACGGTCTGACCTTTGCCGAAGGCACCGTGCCTACTGTGAAAGGGCTCATTACCACGCGCTGGGAAAAGGACAGCGATAGTGGATTTTCGCTGAAGATTAAAGTGCCGGCCAATACTTGCGCTTCCATTTACATTCCGAAATTCTACGGCGAAGATTTCGTCATCACCGAATCCGGAAAACAGATATGGCCGGTAAAATCTGAGATCAATGACCCGGGAGTACTCGCGATTTCAGAGGAGGCCTCGTCCATCAAATGTGTTGCCGCAGCAGGCGAATATCATTTCCAGGAAAAGCCGTAAAATTTTAGAATTATGCTAAAACAAACAAGTAAAACAAACGCCCTCATTTTCTTTATGCAAATCTCGCGGACTATTGGGAAATTCGCTCCCTTGCTTATGGCATTTGCGGCGTTTGCCGCTTTCGGCAAGCCATCGGCTCCGGTGGGCTTGCTCGTAAACGGCGTCAGCAATCCGCTCGCGATTGAGCGTGATGCGACGCGTTTCACATGGATGTCGAAAGACACGAACCGCGGCGAGCGCCAGACCGCGTATGAAATCGTAGTCTTTAGGAGTCCACAGTCCACAGTCCACAGTCCGCAGCCGATAAATGAGTCGGGACTCAGGACTCAGGACTCAGGACTGATTTGGGACAGCGGCAAAGTGGATTCAGACCAATCGGCTTCGGTCGAATACACCGGCAAGGCATTGCCGGCAACGACCCGCTTCTGGTGGAAAGTGCGAACTTGGGACCAGACGGGCAAGGCCGGTCCTTACAGCGCGCCGGCCTATTTTGACACCGGTTTGAACAATGACGAATGGACCGCCCATTATATTTGGGACGGAACCACAAATCAGAACAATTTCGCGTACTTCCGAAAAACGTTTGTGGTCGCGAATATCCCGGCGCTGGCCAAAGTTTACGTGACGGCGCAAAACGATTACCTATTGTATTGCAATGGCCAGGTTCTGGGCCGTGGCCCGTCGCGATGTGATCAACATCACTATGGCCAATACAATTCCTATGACATTACCCGGATCATAAAAGCCGGGACGAACGTATTTGCGGCAATGGCCCACTGGCAGGGCAATTGGCGTGATTCCGGATGCAATGCCAAACCCACGTTTTTGCTGGAAGCGCGGATTGATTATCCGGACGGTTCGTCTTCCACCATTGGAACGGATGAATCCTGGAAAGCTCTTGCCCATACCGCATTTATCGAAACCAATCCCACTTATTTCAGCGGAGGCGGCCCAATGCTGAATCGCGCCGCGATACAATTTGATTCGCGCCAGGAACCAGACGGATGGACGACCAGAAACTTCGACGATTCTCAATGGGCGGACGCCGCTGTGGTTGACCGGTCCAACTTTCATTTGTTCGCGCAAATGGCGCCGCTGGAACGGGAACAGGCTGAACTCAAACCCGTGAGCGTTACGTTCACAAATGGCGCGTGGATGGTGGATTTCGGGCGATGCATTGACGGCTGGCCCAAACTCACAATGCGCGAAAATCAGCCGGGCGACGTGGTCCGCATCGAATATTTTCAAATGACCGGAGAACGCAAGCCCGGCGGATGGGACCAATATACGTGTCATGGCGGCCGGGAAACCTGGGACGCGGATTTTGGGCGGCACACGACATTTCAAGTGATGAAGATTTCCGGTTACGCTGGGAAACTCAAATCTTCCGATGTGCGCGGGATGTGGGCGTATAGCGATGCCGATGTGGCGGGCCGCTTTCATTGTTCGAGCCCTTTGCTCAATGACATTTACGAAATGTGCGAGCGCTCAGCCCGGCAGAATATTCAAGAGGGCATGATCAGCGTGGATGCCAATCGGGAGCAATCGCAATGGACCGCCGATAGTTGGAACATCGGAAACGTCCTGCTCTACAACGACCGTGATACGATGATGATCGACAAGGTCGTTCGCGATTACGCCGGCGAACAGAAGACCAATGGTGACTTCTACGCGTGCAGCCCGTCCCCGATGTTCGAAATCCCGGAGTGGTCCATGTATTGGCCGATGTTGTTGTGGCAGCAATACCTGTTTTCGGGCGACAAAACTTTCTTGCGCGAGATGTCGCCGCACCTGGAACGTTTTATGGCATGGATGAAACAATATGAGGACCCGAAAACAAAACTGCCCAACCCTCCGAATTGGCGAATTACGGACTGGGCTCCTCAACTCACGCCGCACGGTGGCATTAATACTGCCACCTGTTCCCAGTACTACGAAAATTTGCGGATCGCTTCCCGGGTCTGTTCAATCCTGGGTCAGAAAAGCGAAAGTGACGATTATTTGCAGGGGGCCGAACAGGTTAAAGCCGCCATCAATGCCAATCTGTTCAACGGCGAATATTATCTCGCGCGGACGGACACCAACGGATTCTATCCGCTGGCCTCGGCATGGGCCTTGCGCTTCAACATCGAACCTGAGGCCGAAAAATCCAGTATCATTGCGGCCATAGATCGGAGTGGGAAAATAGCCATTGGCGGATACGGCGGCGACGCGCTTTACAGTGGGCTGCTGAATGCCGGCGGTGGCGCATTGGCGGTGGGTGATTTGGTCCGTTATCGCCCCATGCTGGAGGACAACAAGGCGAATTGGGAATCGTGGGACGCCCGCAATGAAGTGAACCACGCATGGACTTGCTATCCCGGCTATATCTTTCTCAAATATATCTGCGGTATCCAACCCACCAGCGGCGGATTCGCCACCTTCGATGTTCACCCGGAGACCGGCGGACTCACGTTTGCCGAAGGCGCGGTGCCGACGGTCAAAGGCCTCGTCACTACGCGCTGGGAAAAGGGCAGCAACGGCAGCCTTTCGCTGCGAATAAAAGTCCCCGCCAACACCAGTGCCGCAATCTACATTCCGAAATTATCCAGTGGAGAGATCACGATCACTGAATCCGGAAAGCAATTGTGGCCTGCAAAAGCGGAAATCAAAGATGCCGGCGTGCTCTCCGTTTCCGATGCGGACGATTCCATTAAATGCACTGTAGCCGCAGGCGAATACCATTTCCGGGAAACGCCATAGAATTTGTAGAATCGATTGTTCGTTTTTGCGCGATGAGACATTTCAAAAAACTGCTCCCCGCCGTCTTTGCATTCATCGCTTTGGTTGCAACGTGCGCGGCGGACGAAACCACTCAATATCGAAACGTCGCATTCTGGACCGAGCCGGGAGTGCAAATCGCCGTTAGTTCGCACAGCTACCGTAATAACGGCGCCATGACCCACGACGGCGACGTTTGCCCGTTGAATCGCCCATTCAGCCCTGGCGAACCTGCGTCCCGTTGCTGGTTCAGCAGCGAAAATGAGCATTTGCCGCAATGGGTATGGTTCCATTTTCCCGGTCCGCGAAAAATTGATAAAGTTGTTCTTTACGCCGCGGCCACCAATCTCGTGCCCGCCGAGTTTTCAGGACAATTTCTGCCAGAGGACACCGGCAAATTTCAAACAATCTTTCATGTACAGAACGCGCGTTTCGATTCCGTGAAGCACTCCGTGATCGTCAAGTTTAAGCCAATCGTGACCGATAATTTTCGATTGTTGATCCAACGAAATACCGCATCAGTGACACCGCAGTCCTGGATCGCCACCCTCGCACAAGTCGAAGTCTACGGCAGCAATGCCCCTATTCCCGGTAGGGCGGACCTGCCGGTCCGCCAGGCCGCGCCGCAACATATCTCTCCCACCAAACTGAAATCCACCCTCCCTCCCACAAAATTTTCACCGCAAGTCAAAGACCTGGGACAAACTCTGGAAATCACCACCCCCTGGTATCGCCTGGCCCTGGACAAATCACGCCCGCGAATCGTGCGACTTTCCTGGGATTCTCTCGGCCACGGCGAACTCGGCGTCAATCTTTTGGAAAACAACGGTGCATATCCGAATCTCGACTCGGTCTTCGAACCTAATCTGCGTAGCAGCGGACATGAGTCCGCTCTGACTTCTTTGGGAAATAATCGCACGGTTTTGTCAGCCGACCAATCTTCTCAACTAAAGTTAATAGAGAGCGGCAACGTGTTCCACTACGCCCCCGTGCAAATCGCCGATGGCGTTTGGGAACAGGTCTCCATTCGCGCAAACGAACGCGGATTTGATTTGGAATTGAGCGCTGCCGCCAGGCATCCAACCATCATGCGCGGCGGATTATTCCGTTTCGACTTCGCCGCCAACCAGACCCCGACCACCTTCGTATGTCATCCCTCGGAGATTATGAATTACGTCGAAACCCCCGCGTATCTCGACGCGCCGGATTTCGGCACGGCCTATATCACTCGCAAAGGTGATGACGCGGCATTTTATCGCACACCGTCCGGCTTGTTCCCGGCCACGACCTATTTGGTGGATGTTAGCCCGCACAAACCAGTCACCGAAGATGGTCTCAACGAAATTGGACCCAGGCCCTGGCATGTGACCTTGCATTTCGAGGTTCAACAGCTTGAACCGTTGCCGGCTCTCGTCAACGACGATCCGCGGCTGAAACGATTCCCAAAATACTCGCTCAATATGGTTCAATGGCGGCCCGATACCGGCATCATCGCAAACAGCGTAATGAGCCTTCCCTGCGGCCTCGCAATCCTGTTCTACGCCCAGCAGGCTGTATTCGCTCCACATCTGGAAGACGGTATTTCGCCGATGGAAATGGTCGGGGCGTCGGTCGAGCGCTATTTCGAAGGGGCTCCGGGCTATCAAATGCCCAGCCGAAATGTGTGCGACCCGGAATGGTCTTCATCGCGCGAGACAGCGGCCTATCTGGTCGTTTCGGCGTGGTACGATATTCGCACCATTGGCGGCCTGAAGCAGTTACACCAGTGGCTCGAGCCAATGGAATGCCTGGCCAATCATATCGAGTCTCAATTTGGGGCCGATGGTCTCATCTATTACCGGGGTCACCGGTCCATGTGGTTTGACACTTACAACATCCAGGGGGCCGACGCCTACTGCAATGCCGCTGATTACGAGGCTTTTCAGTGCATGGCCGATGTGGAAACACTCGCCGGCCGCGCCGATATGGCCAGACGCTATCAGGATGACGCCAATCGCATCAAAGCGGTATACTTCAAATTGTTTTATAATCCGAAAACAGGCGTGCTCGCCGGCTGGCGTACTGCGGATGGAACGATGCACGATTATATGTTTCCGTGGGTGAGTGGATTCGCGATTTGCCAAAATCTCGTGCCGCCCGATAACGCGAAGGCAATTTTGCAAGTCCTTCTCAAGCAACTCGACAAAATCGACTTTCATTCCTATCCGTTAGGTTTGCCAACCAATCTCACTCCAATGAATCCTGCTGACTATCCTCACGGCAGCGGCTCCCCCAAACAAGCCGATGGAATGGATACCTGGCAGGTCTATATGAATGGCGGAGCCACTCCGGCGATGGAATATTACTTCATCCAGGCGCTCTACCAAACCGGTCAATACGATGCGGCTGAACGGCTCCTGTGGCCGCTAATGGGGTCGTTTGAACGCGGCACGTTCAACGCAGGCATTGGCCTGCCCGGTAAGAAACAGCGCAATCCGGTCGGCAGCGCATTTTATAAATGGGACGGTTCACGCGGTCGTGGCGAAGGATATTTGCCGGAAAATTGGGACGGCGTCGAAGCGCTGTTCACCGGCCACTTCGGCATCGGCTTCGACAAGAACGGCTACGAGCTCGAACCATGGTCCCCGCTAAAAGGACAAAAAGTGCTATTGAACCTGCCGTATATGGGAAAGAATGTTCAATATGTTTCGGAAACTGATAAACCGTAGGATATTACTAGTTTGGACCGCCATTTTTATGGCCGTCTCAGCCAATGCCTCCGGCCCGGGCACAATCCAAATAGATACCGGGCGTAAACAGGTCACATTGGCCGACGGACAAGACGATCTCGTTCTGCGTTTGAATTACAGTGACGAATGCGTCCTGGATCAAGTCATTGTGCGGGGGCGCCAGGTAGCGGCCGATTCAGGAGTCTTCACGGGCATTCGCGAAGATGGCCGGTGGTTCACTACTCGCGACGCGATGACGCCCAGCGTTTCTTTGCGCAAGAATACTTTGATCGTAACCGGAATTTCATTTGGCCCGTCGGGGAACCAAATCCACGAAACGTGGCTGTTCAGCGTGCAGCCGGATCAGATTCTTTGGCAGATCAACCGGAAATATCCATCAAGCGCGCTTTTGGACGATACCGCATTTCCGGCATGGAATTTTTCCAGTCTCGGCATGTGGACCGGAGGATTGTTGGACAATGGCGGCGTCGTGCTGGACAAATACCTGGAACGAACGAACTGCACTTACGGCGGGCATTTTGGCGAAGTTACCTTCTGGAACTCTCAATCGGACGACTGCCTCCGGATCACACCATCATTGCCTGCCGCTCGCTTTGGCGCAGGCCGTTTCTCGCATCAGCCTAATGGCGTTTTATCGTTCGACTACTCGATCAGCGATTCGGAATTCATACCGAAAAATGCCTTGCGCCGTTTCCTTCGCAACCAGCAGGACCTTTGGTCTCCTTTCCATGTCCGGCGTTCAGGCGTCAGTGTGCAATTTGCGCTCAAAAGCCTCGATTACCAAAAGACGTACAACCGCGGCACATTAACCGGCCTGGACGGCGCAAAAGTTGGCGAGTTGCTGAATACCGTCGCGCGATATGGCGTCATAGACCAACGATTGACCGGCGGCAACGGCTGGCGTTCCGGGTATATCTGCCTGCACGAACCCTTCTTAGCCGAAATGGCCCTCGCTTTAGATGAAACCGATTACACGACCAACCTGGCGCAATGCCTGGACTACGAACGCGACAAAGCCGTCGGCACAAACGGACGGGTCATGTCCCGCTGGTTATATACAGGTGGCGATGCGAAGAGTGGTGAGTATCACGACAATACCGGCTTCTTTGAAACGAAGTGGGGGGTTCTTTTGGATTCCCAACCGGATTATGTGGTGAATGTCGCCGAGGAATTTGATCTCACCGGCGACCGGCGCTGGCTGGCCGGACAGAAGATTACTTGCGAAAAAGCCCTCGATTTTTTGATGCGCCGGGAAGTCGGCCACACCGGCCTGGTCGCCATGATGAACGATTCAGTTAAACAAAAAAAGAGCAGCGACTGGATTGATGTGGTCTGGGCCGCATACGAAAATTCTTTCGTCAACGCCGCGCTCTACGAGGCGTTGAACCTCTGGGCCGCCGACGAAGACACACTTGGCGATCGAGTCCGCGCGGCAAACTATCGTGATTTTGCAAAACGATTGAAAATTAGTTTCAATCGGCCAATTACTGACGGCGGCTTCTGGGATCCGGCCAATCAATGGTACATCTATTGGCGCGATAAAGATGGGTCGATCCATGGCAATAATCTCGTCGAGCCGGTAAATTTCGCGGCGATTGCTTATGGCATTTGCGACGATCCATCCCGCCAAAAAGCCATTCTCGACCGCATGGAGCATGAAATGCAAAAGGAGAAACTTTTTTCATGGCCCTTGTGTTTCTTTTCGTTCACGCCGGAAGAAGGCGGCGGCGCTCCGCGCGCATTTCCCAGCTACGAAAACGGAGACATTTTCCTGTCGTGGAACGAACTCGGCGTACGCGCCTACGCCGCTTCTGATCCGGATATTGCCCTTAAATACGTGAAGAACATTCTGGCCCGCTATAGCGAAGATGGCCTGTCGTATCAACGATACCTGAGACGGTCACAGACCGGCGCGGGCGACGATATCCTGGCCGGAAACTGCATGGCCATCGTCGGACTGTATCGCGACATCTATGGCATCCAACCCCAGCCCAACCGGCTTTATCTTGACCCCCGCCTGCCTGCCGAATTGAACGGCACCCAATTCCCATACAAGTTGAGGGGCTCATCCTATCTGATTGATTTGAGCACGAATAATTATTCCGTGACGGTGAACAATTGCACGCTACGCGATTCAAATTCCTTCGGCATCAATGCAGCCGGCCACGAAGTGGAATATTTTCCACGCGACAACGCGGCATGGGCCATGGCCATCTCGCGAGTCAATCATCAGGCCCTGTCGGTCCAAATCGACCATTGGCCCGACAATCCGGACTCACCGCGCAAATGGACTGAGACCTCATCTCAGTCCAAAGGTAAAACCATCCATCAGATCACCCAATTGCGCCCCGGTGCCCGTTACGAACTGAAAATTGACGGTCAGGCCACCACGCGGTTACGCGCAGACGAGTCCGGCCGTATCAAATTCACGTACAATCCCCGCGACACCGCGCCCAAAAAATTTGAACTTGCGCCAGCAACTCCAATTTCTCCGTAGGAGACGAGGCCTGCCGCGCTGTAGTGAAACGAAGGCGGGCAATTTTATGTGCCGGCGAAGCCGCCAACTGAGTGCCCTGAATGGGCACAGGATATTAGCCAGGGGTCGAGTGCGACTCTGGGAGCGCGACCACCCCTGGTAATGGCATCAAAAATCCCGCCGCTGACTGCGAATCCGCGCGATAGCGCGAATCTCATCTACGGCTCCTCCGTGTCCATCCGGTTCGCGGAAAACATTATTTATCAAACAATGAAAAACTGCCTCCTTTGCTCAGTCGTATTCGCCCTGGCCACAGCAGCCAATACAATTGCCGCGCCGCCCGACCACTCGGTCTCGATCACGACTCAATACGTCTCGGCCGAAATCTCGTTGGATTATCCCGGTTTCAAAGGCTTGTCAGTGGACAGCCTGGGCAAAGAGCATTTTCCTTTTGTCCCAATCATCCCGCCTGCCGAGCCGCGGCCAACGGAGGCGCGAGTCCGCGGTTCGCGCGTCGAATATCGCCGACAGGGCGCGCCAAACTCAATTCCGCCGCGCTGGGTAATCGAAGTTCGAAAGGATGAAATCCGCCTTGAATCCCATTGGTCCGCCAATGACCCGCCCGAGCCGTTCGTCCTGAATGCGGATGCCAATGCCTGCCATTTAACACTCCTCGGCGTGTTGGATACCAACGGCTCGATTCAATTGCCGGCCATCCTGCACTTTCCGGACGAGGGCTCGTTCCAAATATCCGCCTCCTCCGATGCAGGCCCGCTGGGTTATTCGGCAACTCGCCAAAACGTGAAAATCACTTTCCCTCCGGCCACACACGACCATTCGCATTTGACGTATCGGCTGAAAGTCATGGCCATCCATCCAAAAATCTCAGGTATTGACGCAGACCCCCGGTTCGATGGCTTCCGTCGCGATTGGTTGAATATTCTCCAGATCAATCCGCAACGGCGTTTGTTGTCGAACAACTCGGGCAGCGATTCATGCGGCTACTGTTACTATGAGTATGCCGATATTGCCGAACAAACGCCGCCACTGGCCCGCGGACTTACGGCGCTGGACATGGTCCGCCAAACTCTCGACGGTGTCATTGCGGGCGCACTCGTTTGCGGCACGCCCGGTTATGCCGGTTTTTACGATCATCCTGATGATACTGCGGACACACGGCCCTCATTTTTAATCGCCGCGGAGGACTACGTCGCGGGCAGTCACGACGAACGCTGGCTTGCGGCCAATTATAGCCACATCAAATCCTGGGCCGACCAGATGCTCGCCACCGATACCAATGGCGACGGTTTGATCAAGTATCCGGTTAGCGGCAATTCCAACTCCTGGCCGGATGGCCGTCCGCCACTGCGCCCCTCCAATTGGTGGGACACCATTGGTTTCGGACATGAAGACGCCTATGCAAATGCGTTGGCCTATCGCGCCCTCGCAGGCATGGAACAAATTTCCAAACAAGCCGGCCATCCGGATGACCAGGCGCGGTACCATGCCGCGGCCGAAAAATTGAAGGCCAACTATTTTAAGACGTTCTATGATCCCGCTACCGGCATTCTCGCCGGCTGGCGCAGTTCAGACGGGCAGCTTCACGATTATTATTTCCTGTGGGTCAACGGAATCGCCATTCATTACGGCCTGGTGCCAACGGACAAAGCCAACGATATCATGGACCGCCTCCTGGCAAAAATGCGGGAAGTTGGTTATACCAACTTTGCTTTGGGCCTTCCCGGCAATCTCATTCCCATCGCCCGAGAAGATTATGCGCACCATGATTTGCGCTTTGGCGGCGGAAAGAGCGAAGACGGCTCCGATGAATTCCAAATCTATGAAAACGGCGGCGCAACGGCGTGCTTTGCCTATTTCACTGTGGCCGCTCTTTATGACCTAGGCCGTATTCAGGACGGAGATCGCATCTTGTTCCCCATGCTGGACGCCTTCGCCAAAGGCGATTTTCAAGGCTTCGGCGCCAACCACATGAGCAAGGATTGGAAAACCTGGAACGGCGAGCCTCACGGCTATGAAGGCTTGCTCAATGATAATTACTATGCTCTTCTGGCCGTATTGGATCGCGAAAAAGCTGTTAGGAGACCCGCCGTCGCTCAGAAGCTATGGCGCGGCGAGTGGAAGATGGAAGATGGAAGATAGGAGTTGGGAGTTGGCGCGGGGCTCTGATTAATTCGCGGATGGGTCGTCCCTTGTCTCTTTTCGGTCGGCGTTTCAAACCATCGGACGACAATTCTCCCTCTCCCTGAGGGAGAGGGCAGGGGTGGGGGAGAGCCTTCCGGACGCAGATAGTCGCCCGTGGTTCATGGTGTTGCCACCTGGCCGACACCGATCCCGTCCGGCCATGTAGGCGGTGTGCCCACACGGCGGTTCATGGTCTCAACGCATTCAAAAAAAATTGAGACGGGCTCCTGGACGGATCTCTGGAATTTTTACAATTATTTCACGAAGACGCCGCGCCTGTCGCTTTTGAAGCAAGACCTCGTCGCTTGAGGCGGTAAGTGCCGAGGGCGGCGATACCCACCGCCAGCAGTGTCAAGGCCGAGGGTTCAGGTACGGCTTCAAGCGTCAACCCGGCAAGAAAGGCGTCCCCGCCACTGTCCCCTAGCGCGGTACCTTCGAAGTCAATGGACGCAATCGTGTCTCCGTTAAATGCTGAAGGCAGCACCAGTTCCTGGCGATCCAGTCGCATCGTTGCGTCCGGCGACGGCGTTGTCGCTCCGTTTGCGAAATAGGTAGATACAACGGTTGGATCGGAAATGCCGTTCTCAAAGCCATCATTGTGACAATCCCGGATGTTGACGCCTTCAGTAAGCGTCAGGGTGGCAGTTTCCCCGCTGGTGCCTTTGACTACGATGCTGCCCACATTCAATCCGGGTTCCCCCCACACTGAATCCATCAGGCAATAGAGAGCCTGTGCCTGTATGCCTTTGGGAACTGAAAACGTAAAGTCAAATGGCCCGCTGGCTTGAGAGCTGAGCACCCCGCCGGATGGAGCCTGGACGATGCCCCACGTGTTTGGGGTATTGTTCAGCTCCGCCATTGCAAATGGGACACTGGCGACAGTAAGTTGAGATCCGCCCGGTGGGTAGATGCCGGGAGCCGGGCTGTAAGTGTCGAGGTCGGTATTGGCCTGGGAACCGATGTTTATTTCAGTGTATTGGGCTTGAACAGGAGAAGCGACGGCAAAAGCGGCGACTGCCATTCCCGCGGAGAGGACCTTCAAATGACGAGAGGCCAGGCTGGACGCCGGTGCCAGGGCGATTTTAGAGATATTATTTGTAGTTTTCATGTTCGATGGAATGTCTTGATTACATTTTTAGATAGCGTTTTAGAACTGCAACCCCACTTTTTACTTTTAAAAGAGCCTGGGCTCAAGCGTTAACTTTACATTTGTCCCAAAATTGACCTAAGTGTCCGGAAACTGTAGGAGTCGGAGACCCGCCGCCGCTCAGAAGCTATGGCGCGGTGAGTAGGAGCGGAAGATGGAAGATGGGAGATAGGAGATGGCGCGGCGAGTGGAAGATGGAAGATGGAAGATGGAAGATAGGAGATGGCGGGGCGAGCGACAAGATTCGGTTCATGGTTCCAATGCATTCGAAAAAATCGAAAGGGAACTCCCCATGAACCGGGGAACGCCGGGTGAGGGCACCCGGCCTACATCAATCCCGTCCATCCATGTAGGCCGTGTGCCCTCACACGGCGGTTCGCCCCTCATGCACATTTTAAAGTGTATAGGTGTGCACACAGGAAGGTGGGAGATGGAAGATAGAAGATGGGAGATGGGGGGCCATGCGGCGCTGCCGCAGGAAGCGGTCAGGAGGTGGGTGAGATGGTAGATGACGTTCGAAAATCCGTAATCCCGAAAGCATTCGGGACTACAACGTTGAGCATCAAAGATTTAAACCGCAACCCCGAAAGCTTTCAGGGTTGGCCCGGGCTACATACATATATGTCACTCCCTTGGCGGTTCCTGGTTTGCACCGGATGGATCAAAAAAAACCGTTTCGTGTGATTCGTTTATTTCGTGGTAAAAAATTCCCAGCCTCACTTGTTGGCGGTCAGTTGCTTGACCATCAACTCCAGGTCATTCAACTGCTTCGCCAGCGCATCATTTTGTTGTTTCAAAGCGGAGATCTCCGAGCTTTGATCCTGGTTTCGGGCTTCCAATTCGTGGCTGGTCGCTTCCAACTTCTGATTCAACCCCTGGATCGCCGCCAGGGCCACGCCGCCTTCGTCCACCACGGCGATGTGCTTGTCGTCCTTGCCATCCAATCCAAAAGCGCTATGAAAATCCTGCGCTACCGGGCCAATATGCTGAACGGCCTTGCCTTCGCTCTTGTAATCCCATTCGGTCACCGGCATGGCGGCGACTTTGGCCAGGACGCTTTGCGGGTCCAACGGCTTGAAGTTCTCCTTCGCATTCCGATCACTCGTCAATACCACGCCGTTGGCGGTAATGGTGCCATTGTTGGCAATCGTGCAGGTAAAAGTGTTCGGATTACCAAACACCGCGATGTTGTTACTCATATTGTTCACAGAAACCGACAGGGCTGCCCAGGGGGCGTAGTTCGACACGACGCGCAAGGCCGGACTGGCGCCCGTGTTGTTAAGGGTAATTCCTTCAAAGACGGTCGGTTGAGTCTCGTTCGTGTTCATAATCGTCACCGCCCCGCCGGTTATTCCGCCGGCTGAATTGCCATTCACGATTTCGCCGCTGCTTGTAATGTTGCCGGCGCAGTTGATCGAACCGTTATTGGTGATTGAGCCGCTGCTATTGATCGAACCGTCCACCAGGACGCTGGCCACAAATGCGCCGGGATTGCCGAACGTGGCGATGGCCCCGTTGGTGGTGCTTCCCACGGAGACCGAGAGGGCGCCGTAAGGCGACCCGGTGCCTGAGTTCACAAGCCGCAAAGCCGGAGCGCAATTTACCGTCGTATTTTGATTATTAATCTGCATCACTCCATTGTTAAAATTCCCGGTATTGTTGCCGGTGACCGACCAGGTTGTGCCTGCCGCTATCGTGCCGGGCAAGCGCGCCAGCGGCACCGTGCCGGTGCTCAGATTGCCGGCGTTCAGTGAAGTGAGTCCCGTGCCGATGCCGCTAAACGTGCCGCTCAAGGTGACGCTCGTTCCCGTATTCGTCACCACGCTGGACGGCAGTTGTACCGCCGGAATGGTCCCGGTCAACTGCTGGGCTGGCAGCGTGCCCACCAGGTTGCTCGAGGAATTGGCAAAGGTGGCGTACGGCACCGCCGTCAAATTCTGCAATGGACTCAACATCGCGAACCCATTGACTCCATCACTGAACCAGATCTGCAATTGAAGGCCCGTTTGTTGGGCAAAAAGACTGGCGGGAATGGCCGTCATGTTCGGCAGGCTGGTATTCCCCAGTGCCACGGTAAATAGCCCATTGGTCACCGCTACTGTCACACTGTTCGCCGGCTGGCTGCCCCCGCTGCTGGTCCCGTCATTGCTCCAATAAGTGGTGTAGATGACGTCTGTTGGCGGCGCTGCGATCGATACCGTCGGCGCGCTCGAGTAGCCCGATCCGGGAGTAATCAAATTAATAGCCGTCACCACGCCGCCGCTGACCGAGGCCGTGGCCGTCGCGCCGGAACCACCGCCGCCGGAAATGGTGACCGTGGGCGCCGAAGAATAGCCATTACCCCCGGTCACGAGGTTGAAGCTGGACACATATTCATTGGGAGCCGTGTTGCCCATGTTGGCTGTGGCGATTGCCTGGCTGCTGATGTTGGTGCTGGTGACCAGGGCAAATTTGAACAGCCCCGACCCGTTGAAACCGGTCCCGTTGTCCGTCACAATCCCTTGATAAGTGAAAGCCGTCCCCTGGGCATTTAAAGTTCCGGGTTGAGCGCTGAGGATTGAAAGCAGCGCGAAAGCGGCTGCGCACATTACATTGCGTTTCATAGGAGTTTGCCTAATGGTTGTCTGAATCGAAGATTGTTTTTACTGGAGGCGATTTTATCATCAAACCGAGCATTTGTCAAAAGTGAAACTACTTCTGCGTTTCAGATTAATTGGAAATGGGATCCTGTATTGTCTGCGAAGCGGCAAACTGAAACTCCGTGGGAGTGACCGATTTGTCGGATGACGGATGGTATATGACGTCGGAAAGTCCGCAACATCCGCTACAACGTTAAGCATCAACGATTTAAACCGCAACAAACCTGCAACAAATCCGCAACAGGGTTGCAACATTCCGGGCACGTTGAAGCGTTGAACCGTTGAATCGGTCTGTTATGTAGGCCGTGTGCCCCCACACGGCAGGTTCATGGTCCCAATGCACGCGAAAAAATCGAAACGAAGACGCCGCACCTGCGGCGCTACAGAGCCGCTACACGCTGACGATGGATTGGGGTTCGCGCCCTCGTGCACATTTTATCGGCATAGGAGATGCAAAAAGGAAACAAAGCGAAAAACTCAATTTTTATTGGGAATTTGAAGATTTTTCCAATTCAGAGTGGAAACGAAGGGCGCTGCACGTCCGCTGCACTGCTGACGTGTCGGCTCGGCAAAGATTGAATGGGCTTGATTTTCTTACCGCGAAATACACGAACCACACGAAACGCCAGCGGATTGATGAGATGATGGGAAACTTCAACGTTCAGAGTTTGCTGTTGGATGTTCTCAAACCCTGCCAACTGAGTGCCCTGTATAGGCACAGGATATTAACCAGGGGTCGACCCCGAAAGCTTTCGGGGGACCACCCCTGGTAACATCGTCAAAAATCCTGCCGCTGACTGCGACGTCGCGCGGCAGCGCGAATCTGATCTGCGGCTCTTGAAACTCACGCCCGAAATCCTCAGACGGAGACTGATGCGAGTCGCACAGCCAAAAGGGACGCGAAGAACGAATACACTGAAAGTTTTACTCCGATTTATTCTCTCGAGGGACGCCCTGGGCATCCTTTGGAACTAAATCTTTGACAAACCAGCTAACGATCCTGTCTGCATACCTGATGCACAAGACGGCGAGCACCAGATGTAGCGCGACTCGAAGTATAACCACATATGCATACAGTGTGAGGTGAGCAGTAGGCGACGCATACTCAAGGAGGTACGTAGCATAGATCGCGGCATAAAATAAAAGCCACAAGGCCTGTAATCGGATAATGAAAATAGCAAACTGCCTGAATGTCATCCGTTCCCAAAATCGTTGCTCTTCCGGTGAAATAATATGCCCTAGCGCCTCCGGGGAAGAACTAAAGAAAGAATCAGAGCTGCATGCCGGACAGTTTGTCGTTTCGTCTGAACTCTCAAAACCGCAGTTTGCGCATTTTTTCATAAATCTCCGCCTAATTTCTCTTCATCATTGGCCAGAGTCAATATTGACACAAATCAATTAAAGCAAGAAAACAGACTGATTGCCCGTGCTTATGGTTCTTCCCTTTTAATTTGATCGTCTGAAAAATCTTCCTGGCAAGGGCCACTTCGTATAGGAGATGCAAAAAGGAAACAAAGCGAAAAACGCCATTTTTGTTGGGAAATTGAAGATTTTGCCAATTCAGAGTGGAAACGAAGGGCGCTGCAGGTCCGCTCCATTGCCGATGTGCCAGCCCGGCTCCGCAAAGAATGACTGGGATCGATTTTTTAACCGCGAAATACTCGAACCACACGAAACAGTAGCGGATTTATGGTTTGGTGGATTTTTGGATAAATGGATTTCCTTTGCGACCTTCGCGGCCGTTGCGTGAGTTTTATATTACGAGTTGAAAATTCGCTGTTTCCTGATTCGGGTGAACGCGAATTTGTTCCGCCGCTTCTTTGGAGAGGTGGTAGCGATTTTCCGTCAAATAAATTGGACCATATTTTTTAACGACAATGTCTATCCTGAGTTCGTCTTTGTTATTTTTCAAAACATGAAATTCGCCCACCCCATGAATTCGACAGTCTGGTCTCGTTAGCATAAATTCGACTGCCTTTTCATCCAGATCCCCCTTTTCCCATTTCGATTTGAAAAAAGGCCGTTCGGCTTTCGCCTTTTCAAGCAGCGCGTTTCTCATCCATTCCGGCTTGGTTTGATGTGATACTTCGGCAGCCTTGTTTATTGCCTCTTCAATTTCACCGGACAGCCGGAAATTGATGAGCTTGTTATTTGCTTTGCCTTCCGCCATTTCTGGCCGTCCCGATTTGTTTTTCATTTTAGTATACTTTAAGTATACGTTAAGTATACATTTAAGTCAATGTGAATATTTTGCTTTCAAAGAGGCGCTTCAAATCGTTTGTGTATTCCGAGACCCAAAAAGCTTGCCCTGGCTGCTCATTTTCCTACGATATTTCACACACGGATTGTCGAATCGTCGGAAAATCATGCATTGGGTCTCTTTCATCGGAAAAAATGGCGGCAACGCCAGCGTGATCTCGCGCTGATCTTGTCGATACTACGTCTACAAATGATTGAACTAAATGACGCCGCTATTCGAGAGGCTCTATTGCGTAAAATTGAGCGACAAAAGTTCCGTCCTCGGGCAGTTCTTCAAGAACTACATGTGCATAATGGCAAAGCGATCGCCGACGTTGTCACTTTGCATTCCGAGGCGCATTGCTATGAAATCAAGGGAGCGACCGATCATATCGAGAGAATCATGGCTCAGGGCGTGTATTACAACGCGGCGTTTCGGCGGATTACCCTGGTGACGACCGAGTGTAAATTGCGGCGAGCTCGGAGTCTTGCGCCGCGATTCTGGGGTATTATGGTGGCGAACGCCGATGATAGGACTGTGCGATTTCGCCATGTCCGGGCGGCGCGCTTGAATCCCAATTTTGAGAAACAGTCGGCGGCAATGACTCTTTGGAAGAATGAGATGCTCGAGCTGGTTTCGGAACCGGGCGCGGAGCGGAAGCCGAGAAGGCTGCTGGCCCAGTTGATTGCCGAGACACGGCGGGAACTGGAGCTCAGTATGAGCATCTGCGATCTGCTCTTTAGTCGCAAACGAGATCAGAACTTTGCGCCGAGCACCATGTAGGCGATGTGGGCGACGACGGAGGGCTTTACAACCGTGCCGTTGGTCGCGTTTTTGCCTATGCGCTGACTCTTCTCGTAGAAATATTCTTCTCCGGTTGAATATCCGGGACGGAAGAAATCCTGTCCGCAGAGATCTAATGTCAGGCCGACATACTGCCCGTAGCCGCCCGACTTCATAGAGACGCCTCGCGCGAGATAGAAGGACTGCTTGAAAGGGTAAATTATCCGCGGAGTCATCACGTTCTGCATGATCTTGGGGTCGAGATCTGCATCGGAGTAGAACGGGCTCACCGTTGCGTAGTCACCAGCGAGCAGCTCAACGTCGGAGAGGGCGCGCGCTTTAGAGATGAGAGCGAGTTCGCTCCGCATAACCACCTGCGTGCTGTTGACGCCCAGGACGTCTCCGATCGAAGGGGGGAGAATAGAGCCTGTAACGATTACGCGGCGAACCTTGACGTAGGCGTCGCGGAATTTCCTCGCAAAAGTGGCTATCAGTCCTGCAGTTTCGGATACATTGACGCCGGTGCATAACCTGCAGTCGAGAATCAGGTCGATCGCCTCGAATTCGTCAAAGGACGCCGCCAAATCATAGTCGATATGGTCCTTGGTCGCGTCAAAATCCTCGAAATCCCCTTGTTCGGCACGGAAGGCCACTGTGGAGCAGGCGATTGTGCCGTCACGCTTGAGCTGGACAACAGCGGCGTTATGTTGTGTGCGGTCCATTGCGACCACGGGAATGACCTGCAGACCTTGGAGCATCTTGAGCATGTAAGCATATTGGTGCTCGCCCTTCACTGTGAGCTTTTGGTCGATATCGAGGTCGTCGAAATAGAATTCCGCGTTGCTGCCCCAATGTTTTTTCAGGCTCGTGGCGATGCTTTGCGCTGTGCTGGCAAAGGTC
>DATAST010000063.1:0-114040 GCA_036269115.1 Verrucomicrobiia bacterium | reverse complement strand
TTCCAGCGTTTCATCCAGCCGGGCGTAAAAGGTGGATTTTGGTGATTGAGCAAGTTGATGCGCTGCCACCCAGAACTCACCTTGCCCTGCTTTTTGTTTCGTCGCGAACACCCGACCATTAACCATACCTCCCGCCGTTTAGGAAATCTTTTCTGCCTCGATTCCCTATTTTTTCAACAGGCTGCTAGGCGCTGTGCAATCCATTCCCACGTCATCGCCCGATGAGGGCACCGGACCTACAGGATTATGGTTTAGGCCGCCACGATGGCTGCGGCCCGCCCGGCCGCCGGAGGAAACTTCGGACCGTCAAAAAACACCTCGAAGTTTCCTCCTGGCGCGACTTCACACATTTCCTGTCATGCTCAAATTCGCCAGCAAAAACGCGCTTCTCAGTCCTCGAAACAACTTCGTTTCCAGATTCGTTTCCCGAAGTTCCAGTTTCCACACCATACATGCAAAAATGGAAACTTGCCTGCCATCCGTAGCCTTGTGCGAAGGATGGCCTGCCCTCCGGCTCGTCCGCCGTCCCGCCCGCCGAAGCTTGGCGCAGAAGGAAGCCTTTAAGCGGAGGTGGAAGCTTCTGAGCGTAGGCTGAAAGCCTTGCGTGAAGGAGGGGGCCATTGCCGAACGCGGATCTTTAACCGCAAAACACGCCGAAAACGCGAAACAGCTTAATTGTGTTCGCGTATTTTGCGAGGTTCGCGGTTCAAAAGATCTAATGTGTCGATTGTTGATGGTGGAAAGGCCGCAGATTCAGATTCATGCTTCGCATGTGTCTTCAATCGGCGGCTTATTTTCCGGGCGTCCTTACCAGGGGTGGTCGCCCTCCAAGAGTCAGGCTCGACCCCTGGCTAATATCTTGTGCCCATTCAGGGCACTCATTTAGAGCCTCGTACCTCGACTGGATAAAGCTTTTCTTTTGCGAACCGGAGCGAAAATGTTTCGCGCGATGGCGGCGAGGAACGCGAAGGAATTAGAATTCTGTTCATTCTGTCCGACGCGCTTCGTTTCCTTCGATAGGAGGCAAACTCTTAAATTTGTTGGCATTTTTGAGAGTAAAGGCTTCGTTTCCTCGTTGCATTCCTTAGGTCAAAAAAAATGTGCAGGGTCAGGGATCAGGTGCAAAATTCCAACGGTTAGTAAGAATATTTACTATCTGGTCGTGACCCGTTTATCCCTACTCTACGCGAACGGAGATGCTGTGGAATTGGGTTCCCTTTAACCGGGCGAGTATCTACATCTGGAAGGCTCTCCCTCACCCCTGCCCTCTCCCTCGGGGAGAGGGGGGAATTGTTATCCGATTCTTATAACGGCGGACGATTGCCTCGGTTCATGGTTCCTCCGTTCCGCTGGCTTGGACGCCGCCGCGCTCCAACTTTAATTACCCCTTAATTTCGACTGCCTGAAATTAACCTTTTTCCCAAAAATTCCCGCCCCACAACTTTAGGCTCAATCGTCCAATTTCCCCAACAAAACCGGGTCATTTTCACGGTCTAAACTTCAAATTTAGCGTTTCGTTTAGCGAACTTTAGTCCGCAAAACCCCAGCACACCGTTTTTACTAAATTTGGGTAACGGCGGACGATGGTTTTCCTTGAGTCAGCCGGCGGATTTGGCTGTCAGAGTCCGAAACCGGTGCGTCCAGGCGTCAATGCGGCAGGCGGCTGCGTAATCGCAATTGTCACAGGGGGTCTCGCGGCCTTTTCGATACGGATCGACCCCGGCCACGCCTGAAAATATTTCATTTCCTATGCGGCGCAGTTGCAGTTCGACGGCGTCCAGCCACGCGCGAAAATCCGCCTGCTCCAGGGCTTCGACTGCGCGTTTGTGCAATGTTCCGTCCTGTTTCCGGCTGTAGTTGAATTGGTCCTCCGCGCCTGCCGAATCCAGTTTGTGGAGGGTTCCGGCGTCAAACCTGCCGGTATGGCGATAAGCCGACCGCCGGGACCCGGCTGCCTGCGATAAAACCTCGCCTCGCGTTTTGCCATTCTCGAATTGGCCGCGAAGGTTGACGTAAAAAACGCCGGCGGGCATGAAGCTTTCCACGCCAAAGACCCGGAGCAGGTCTGTAAACTGCGAAAGAGCGCTCAAATACGCGGGCAATTGCAATTGAATCCCATTTTCAATCAGGAGCGGATCCAATTTTTTCCGGCTGGATTTATAATCCAGCACCACCGCCATGTGATTACCGCCCTGCGAGTCACGGCATAAGTCCACCCGATCGATCCTGCCGCGCAATGACAATTCCCGCCCACCTTCCAGAGGAACGGTCCATGCAGGCAACGGCGAATTCTTTTCGCCAAAATCCAACTCAACCGCCACGGGATCAAATTCATATTGCTCGCGCATCCAGGAGACAATCACTTCGATAAAGTTTTGCAACGATTCTGTCATTGCGCGGGTGGCAAACCGGGTTTGGGCGGATTCGCGCAATAAACCATCGCGAAAGTCAGCCGCCAGGCGCGCAGCAATTTGACCCACTCGTTCGCGGGCCTGCACGGGCGTCAAATCGCGCCAGCGTTTCTTTTCGGCGACGAGCTCTTCGTGAAACGCTTTTAAAACCTCATGCTGAAAAGTGCCACGTTCCCGCGCATCCAATTCGAAAAGCTTGCGTTCTCCCGCTCTTAGACCGGACCGAACAAAGAATTTAAAGGGGCATTGCGCGAATTCCTCCAATCGGCTTACAGAGGTCCTGAATACGGGACCGTAGAGCTTTTCGGCCATCGTTGGTGACAACTGCCCGGACGGTTCGGGTTCCCGCATTTCGCGCATACTCGAAACTACTCCCGAAAGAATCTCGCCGCTGAACACGGTGTGGTTGGTCAATTCGGACTCGCCCATTTCGAGAAGCCGCGGAACCAATTCGTTTGGGCTTTCGATTTGGCTAACTTCGATGCGGCCGTCGAAATTTTCAATTTCAAGTCCCGGAAAAAGGCTCCGCAGCCGCGTGACAAACGGCGATGGATTGAGCGGCCCACCGTCGGAATTAGTGCGAGACAGCGTTACGATTGTTTTTTGACTCGCGCGCGTGAAAGTGATGTAGCCGTAGTAACGTTCGCGCGCCAGGCGATCCCGCAAATCGGGGCCCATCGAAACAACCTGGTATAATTCATCGCGGTCCGTTTCCGTGAGGACCGGGGATGAAGCGGGAGTGGCGGGAAAAACACCGTCGTTGGCGCCGAGCACCAGGGAGAATTTCAATTCCGGATTGCGAGCCCGGTCAACCGCCCCAATCAGTACTTCGTCCAGCGCCGGAGGAATCACACCAACAGTTAAGTTCGCCAGGCCCGCATCCGCGATTGGCTGCCAATCGCGCAAAGAAACTGCCTCGTTTGAAAAAGCGCGCTCCAGGTCGCCGAGCCATGAGTTCATTCCGTCCCAGACGGTGGCATGGATGGCCGGTCTGCCGGCATTTGAATCATTTTCGTTCCAATCCTCCAGGGTTTGCTCCACGCACAGATCCTTCCAAAGCCGCCGCAACAGTTCGACCAATTGCTTGCCGTCAGGCCGGAATTTTGATTCGGCGATTCCGGCGTGGAACGATTCAAATGGCGGCACGATCTTTTGGCGCAGGAGTTCCAACCGTTGTTCTATCGCGCTATCTCCGGCGATCTGAATCGGATCGCGCCATCGTTTTCCACGCCATCCGCGAGCAAGAGATTCATTTTCCAGCCAGTCGATCGCCGATTCTGGCACCGGACAAAACCCTGTCTTTAGCGCCGCGAACAAGTCTTCATGCTGCCAATCAAAAGCGACGACGCGCAATGCGTTCCGGGTCAATTCCGCCAGCGGGTGATGCGCGACACTCTCACGGCGGTCCAGGAAGAAGGGAATTGCATAGCGCCGAAAAACCCGGGAAAGCGTTTTGTGGTATCCTTCGAGGTCGCGCAGCAAAACGGCGCACTCACGAAACCGGTTTCCCGCACGCACGAATTTCAAAATTTCACGGGCCGCCAGGGCTGCCTCGCCGTCCGGATTCGGGCAAGCCACAATCCGCAACGCGCTTAACTCGTGATCCACAAGTTCGACAGACTGTCTCCCGCCCTCCCAATGGGCTTCCAAATGGCACAATGCCTTGCTGTGACTGAAGCGGCTCTTCTCAGGATCACGTGGAAGCGTCTCGATTTGAACTTTGCCGCCGAATCGTTCGATCCGTTGGCGGCATCGTTGGACCGTATTGCCGATGGCGCCCCAAATGGAGAGCCACGAGTTTTCATCTGTCGGACCGTTTGATTCTTCCAAACAGAATGCAAGGGTCGACTCCCCGCAAAAAGGGAGGATGGCGGCAACGAGGTCCATCTCCTGCGGAGTCATTTCCGCAAATCCATCGAGCCAAAGCGCGTGAAAATTGACGGCCTCGGTTTTCGGATTGGCGCGCAGCATTTCGATCGCCTCATCGAGGAGACAGTTTCCATCACGGAGATTATTGTCAGCCAGCCACGAGGAATATCGGTCGAACAAGAGCGCGAGATCGAGGAGTTTGTCGCGGAGTTCGGGACCGAGATCCTGGTTTTTGGCCAGTGCGCGAAGCCGGGACGGAGACACTTGATGTTGTTGAAATTCGGCAAACAGGCGGCTGAGCTCCTGAGCAAATCCGGACCGCCGAGCGCTTGCCCGGAAGAGCTTCAAGTCATTTTCATGCCGGATGAGGAGGGCCCGCAAAACCATCATGCGCCCCTCATCGCCGAGGAATTCGGGCGGAGCAACGTTGAATTTTTCGAAAACAAATTCTGCCAGCCGTTCGAATGACAAAATGTGGAGGCGCGTGTAGCCTGAAAGTGTTCCGTCGGACAACAGGTGGCGTTCAAGCTGGAACGTGGATTGTTTGGGGGCAATGAAAAGCAGAGGCGCTTTGTTATCCGGGTCCTGGAGAGACGCACGAACCTCCGCCAGGCAACGAAACGTCTTGCCACTACCAGCCGGGCCGCAAAGAAAGCGCACTTTCACGAGGAAGTTTTATCTAAAAGCGGACCGGTAAAGCAATACTAGTAAACAGGAAATACCCAAGCCCCAATCTCCAGAGAATTACCAAACTTCAAACCCCAAAGGCGGCGCGCGTTGAAGGTTGAGGCTTCTCTGGGGCTTGGACGCTTGGAATTTGGATGTTTCAATGACAACCGCAACCGCCGCCGCCGCAACTATGTCCCCCGGCGCTGCCCTTCTTAGCAGGCGATGACGCGCTGCCAGTGCTGGAAGCGAAGGTAGAAAACTTTCGCGAAAGTTTCTTTGAACCGCAGTGCGGGCATTCCGAGCCCTTCCAATCGGCCGAACGGACAAGGATTTCGCTGTCCTTGTCGCATTTTTCACAATGAAATTCGTATATTGGCATGAGATAATGCTATTTCCGTTTGAAAAAATTTCAAGGAACAATTGGAGTCGAAAATCCAAACCCCAACATCCAAGCGCCGTGGAAAAGCTCCAGGGCTCAAGCACCAAGCTGCCCGGTTGGAGTTTCGAAGCTTGCTGGTTCTCTGGTGCTTGGAGCTTGGAATTTGGGGATTTCGGAAATTTGGATGTTCCAAAGAACGCCCTTTTCTCGTACCCTGCATAAAATGACTCAATTGCAGCGGACAATCGAAGAATCCATCAAGACCCTTCGCGGGCTGGACAAGTTGGAAGAGCCTCTGGCACAAGCGGCAAAAATCGTGGTAGATTGCCTTGTCTCAGGCCATAAACTGCTCGTCTGCGGAAATGGCGGCAGCGCTTCGGACGCCACGCATTTGGCCACGGAATTTCTCTGCCGGTATCGCGAAGACCGGCGGCCTTACCCGGCGATTTCGCTACCGGCCAACGGCGAATACATGACAGCGGTTTGCAATGACTATCACGCCGACGAAATTTTTGCGCGGCAAATCTGGGGCCTGGGCGAAAAGGGCGACGCTCTCATAGCGCTGACCACCAGCGGTAAATCGAAAAATGTTCTGCGCGCCCTCGAAGAAGGCAAGCGCAAGGGTCTCGAGAGCATTTGCTTTTTGGGCCGTGACGGAGGGTTCACGAAGGGAATTGCCACGGTTGATCTCCTCGTGCCGGGAAATGTGACGGCGCGAATCCAGGAAGCGCAGAAGCTGCTCATCCATGTTCTCTGCGAAATGGTTGAAGAAAAATTGCCGAAGAAATGATTAATCGTTATACGGCCAGCCGTCCATTAAGGCATTAAAGACGATTAATCCACCAATCGTCGCCCATACAACAGCTCCAGCTCCTGCACAAACGACGCCCCAAATCCGAAACGGCTTCGCCGCGTTCCAATATTTTACCTCATAGCGGCGGACTCTTCCGCCAGTCCATAGTGCCAGGATCGCAAATGGCAGGCCAACGAATGGCAAAAGGCCGAGCAGGCCGAATGCAAGACATCGCATCGAGCCTTTTAGCATCGCAATTTTAGCAGAGGCGTCAGTGTTCATTTTTCTCCTGCCCTTGAAATGCCCGGATGGGGAATCGCCGCAGAGTTTGTCACTGAAAGATCCAGCCGCTTGATTTGCTGTTGCTCTAGAACTTTGACTTCATTGTGCAAATGAAAAACTGCCATGCCCCCGGCTGTTGCCAACATCAACATAATCACAAGCAACCCAATAAATAGAACAGTTGCGACAAATCCGTCTTCCGTCCGGCGCGGCAGGGCAGCCGGGCTTCCTGTAAAGATTTCTTTGCGACTTAGTTTCATTGTGCTTTTTGCGCGGCTTCAAAGGTAAACAACATCGGCACATGCGGCCCCCTGGGACGCTCAGGAAGTTCCAGTTCCCATTGCCATGCCTTCACTCCACCCCGGACATCTGATTTCATCTCCGACGATTTAACTTTAGGCAAAACCAATTGAGAAAGGCCTTTGAGACCCATCTGCCTTCGCATTTCACCCGAATCAAAAGAATAGATGATCTGCTTTCCATCTTCCGGAATATTCACCACCTGTCCGGACGCGGTGGATTCAATGCTGATGGTTCCACTCGCACTCCGCACGTCCGCCCGCCAGCGTTCGCCCGCATGCAAGGCGGCGCGGACATCATCGGTTGTCGAAATCATTGCACCGAAACCGTTCCAACATGTGTAAAAGGCGCCGAGAGCGATGCTTATCAGGATGACCAGCACTGCCAGGTAAACCATGCATTCGATCAACAAGCTTCCGGATTGCGCTTTGGCGTGCGAGATGTTGGGGAGGAGTTTCATCGTACTGTTATTTCGCGAACGACTGACCCCACGCCTTTGCGCGTGTCGGGAATCCATTCCAAACGCAGATGGTTATCGGTTTTTGTTAATTCAAAGTGTCCGACCGGCAGATTTTTCGCGGCGCGGGAATGCACCGTGTAGACATGTGCGCCGTCTGGAAATTGTCTCCAATCACCGGCTGCGAGAATTTCCATCTCGCCATCCACAATTTCAGTAACGACCGCCCGGCAATAATCAGCGCGAAGGGCTGTTCGCTCCTGGGCGCATGAAAAGCCCACTGGAATGATGGCCAGGCCGAGAATGGCGACAGCGAGGACAAGGTCCAATTCCAAAAAACCGCCCCGGGACGTCTGGGTTTCAAATTTCATAGAGATAATTCGCCGTCAATGATTGCAACCAAAAGACCAAAAAACGCCGTTGCGAAAAGGGCGACGACTACGCCGTTTAATACGACAATACCGCTCATTGCGATGTGCGCCGCCGTTTCCTCCTGTTGAAATGCCTTCGCTTCAAGCGCCGCGTGCCAACCCTGGAGCGCGTTCAAAAATCCGCCCCGTGCGTGCGTGGCATTTGTCAATCGCCAATGAAATTCTCCACTGTCGTCGAATACCCGCACAGCCTCATCGAGCCTCGATCCTTGTTGAAGTCTCGCAAGGATGCGCCCCACCCGTTTGCGGCAGATTTCGTTTGCCGTGCAATCTCCAGCCAGCCGAACGGCTTCGGATTCCGGCATCCCCGCATCCAGCAGCACGGCGAGCATGGCCGAAAATGTGCGCTGCAATTTTTTCCGTTTCCACGGCAAATACCATGCAATCCCATCGACAAACGGCAGTCCGCGAAAATTGAATAGCCGCGTAAAGCCATAGCCGCCGATATAAACGGTCGCGAGCGTCAGCATCGCCGCGAAAATCACGATCTCAAACCCGATCAGCCAAACGGCATTCCTAAAAACAAGTTCGCTTACGGGCCACATCTCCACGCCCATTCCGGCGGCGATATCCCTGAACCTGGGCACGACGAAAACTGTAACGAGCCAAACCATGAAACAGGCAACCATGGAGAACAATAAAATGATCGTCACCATGTAGTGCATCGTCGTTCGCACGGTATCAGGAGGCACGCGTAAAGCTTCCCGGCAGGCAGGCAGGACTTTCTTTATATCTCCCGTTTTTTCCCCGGCGCGAAGCATGGCGTTGACTTGCGGGTGCAGAAAACCCGGGGTTCCAGCCAACGCCTCGGCAAATCGCGCTCCATTTTCAATTTGCGCAGCCACTAAATAAAAGCCGACGCCCATTCCCCGGTCTTTCGCCTCAGCGGCGGAAAGAATGGTGTTTTCGAGCCCTTGCCCACGATCCAAGGTCGTTTCAATGATGTCGAGAAGAAACAAACCGCGGTCTCGCCGCCGCATTGGCAGCGACAGCAGGAAGTGCAGCAACAAGGCAAAGGCTAATCCGGGCAGTAAAATCAGAACCGCATACCAGAACAGCCCGAATAGAAATTGCGAAACTTCCCACATAAATATTCAGGTCAAATTACCAATCATGACAAGCATCGGCAAAAACATGCAGAAAACCAGGAATGCCTGGGAGATCACAACCGCGCCCAGGAACAAAGACGCAACCGGCAACACTGAAAAAAGAGCCACCTCCGTCCGATAAACCGCACGTGACTGATACATTTCCGCCGCTCGTCGAAACCCGGAAATCAAATCTTCACCGGCGCCCGCCACTACCCACACAAACATCGGCGGAAACGCACGGCTGGCGGAGGCAATTTCAGAAAACTTTGCGGTGCCCCCCGCCAGTTTTTCCTTCCATTGCCGTAGATCAGCGGTTGCTCTCTTATTGTCTTCAAGCCCTTCCACGACATCTATTGCATCCGGCAGGCTCACCCCATTCTTTAGCAGCAACGTCAATGCCGACGCCACGCGCGCGACGTTCGCTTCTTTAAAGGCCGGTAATCGCCAGAGAAACCTGCCGCGCATCCCCGGTTGGAACACGACAGATAGCACAAGCAAAAACAGGACACCGAGTACAATTGGGAAAGCCCAAATGGCTTGCAATGTGCCCAGGGCAAACAATGTGGCTTCCGGAAGCATCATGTTCATCCCATTAAAGACGTCCTCAAATGCCGGGCCGATGACGAAATTCCAAAGCGCGGCAATCAGAAATGAAATCAAGAAAGCACCGAACATTACGATGAGTGGATAGGTCATCATGCTTTTTAGGCGTGTCCAAATATCGTTCTGCCGCTGAAAATAATCTGCCAACATTGTCAACGCCCCGGGCAAATCGCTTTTGACTCCGACCAGAACCATTCGCTTGTACAATTCAGGCAATTGACGCGGCTTCAGCGCCTCCGCGATCGGCGTCCCGCGTTCCAGGTCGGCTTCAAACGCCCGCAATTCATCCCGTAATTTGCCGGCGTGCATTTCCTGGCACAATCGTTTGAGCGCGCCTTCCAGCGGGATACCGTCACGCAGCATCCCGGCCAATTGCTGATTAAAGAAAGCGAATTCGTCGTATTTCATAGGCCAAAAATCCTTCTGAATTCCGCCTCGTTGGTAATTCCCGCGTTTACCAGGGCGCGCGCCGAGGATTCAAGCGTTTGTGCCGGGGTCAATTCGGCCAATTCCCGCCGCCGAATGAATTCCCGTGTTTGATCCGTTACCCGTAACCATTCCACGAGCGGCACGCGACCGCTGTAGCCTGTTTGCAAGCATCGATCGCATCGGTCACCGCCGCAGGAGGGGCACAACTTCCGGATCAATCGCTGATTCAAAACCAATCCCACGGCGCCTGCTACGGCGGAATGATCGCCGCACATTGCCAGCAACCGCTCAAAGACACCTTTACAAGAGCCCGCGTGCAGGGTTGAAACCACCAAATGCCCGGTCAATCCGGCGCGAACGGCAAGTTGCGCTGTGGCTTCATCCCGAATCTCGCCGATAATCAGCGCCTGTGGGTCCTGGCGAAGGAGATGTCGTGCCGCCCGGGCAAAATCAAGACCAATGGCTTCATTGACTTCTGTTTGCATGGTGCCCTCGACAATTTGCTCAACCGGGTCTTCCACCGTGATGATGTGGCGTCCGCCACTTTCGGCCAAATGGCGGAGGCAGGCGTAAATGGTCGTTGTCTTGCCACTACCGGCCGGACCCGTCAGCAGTAATAAACCGCTCGTCTGTTTGAGAAAAGTTTCAACTTCGGCGCGCGCCGCTTCCGGAAATTCGATTTGTCCCAAAGCCATCGCTGAACCGGCGCTGAATAATCGCAGTACGATTTTCTCTCCGGTTACGGTAGGATACGTAGCCACGCGAACGTCGTTTTGACTTTTCAATTCATCTCGCGCAATGCGGCCATCTTGCGGCAAGGATTCCTGGTATGTTTTCAAACGGGCAAGAAACTTGATCCGGCCAAAGACGCGCGCCGCAAGGTCAGGTGGAAGTTCTTCGAACGGCACGACCACTCCATCGAGGCGAAAAGCGACCTCAGCGGATTTGCCCCACATTTGCAAATGAATATCGCTCGCTCCCGCGCGCTCGGCCCGATGGACAAGCTGTTCCAGAAGCACCGGCGCCGAAATCTCGGTCGGCTCTTTTTCACTTTTTTGGAAGATAGGCGCTGCCATCAATTTTTCGAACGGTCTGTGCCGTTATTGTTTTGACCGACCAAAACGAATTGAGTCACGCAGGAATTGACGTGATTCTGAATTATTTAGAAAAACGATATTTACGGCGAAAGGATCCGGAAATGATTTTGATCTTCCCGATCAGAAATAATCCGGCTCATTGCCGGATTTCCACTTGATGTTGCAGCCCATGCTTGGCTTTTGGGCCGCAGAAACAGGCTGGCCGGCCAGCACAGCATCCAGGGCGGCACGCAGGTCTTTGCCGGTTACGGGCGCGCCATTGCCGGGACGGCTGTCATCAAATTGACCTCGATAGACAAGTTTCTGGTTTTTATCAAAGAGATAAATATCGGGTGTGCAGGCGGCGCGATAGGCCTTCGCGACATCCTGCATTTCGTCATAAAGATATGGAAACGTATAACCGGCGGCCTTGACTTCCTCCTTCATTTTCGCGGGGCTGTCATCCGGATAATTCTCCACGTCATTGGAATTGATGGCGACGATGGCGACGCGTTTTGAAGCATAATCGCGTGCGAATTGGGCAAGGCCGGAACGAATGTGCTTCACGTACGGGCAATGGTTGCAAAGGAACCAGACCATGAGCGCAGGCGCGCCCTTGAAGTCGGCGAGCGAAACCAATTCTCCGTTTGTATCAGGCAACTCGAAATCAGGAGCTGTCGTGCCCAGCGGCAACATCGTGGAAGGTGTCAGTGCCATGCAAAGAATCTGGAACGGCGTCCATCTTTCCGCAAGGCAATTTCCTCTACGGATTCGGCAGAGGACAATCCCTGGCCCAATCTTTATTGGGTTCCGGACCGAGATTCAGTACCAACTCTCCCCCTTTCAAAACATCCCTTTGCCGAATCCACCACTGATTGAGCGGCTTGCCGTCGAGGGTCGCCGATTGAATATACATGTTTTCCGGTGACAGGTTCTTCGCCTCGATCGTGAAGCTTTTACCGCCGTAATATTTTTTCGAGAGGTGAATGGTCGTTTTCGGATACAACGGGGTGGCGATTTCATAGATCGGGTCCATCCGGCACCCGCCGTCGGTCTGGAACAAACCCATGGCGCACATGAGGAACCAGGAAGCCATTTGGCCCTGGTCTTCATCGCCCAAATAGGCATCCGCCGCGTTGTAACCATAGTAGGCCTCAAGGATATCGTGGGTCCACTTTTCGGTCAGCCATGGTTCCCCTGCCCAATTGAAAAGCCAGGAAACTTGCATGCAAGTTTCATTGCCCTGGTTGATCGGATAGTCCTGGTTGATCCCGGACGTGGCGTTAAACCTCTTCGGGGCCATCATTTCAAAGGCGCCGTTGAGCCGGTCGACGAAACGGTCGCGCCCCATGGCTGAAACCAGCCCCGGCACGTCCTGCGGCACAAACCACGTGTATTGCCATGCGTTGGCCTCGGTGAAATCCGTGGGACCGGAATGTTCGCCCATCGGTTGAAACGGCGTCCGCCAATCACCATTTGACATGCGAGGCCTGGCGAAGCCGGTTTCAATGTCGAACGAATTGCGCCAGTTCTGCGAGCGCGAGAGAAATTTCATGGCCAACTCTCGATGACCGAGGGCCAGCGCGAGTTGCGCGACGGTCCAGTCATCGTAAGCGTACTCGAAGGTATTTGACGGATGCCCTTTGAGCGGACCGTCGACGGGCACGTAGCCGTACTTAAGATAGCCCGCGAGATTTTCGTTACCCGCCTTGCCGCCGCCCGGCGTCGACTGGGGCATCGACGTTTGCATTTTGACCGCCGCAGCCAGGATTTCTTCCGGGTCCAATCCGCGGATGCCCGCCTGATAAGCGGCCACCATCAGCGGAATTTCGTGTTCAGCGACCATGACACTGATGTATTTGAGACCGGCGGGACCCTTGGCAAGCCAGCCGCATTTTTCGTAGAGCTGAAGTTCGGATTTGGTCCATCGGGCCGACCAATCCGGCGCCATTAAATTCATGAGCGGATTGAGATTCCAAAATGTCGTCCAAAGCGCGTCACAACCGAGCATGACATTTTTTGGGTCGCGGAGTTTTTGCACTCGCCCGGAGGGATCCACCCACTGCCCGTTGGCGTCGCTCCAGATATTTCGCCCGGAAAAGGCCCGGTAAACGTTTGAATAAAAACGTGTTTTTTCGCGCGCGTCCGGCGCCTGGATTTCAACACGATTGAACAACTCGTTCCAAACCTTGCGTTGGTTTTCCACCACAGCGGCGAAATCCCAGCCGAAGGGCCCGGACAATTCTGTTTTCAGGTTCTGCCGGGCGTTGTCAACGCTTACCAGTGAAATTGCCGTGCGAACTTCGATTTGCTCGCCGGCGGCCGTCTTGAAATTGACGAAGGCGCCGCAATCGCCGGACATGGCCAGTTCCAAGACGTTCGAAAACAATTCCGGCCGCGGCCAATCACTTATTCCATCGCCGGACCACGTCTGCGACGGCTTGATGATGACGTTGGCGCCGGCCTGATTTTCCCAGCCACCCAACGCTTCAAAAGGCCGGCTGAACTGTGAAACAAAATGCAGCGTGTAATTTTGGTCGCAACCGTAAGGACCGGGAACATCGGTTTTAATGGAGCCTTCAATCTCATTCGCGCCTGTCCGCCGCACGTGAGCGCTCAGGACGCGCGTCCGGTACTCGTTTGGCAAAAGCAGCGGAATCAGCACGCGCGCCTCGTCGCTGGCGGGGAAAGTATAACGCTGCAGACTCGCGCGCGTCGTCGCAGTCAGTTCCACCTTGATGCGGCTGTCCTTAAGAAATACGTCATAATATCCGATACCGCCATGTTCCGTGGATCGGTCAAAACGTGAACTGTATCCAGCGCCGTCCAGACCGGGATGCGTCCGCAACGGCCCCACCGTGGGCATCATCCCAAGCCCGGCCATCGTCCATTCGTGAATATGACTGAAGCAGTTGATGTACTCGTGAGTATAGTCGTAACCAGAACACCAACATTCCGGTTGATTGTCCGGCGCGATTTTAACCATGCCAAACGGCATCCATGGCCCTGGCGCGATCATCCAGCGCGAATGCGCCGTGCCCATGAATACGTTCACGTAATCAGAAGGAGTCACCGGCGGAGAAGCCTGCAAATGCAAATCCGTTTCGCATAATAATTGTCCATTGGAACTGACGCGAATGTGCGTGGTTCCTTTATGTTTGGACGCCGGCGCGGGAATTTCAAGTGTCTGCAATCCAGACGGCTGGATCTCCATCGTTTCAGCGGGCGCGCCTCCAATTTGGACCTCGAGATTGCCCGGAGCGCCTGCACAATAAAGTTCCACGCGGACGGTCGCCGGAGTTTTTCGACCAGGCGAAACGGCATACGCCGGCGCGGTTACCGATCGAATGACAGTTTGCGACGGCGGAGCCAGGGTTGCGCCCGCAGGGGCATCGAGCTGCAACGCGTCAAATAAACACCAGCTTCCCCCGATAGCGCGCAAGGCGACTTCGTTATAGCCCTTTTTTAATAATGACGCAGGAAACTGCACTCGAACCGTCTGCGGTTTCGCCGTGCTGAAGTCGCCGTTCAGAGAGTTATCGCTCCCTCCAGGCGAAAGGTCGCGTTCAAAATTTACCCCGTTGATCGTAATGCGAAGACCCGGCGGATTCCCGGGGCTGGAGTCACAAAAAGCTATGACCAATGCGCACTGGCCATTTGTTGAAATCTGGCCAAGCACAAACCCAATGGGCAGTGTATTCATCTGGTCCCATTCGTTCCCGTTGCGCTTGTTGTAGAAACTGCCAGCCCAGCGATCAAAAGGTCCCGGCAGTATGCATGGCCAATCGGTCTTTGGATTCGATAACCCGATGTAAAAAGCGTGGTCGGGACTGCCAAAGTTTCCGACAAAATTTGTGTAACTCCCGTCCGCTAATGCGAATTCAGCGTCGTTCTTGTCCGCGGTTCCAATTTGCCAAAGCGTTTGATCATCCCCCGCCCTTGCGCGAGCGCTGAGGGCGAACCAGGAAGCAAAAAACAGTGAGGTGATGCATGCACAAATTAGCGAACGGATTGAGCGAAAAGCCATAATGTATAGATATTTGTATTAAGCGGGCCTCGCTCTGTCAAATTTTACCGCCTCTTTTAAGGGAAGATTGAGAACGATTCCCTCTGCCCAATCATCGCGGATTCGCCGAAAGCCAAAATTCAATATTCGATGCCTGGGGATTGCCAGGGTCTAATTGCAATACTTTCAAGTATTCGGCTCGCGCACGAGGGACATCCCTCAATTTTTGAGCATAAAGATTTCCGAGTTCGAGATGCGCGCGCGCATCATTGGCGTTCGAGGCCAGGATTTTCTCCAACTCATTCACCGCATCGGTGACATAACCAGCCGCCTTGAGCGCGAGGGCGAAATTGTAACGGGCATCGGCGGAATTTGGTTCGATGGCCAATGCGGTTTCGTAGGCGGCCAGCGAGAATTGATAATCGCGGAGGCGATAAGCCATGACGCCGCAATTGTATTGGGCCTCGAACCAGGCGGGATCCAGGCTCGCCGCCTGGCGATAATACTCCAGGGCGTCAGTGTATTTGTGTTGGGCTTCATCATCGCGCGCGTGACCAAAGATGGTGGATGCCGCGCGACGGTTTCCTGAAGCGGGCTTGCCGGGCGACAGATAAAGATACCGTGGGAAAACCGGCGGAGCTGGTTGGACGATGTGAACCGGGGCCGGTGGATGGTAATTATTTTCAGCCGGCACCGGCGCGGGCGTGGCCGGCGCACTGGTGGGCGTGGAATCTGAATGAAGCCAATGGAAAAATCCCCCACCGCCGGATTGGTCTGAAGGCGGAGCCGGCTGACTGGAATGATACTCATCCGGTTCGGTTGCGGGCTTGAGACCCGAAGATGCCGGCGCAGTGGCAACCCTGGTTTCAGGCCGCACTTGAACCGTCTGGGTGGTGTCCTGGCTTGCATCAGGCTGGTCCGCTGGAGCGCTGCTTTCAGTGTTGGCCCGGGCCGTTTCAGTCCTGTGCTCCCGGTGCTTCTGTTGCTGTTTGGGCGGCTCATATCCTTGCTCAGCCGGGTGGCTCACGGGAGCAGGTTGCCGCACCGGAGGATTGGGACGAGTTTGTGGCGCCGACGCCATGGCCAGGGCCGGGGATTGTTCAAGGCTGTTCACGATTGCGTTTACCTCATCTGCATTTGACGGCCGCGGATTCAGTGACAAATACGCAAGGTATTCGTGCAGGGCCATGCGGTCGTTGTGCAGATACTCGTGCTCGATGGTGGCCAGATTCAAAATAGCCGGCCCGAAATCCGGACGGACCTGGACGGCCGCCTGAAAGTATTTCTCGGCCTCTTGCGGACGGCCGCGCGCCATGCGGGCCATGCCAAGGCCGTTCCACGCTTCGCCGCTGTTTGAGTTCCAATAAAGCGCCTTGCTGAAATTTTTTTCGGCCGGCACAAAGTCACGCATTCGAAGCTGCGCCTGGCCCAGTTTAAGCCAGCCTTCGGGTTCGTTGGCTTTTCGCAATGTGAAGGCGGTAAATTCACTGGCTGCCTGGTCTGGTTTGTCTTGCTGCATCCGCAGGCAACCCAGGTTAAAATGCGCCTCCATCAAGTCCCGGTCCAATTCCAACGCCCGTTGATACGCTTTGGCCGCGTCGTCCAATTGGCCGTCGTGTTGCTCGGCTACTCCAAGATAGTTCCAGGCCTCGGCGTTTGTGGCCATATCCTCGGTCGCGGATTTGAATTCATCCGCGGCATCCGCGTAATCGCCCTGGTCCAGAAGCTTCTTTCCTTTGAGCAGGGCATGGGTTCCAGCTGGCCCGCAGCCGGCCAGCGAGAGCGCCAGCGCGAAAAAGGCGAAAAAACAAAGCTGGAGGAAACGCCAATTCCGCGTTCCACAGCCGGATTCATTTTTGATGCTCAGCATTCGCTCAGGTGGTAACATCCCTGCTTGGACGTGTCAACAAAGAGACTCACAGCACTAATTCAATTAGTGTCCGCCTTATTGTGGCTGACGGCTTATCAAATTCAAGCCGGAACGCCTCCTGTTTCCCAAAACGCGGGCCCGCGAGTTGTTATCGTCCAAAACCAGAATGCGGTCGTTAATTTTGAGCCCGACGGCTCGATCGTTCAAGCCATGATGGACCGCGGCATCACCAATTTGACCGGCCAGGCCACAGTTGCGGCCGCCTGGCGCTCGCTGGTATCGACCCAGGACGTCGTGGGCATCAAAGTTTTTACCGCAGCCGGCGAAATCAGCGGCACGCGTCCAGCGGTCGTTGCCGCAGTCGTGCGGGGATTGTTCCAGGCCGGATTGCCGCCTGACCGGATTATCATTTGGGACAAACGCGCCAGCGATTTGCACGCCGCCGGATATTTCAAGCTCGCCCAGCAATTGGGTGTCCACGCCGAAGGCGCCATCGAGGCCGGATACGATCCCACCAATTTTTATCAGCCTGATAGCGCCATCATCGGCAGCCTGGTGTTTGGCGATTTGGAATTTGGCAAGACTGGCGATAAAGTTGGACGACGATCGTTCGTGACCAAAATTCTCAGTCGCCAGGTAACTAAAATTATCAGCATCGCCCCCCTGCTCAACCAGCCCAGTGCGGGCGTGTGCGGTCATCTCTACAGCCTTGCGTTCGGAGCCGTGGACAATACGTTGCGCTTCCAAAATGATCCGGACCGCCTGGCCGTAGCCGTCCCGGAAATTGACGCATTGCCGGCGGTAGGCGACCGTGTGGTTCTGAACATTACCGACGCTCTGATCGGCCAATATGAAGGCGGCGCAAGCGTATTGCTTCATTATTCCACGGTCTTGAACCAGCTTTGGCTTAGCCGAGATCCCGTGGCCCTGGATACCCTTGCCATTCGTGAATTGGACCGCGAGCGCCAGGCAACAGGCGCGGCGGGATTCCCTCCCGACCTGGAGATCTATACGAATGCCGCCCTTCTCCAGCTCGGAATCGATGATCCATCGCAAATGCATATCCTGAACCCCCGCTGAAACCCTTCCATTAAAGCGCCTCATGGCGCTGAGAGTGATTTGACATATATCGTGTTACAATATAAGGTGGTATCAGGGGCAGACTCCGGTGTTATGAATATCGAAACTTTGATGGAAAAGTCGGGTGCTTATGTGGTTAGCGAACGCCGGCGCTCTGACCGCCATTTCCCGGACCATCCGCGGCTGACGAAGCCAGCGATCGCCATATCGCATCAAACCGGGTCGGGCGCAAAGGAAATCGCGGCGGCATTGGCGAAGAATTTGGATACCACGGAGGAAACAGGAATCGGCGCATGGGAGGTCTTTGACCAGGAATTAATTGAGAAAGCCCTGCAGGAACAGCGCTGGCCCAAGGCGCTGGCCGGAACGATTACCGAGGAGAAGCGCTTTTTTGTCGATGAATTGATGGACGATTTATTCAGCCTGCGTCCGCCATCCTGGGTACTGATGCCCCAGTTGGTTGAAACGACTCTGAACCTGGCCATGCGGGGACACGCCATCCTGGTCGGGCACGGCGCGACGATTGTGACCGGGAAGTTGCCAAATGTTTTTCATGTTCGTTTGACCGGTTCGGTGCCGGCGCGAATTGACCGAGTGCGGCAGGGCCGCGGATGGACACTTTCGGAAGCGGTTAAATATGTCAAAGCGGCAGACCATAAGCGGGAGAAATATCTCAAAGCGCATTTTCATGCCCGGATGAATAACGAATTATTGCACGACCTGGCCATCAATATGGACCGCGCCTCGGAGGATGACGCCGTGGCCATTATATTCGAAGCGGCCCGGCGTTTTTTTTCCAGGTTATGATTGCCGATATTATCTTTCGGCTTCATTGAGCTTTTTCAACAACCCGCTCAGTTCGGGGCCGACTTGCCTGAGCTGCCGTCGGTGCATGGCCGATAGTTTCTCGAGCTTTCTTTCCCCGATGGGGGTCAGGCGGATCTGGACTTTGCGCCGGTCCTCTCGGGAGACTTCGCGCTCGACAAGCTTTTCGGCCACCATGCGGTCAGCCAGGCCAACGGCGCTGTGATGGCGTAATTGCAGACGCTCGGCCAATTCTCCCACCGTCACACAGTCGCGTTCGGGAAAACCTTTGATAGCCAGCATCGCCTGGTGTTGTTGCGGTGTGAGCCCGACCTTTCCCGCGGCTTGTTCACTGAAATGGATAAACCGCCGAAGCGCGTAGCGAAACGCCGCCAGCGATTCATATTGCTTTTTGCCCAGTTTTTCGGGTTCGGCCATCGCGCAACTCTATCATGCATTGCCAAAAGGGCCCACTGTTTATTTGACAATATCGTACCACGATATATTATATCCGGCTTTATGTCCGACCAGAAGCCAGTTGAAGGGAAACAGCACGAAACCGACCGTCCAGACGCCCCGGGCGATTTCCGGACGGATTGGCGGGTGCTGATATTGTCGTGCCTTGCGTTGCCCGTGGGCGCGATTGGGGCGTGTGTGGCGAAAGCGTTGCTATGGCTGATTGCCATAATCACGAACCTTTTCTTTTTCCATTGCCTCTCCGACCGCCCTTCCCTGCCCGAGCAAAATCATCTGGGCTGGTGGCTGCCGGCGGTTCCCGTCATAGGAGCGCTCATTATCGGAATGATGGCGCGGTTCGGTTCGGAAAAGATTCGTGGGCACGGCATTCCCGAGGCGCTGGAGGCCATTCTCCTGGGACGCAGCCTCATCAATCCGAAAGTAGCGATCTTAAAGCCGCTGTCGTCAGCCATCTCGATTGGCACTGGAGGACCGTTTGGCGCCGAAGGGCCGATTATTATGACCGGCGGGGCTTTTGGTTCGATATTCGCGCAGCTCTTTCATCTTTCATCGGCGGAACGGAAGACGCTACTGGTTGCTGGCGCCGCCGCGGGCATGTCGGCGGTGTTTGCGACGCCGATTGCCGCAGTGTTGCTCGCGGTGGAATTATTATTGTTTGAGTGGAAGCCGCGCAGCTTTATCCCGGTCGCCGTCTCGGCCATTGTGGCGTCGATCTTGCGGGTACCGCTCCTGGGCGCGGGACCCATGTTTCCTGTTACGGCGCACTCGACGCTCATCCCCGCCGAATTGCTCGGCGCCTTGCTCGTGGGCCTTGCTGCGGGTGTGGGATCGTGGCTGCTGACGACACTTGTTTATGCGTTTGAGGATCTGTTCCAAAAATTGCCCATCCATTGGATGTGGTGGCCTGCGCTGGGAGCGCTGGTAGTGGGCATTGGAGGCTGGATCGAACCAAAAGTTCTCGGCGTTGGCTATAATACGATCGACGCGCTGATGAACGGACACATGCTCGGTATGCTGCTGCTTGGCCTGTTAATTGCAAAAGCCATCGTGTGGGCCGTGGCATTGGGTTCAGGCACTTCCGGCGGCGTACTGGCCCCGTTGTTAATCATTGGCGGCTCGATCGGAGCGTTACTCGGACAATGGCTGCAGGTGGGAGACCCGGGCTTATGGGCCATGGTGGGGATGGGAGCGATCATGGGCGGAACGATGCGCTCGCCGTTTACCGGAATGGTTTTCGTATTGGAATTGACCCACGATTTAAATGCGCTTCCGGCGTTGTTTATCGGCAGCGTGGCTGCGCTCGGATTCACGGTACTGGCGCTGCGCCGCTCCATTCTCACCGAAAAGCTGGCACGTCGCGGCCAGCACATTAGCCGGGAATACAGCGTGGACGTTTTTGAATTGATGCGCGTGCGCGATGTCATGGAGACAGATGTTCCCGCGATTCCTTCAGAAACAACAATCGGGGAGCTTTCCAGGCGCATCGCGGGAAACGATCCGGCCGTCTCGCGACGCCAGGCAACTCTCATTTTCGACGCTGAGCAGCGGCTTGCAGGCATCATTACCCGCGGCGATTTGGTGCGTGCGCTCGAAAACACACCGGGCGGCCGCATGCCGGTACTGGAAGCAGGAAAAACTTCGCTCGTCTTGACCTATCCGGACGAAATATTGCACGACGCCATCGCGAAGATGCTCAAACACAGCGTTGGGCGGCTGCCGGTGGTGACTCGGGACGCGCCGGACCGCGTGGTCGGTTACCTGGGCCGCGGCGACGTCCTGGGCGCCCGGGCGCGGCTTCAGGAAGAAGAAGAATCGCGCAGCACCGGACCGGTCTATCAGTGGCGCGACAAACTTGATGTGTGGGCCCGCAAAATTGAGAACGCTAAAAATTCCTCAGCCGACCGTAATTCGTAAGATCAAATTGCGTTTGTCCGGGGCTTTGTTCATTGTTTTTTGCGATGATGCTCATCACGCTGGATGACTCCAACGCCAAACCAACCCCAATAAACGCGATGGCGCTGAATTAATCCGTCCTTGATCTCCATGACCTCTGCAAAGTCCATCTGGTCGCCATCGGGAGTTGCGCGTGGATATTCCCAAAAGATTTTTTTGCCGTCAGTCAAATAGCCCGCTCTGTAAAATTTTCGCACTTCGGGCTGCGTTCGCGCGAGTTCTTCAATTAATTTTCTTATTTCATCGCGGCCCCGGCATATGCCACTGTCGCATTTCAACAGATGCGGGATCAGCGGACTTTCAAGGGTGGCGTCGGGGGCATAAAGTGAAAGCAATTTCTCACAATCCAAACGCGACAACGCGTCGTCCCACTCCCGATAAATGCGTTCAACGGCTTCATTTGAAGACAATGGATTCATAAACTCCTTTCCCATTTGGCGGCATGAACCGCTTATTTTTCCCTCGCATTCTGAAACTACGACCGGAAACAGGAAAGTCAACCGGCCACGGGCGCATCTTGTAACCGACCTTAATTTCTGGCGATGGTAGGGACGGCGCTCTTCGCAAGTGGCGCTGCCACCGCCGTCACCGCGCGTAAAGCGCGCGGAACCGCCCGCGATACAACGTCCAACTACGCTCGTTGCGCCGCTACATGCGGCGCGGACAGCGCAGCGCGCTGTCCCTACAAGGACAATGCCAAAATGCGCCTACCAGCGACCCGAACGAATCACCGCCGATGTGCCCGCAGGAGCAGCACTGGGACATTGATACTGTGCCGGACCCGCCGCGAGGCGCTGCCGAGAAATAAATCGGCCAAAAAACCGTGTCCGTGCGTGCTCATCGCCACGAGATCGCATCCATTTTTTTCGACCCATTTGACAATTTCCCCGCCGGGGTCGCCGTAAGCCAGTTCAGCTTTTGCCTCGATGCCCTCCGAATGAAATTCAGCACGGACTTTTTCGAGATAAGCCGTGTCTTCAGTGATTTCGGGGCTGATGGCGTCCCGGCCATAAGTCCGCGCCGCCCAGCCGTCGGCTACGTGAAGCAACACGAGGGTGCTTTTGGCCATCTTCGCAAGCGGTTTGACGTGCTCGATAATGGCGCGGTCGGAACGGGTGCCGTCCAATGTCACAAGAATTTTTTTATACATTTTAGTGACGGAGATAGGTTATCCCCCGGCGATGACTTGCCAAGCTTGTTTCACGGCGGCCGGCAAACCCGTTAAATCGAAAACCGTGATGAGCAGCGCAGAACCCCATCCGGCGGCCAGAAGGAACCACCCGAGCCGCCACTGCCCCATCCTTTTGCGCGAGCTGGCGAAGTGCAACAGTGGAAACATGGCAAACGGCAGTTGCAGCGCCAGGATGACCTGGCTCAAGATCAGCAGGTTGGTGACGTTGTTTGCGCCGCGAAGCCCTATGAAAATGATTGTAGGAATGATGGCGAACAGCCGGGTAATCAGGCGGCGCAACCACGGCGCAATACGCCAGCGCATGAAACCCTCCATCACCACCTGCCCCGCCAGGGTCCCGACGATCGTGGCGCTTTGACCGCTGGCCAGCAGCGCGATGGCGAACAGCCAACTTCCGGCGACCGTGCCCAGCAACGGCGCCAGCGTCAAATAAGCCGCGCGCATCCAGTCAGTCGAATCGTTGAAGGCGATGACCTGTCCGCCCGGCGCCGTCACGCTGCTTTTGCCGTAAAAAACCAGGGCGGCCAGGATTACAATGGCCGCGTTGATCAGGAATGCCACTGATAAATTGGCGGATACATCAATTGTGTTGTAACGGATTGCTTTTCGAATGGATGCGTCGTCTTTCTGAAACCTCCGGCTTTGCACCAGCGCCGGATGCAGATACAAAACGTGCGGCATGACCGTGGCGCCGATGATGCCGATCGCCAAATAAGTCATGCCCGGCGAATCCAGGCGCGGCCTCAACATCTGCCGTCCGATTTCCAGAAAACCCGGCTGAACTTGCGGCAAAACAAAAATTTCGATGTAATAACAGACGGCGATAGTCAGTACCAGGAGCAGGATGATCGCTTCAATCGTCCGCATCCCAAATCGCTGGAGCACCAGCAGCAACAGCACGTCTGCGGACGTGATCACGACGGCCCAAAAAATGGGAATATGAAACATCAGGTTCAACGCCACGGCGCTGCCCAGGACTTCCGCCAGGTCGCACGCGATGATGGCCACCTCCGCCAACAGCCAATTGGGCAGGCGCGTCCACTTGGGATACCAATCGTAGCAGCACTGGGCCAGGTCGCGACCTGTGGCCACGCCAACACGGGCCGCAATGATCTGGAGGAAAATCGCCATGAGACTGGCCAGGGCAACGACCCAGAGCAGGCCATATTTGAACTTTGCGCCGGCGGCAAGGTCCGTGCCCCAATTGCCGGGATCCACGTAGGCAACGCTGATCAGGACCGCGGGGCCGAAAAACGCGGCCAATTGCCTCCAAAACCCCGCCTTGTCCGGCGGCACCTGGACGCTGCCATGCAACCCTTCGAGCGAGAGTCCGCTCTGGTTTGACGCATCGGCCTTATTTTGTTGCCCCGTATCCACAATGTAGCAAAAACTACATTATGCGATGCCATTGTCAACTATTATTGCCCATGCCACTATTCGGAGGTCCGACTACAATAGTTTCTCGACCTTTAAACCGGGCCGGAATAGATTACCTTTCGCTATGGCCACCAAAAGAACAACCGCCTCAGCGAAAGCGCCGGGGAAACGCGCGGTAAAACTCCAGGCCGAATATTTGTCGCAAACACGCCGCGAACATGCCACCGAAGTGGCCGAGGACTACGTGGAAGCCATCGCCGATTTAATCGCCGAAAGCGGCGAGGCGCGCGTCGTGGACATCGCCAAAAGAATCGGAGTCACCCACGTCACAGTCATTCGAACGATCGAGCGATTGCGAAAAATGGGATTTGTCACGGCGCAACCCTATCGCGCTATTTTTCTAACCGACAAGGGACGCACTTTGGCTGCCGCCTGCAAAAGCCGGCATGAGACCGTGGTTTCTTTTCTTCGTTCACTCGGTGTTCCTGCCCGCGTGGCCGAAATGGACGCCGAGGGCATCGAGCATCATGTCAGTCCCGAGACGCTGGCGGCTTTCAAAAGCACATTGCGCAATGCCAGCCGGTAGTTTCTCTTTTCAAGGAAGAATTCGCTTGTCGGGCCTTGTGTTTTTAAGATGCGTCAGCGTGGCAAGAATTGCGTCCAATACTAAATCAAGGTGCGTCCCAACATCTTCAGCCAGGAAGCGCAGGACAAAATAGCCATGCTTCTGAAGCAACGCGTCTTTACGCCGGTCGCGACGATATGCTTCGGCACTCGAGAAATGTTGAGCCCCATCCAACTCAATTACCAGGTTCTTCGCGGAACATAGGAAGTCCAACTCGATCTGCCCATTGCCATCAAACGGAATCGGCAAAACCGAATTCAGGCGAAAATGACCAACTGTTTCCGGCAAGCTCTCCAAGCGACGGAATAGAAACGCCTCGCTCGCACTTCTGGCTCTCGCTTCGCCTTCGGCGTCTCGCGCCGTATTTACAGCCGCGTTAACAAACAATCCAGCAAGGGGGATATCAACACCATCACGAATGAGCCGGCGAACACTGGCAGCATAATCTCTTTTCCATTCCGGATCCACAGGAAGAGGAACCTCGACTGGCCACCCGGGAAGCGCACTGGCGGGAAGGAGGATGGAATAACCGAGCGACTCGTATCCCTGACATCGCCGATCGAACATTCTGGAAAGCATCGGTACGTTTAAATCAGCGTAATCATAGACGCGCACCTCGCATTTGCCTTCGTGCAACCGGTGAAGACGCCCGACATATTGGGCGACGGTTCCCCGCCACGAGATCGGCAATGCCAAAAATAATGTGTCCAATCGCGAATCGTCGAAGCCTTCGCCAATAAATTTTCCAGTGGCAAGAATCACTCGCCCTGAATCGCCAGGTTCTTTTGCCAAAAGTCTACGGGCGGTTTCCAATTCTTTTTTGCTTTGCCCGCCACGTAAAACAATTAACTGCGGAATACCCGACAATTTAGAAACCAGTTCCTGTAAATGTTCCGTACGTTCAGTCAGGACTAGCGGTGAACGGCCTTCGTTAATTGCGCTCAAAATGTCGGCGCAAATCATTTGGTTTCTGGCAGCGTCGCTACGCAGCGCTTCATACAAATGGTGAAATTCCATGCGCGGATCGGGGTCGGGCTGCGGCAACGGGCGAAACGAGGTTGGACGGACGTATACTTGGTGAGTAAAAGGCCTCATTGCTGCCTGGCTTTTCGCATTCACACGATGGCGAACGGGACCACATTGCATGAATATAATCGGATGATGCCCATCCTTGCGACCAACCGTAGCAGAAAGTCCCGTGACGAATTTCGCCTTGGCCCGACGGGCAACCAATTCAAAACTATGGGCTGATAAATGGTGGCATTCATCTACGATGACGCAGCCGTAGTTTCCAATGCAGTCGCTCACGATGCCTTTGCGAACCAAGCTTTGTATTAATGCGACGTCCAATTTGCCGGTCAGTTTCTTGCGACCACCGCCAAGCCGGCCAAGCGATTTGGCAGGAACGTTGAGAAATGCAGACAGACGCTCAATCCATTGTTCGAGCAACTGCTGGCGATGCACGAGAATTATCGTATTGACGCGGCGTTGAGCGATAAGCCACGCCGCTATCACGGTTTTGCCGAAGGCTGTTGTGGCAGCCAAAACACCGATGTCATGCTGTAACAAGGCATTGGCTGCGGTTTGTTGCTCGGGACGCAGCTGGCCGCAAAAAGACAACTGCAAGGCTTCGCCACCATATCGCTCATCCCGCAACTCAGGTTGAATCTTTAAAGACTTCAGTAGCGAAAGAACGTCATCCAAACAACCTCGAGGCAGAGCAAAATGTTTGGGATGATCCTCGGCACAGGCGACAATTCTCGGCTTGTCGTACGTCGGGAGACGCATTGCTTGAGCCCGATAAAACTCCGGATTTTGAAAGGCCGCTAACCGAACCAACCGATTCCGGAGGGGCGGTGCGAGTTCCTGTTTGGCAACATAAATTTGATCCGCCAGAACAAGTTCCAATTTCTCTGGCAACGGTTCCGTTATCGGCGGATCTTTGTGGCTTCGTGAGGGCTGCAACGTCCAGGGATTGTCATCATCGTCATCCGGCATCGCCATGCGAACGCCGATGACACGTCCTTTCGATTCAGCGTCACGAACCAGGCTCTCGACCTGAATTCTGCTCATTCGTTGCCGCGACGCAAGGAATGCCCATTGGTCGGCGTAGGGAGTAAATTGGTCGTCGAGAAACACTGTGTTTCCTTGTTGTCGTGGTTGTTTTTGCAATGGCAGTGCGATTAGATTACCAAATCCGCCTTTTGGTAGCGTATCCTGATTCGGGAACAGCCGGTCATATGACTTAAGTCCGATTTCGGGCCGATTTTCCATTGTCTCGGTCAAAAGGTGCGCTCCCATTTTTCGCGCCAAACTTGCTTGTACTGCCTCTTCAAAGAAGAACCAGAAATGTCCTCCTTTACCAGACCGGGATCGTTCCAGCGCAACGGGCACCGCAAGCCGCCGGCAAGTTTCCTGAAAAGCGCCGGCATCCTTTTGCCAATCGTCGCCGTCGAAATCCACCGCGAGAAAAAAACACGTTTCGTCACAGAGCATGGCATACATACCCATTACGAAGCTCCGCCCGGTTGCGTCTCGGCCCGACAAGTGCCAGCCTACAGTTTCGTCGATAACCGGAAAAAAACGGCGATTCGGGCAATCCGTACATTTAATTCGCGGCTTTTCACAAACACCACGAATCCATTCATTGGCGCACGCCGGAGCATAGCCAGATTTACCGGTTTTGTGGTTTTCAAACCGGCGCGGATAAACGTCTTCCCGACCGCGAAAAAGAGACCGAAATAATTTAATCTTGTCGGCTGGCGAAGAGTCTTTCGTAACAACCGGCGTTGATTGGCTTTCCGGACGCGCTCCGGTTGCAGTCGCGGCATTGAAGGATTCAATAACCGATTGTTTAATCTCCTGCACGACCATGCTATACAAGAAACATTCCCGAATGGCGAATTCCTTTTGTCTAAATGCGCTCTGTCCCCTAAACCAAGGCGAGCACCCGCGGACGCGCACGGTTAAATATTTCTTGGATTTCCGGCACGTTAGGTACACGTGCAAGCGCAAATGCCGCTTCCAACTGATTTCGGGTCAATGATTCTGCCCGAACCAAGAACTGAACATCCTGCAAATCGTCATCGTCCGCACGTGCCATTTTGGTTAAGGCAAGATCGATCGTGGTAGGCCGAAAGACCGCCAACTTCTTTAGATCGACGTTGATTTGAACGCGGCGATCAAACCAGTCTGGCTGCAATATCACATCTACTTCGCGGAATAAATGCGTTAAATATAATCCATCTGGTTCCAATTCAGCATTCGTGAGTTGAATTGCGCGCCAAAAATCCTCATGTTCATTGGGCGGTTCCAACCAGGATAGCGGGAGAATGCCATCAACGTCCTTTGTATTATGAAAATGCGCCGGTGTTCGTGGAAAACCCAAGGCCAGGGCTGAGCGGCCAAAAAGGGTGATCTCTGCCGGCAAAGTCAGATGCCGGTCAACCGTTCTGAGAATGCGAAGCGGGTTGCTCATCCTGCGGGTCCGCGCCGTCGAAGCCATTTGATGTCTGGACCGCCACCCGGGCCCGTGACCCCAGTCTGACTGACAAAGCGTGACCAGTGAGGAAGCGCATCCGGAGGGCTGGCCAAACGCTGTGGAAGGTGCTGGAGCAGATAGGCCCAAGGTTGCGTATCTGCTGCAAAACGCACGGCAACAGTGGCGATATAAAACAAGACAGGCTCAACTCGCTCCATTACCGCAAGTCTCGCGAGCCGGGCTGAGTCAATGGTCGGTGAACTTAATAATTGAGCAGCAGCGCGGATATTTGTTGAGTTGTAAGGATGGTGCCCCAGGCACAAAGCTACGCCGATCTCTTCATCAGTCACTTCAGGATTGTCGGGAGGAAGATCCGCTGGAAAATCGCGTTCGTAATGGCCGGCACCACGGGCAACAGAACATTTAAGCAACCATTCCGCAACGCGATCTTCAGAGCAACCGCTCATCCGGCAGACTTCGCGCAGTAAAGGCGACACGTGGATGATGTCCCCAAGCCTGCGGGCCAACGGAGGATTGATTGTTCGCTCAATGGTTTCCACGAAGCAAATGTAGCACGAGAGGCATAATTCAGGCGAACCTCTTTTATACCTCAGAAGGCTAGCGAAACGAACTGGCTCCAGAGGTAGGACTCGAACCTACAACCACACGGTTAACAGCCGCGTGCTCTACCATTGAGCTACTCTGGAACCCTGAAATTCAGCAGTTCATTGTCCGCATTTGGCCATCCGTTCGCAACTCTCCGGTTAATCCCGATGAATCGGGACTCTACCATTGAGCTACTCGGGAACCTAAACGGACGCAAAACCTACAGATTCTCTCGTTCGCCGTCAATTTGTTTTGAAGAGGATTTGATGTATGCCCGGAGGAACGAATCATCAGCCAAATGCACGGACAGGATTGCCTGATTTACGCCAAAAATAGAATCATCAAATCATTTCTCGCTGGGGCTAAAAACTTTATGACCACCGCGAACGGCGGCCCGGTCCGCAGGCATTGGCGTTCGCCTGTGAGAATCAATACGTCCGGCTCCTTGCTTCCCCCCGGCCAAATTGCTTTCGTAACTCCCATCGCAGCTTCACGCGAATCATGGTTTAGCCAACAAAATCCTGGCCCACGATGGCATCAAAATCGCTCATGGGGGCGAACGAATTGCTGACTTTTCAGCGTTTTTGGCGAAAAATAGGCCGAATCAGCCGTAACCCGCAAAAATCCGTTAAAGTCCCGCAATTTTATGCCGATATGGATATGTCGGGTAGACAGGCGGCCGCCCGCCATAAAGAGACGGCAGGGATAATGGTGGGTCACCCGTAAAATGACCCCCCGCAACATGGATGTTGCGTAAAAACAATGCCCCTCGCGGGGCGACTCACGGAAAGAGTTAAGTATGGTAATCAATACAAACCTATCAGCAGAAAACACAGCTCAATACCTGGCGCAATCCAGCACGATGTTGAGCAAATCACTGGCGGAACTGTCGTCCGGTTCGAAGGTGACTTCACCTTCGGATGACAGCGCCGGGTTGGCGGTCTCGATGAGCCTGGTGGCTCAGGAAGGCGAAAATACGGCGGCGTCAAACAACATCGCTGACGCCCTCTCATTCAACCAGACGCAGGATGGTTATCTCCAGCAGATTTCCACGGCCCTGGATCGTATGAGTGAACTGTCTGTCCAGGCGCAAGACGTGACCAAGTCGAGCGCGGACATTCAGCTGTATCAGAACGAGTTCAGCTCGCTCGCCTCATACGTCAACAACGTGGCGACTGAGAACTTCAACGGTGTCAGCTTGTTCGCCGGGACCAGTCTCTCGGTAACCATCGACGCCACCGGAGGTTCGTTCACGATGACGGGCGTCGACCTGACCGGAACCACGTTCTCGGGTCTGAGCAGCGACGACCTTACCAGCGACGCAACAACAGCGTTGTCGGACGTCACCAGCGCCATCTCGCAATTGGCTTCCGATCGCGGCGCGCTGGGAACCAACGAGGAAACGTTGACCGATTATCAAAATCAGTTGTCGACGCTGAACAACAACCTGTCGGCCGCCAACAGCACGATCATGGACGTGAATGTGGCGACGGCGAGCACGCAGTACGCCCAGGCCAACATTCTGGTCCAGGCGGGCACGGCCATGCTGGCACAAGCCAACATGTCGCCGCAACTCGCGCTCAAACTCATCACCGGTTAACCGGTAGAGTTCTGAAATATCAGGTTAGTTACATCTCGGACGGCGCGAAAGCGCCGTCCGAGCTTTGGCTGTAAAAAGAGACACGAACTAAAAGCGGAAAAGAACGGCCCATATGTCCAGCACCATAGGCACAAGCGGTTCCCTATTGTCGAATCTCCTTTCCACTGGCACGCTGCCGACCATTGGCAACCAGCCGACAACGGATAATTCAGCGAACCTGGCCGTTGCGGGTATTGCTTCGGGCCTGAACTGGCAAACGATCGTCCAGGAGTTGGGCCAGGCGGAAGCGGCCCCCGAAATCCAATGGGAGCAGCAACAGAACAGCATTAACGCCCAGAACTCCGCATTTACCACGATTGTTAACGACCTCACCACCCTCCAAACGGACATACAGGGGTTGCAGGATTCCTCGTTGTACGAGGGCTCCACGGCGCAATCTTCGAATTCTGAAATTGCCACGGGCACTTCCACCACGTCCACGCCCCTTGGGAATTATGCATTTAATATTTCGCAGCTGGCGACATCGGCACAGATCTACGGCTCGGGCAATATCAGCCAGGCCATTAGCCCGGACGGCAATTTGAGCAACGTGACGGTCGGGTCGGCCGGATTTTCATCGGCAGTCACCGCCGGGACCTTCACCGTGGATGGCCAGCAGGTCACCGTTTCAGCTACGGAATCTTTGCAGGATCTTTTCAACGCTATTTCTACCGCTACCGATGGAAAAGTGACCGCCAGTTACAGCACGACAGCGGACAAAATTACGCTGGCCAGCAGTGATAATAGTGAAGTTGTGCTGGGCAGCGCGGCGGACACGAGCAATTTTTTGCAGGTCGCGCAATTGTATAATAACGGGACTGATTCAGTCACCAGCACTTCGGCCCTGGGTCATGCGCAATTGGGAGGGACGATGTCCAACGCCGATTTGGCCACACCGATCACCGACGGCGGCAGCGGCCAGGGCGCGTTTGCGATCAACGGTGTCACCATCAATTACAATGCGAGCACCGAAAGCATTCAGGATGTGCTGAACAATATTAATAGTTCAACCGCCGGGGTGACGGCCTCGTATGATTCCATCAACAATCGGTTTGTCCTGACCAACAATACGACGGGTGATGTGGGCGTTTCCATGCAGGATGTCACTGGAAATTTTCTCGCAGCCACCGGCCTTTCCGGCGGCACGCTGCAACACGGCAAGAACCTTCTCTATACACTGAACGGAGGGACACAGCAATTGGTCAGTCAGTCCAATACGATTACGTCGGCCAGTTCCAGTATTTCCGGTCTATCGGTCACCGCGCTGCAAACCGGTTCAGTGACCATGAACGTGACTAGCGACACCAGCTCTATCAGCTCGGCCATTCAACAGTTTGTAACGGACTATAATACGGTGCAGAACGACATCAGCAGCCAGCAGTTGGTCACAACCTCTTCAAGCGGCTCAGTGACGCCCGGCACTCTGACGGCCGATCAAACCAGCAGTCAACTTGCGTCCAGTTTGCGTTCGCTGGTGGCGGGGTCTGTGTCGTCGTTGTCCGGTAACGCGATAAGCATGTTGTCGGATTTGGGCATCGCCACCAATGGGAAGGACAACACATTGGCGGTAGACACCAGCACACTGAACAACGCCCTGTCGGGCAACATGAACAACGTCAGCACACTCTTCAATGATTCGACAAACGGGATCGCGACGCAGCTTAATAATTTCCTTAACGACACCATCGGCACGAACGGCACACTCACGAACCATCAGGCCAGCCTCACGCAGCAAAGCAATAACATCAGCACCCAGATTTCGAATTTGAATTCTCAGATAACCACTGACGAAGCGCAATGGACCAGCGAATTTGAGGCGATGGAACAAGCCGAGTCCCAAAGCAACCAAGAGCTCACTTATTTGTCCGAGCAAGTAACCAACGGATCAATTTAAGCCGATGAAATATTTAACAACTGCTTTAATTATTGCGGGTTTCATTTTGCCAGGCCTTAACGCGGCCGTGGCCGCGGATACCGCCTCGACCTCCTCAAAGCCGGTTCACCACATCCGCATGACGCATTCGCTCGCTTCGTCGAGCCTTCCTCTCGATTTGAAACGGGTGGTGATGCTGCCGCCCGCGGGTGATACGTTCACCGGCCCGATGTCTGACGCCTGTCAAATGCTTACTCCGGTGCTGCAGGCCGAATTGATTAAGACACGCAAATTTGAAGTGGTCACAGCCGATCCCCAGACACTTCGCAATTGCACAGGGCATCGAAGTTGGACCGGGGAGGAAATGCTGCCGCTGAATTTTTTTGACAGTCTCAAACAATATTACGGATGCGACGCGGTCCTTTTTTGCCATTTGACCACATTCCGTTCCAGCCCGCCGCTGGCCATCGGCTGGCGCTTTAAACTGGCTGACGTTAAAACCGGCGCTATTTTATGGGCCGCGGACGAGGTTTTTGACGCCAACAATCCTGATGTGGCGAAGGCCGCGCAACAGTATGAAAAACAACGGCAGCCTCATCAGAGCGTCGCTTTTCATATTTATTCCTTCTTTGCATGGTGCATCAATACACCCACTCGAACTGCCCTGGATGATCAATGGAACATTTTCCATTCGCCGCGCTATTTTGGCCAATTTTCTGCTGATCAACTCTTGAATACCTTGCCTGAAAGATGAGAGAAATTAAAGTCATTGGGCATTCTGACCGATAACAGATTGATTTGATAACGGTTGTTTGAAAACAAAATTTTATGGAGGTTGAGTTTAATGCCGGCCTCACCGGAAACACTCCGGTGAGTCAGCCCCCTGTCCGCCGGGAGCCTGCGCAGTCGGCGGTGAGTGCTATGTCTTTTGATCATACACAGGCCCTGGAAGAAACTTTAAAGGAAACGCCAACGGTTCGGCCGGAGGCGGTCAACCGCGCGGCGGCTTTGCTGGCGGACCCCAGTTATCCGCCCGATGACTTGATGGACCGCGTGGCGAATACCCTGGCAAAGAACATCACCGCCCCGCAGCAATCCTAAGGCTACACGGCATGAATAATTTCAATCCGCTTAAATCGTATACTCAAATCGCCGCGCAAACCGCGTCGCCGGGGCTTCTGGTCCTCATGCTTTTTGATCGGGCGCTTCGCTCGCTGCACACTTCCCTGGCGGGTTTTGAATATACTGATCCCCGCCAGCGAAATGAGACAATCCACAATAATTTGCGGCACGCGGTGGACATCATCCGGTTGTTGAACAATTCCCTGGATCTCGAACAAGGTGGCGAACTGGCCGGCACGTTGCGAAACCTGTACCGTTATTTTGAAGATCGTCTGCTTAAAAGCAATTTACAGAAACGGCGTGACGGCGTGGATGAAGTCATCATGCACTTGAAACCATTGCGCGATTCCTGGGCCGAGATACTGAGTAAACAGGCGCAGGAACCCCAAGAGGTCCAACTTCTCGCAAATCTTGCATAGCAACACGATTAGCCAGATGACTTCTGAGCGCTCATTATTTGACGCTTACCGGGAATGGCGCCGGTTAGCCAAAGCATGTCAAAAGGCCATATCCCGGCGCAATTGGGCTTTTCTCTCGGAGTGCCAGAACGCCATTAAAAAACTGCAACCCTCCATCACGGCCATAACTCAGCAAGTTCGCGACCAGTGGAAGCGCTCCCAAGTTGACCATACCGCGAAGGAAAACCAACTTCGCACCACGATTTTGGAACTGATGGCCCTGCTGGAATCGAACAAAAAATTGCTCCAGGCCGCCCGTGCAGTGGCCATAAGCAAACGCGAAGAACTTGAAATCACGGGCCGCCGTCTCAAGCGCATCCAGGGTTCGTACAGTCTCGCGCAACCGTCCGCATGGACGTCTCTTTCCTGAAGCCGAATTTATCCGTCGCGATGATCGTTCGGAACGAAGCGCGCTGCCTGGCCCGCTGCCTCGAAAGTATCCGTCCACTGGCCGATGAAATCGTCGTCGCCGATACCGGTTCGAACGACGGCACAGTCGAGATCGCCAGGAAATTCAGCGCCAAAATTTCGCGCTTCGATTGGGTAGACGATTTTTCCGCCGCCAGAAATTTTTCCCTCGAACAGACCACTGGAAACTGGATCCTCGTTTTGGACGCGGACGAGTATGCCGGCAACGGCCTGGCGGGCGAAATTCGAGAATTCATCAAAAATGGCCCGGCGATTGGACGGCTAAGGATCGTCAGTGAGTTTCGCCGAAACGGTCACACGCTGCGTTCCCAAAGCTACGTAGCGAGATTGTTTCCTCGTGGCGCGCGCTTTCATGGACGGATCCACGAACAGGTTGTCTCTCCCCTGCCCCGGATAAATCTGCAAGCCGAAGTCTCGCACGACGGCTACCTCATCGGCCAAAAATCCGACCGCAACGTGAAATTGCTTTTGGCCGAATTAGCGCGCGAACCGGAGAATGCCTATCTGACATACCAGCTCGCGATCGAATACACGTCGTTGGATCAACCGGGGAATGCTCTCCGGTATTTGCAGAAGGCGTTATCAACAATGAAATGGACCGATTCTTTCGCGCCCAATGTTGTTGTGGATTTGCTTTACGCGGCGATGGCACTGAAACAATTCGACCTCGGGTTGGAAGCTATCGCCAAATCGGAAAATCAATTGCCGGATTTTCCGGACTTTTACCTCGCGCGCGGACTGTTCTACATGAATTTGATTCGCAGCAACGCGGCGAAATTTATTAAGGATTTGCCAAAAATCGAACAGAGCTTCCAGCGCTGCCTGACACTCGGTGAAACCGACAAATACAAAAGCGTCCTGGGCTCGGGCACGTTTCTGGCCGACTACAATCTCGGCATTTTTTATAATGTGTTCGGCAACGCCGCCGCGGCGCGCGCATGCTTTGAACGCGCGGCTGCGCAAGGTTATGGACCGGCGGCGGAGATGTTAGAGCGTTTTAAAAAATAATGTGGCCGTTCGGAGCGAGGATTTTTGGTGTTTTGGCGAGGCTTCAGCGAAGGAGCATGTTTGAAAACCCTGTGATTGCCTGTCCGCCGTAGCTCCGATGGTTTGAATATGAGTTTTCACACAACCGCTTCCGAGCGAAGGCGGAAGCTGAAACGACGCCAAAACCCAAAAAGACCGCTTCCTCTTCTTTTTCTTCCCGAATGGCTACAGTATTTTTTAAACCGCTCTAAAGAGGTGAAAATTCATGCTGTCGGTCCTCGCAACGTGCTAAATTAATCCCGCCATGAAAATCAAGCCTGGCGCGGACAGACAGATCGAGAAATTCCCGATGCAACGAGTGGACGGCCCGGTTGCGTCATCGGAACTTGATTGCCTCGCCGCTGAGGTGCCGCTCGAAATTCGGGTCGAAGGCCAAAGTGTGGCGGTCGTTATGCGCACACCCGGCGACGACCGGGAGCTGGCAGCCGGATTTCTAGCCACCGAAGGATTGATACGTTCCCCGGATGAAGTGATCGACATCATTCCTCAACCACATTGCCTGGAATCCACCGAAGTTAAAAGAGAGACGAACGGCAGCTCTGGCACGCGCGCGGACTTGATAGAAGGAAATGTCGTTAACGTGCAACTTAAGCAGCCGCATTCCCTGGATTTGAAACAATTGACTCGGCACGTATTCACTTCTTCCAGTTGTGGCATTTGCAGCAAGGCGTCCATCGAAGCCGTCCGGCGGCAATTTCCGGCTATCGAAGACGAATTTGAAGTGGGCACGGAAATCATTCGGCGCTTGCCGTCGGCGCTTGCCTCGGCACAGGAAACCTTTAAGCGAACCGGTGGTCTTCATGCGTGCGCTTTGTTTGATGTGACCGGTCGTCTTGTGATACTTCGTGAGGACGTGGGAAGGCACAATGCGCTTGATAAGGTCGTTGGGTGGGCCTTGTTGAAGAACCAGTTGCCTCTTCGCCGGCATATTCTACTTCTGAGCGGCCGCACTTCCTTCGAGATGATGCAAAAAGCGCTCGCAGCCGGAGTCCCCATCGTTGCCGCCATCTCGGCGCCCAGCAGCCTTGCCGTGGAATTTGCGCGCGATAGCGGCCAGACGCTCATTGGATTTCTGCGCGGCCAAAGGATGAACATTTACTCCGGCGCCCATCGCGTGCGCAGGTAGCGACGGCGCTCTTCGCAAGTGGCGCTGCCACCGCCGTCCTTACCCTCCGCGGTGTTTGTACGGTAGATTCCTTCCAAACGCTTCAAGCAATGAGTTCACCAGGACCAACCCACGCCGAACGTTTTGATTTCTGAACTGCTTCATGATTCCCCAGAGGCCCGGAGGTTTTGCGTCGTGCGCTTTTGTCAGGGCAATGGCTTCCGGCAGTGAGCGCGCAAAACCTTCGAGCAACTCCGGCTCAATATTGCCGAGAATTTTTGCCAGGATCGTCACATTTCGAATTGCGCGTACAGATTCCGGCGTATTCATCGCGCCCACCACAATTTCAAGGACTTTGTCACTGGAGCCGAGTGCTCCCTGCATTAGATCAAGCACCCCACGGTCATGCAGTCCCTGCAAAACCTTGTAAGCGGATAGCAACGCTTCAGCGTGTTCGATGGGAGCGCTTTGAAGCTTGGTTTGTAATTCGGAACGTGGATCGCGCGCTGGAATTTCAAGAGGGATGGGTTGCGACATAATAGAATAAATTTGAGGATTTAAATTACGCTTTATTACCGGGCATTTGATAATCCGGCCGTTTCCATTTTCGCTCAACCTGAACCCCGTCTTGCGGAGTGGGTTCTCCAAATCGATGGTTGGTCCGGGGCAATGGACTTTCGCCTTTTTCAGGCAGCACGTGAAGCTGCACAGACGTTTCCTTATATGCCGGAGTATGAGTAACCTTGTCAGTATTGCTGCTCGTGAGCCGATTCACGGGACTCTCAGTTGAGTTCATAGGCATATAAAGTTCCCGACCCTTCACCCTATCGGTGACCAGAGCCCGCACGCGAACCTGCCCGTGGCGTGAAATAAGTTGAACCCATGTCCCGCTTTCGATGCCGCGTTCAGTTGCGAGTTCGGGTGACACTTCGACAAAGGTGTCCGGGGTTCTTTGGGCAATTCCCGGGTTGCGATAGGTGAGATTGCCTTCGTGAAAATGTTCGAGCAGACGACCGTTGTTCAGATGCAAATCGAATTCTTCGTCCGGCTGTTCGGTGGGCTGGGAATAGGCCACCGGAAAGAGCCTGGCTTTGCCGTCCGGAAAATGAAATTGTTTCGTGTAAAGTAGCGGCTGGTCGGTCCCGTCGGCAGTCACTGGCCATTGTAACGAATGATAGCCCTCCAACCGTTGGTAATTGACGCCCGCAAAGAGCGGCGTCAACGAGGCGATTTCGTCGTAGATTTCGGATGGATGCTGGTAATCCCAGCCTGCGCCCAGGCGATTGGCCACGTCTTGAATGATCCGCCAGTCGGGCCGGCTTTCGCCCAGAGGCTCGAAGACCTGATAAAGCCTCTGAATCCGCCGCTCGGTGCTGGTAAAAGTGCCTTCCTTTTCAAGGCTGGGACTGGCGGGCAGGACGACATCCGCATAACGACAGGTGTGGCTGAAAAAAATATCCTGAACTACAAAAAACTCGAGTTTTGAAAGAGCATCGTTGACAACATTTGAATTGGAATCCACCAGGCTGATTTCTTCACCAAATAAATACATCGCCTTGAGCTTGCCGTCATGAATCGCATCGATCATCTCATGATTATCCAGCCCCTTGGTAGTCGGTAGCTTCACCTTCCACGCGGCTTCAAACCGTGCCCGTGCCTCCGGGTCGTTTATCGATTGATAACCCGGCAGATTGTTGGGCATGGCCCCATGATCGCTGGCGCCCTGCACATTGTTGTGCCCGCGCAACGGGTATGCGCCCGTGCCTGGGCGCATGTAGTTGCCGGTCACCAGCAGCAGATTCGAAATCGCCGTTGAAGTATCCGAACCCATGCTGTGCTGTGTGACACCCATGGCCCAAAGGACGCAAACTTTTCCGGCATCCGAAATCAGATGTGCGACCTGCTTCAATGTCTCAATCGGCAAACCGCATTTTTCCGCCGCAAATTCCAGGGTAAACGGCTCAAGGCTCTTCCGGTATTCCTCCAGGCCATTCACCCACTTCTCCAGGAATTCAGTCTTCGCCAATCCATTTTCCAAAAGATAGCGCGTGACCGCCGAGAGCCAGACCAGGTCGGTCCCAGGCTTTGGGCGCAGGAACAAGTCGGCCCGCCTGGCCATTTCGTGCTCGCGCAAATCAAAAACGACGAGCTTTTGGCCGCGCAGTTTATGCGCCCGCTTGACGCGGGTTGCCAATACCGGGTGACTCTCCGCGGTGTTGCTGCCGATGATGACCACGAGGTCCGCTTGCTCTATGTCCTTGATGGAACCTGAGTCGCCGCCATAACCTACCGTGCGGAAAAGACCCATCGTCGCCGGCGACTGGCAGTAACGGGAACAATTGTCCATGTTGTTCGTGCCAATCACGGCACGCGCCAGCTTCTGCATCAGGTAACTTTCTTCGTTTGTGCACTTGGACGATGAGATAAATGCCAGCGAATCCGGGCCGTTCCGTGATTTGATTTCATTGAACCGGCGGGCAATCAAATCCAGCGCTTCGTCCCAGCTTACCTGTCGAAACTTGCCACCCTCACGAATCAGTGGCCGGGTGAGCCGGTCGGCGCTATTGACGAAATCCCACCCGAACTTGCCTTTGATACAGGTTGAAATTCCGTTGGTCGGACCCTCGGAAGGAGCCACCTTCAGGATATGCCTGTCTTTTGTCCAAACATCAAAACTGCAACCAACCCCGCAATAGGTGCAAACAGTTTTGGTCCGACGAATCCGCGACTCCCTCATGGCCGCCTCAGATTCAGAAACTTTTAGGATCGCCCCGTAGCCGGTATCCGGTTCAACGGCCTTGACGAGATCAATCATTCCATCCAGGGCCAATTTCGGCAGACCGGTTAAAAATCCCGCCTGGCCGAGCATGGACTTTTCCATCAAAGCATTACACGGACAAACCGTCACACAATGACCGCAAGAAACACAACTCGACTCCCCTATCGCCTTGCCGCCATCCCACAATACCCGCGGGTTTGGATCTTCCCAATCAATCGTCAACGTTTCATTCACCTGCACATTCTGGCACGCCTCGACGCATCGTCCGCAAAGGATGCATTGACTGGGATCGTAGTGATAAAATGGGTTTGTTGAGTCGACCGCATACGGCTTGGGCTTGAACGGAATCTGTTGATGTTCAATCGCAAGAAGCCTGGTCGTGTTATGGACCGTGCAATTGCCATTATTGTTGTCACACACGGTGCAATACAGCAGGTGATCGGCTAAAATCCGATCAAAGGCCTGGCGTTGGGCCGACGTTGCGCGGGTCGAAGTCGTTGAAATCTCCATCCCGGCTTCAACCAACGTCGCGCACGCGCGAACGAGTTTCCCATTCGCTTCAACCATGCACGTGTCGCAGGTCTGAATCGGACCGAGTTGGGGATGATAACAAACCTGGGGAAGTTTTGCGCCGATTCGGTTTAGTAATTCCAGAATTCGCTCCATCGGCCTGGCTTCCACGACGGCGCCATCAATGGTCAGATTAATTGGCATATACTTGAACCTTTTTCTATGCGTCCCTTGTTTCAGCCGGGATGCTACATCACGAACTCATTTTTATCTACAACGGATTGCCCAAGCGCATCCGCCCGGCACTGTTGGGTACACAGAATCCGGCCATGCCTGTCCTTCCAGGGTAAACCGCCCAAAAAACAAGCCGCTAAGTGCCCCGCCGCACGATAGTGCGATTTTGATCTGCGGCCATCTATTTGTCAGCCCCGATGCGTTTTGGCCGCGAAAAAGGGACAGATGGGATGAATGGGAAGGGATGGAAGCGGAAATGCCTTGTATTTGTGATATTTGGAAGAGCGTTTTGGCAGGGAACTGTCCCCCCATCAAGAGGGATTGTTTGGGACAATTCAATTGTTCCGTATCTGTGTAACGTCTTATGATCATGATTCTTGTGACGGAATTGAATTGTCCATTGCATTTTGCGCGGAGACAGTTCGGTGCGGACGTCGTTGAGGCGTTGAAATGTTGACCCGTCTTCGCTGCGCTTCGCCGCGGCAAGAGCGTTGAAACGGATTGGTCGCGCGAAGGCCGCGAAGAATGCGAAGGGTCGATCCAGAGCTACCGCGAAAGCGTGCAGAGAACATAAGAACTCTGTTTTTCCGACATCCTGTTCCAAGCCGCGTGCGGGCAAAAGGACGAAACACACGAAAGATGCGGACTACGAAGATGCCTCCTCTTAACCGGTGTCGACGATGACGATGACAATGATTCCCCATGGGACTTGCACTGTCGGAAATAGTATCCTTCACAGTGGCATTTTCTCACGCGCTAACGACGTGTTCAATAGGTTTATTTGCCACCTTTTGACACTTTTTAGAACTTTTTGGAACTCTGCGTAAGCCTCGCAAAAACCGTGGCCTGAAGGGGGCGCCGAGTAAATGATTTTTAACTATCCGGCCGAAGGATGACCGAAAGCATTCGATTTTCGCAATGGATCGGCGATATTGATCTCCATCGGGTCATCCCGGAAAGCCCGGAAACTTTAATATGCCCTCGATTGCGCAAATTGGTTCCGTTGTAACGGTGACGCCGTCGGAAGATATTCAAATCGTCCATGGCCAGGGCCGCTATGAATTCATCAACGACCCAAGTCCTTTCGCTTTGAAGATTTCAGGCGCAATTGAGGAGAACGGCCGAGTAGTCGGAGTCTATGGCGAGACCATATCCGGCCACGAGCGATACAAAGGACTCATCGTGTCGTTGCTGCTGCGGCTGGATGGTTCGGATTGGAAGATCGACAACCATTCCGCGGCAAATTTCATAGTCAGTAAAAAGCCAGTCAAACCGAACGGAAAGCACCCAATTGGGCATCCCGAGGGCGTGGACATCGAGGGCTATCCATTCATCTGTAGATATGGCCGCATCGACTCCCGTGTGGGGACCGAAAGCATCGTCAACTCAGCTAAAGGGGCTAGATTAGCCCAACAGACCTGACAAGAACATCTTATATAATTTTCTTTTAATGTTTAGGCAGGAGCTGCGGATAAAACAATGAGGAATGAAGGAAACCAGGAAGGAAATCGATTTTGCCGCGAATAATCCTCTGCGTTCTTTGTGATCTTTGGGGTTAAGATCTTTGGGGTTAAATTCTGTCTCTTGTCTCTTTCGTGCTTGGCACTCACGGCATTTATGCGCACCCCTGTCGCGCCATCTTGTCCGCCGTCTTGTTCGCCGTCTTGTTCGCCGAAGCCTTGGCGCAGGAGGAAGCCTTTAAGCGAAGGCGGAAGCTTCTGAGCGAAGGCGGATGTATTTGAAACTTTTTGAAACAGGCAATGATTGCTGGCTTTTGCTATTGCTCGCATATATTTGCGACCGCCGCGAAGAAGATTTACCTAGAAATTCCCGGTTTTTGCGGCGAAAATGCGCCTTCACATGTAGCCGAGGCCGATTTATGCAGATTCGCCAGGTCCAGATAGAGAACTTCAGGGGGATTAGGAACTTCAAATGGTTCCTAAACGGACGGATCGTTTCGTTAATTGGTCCGAACGACTCCACAAAAACGACCATTTTGGATGCAATTGAATTTGCGTTGTCGCCACGCTCGAACCTGCAAGTCTCTGATGCCGATTTTCACAATGGAGACGTGGAGAAACCCATCGCAATCAAAGTAACACTTACGGAATTTCCGAAGGAACTAATTGCCGAACCAGATAAATTTGGACTTTTCGTACGTGGCATACATCCGGTGAATGGCGTTGTGGACGACCCGGACGACAAATGTGAAATGGCCCTGACGCTGAAACTCACCATCGACAAAACTTTGGAGCCCGTTTGGGAAATTGTTAAAGACAGCCAGGGAGAGCCGAAGCGGATTGGGTGGCAGGACCGCGAAAAGCTTGGGGTGACACGTCTGGGAGAGGATGTGGACCGGCATCTTACGTGGGGTCGCGGTTCAGCTTTGTCGAAATTGACAGCCAAAAGCGCTTCGACCACGCAAACTTTTGTGGAGGTTGCGCGAAAGGCGCGCCAAGTGGTGGCGGGCGCGAAGATGCCCGAACTGCAAGAAGCGGCAAAGGCAACGTTGGATGCCGCGCGTTTTTTAGGCGCTGATTTTAAAGATTTGAAGCCGGGATTGGATGGCAGTGGTTTCGCAATGGGAAATTCAGTGCTTGGATTGCACGAGGCCAACGTGCCAATGCGATTGTGGGGATTGGGCACAAAACGATTGGTTGCGTTGGGGATTCAACAAAGTGGAATTGGTAAATATTCAATCTTGCTGTTGGACGAGATTGAGTACGGTCTGGAACCGCATCGCATTCGCCATTTGATTGAACGATTAACTCTCACCGCCGATGGAAAACCGCGGACGGGGGGTCAGATAATCTTCACTACCCATTCGCCCACATCAATTATCGCTTTACCGGTAGGCGATTTGTATTTCGTGCGAACCAAAGGTGGCGAGACCACGATTACGCAGGCAGGTAAAGACCATTTGGACAATCTTCAGGGAGTTGCGCGGACACAGCCGCTCGCTTTTTTAGGGCGGAAGCTATTATTGTGCGAAGGCGCCACTGAGGTCGGATTAATTCGTGGGCTAATGCGGCACTGGACGAAAGAAAAAGGAGGCCAGCATCCTGTCAACGTTGGTTTCGTTTACATAGATGGCAAAGGGCGAACCGCTGCACCGGCATGCGCATTGGAATTGAAAAGGATTGGCTACGACGTTGCGTTGCTGGCAGACACAGACGAACCTATTGAGCCTGACGCAAATACCTTGAATAAGGCTGGCGTTGTGCCGTTTCTATGGGAAGGCAAAATGTCCACAGAACAGCGTCTGATGGTGGATTTGCCGGTGGAATCGGTACAAGAAATAATCAATGCCGCCATTGAGGAGTACGGTCCCGATGCTATTAATTCGCACGTTTCGGAATTTTCCGACAAAAAATTGGCTGGGCACCTAAACTCATTCGAGAGCTGGCTGAAGGCTGGCCTCACTGAAACGCAACTTCGTTCTGCGATTGGCGCCGCTGCGAAAGCCGGCAAATTCGGCGGGAAGAAAGCTGGCTGGTTTAAAGATGTTACGTTGGGCATCCGTCTTGGTGAAATAGTAGGCTCCGCGATGTCGAACCTCAAAGGTAAGCCGACTGAAAAGCTATTATCAGCCTTGGCGGCGTGGATTTATGGCTGATGACTTCGCAAAAGTCTTGGCATGTGGTAAACACGCCCTGGTAGTGGCCCCGGCGGGATGCGGTAAAACGCATTTGATTTCTGAGGCCACATTGCATTGTACCGGGAGGCAACTGATCTTGACCCATACCCATGCGGGGGTGAGAGCGATCCGTGACAGAATGTCGATAATGGCCGTGCCTCCGGATTCGTATCGAATCGCCACACTCGATGCGTTTGCCCTGCGCTACGCCACCGCATTTCCGACGTTAAGCGGTTGGAACACGCTGACGCCTAAAGGAGAGGAATGGCAACTTTTACGTCCGGCGGCAAAAAAGATTTTGTGTGCGCGGGTCGCCCGCGAAGTGCTTCAGGTTTCCTATGCAGGCGTGTTTGTCGATGAGTACCAGGATTGCTGCAAGGGACAGCACAGCATGATCGAATCGCTCGCCTCCATTTTGCCCTGCCGGGTACTTGGGGACCCGCTGCAATCCGTGTTTTCGAAAGTGAACAAGGCCCACGCTCTGCCGTGGGAAACCGTGGCAAAGACATTTCCTCTTATTGGTGAGTTGAGAACGCCCCACCGCTGGGTTGGGAAAAACGAGCCGTTGGGAAAATGGCTACTGGAAATCCGCCGAACACTGATTAAAGGCGGCGACATAGATTTGCAGAAGGTTGGCAGCGTACGATTCGTACAGTGCGACCCCGCACGACAAGCCTTAAGTGAATGCCTTGAAAAAATGAAAGTGGGGACGGAAACGGTTGTGGGTTTATATCAGCGGCGGGAGCAATGTCACTTTTTGGCTGGTCACCTTCAAAACCGTTACGTCGTTTTTGAAGACGCCCACGCAGAAGATTTGATGAGATGGGCTGAAAAAATTGACGTTGCCACCGGTCCGGCACGGGTAAAAGTACTCGGCGAATTCGCGGAAAAATGGCTGACCCGAATTCCCGCACTTTTAGATTCAGTGCTGAAATCCGTCATTGATGGGAAACCGACGCGCGCGAGACGGCCAGATTTAAAGCACCTTGCGGCCACACTGGAGACAGTTCGGGAATCACAGGATACCAGAACTATCGTGGCGGTGATGGACGCCTACCTCGCTCTCGAAGAAAAGCCAATGTTTAAAAGCAGGGAAATTTGGTCCGGTTTGCGTCAAGCCGCGCAAGAGGCTGCGGGTGCCACAGAACGTCCTTTGCATGAGGCATCCTGGCGTCATCGGGACCATATCCGCAAGATTGGACGAAAGCCGTGGTCAAAGTGCCTCGCCACGCCATTACTCGTCAAAGGGCTTGAATTTGACCATGCGTTAATTCTAAACGCTGCCGACTTCCCGGACGCCGAGGCTTTGTACGTCTGCCTGACACGGGCATCGAAAACGGTGACGGTGCTTGGAAAATCGCCGATACTTACCGTCAAGCGCACAACCTAAAGCTGACTCAGCTATCTTGCCGCACATGTGCTATGGTAACGGATTTCCCTGTTTCCAACGTTTGGCGCACAACCTTTTCGATTATTGCGGAGTGTTCAATGTGGGTTCCTATCCATGCTTTGCTAACCAATGTCGCAAAGTCTGAGTTGTTCATGTATCGGCCAGCATTTTCAAAACGTAGCGCCTTTCCACCGCTTTCCCCTTGAAGGTGAGAGCCAGAACTAAGGCGAGCCCAATAATCTATTGGCATGTACATGCCCGGTGTCAGTTCAACTTCGTCCGGTCTTTCAATTGTCCGAGGACAGAATTTTAGGAAAAATGGGTTGTAATGGAATCGAAATCCTGTCGGCTCCTTTGCTTGGTCAGCTGGAATGGACTGCATCTCATCGAAAAAGGCACGCATGTTGTCAATTTCACGGTTGAGACCGAGATTTGGTATTCTAAAAACCGAATCGCTTCCCTCTTTTTCCATCGCTTTGTATTGGACCATTACGAATGATTTGAAAGTCTCGTTATAGTAAATCAAATCAGTACCAATGAGCGTTTCCAAGGGCTGCCGATTAACCAACAACACGGTCAGAACTACTCTATTATCCGTAAACTGCACTGCATTCTGAACGAATCTTTTGATTTCTTTAAACCCAGGAAATCGATTGAGGTCGTTATCAATCATCGCATCTTCGCGTAGGCGCGATTTTGAAAGGCCTTCTAAATATGATTTGGGCGGAGCACTCGTTTCATAGTAGAAATTCAGGTGCCGCTTACGATCCAACCCGGCGAATTGAAAGGACAAAAGCACCGCATCCTTTTGTTGCTGAAAAGCGAACTGTTCCTCTTCGGTTACCCTTGGCCAAATAGCGCAGGATCTTCTGTTCATCGCAAATCAAACATATGAGCGGCTGGTTTTTACTTCGCTCAAAATATTCAACCGGTTCGACAAACTGGGTGTTATCAACAGGAATATCCAATTCATCAAGATGGTCTTCGTCAACGGTTCCAGCCCTTTCAAACATTGCAAGACGGCCGGGTCGCATTGCAAAAATAATCACCTGGAGATTCTTAAAATCGTTACTGGTGTTCATGTTCGGCATCTCACTTTATAACGCTGTTGAATAACGCAAACAATAAAAAGCACCACTGCTTTCGCCATGATGGAACGGCCGCAGCTCAGTTTCGCGCAGGCGCACGGCAGTTAAGGCGCAGGCAGAAAACGAATCTGCCGCTCAGCGTGCATCGATTGCCGATCTTGATTCGGCGTTACACGAAACGAAAACGTTGTTGGGCCAGACTCTTGAAAAACTCAAGCATCTTCTCCTTATCGGAGGTAAATTCAAATAAGGCGTCCTGGCCGCGGTGCCAACCCGCCCACCCGCCCTGCTGGAGGAAACTTCGGACCGTCAAAAAACCCTTCGAAGTTTCCTCCCGGCGCGACTTCGCTTGTTTCCTGTCATGCTCAAATTCGCCAGCAAAAGCGCGCTTCTCAGTCCTGGAAACAACTTCGTTTCCAAATTCGTTTCCCAAAGTTTCCAGTTTCCACACCCTTGTCACCGGTCACTTCAAAACCAGCCAGCCGGGGTCGAATCAAAACCAGCCACTCTGCTGGCCCCTGCGCGGTGTTAGGCGTCCCTTTCAATCAGCGACACTCCAGTCCAGATACGGCTTCGAGATTCTGATTACATTATCAGTCGGCTTTTCCACATCCTGCTTCGGAGCTGAAGGGGCAAAATCAACATCAACCTTGATGTATGGACAATCGCGATAAACGTAAGTCCGATGCGTCACGGTCGAAAGTCCACCTTCAGTGTAAAAAACCTTGGAAAGCTCTGCGCGTGTCATTCCGGCGCGGATCGACTGGCATTGCCTGAGAGCGTTCGCGATGTCGATTCCAAGCTTCGTCTGGGTTTCAGTAACTGCGCTCGCGTACACACCTTCAAGTTCCTTGACTGCAAGTCCCGGGTCCGTCTGCCCGACCACTGGCGCGTAGCGGCCATCAGCTTCCCGCAGGAGGAATAGAACATACGTCCGGTGAATCGATGTCGGATTTTCGCCAGGGGCGGCGAAGTAGACAAAACTCGGGCCGTTAACAACGTGAGCATAATTTACGCCATCGGCGGTGCGGTAATGGTGAAGGACAATAGCCCTTAGCGCCTTATTGCCCTTGAGAACAGCGGAAATGGTAAATCTGGTTTCGACGCCTATGACATGCTCGCCATTGAAGCCTGGGAGGTCGATATGCTCTTTGGTATCGTTGGTGGCCGCAGGAGTGGCGATGACCACCAAGGTAGATTTCTCAAGAAGTTCTTGATACGACCAAATACTAACGATGCGTGCGGCGGCGATGCCGGTCAAACCGAGCAGGAACGCAGCAGCAAGCACGAACCGGTAGAGAGATTTCATATTGCTCATTTGACGGAGTCGGCCGCAAAATGCTCTCGTGCTGCCGAACACCATGTCGTCAGTATGGCTGACTCGGACCATAAATCGAGTGTTTCCCATAATCCTCAAGCAGCGAGTTAAAACGAGCCGGGGCCGAGCTGCGAGCCTTAGCTCGCGGCCCCGGCGGTCGAAGGCTCGTTGGACTTTCTGCTTTTCTTGTTTTCCTGGGCAACCACCGGCGCTTCCTTGACGCGATAACTTTTGCCGGTGATGGCGATGACCTGGGCGTGGTGCAGGAACGGGTCGAGGATGGCTCCGGCGGTGGGTACGTCACAAAGCAACTTGCCCCAACAGACCTGACACGAACATCTTATATACTTTTCCTTTAATGATGTTTGGGGAAAGGATGACAGTGTTACTGTCTCTCTTTATGATTATGGACCAGGCGTCTACTGGGAGGATGCCAGAGATAAGGGCATTCCTAAGCGGCAAATACGGACGTTGTACTTCGAGCGGGATTCAAAATCAGGAAAGTTTGTCGAGAGCCCCTCAAAAATGGGAAATGGCCATCAGGTCACCCCATGAAGAGGTCGCCACGTGTATGAACGCCGAAGCCCTTTCCAGGCAAATAGCCGAGGTAAAAAGCACTGGCCAGCTCGTTGAGTTGGCCGGGACGTTGCGAAACCAGGACCAGCAGGAGGTCTTCCGCGTTCTCTTTGCCATAGCATCCGACTGCCTGGCTTATCGATGGCCGGTATACGAAAACGCAACCAATTTATTGCTCGCTTTGGAGCCACCCTGCCCTATCACATGTCGAGAGGCGATTGAACAACTAGGGCACGGTAATTTCGAGGCGAGTTTGAAAAAATTGCCTTTTTACTTAATCGCGCAGTTCGGCCGGCCACAGGTTTTAAGGGATGCCGAGGCGTTGTTTTCCGAACCAGATGTTGCCAAGTCGGTCAAAAAGGCAGCGATGTTGGTTAAATATTGGTCGCAGATTCCGGCAAGCAAATTAATTGGTCCGTGGTTTGATTGGACGCCACCTGACAATGCGCCGAAGCCCAAAGCCCCGGAAACGCTCAACACGGCGCGGTTATTATTGCGGAGACCCCGCCGCGACGATGCGCCGCTCGTTTTTTCCGCCTACGGCCAGGATGCCGAAGTGACTCGATACCTCAGCTGGCAGCCACACAAAACGTTGAGTGACGCGCAGACTGCCATCGAACGCCGACTCGCCGGTTGGCAATCCGGGGATGAGATCCCCTGGATGCTCTGTAACCGCACCGACAGTAAGGTCGTCGGGGCAATTTCCGCCTGGCCGAAGAGAAATGGAATCGAAATCGGCTACGTCCTGGCGCGTCAATATTGGAATCGCGGATTCATGACTGAGGCGGTGCAAGCAGTGGTCGAATGGGCATTTACGCAGCCGTCGGTATTTCGCGTCTGGGCAGTTTGCGATGTAGAGAATGGTGCTTCCGCCCGGGTGCTTGAAAAGGCTGGATTTGAGCGCGAGGGAATTCTTAAGTCATGGGCGATTCACCCGAATGTTTCTCCAAAGCCCCGCGATTGTTACGCCTATGCCAGGATCCGCAGCGCCTGACTGTAAAGGAGGCAGAGATGGGAACCTTAGTTGACGGTGAAGGGGGCACCGATTAAGGAACAATGGAAAGCGTTGCAACGTGGATGGTACGTGGGCGGTGATTCGCTCGTAGCGCGACTGGCGGATGATTTGGAAAGAGCGGCGCATGATTTTTCGACTTGAGCCGTCCCGGAGCGTATTCAGTTCAAGCTGCTTGTTGGGTATATTCGTCGAAATCGCGACTGCCTGTTTTTAAGATTTCTTCAGGTGTCGCCACCTTTGGAATCGTTCAGAAACCGCCCCAGCCCAAAAATAACGGTTCGGTTTCATTGGGTCGATAAAGTGGTCGCCCATAGCATGCATTGTTCGTTTTGAGGTCGGCTGAATCATGTGGAAATGACTATGAGTAGGGCTATTTGACCAGGCGGCAGTTGGTCATGATATTCTGCTTCATCGGACAATTACTGTCACCGGTCACTTCAAAACCAGCCAACCGGGTTGAATCAAAACCGGCCACTCTGAGGTGCTCTATTCATATCAAGTTTCTCGATTCGAGCAAGCGTCTTTCAATTTCTTGAATCTGCTGGACTTCAGTGCTCTACACCCTCTTGAGAGGCAACTTTCTTTATCGGGGTTTTAGGGCGAAATTCTAAAATTTCCCCGGGTTGACATGCGAGCGTTCCGCAGAGCGCTTCAAGTGTACTGAATCGGATCGCCTTGGCTTTTCCGGTTTTGAGGATGGACAGATTTTGCGGCGTAATGTCCACGGCTTCAGCCAACTCATTGAGCCGCATTTTCCGTTGCGCGAGGACCACGTCCAGATTGACAATGATAGGCATAAACTTAAACGGTTAATTCCGTTTCCTGCTGGAGTTCCTGCGCCTCCTTCAGCAACCAGGCCACGAAAATGAGCGTTAAACCCGCGAACAAACTGCCGCCAAAATCCCCCCATCCAATTGATTTTGGGAAAAACTGACTTCCAATCTGGCCGAATTGATGTCCGATTCCGTGGAACAAAATCTCAAAAAACCAAAGTGCCACAATCCATCTGCCAGCGTGATCTAAATAACGGACGGTTTTCGCATCGAACAAATACCCATTCTTGAGCCGGTCAAAGAAACGGAAGAGCTTTAAATTTGCGGTCATGCAGAGCACCATTAGCAAGGCTCTGCCAACGTGCAAATAGTGTGCTCCCGGCGTGAGTGTCCCGGTCCCGACCCATGAGCCGATGTAGGAAAACAACCCCGCGGGAATTGCTATGGCCCAAAAAACCAATCCGGCAAACAAAAAGTTCCTGATGATTTTGCTTACTCTGATGATATCCGCTTTGTTTTGAGAATTTTTCATAATCTCATAATCTAAATATTAATGGTTAATTTCACATTCAACGACGCATCGTAAACTTAAAAATCCCGCGTGTCAACACTTTTTTATCGTTAAACGATAAATTATGTTTGAATTGCACGTATGCCACTGGGTCGCGGCGAACATGAGCTTTTCCTATAACGCGTCAGCAGCCGTGAAGGGGCAGAGATGACTAATGGTGTATTCTTATATTCATTATATACCGGCAAATTCGAGCAGCACCGCTACGGATACGACTTTGGGATCAGAAGTGACTCAGCAGGTCTTTACAGTCGGAAACTACATGAACTGTAAGCGGTGATTTAGCCACCTCCCTTTGAGGCCGATTGTACTCTGGGGTCCTGTGGGAGAGATTTTTCGCGGGATTTTTTCCAGTTGAGCCAACCTTTGGGCCGGGTCCCCGAACCCGCCAATCCATCCGACAAACCAAAGTCTCGCCCGATGATGGCACCGGGCCTGGCAGGATTATGGATTGGGCCGCCACTGCGGCGCCCGCGCGCCCGCCGAAGGAAACTTCGGACCGTCAAAAAACACCTCGAAGTTTCCTCCCGGCGCGACTTCGCTTGTTTCCTGTCATGCTCAAATTCGCCAGCAAAAACGCGCTTCTCGGTTCTCGAAACAACTTCGTTTCCAAATTCGTTTCCCGAAGTTTCCAGTTTCCACACCATATATGTAAAAATGGAAACTTGCCTGCCCTCCGTCTCGTTCGCCGAAGCTTGGCGTAGGCTGGAAGCCTTGCGCGAAGGAGGGCCTGCCCTCCGTAGCCTTGTGCGAAGGTGCAGGGGTCAGGTGCAAAGGGCAGAGCCGTAGATCAGATTTGCGGTGGCAGCGCCACTTGCAGTCATTTCGCGGTTGAAAGAGCGGAGGGGAGGCCGCAGATCAGAGTCGCGCTCTTCCGCCTTCGCTCAGAAGCTACGAGCGGACAGGCGCGCGGTTTCGCAGTCAGCGGCTGATTTTCTTTGATGGTTAACCCAGGACGGCGCTCGAAGAATCGCTTGTCCTGGGCTACATATATGTCAGCCCTGACGGGCTTTTAGCTAGCCTCCTTCGCCCTGGCGCTCCGGAGGCCAGAGACCCGCGTATCTCGGTTGGATAAAGATTTTCTTTTGCGGTCTTTGTGCCTCTTTTGTGGCTAATCCCTTTCGCGCATTTCGCGCTCGATGTTTTCGCCGTTTCAGCGGACAAAAAATCACCGTCTCATTTACACGTCCTGTTTTGCCAAAGTTCTCAATAGAGACGGCCTGTTTACGCAATTGTCTGTCGCCGTTTCCTCATTTACTCGCATATACACGTAAAATGTGAAACGGCGGCAAAAATGGTTCGCGCGGCCGGTGATAGCGCCACTTGCGCCTTTTGCCTTTTGCATGACGAATGCAGTTTTATCCTTTCGCGTGTTTCGGTGGCAGCGCCACTGGCAGTCATTTCGCACGATTTTACAATCAGCGGCTGACGTTTCTCTGATCGGACAAACAGGGAAGCCGAATGTTGAACGGCACCCAGCTTACGCCGTGTGCCTGGCGGAAGGGCACTTCCGCCCTACCATTCGCTAGCGGACGCCTTGCCCCACATATAGGTCGCCCCAATCCATTAATCCAACCAACCAGGATACTTGAGCGCTTTGTTTAGTCAGAGCGGACTCATGTCCGCTGCTACGCACAGGTGAGTGTTGATGCCAGAGCAGTCTCGATTTTTTTAGCGGCGGTGGGCAGCACGCGGGATAGTCGGTCCAATTGGCCGTTCAATGCATTGGCAACCGTATTTGCGCGCATCGTGATTAATTTCTGGTACCATGCGATGAATTCGCGGCTTGCGGACGCTTCCTGTGGACCGTCGTCGGGTACGTGGATATTTTCAGAACCGATCGTCTCGCACAGGATTAACGCCGCGAGCGCACGCGGCTGTTGGCCGTTGTCCCAAACCTTCTCCCATAATTGGGCCGCTGCCGCAGTATCTCCACTCAGCATTACGGCTTCGGCGCGTTGAGCGATAATGAGCGAGTCGTCCTCCACGTACCGCATGGCCTCACCGGTCCAATCGAGCGCGAATTTCAAAAAGTCCGGACGGCCCAGGGCGATTTCAGCGCCCGTGCGCCAAATGATGGCATTACGGCAATTCGAGGCGACAAGTTCATGCAGTTTCTGCAATGCATCGACGGGCCGGTTCGAGCCGACGAGGAATTTGGCATAATCCAATACGATATTTTCGCCGTGACCGGGTTCGGACAACGCAGCCTGGAACGCCTTTTCGGCGTTCGCCGGGTCGTTACTTTTGGCCAGGGCCAAAGCCAGGCAATGGTTTGGCATGGCCGTGAGAATATCTTTGTTAATGGGCGACAGGGCCGGCTGATTCCGTTTGGCGAGGCACTGGCGCATTTGCTCCGCCGCTTCGGGATAAATCCTCAATTCGAATTGTGAAAGCCCCAACGCCAGGTGCAACGAGGCTGTGAGTCCGCCTTTTTTGGACGCCTGCGAGCTTAGGATACCAACCACCTCTTCATGACGGTGAGCTTTGTAAAGATGACTGGTAAATTGCGTCAGCAGGACCTCGCGCAGTTCCGGCGCGACATCGGACGCCGGCAGTTCCGACATCAGAGTGAACGCTTCGCGGTATTTCTCGATGCCTTCCGCCAGGTTATCCGACCGCACGAGTTCCAGGCCGAGATTCATCACCAGGTTCATGTCGCGCGGATTTTCCTCACAGGCTCTACGGAGCAATGGCAAGTTGCGCGCGATCTTTCCAGCCGCGGTTTCCTTGCTGTAGCCGTGGTGCAAAATCCGGGCGAAGCCCATCGCCGTTTTCAATCCCCACGATTTGCACAGAGGCAGGAGGCTCGGGAACACCTGTTCGTGAATCCGTCCGGCAAAGAACGCGCCGGGCACATTGCGAAACAGGCGCGGCACATAGCTTTGCCCCTCGGCTTCCTGGCCTGCATTGACCAGGGGCAAACGATAGGCGATCACTCCCGCGTTATTGATATCGGATTGCAATTTAGTGTGTTGTGCGGCCACAAGTTCTTCATCCGCGTCCAGTATCAGAATCCAATCGCCCGTGGCATGCTCGAGCGCCACATTGCGAGCAGCGGAGAAATCATCGTTCCAATCGTGAGAATAAACTTCAGCGCCAAATTCCTTTGCAATCTCGATGGTTCGGTCCGATGAACCCGTATCCACGACGATCAACTGTTTCGCAACGTCGCGAATCGATTTAAGGCATTGGGCGAGGAATTTTTCTTCGTTCTTAGCGATCAAACATACCGATAGGCTTTGGACCTTTGTTTTTGAATTTTGGATCGCATCCGGAGGTTTTAGCCACGCCAATTTTGCGCCGCCTTTGAGTGGCCGATTAAGGAATTGCTTCGCCGAACTCCAACCAGGTGCAAGCGCGCGGGCATGTTGCGCGCATTGACGGGCCCTCGCGGCGTCGCCCGCTGCAATTGAGATTTCCGCCAGTAATAAGTATGCCTCAGGATGATATGGACGGCAGGCGATTGCCTTTAGTGCGGCATTCCATGCGCCTTCAAGTTTTTTGACTCCGAAGAATTCGCGGGCTTCGTTCAAGTTCCCAAGAAGGGCGACGGGTGGCAACGGGCGGCTGGAAGCCGCCCTAACTGGCAGGCAAGATGCCTGCCCTACGAGGCTACGAATTCGGTCGGCGACGATGGAGGCGGATTTTTTCCACGACCAGTTTTCCCGCGCATGCAAGCTTGCGTGACGCCCGCGCTCGCGTGCCTCTGCCGGATTTGCAAATGCGCCATGCATAGCGCCGCCAAGCGCGGCGAGGTCGGGTTCGAGCAACCAGCCATCCCCGGCCAGTTCCATGCCGCTAACCTCGCGGCCGAAAACTTTGCGGCCGGCGGGAATGCGCCAGCCAAATCCAGCCCGGACAAAATCATCCGTCGCTCCGCCTGCGGTGACAATGACAGGCAGGCCACAAGCCATTGCCTCAAGGACTGGCAAGCCGAAACCTTCGCCACGATACGGCAGAACCAGGCAATCACACGCAGTGTAAAGTCCGGGCAACGAGTCGGGTGCCAGTTCTTCGTTCAGGTAGAGAATTTCCGGCGCATGCGCGACCGATTGCGCGGCACGAATTTGTTTTTCAAACGTTTGTCCCGCATAAACACCACCGCCTCCAAAATCTTTGATCACCAGGCAAACATCATCCGCATCGGTGAACTGTTTCAGATAGGCCTGCAACAACAAATCCGGCCCTTTGCGTCCAATCGTTCCGCCCACAAACAGGAATTTGAATTTTTTCTGCGTGGCCAATTTCATCGGCGCGGCCTGCGGATTAAATTTTTCCCCATCCACGCCGTTCGGCACGACTATTACTTTATGCCCCGGAATGCCCGAAGCCATATACACATCTCGGACGTAATGCGATGGAACCCAAAATTCGTCCACGTGCTGCGCCTGGCTCACCCATTGGCGCGGCAGAGAGCCAAATTCCCAGGGCTGGATGACCGCAAGTTTGCCGGCAACCGGACGGGTCCAATTGGGCGGCCAGGCATGGCGCACGGTTACATCAGGGACGACCACTTGAGCGGAAAGATGCTGCGCCAGTTCCGGCCAAACTTTTCCAGCAGGCGCCGCTCCCGATCGGTCTATCGGCAGGCAATGGATTTTTAAGTTAGACGCGCTTCGCAATTGCCCGGCCAGTTCACGATTAACATGGGACAAGCTGCCGTAATCGAGAAATGAGCCTTCCCATGAAACGACAATTGGCTTTTCGGCTTTAACCGGAGCGGGCGAAGAATCGTCGGACAACAACACACTCCGGCTGGCGGGGATAGGCTTTGGTTTTGACGGAACAATAAAGGAGAAATTCTTGTTAAAGGAACCGGACCACCGCTCGAAGAAAATTTTCAAATTCTCTTTAACATGGTCGAATCGTCCCCTGCTCTGCCCTTCCAGATGGTAGACCACTGATTGAGGCTCATAAACCACCTTGTGGCCCAGAGCACGCACGCGCAGGCAGTAATCGATATCTTCAACGCCGTTTTGGAAGACTTCGTCGAAACCGCCGATGGACAGAAATAAATCGCGCGAAGTCGTTAAACACGCGCCAGTGACCATGTCCAGTTCGCGCCGCTTGTTTACTGCCGGCAAGTCTGCGGATGCATGACGGTGCGGATGGTCGGGGATGCCATTGATAAACTCAATTCCCGCATGCTGGATGGTTCCGTCTGCGTAGAGTAATTTCGCGCCGACAACCCCGGCTTTCGATTCCCTGGCGGCCGTAACAAGCGCGCTAAGCCAGCCTTCTGTCACCACGGTATCATTATTCAGAAAAACCAGAACGGGACATTTCGCCGCCTTCGCTCCTACATTGCAGCCCTTGGCGAACCCGGAATTGCGCGACTGGAGTATGGCGCGCATGTTGCCCGCGTCTTCTTCCTGCTTAAGATAAGCCGGCGTGCCGTCGGTGGAAGCGTTATCCACGACGACAATCTCATAGAGGCCTTGCGGTGTGTTGCTCAAGATGGAGCTGATGCATTGGCGAGTCAGGCCAATATTATTGAAGGTGGGAATAATAATGGAAATCTGTGGCGATCGATCCACTGGCTTTCGTGGCGGCGACGAGAGAGCTTTTTCGTACGCTCGAAGCCAAAGCTTTGCATGTGGCCGTAACGCGCACTCAGACAGCACTTTTCGATGGGCATTCCCGGCGATGGTCCGCCGCAATGCACGGTCCTGGATGAACGTTTTCATTGCCTCATACCACGCATCCGTGGTGTTTGGCACGAGCCATCCGGTTTTTTGATGTTCTACCACCTGACTGTAGGCTTCAATGTTGGTGAAAATCGCCGGAATTCTGCAGGCCGAATATTCCAGCCATTTGATGGGCGATTTCGCGCGATTAAAGGGCGTCAACTCCAAAGGAACGAGCGCCAAATCCACGGACAATGATTTGAGCTGCCGGGCATAATCCGTGTATTTCTGAATGAAGCTCCCAACCGCCTTAACTTGTGGAAAATGCTTCAGGGTGGCAGGCGCGTTGCCCCAAAACAGGAATTCCACCCGTTCGGGAAATTCGTGAATGATTCGTTCGATGGCTTTCTCGATCAGCGCCAAATCATGTTCATGCGTGATAGTGCCGCTGAAAAGAATGGAGACTTTTTCGGTTGCCGGACGTTTTCGTTCCGGCGAGAGCCAGACCCCGGCGTCCACGGTATTGGGCAGCACCTCAATGTTTTCGTTGAAGTATGAATAAAGCTGTTTCAGTTTCGGCGTCGAGACCGTCACCATATCCGCATTTTCCAAATAGTCTTCGACACGAGGTCGGATGGATTTGAAATATTGGTAGCCCTGGTGGTCACGCGGAATCAGGGTGAGCGCGTCATCGAGCTCAAAAATAATTCTTACCGCTGCGTTCGTTATCGCCTTTCGCAAGGTTTGCCAGGGCAAGCAAGCCGCCATGCCGCGCTGCACTACCAGGACACGGGCCATGCCCAGGAGACGCGGTTCAATTTTTAGCTTTCCGTTGTTCAAATCACAAACCGATAAGTTCACGATTTCATGACAATCCTGCAGGCGGCCGAGGGGCGCGGTAAGCCTCAGGTAAGCGCACGCCGTGTCTTTCGGATCGATGGTCAGAACGCCGACGGCGAATTTAGCCGGATTGGACTGGCTGCGCGCCAACTCCTCAAGGTCTTCCAGCCTGGCCTTCTGACATTCCTCGATATCCGGCCGGCCGGATGTGTACGCGGCGCACTTCGCGTGAACGCGCTTCATCGTTTCCACGAAGGGCGCAAGATTTTGCATCGTCATCGACGATGCGTCATTGCGCCGAAGAAATTCACACGTCACCCGCGGAAGGTGCGCGAACGAAAAGTGCCGGGACAGCCGGATCCAAAGATCCCAATCTTCATGCCGGCGGAGCGTTTCATCAAAATATCCGGATTTTTCCAGAAACGCTTTTTCATGCATGAAACATAAGCTGGGAACGAAATTCTCAACCAGAATCCGGTCATTGTCCCAGTCGTAAGAATAAGGCACGTCCCGCCGGACGGTCGTCCATTGGCCGTTCACTTTTTCCTGGTGGGTACAATTGGCGTCTGTGTAGGCAACCGTTCCCGGATGCGATTCAAGATAACTCAACAGAGTTTGCAGATGTTCCGGATAGTACAGATCGTCATCGTCAAGGTAGGCGACATACTTGCCGTGGGCGGCACGCAGGCCAGTGTTACGGGAGGCCGGGAGGCCCCGATTGGTTTCATGCCGCAGGCAAATGATAGGTTGATTACCCAATTGCGCCACCGTGGGTTCCACGTCGCAACCGCAATCGTTTACCACGATGATTTCGAAATTTCTGAATGTCTGATTTAAAATACTGCGTAACGCCTTGACCAACAGTTCAGGGCGGTTAAACGTGGGCACGATGACCGAGACCAGCGGGGCGTCCGGCTGCGCTGATTTTGATTTCATAGCCACAGCATCGGCTTGATTTTCATTCGGAGAGACCACGCGCGGCGGGTTTTGAATGACCACGGTAAATCCATTTCCCACTTTATCGTCCACGTCCTGGCAAGCGACTACATTCCATTCCAAATGACGGCATAACTCGATCAAGTCCTCGGTAGTCCAAATGGTGTAGTGATGATGCGTATCAACAGCCGGCGGAGGGATTTTCCCGGAATGACGGTCGAGTAGTTCAGCCAACGGCGTTCGCGTGCGGGTTTTGTCGAACGTGCGTTCCTTATGGGGCGCGATGATAAAAATAAAGCCGCCCGGGCGGACCACGCGCAGCCATTCTTTGATTGCCTTTATCGGATCGAAAAAATGTTCGATGACATGCGAGGAAATGACAAAATCCTGCGATCCATCTGCCACAGGCAACGCATCGCCGGGCGCTACAATATCGACGCTCAGGGCGCGACCGCACATTTTGACTTCCTCCTCCTTATGGACGGTCATCAGGTCTGCGGTGTAATCCACGTTTTTGGTTTTCAGGCCAAACGGATTATGACTGCTGCCTCCAATTTCGAGACCTTCCAATCCGTCCAAAAACTGATGGGCCAATCGCGACTCGGGAAAAACGGTCCATCGGTTTGAAACGGCGACTCCGCCCTCCGGCCTGGCATTCTTGATCGGTGGCATTGCGGGTTTTGGACGCTGCGCCGCCTTGAGTCGCGGCGTCAATCCGGCCTCATCAATAAGCGCCTTTGCCGCAGCAACCGTTTCGGGGGAATAAAGGCCCGGATGATTCAGGATAATCTCGGCGCGGAGTTCCCGGTCATGCTGCAAGGCGACAGTGTACATGCTGCTGTCTTTAATGCGGTAAAACAAAAGAGGCAAAGGAATCCGTTTTGCCTTAAAACCACGCTCCCCACAGCCGATCCAGAAATTCCAGTCCTCGTAGCCCTGCCAAAGCATATCGGTTTGATAACCGCCCACAGTCTCCCAGGCTTCACGGCGATAAAGCGAACAATAGTTAAGGCGGTTATTCTTACAGATTTCGGCGAAGTCATATTCAGCCGCTTGCACCAAACCGTTCCGGGCCCCGAAATGGATTAGGTCCGTGTAGGCAATGGCGATATCCGGGGTCGCTTCCAGCAACGACACCGTCTTTGAGAGCATCTCGGGATGCACCTTGTCATCTGCATCCAGCGGCAGAATGTATTTACCGCGGGCAATAGCGATACCCGCGTTACGCGCATCGGCCAGACCTCCATTTTGTTTTTCCAGATAACGCAAGGTGCGTCCGGGCCAACGACGCGCGAGGCTTTCGAATACATCTTTGGTATTATCCGGACTGCCGTCATTGACGACAATAATTTCCCAGTGAGTAAATGTTTGATGGATGACGCTCTCGACAGCCTCGGTCAAAAAGTGCGCCTGATTGTAGCATGGGATAATGACCGAAACCAAAGAGTCCGCGGTGGCGGGTTTGTTTGGCTGATCTTGTCTTTCCAAGGAACCGGCTGGCAGCGTCGGTTTAGAAGCCGTCGTCCCCGCATTGGTATTTGTCCTGGCCGGGGATTCCAACGAGGTGGAACCGTTCTTTTTCATGGACATAGTCATTTGGAAGCGCGGTTTTGGATGATGGTGGGATCCATCGCAAGGATGAACCTGTAAATCGGCCGGATTTCCTTGCGGCGAGCAATAACGAAATAATTATGAACCGAAGGGCCGCCGATGCAGCCGCCTATTTTTTTGGCGGTGTCAATTTCGGCAACGGCGTACTGGGCGGCGTCGCGGCCTGCTGGTTGCTGCGCTGAATTTCGTCGTAAACTTCCTGCCGATGAACAGGAACGGAAGACGGCGCCTCGATGCCAATCTTGACGGTCTCGCCTTCGACGCGCACAACTTTGACGCGGATATTCCCGGCGATCACGATACTTTCGCCTGATTTTCTGGAAAGGATCAGCATGGAATCGCATGTTACACCGTGGCGGCGGCCACTGGCAAAGGATGTTCCACGGAATAATTCGAGGCGTTCGCGATAATCACCTGTTTGCCGATGTGCGTATGACGATTGACGACGATGGGCCCTTTCAAATTGAGCGAGGCCCGGTTTGAACCTTGCAACGTGACGATGCTGAAGAGAAGAGCGTCCGCAGGCTCTTTGAGGCCAAGAAATTCTACGTCCGCATCCGGGACATCCGGCGCATAATCCGGCATAGCATAGAACGGATTAATGACGACAAACGCAAGTGGCGCGCTTTCGGCGGGGCGCAACCAGGCAAATGGCATCTCCGCCGGGTTCGCGAGCAGCACGTACTCTTTGATGTGCTCAAATCCCAGGATGCCCGCAGGCAGCCGGATTTGGTTGCCCGCGGACGCGGGTGCTGCTTCCGTTTCAGTTGAATTGTCCCATTTCATTTTAAAAACTGCTTTCTATCCCAGGAAATTTACGAGCGAAATCTGCATGACCCTGGATGTGCTTTCCAGTGCTGCTTCATATGCCGTTTGTGTCTCGTTCATTTGAACCATCGTCTGGATCACGTCAGCGCCGGACGTATTGGAAATTCCCTTGTCCAGTGAAGTGGCCCGGCTGGAGGCAAAAGAAGAGGCCATATTCAACCGGGTTTGGACATTGCCGTTGTTTGCGACCTGATAGGTCATGTTGTCTTCGTCAGTCTGCAAGTTCTGAGTGTCTGTACTGGTAATGGCGGACGTGTTGCCTGACGACAAGTCATTTTGCAATGCGATGAGATGGTTAAACAAGTCGGCCCCTGTGCGGCTATCGGTTATCAAACCGTTGGGACCGCTGCCGGAAGTGTTCTCGCCGGGAACACCCACCGATACGGTAATGCCCGAGCCAATTTCCGTCTGGTTCACCGTCGAACTTCCCTGGTAGGTCACACCCGTAACGTTTCCATTGGCATCCGTGGCGACGGTGAACGGCTGTTGCCCGGAATTCGTGCCGCCGAAAAGATATTGGCCAGTTTCCGGATCCTTGCTGTTAACTAATTGCACCGCCTGTTGAATCAACGCCGTGACCTGGCTGGCATAATCATTTAAGGTCGTTTGAGAAGTTGTTCCGCTGCCCGCTTCAGTGGCGATTGACTGCGCCTGGCTGGTAATGGTTTGGAGCGACTGCAAAACGCTATAAATCGAATTGGCCTGCGACTGGAGCGTCGTGACGTTGCCGCTGTATTGCTGCTCGGCCGACTGGCTTGCCAGATCATTCAGCGTCGTGACCATCGCGCCGGGATTGTCCGACGGCGCCTGGACGCTCAGCCCCGTTGTCACCTCGTTTTCCAAATTACTCAACTGAGCCGCCAGCGCATTCGCCTGGCCGATCATTGTGTTGACGTAGGAATCAGTGGCTACGCGCATAAATTAATTCAAGCGCCGGATTTCATTGACAGGGTGTCCCCCATCATTTGGTTGATGGTGGTCACCAGTTCAGCGGAAGCCTCGTACGCCTGCTGGAAGCTCAACAGATTGGTCATTTCCTGGTCAAGGCTGACGCCACTGACGGAGGCCTGTTGGTTGGTCAGCATATTCATCACGGCAGTTTGGTTGCTGACCTGGTTGTTTGCGGTTTGTAAAGCATGTCCAAAATCTCCGACCGTTTGGTCAAATGAATCGCCGAACGTTTCATTCTGCAAATTCGATTGGGGCGAATCCGCCAATTCCGCGAGTTCCAACGCTACGGTATTATCGCCGCTCGACGTTGCCGATCCCGAGGCTTGAAATGAGGAAGGATCGTTAATCAGGGCCGTGTTCACGGCGATGCTCCCGGCGTCGGAACCGGTAAAGAAATTCGCGCCGGTTGCGCCCGTCAGATCATAGCCTCCGCTGTAAATGGAGTTGACCTGAGTGATGAGCGACGAAGCAAATGTATTAACGCTGTTTTGAAGGCTGGCCAAAGCGCCATCACGCGCGTCAATAGTGCCTTGCATGGAACCACCGGTTAACGTCAAAGACACGCCGCCAGTGGCCGTTTGAACGAGCAGATTGCCACTGCCCGGATCGTATGTCTGAAGCGTGTCCAACACCTGGCTGCCGGAAACGAGAGCCTGCCCGTCTATGCTCACGTTTACGGCGCCGTTTGTCCCGGTAGTGGTCGTGACATCGGCAAGCTGCGCCAGGTTATTCAGGTCCTGCCGCTGTTCATCCAACAAATCGTTCGCGTTGCCGCCGCCGAATTCGGCCGCGGAAATTTGCTGATTCAAACTGGCAATCCCGGACAACAGCTGGTTGGCCGAATCGACATCATTGCCCAACGAAGTATTCAGCAGCGCGTTCTGCTGGGCCAGGCCCGCACTGGTTTGGTTAAACGCCGACGCCAGTGTCCGGGCGTCGCTGATAAGTGTCTGGCGCGCGGCGATGGACGTGGGGGAAGTCGCTACGCTTTGAAAATCGTTGAAGAAATTACTGAGCAGCGTGGAAATGCCTGAACTATTGGTACTGCCCGTCGTTGAGGACGAATTGCCCGTGCTGCTGAGAAATTCATTCAGCTGATCCTGAACCGTCTGCAACCCGGTTTGCTGCGCATTCCAATAGCCGTTGACGCTTTGCTGGCCCTGAATTTGGCCGTTCAGCAACGCGTCAACCGCCTGTTGAATGGAGACCGCCTCGGCGCCGGTTCCCTGCGGCCCAATGCCGGTCGTAATATCCGGGCTGGTTTGGATATCGACGGTTTGTCGCGTATAGCCCGGGGTGTTGACGTTGGCCAGATTTTGCCCGGTCACGGACACGCCCGTCATCTGGGTTTCCATGGATTGCCCGGCCAAATTTAATGTGCCAAATAGACCTAACATAATTTTAGTTTTCTATCGCAACGCTAGCACACCTGTTCGTAAATGGATTGTCGCGGCGGCAGATTCTGCGGGAGACGGCCCGCGCTGTCATAGGTCCTGGGCGCGCCGCCGGGAAAAACGGCATTCATCAGCTGCTGCAACATTTCGACCGCATGGCTCAACAGCAAATGGTTCTGCCGGGCGCGCTGTTGAATGCGAACCAACAAAGCATTGTTTTCGCTGACCAATGCCTGGACCAGCGGGCGATAGTCAGCAGGCAACTGCGGGATGATCACCGCAAAACCGGCGTTATCGTCCAGGTCCAGCATTCGGGCAACGTTGCGACGATGCTGTTCGCGTTCATGGCGGACCGCCGCGATGACATTGGATTGCGCGTTCACCTCGGCGACGTTTTGCAAAACGTCGCCGGTCTGGCGTTGCATCACGGCCTGCTGCTGTTGCTCCAGCACGGCAAGCATTTCGCCATATTGCTTCAACTCTTCACGCAAGGCTTCGATCAGGTTGTGTAACAAATCATTCATGAACTTTAGCGGAATGCGTTCCAACGATCTTTCCAGTTTGATTTTCAGAATGAGCCGCGGATGCCGTCTGGTGACGCGTGGCATCATGCGGAGTCAGCTGTTCTTCAAATATTTTGGCAAATCCGAAGCCACCGGCTTTTGAAATACTTTGCGCCAGCGCATTGGAGGCGGTGTCCTGGTAAATGCCCGCGGCCGTGGAATCATCCGTGGAATCCGTTGCCAGCGGTTTTTGCATTTCGGAAAGAATTTGCTGCAACAGGATGGCCTCAAACTGCTGGCTGGCTTCGTGAATTTTCTGCTGCTTAGTCAGGTGCTTATTCCCAGCCAGGTCTTCAACCGGAACATTTGCGTCAGTAACAGGAGGTTGAATGGGCAGGAGATTCATAATTAACGGATGTCCAATTCGGCCTGCAATGCCCCGGCCTGTTTCATCGCCTGAAATATTGCCATCATATCGCGCGGCGTGACGCCGAGTGAATTGAGGGCAGTGGCCACCTGCTCCACCGTCGGCAGTTCCGGGAGCGCGACCATGGATGTTTTGTTTTCCGTTACCTGGGTGGTCGTTTGCGACGTCAAAACGGTGCTTCCAGTCCGGCTGAACGGAGCCGGCTGCGAAACACTTGGCGTCGAACTAATACTAATGGTGATGTTGCCGCAGGCCACGGCGCAGCTTGAAATATGAATATTGGAGGTCGCCACAATCGTGCCTGTCCGTTCATTGATTATGACGCGCGCGGGCACATCCGGAGTCATTTCAACGTCGTCGAGGCGCGCAATAAAGCTCACCAGGTCGTTTTGCGTGCCTTCCGGCATGTGAACCCGGACTGAGGTCGCGTCCAATGCCTGGGCAGAATTGGCGAAGACATTATTGATCGCATCTGCCATGAGCGCAGCGGAAATGAAGCTGGGGTTCCGTAACAGAAGTTCGACATTATTATTGCACACGATCGTCGTCGGAATTTCCTTTTCAACAATCGCGCCACCAATGATCTGGCCCACGGTCGGAAAATTTTTGGTCACTGACGCGCCACCACCGCCTCCGTTCCCGACGGTAAACCCGCCGACCGCAATCGGCCCCTGTGCCACGGCATAGACCTTGTTGTCCGCGCCCATTAATGGCGTTTGCAGTAACACGCCCCCCTGAAGCGACTTGGCATCGCCCATGGAGGACACTTGAACGTCAATCCGCGCGCCGGGCTTGGCGAACGCTGGAATATCGGCGGTCACTATAACGACGGCGACATTTTTCGCGGATATTTGTGTGACGAGCGATTGGACGTTGATGCCATAACGCTGGAGCATATTCGCGATGGACTTCTGGGTATAAATCGGATCTTTGTCGCCATCGCCAGCCAACCCGACGACCAGCCCAAAACCGTTCAATTGATTGTCACGAGCCCCGGCGACCGTGGCAATATCGCCGACACGGACGTCGTCCGCAGGCGCTTGGAACGAAAACAACGTAAGGAGCAAAATTGCAAACGCGACCATGCAGCGACTTCGTAGCGCCGCACGGATGCGTGTCTCAACAAAACAATTTTCAATCAATCGTGGGCGAATCATTTAGAATGGATTGATTTTGTCCCAAATCCGGTTGAACCATCCCTTGTTTTGGCTGTCAGAGACCGTTCCTTTGCCAATGATCTGTATGGTGGCGTCGGCGACGTTGTAGCTGAACACTGTGTTATCACTCAGGACGTCTTCCGGGCGGATAACACCACGCAATACGATAGTCTGGTTCTCCTGGCTGAAGGAAGTTTCGCGCTTGCCTTCGACGACGAGATTTCCATTGGGCAGGACATCCATGATACGAACCGCAATCTGCGCTACGATCGTCTCTGAGTCACTGATGGTCCCGCTGCCGTTGTGAATATGGTCCGAGTTGTACGCCATCGCCGGCAGTTGGCCGCTCTTGGTCAAAAGCGAGGTCGCGCCCGCCGGATAAAGAAACGCCGAAATCGCCGCAGCGAGGCTGGATTTCCGCTCTGTGCTGGTTGCGTTATTTTTATTCGCCGTGCTGGATTCTGAAATGGCGATGGTGAGAATATCGCCAACGTTCACGCTTCGCTTATCGGCAACGATGGACTTCGACGTGCCATCGCACCACACCGATTGGCATCGGCCGGTTGCGGGAATCAGCAAAATCGCCAGAACCACGATGCCGCTTAATTTTTTAACAATGGATTCTGTATTCATAACGAGACTTGAATGGTGTGTTCGTCCAGCACTTTGCCGGTGAGGCTGCGTTGTGAAGTCGGATTACGAAAGTGAATCATCTGTCCCGGAGCGCCGTCTTCCAACGCTTCGACTTTCATGGTTATATTGAGCGCGCCATCCGCCACAACCGCGTCCGCCACCTGCCCGCGACGGATGACCGCCCGAAGTTTGAAGTCGCGCGCGAGCAAAATGTTGTTCGCCGAAACCGATCCCGCAAGTTCGAGCGTGGTATCGCCCGGCGAAAAATCAGCCAATGGCGCATGGGTACTCAGGACGTCACGGCGGTCGCGGACGATGTCCGCGTCGGCGGCCGATTCCCCCCGGACCAGGTCCGAGTGCGCCACCCAGACATCACGCCATATGTGGGCACGAAGCGAAACTCCCCAGGTACCCACGGTTCCAGTCGCGGTACACAGTTGAAACCGCACGATAAACAACGGGGCTACGCCCGACGCCGGCGCTTCCAGAATCTTTACTGTAAGGGGCTCGTCCGGAAGGACGGGCGGGTTCCACGGTTCCGAAAGGTTCAATTCCAGGTCGCCCTGGTCTTTGACGAAGTCCTGCTGAAGCCGGGCCGTCAAAAGAGCAAGCATATCCGCCTCGTTCAAGGTTCGGCTGCGGCGAAGAACGCGAACAGTGTCCGCGCCCGCCCAATTGGTGGTCACCCAGGCCGGCGCGGCAGCAGCCAAAAGGTCGTTGATTTGCGCGCGAGAAAGTTCGACCGTGGCGCCAACCGCCGGCGCATCGCAAAGGCGGACATTAGGCAACGGTTCGCCGGAAGTAACGAGTTGTTGAAGAAAGACTCCACTGCCCGTCACTTGCGCCGCCGACGCAAGCTGAAGGGCCGCGGGATCCGATGCCTGGAGACAATAAGCAGCCCCGATGCAAAGGAATGCGACGATAATCCTTTTCATTTACCTTTGGAGATTGTTGCTGTCCTGCATCATTTGGTCGGCAGCCTGGACGGCCTTCGAGTTTACTTCGTAGGCCCGCTGAGCCAGGATGAGATTGACCATTTCCTGCACGACGCTGACGTTGGATAGCTCGAGATAACCCTGTTGCAATTCACCCAAACCGTTTTGCGTGGGTTGCCCGAGCTCCGCGGTTCCGGAAGCCTGGGTCTCTTTGTATAGATTTTGCCCGAGCGCCTGTAGTCCTCCCGGGTTATTGAAATTGGCCAATTGAATTTGAGAACTGGTCGTACCGCTGGCCGTCGTATAGGTGATGGCGCCGCTGGCGGAAATCGTGATATTGGTGGTGCCAGCGGGAACGGGTTCAAATCCGCCCTGTACAGGGTAACCGTCACTGGTAACGACCTGTCCTTCGGAATTTGTTTTGAAAGCGCCGTCTCGAGTATAGGCCAATGTCCCGTCGGGCATCTGCACCTGGAAAAATCCCGCTCCCTGGATGGCGATATCCAGATTTCCGCCTGTTTGCGAAAGATCGCCCTGGGTAAAAATGCGTTCGGTTGCGATTGGAATGGCCCCCTGCCCGATTTGCAAGCTGCCGGGCAATTCATTACCGCCGCCCTGCTGAGATCCCGCCGCCCGCGTCGTCTCGTAAAGCAAATCCTGGAACTGCAGTTTGCTCTCCTTGTAGCCGGTGGTGTTGACGTTTGCCAGGTTGTTGGAGATGACGTCCAGGTTCATTTGCTGGGAATCCATCCCGGCAGCAGCGGAATAAAGTGCGCGGAGCATAGTTCTAGGTGGTTCCTCCGAGTTCAGTAATAGTGTGGTTCATGCGGTCACTGTCTGCCTGCATCACCTTTTGGTTCGCTTCAAACATTCGCATGGCAGTGACCAATCCCGACATTTCCCTGGTGGGCGAACTGTTGGCCGCTTCCAGAAACCCTTGACGGACCTTTGTCAAAGCCGCCGGATGCGGGACCGCGGCAGCATTAGTCGCTTGAAAATCCTGCGAGCCAATCGTCGTCAGCAATCCCGGATTATTAAATTCAACCAATTTGAGTTTCCCGACCTGTTGCGATCCCTGGCTCACTTCTCCCGTGGCGGAAATAGTGATGCGATCTGAACTGTTGGGGTTGACGTGCACCGGCCCCGACTCGCCCATGACCTGATAGCCTTGGTTCGTGACCAACTGTCCCTGCGAATTCAATTGGAATTCGCCGCCGCGAGTGTAGGCGGCCTGGCCGTTCGGCAATTGAATCGTAAAAAACCCCGGGCCTTCCAGCGCAAAATCCATGGGGTTGCTGCTCACGTGCAATTCCCCAGGGTGAAAATTTGTGACTGTGGTCACCGTGGGGATGTAATAGTTCGGATTTCCGGGCACACCACTGTTCGCCCCCGCTTGAATATCAGAAAATACAACGTCGCGTTTGCGGCCGCCCGAGATTTGGGAAGATGCCAGGTTTTCGGCAATCAAGTCCTGCCATTGTGCCGTGGCATGCATCGCGGCAGCGGCTTGATAGAGGCTCACATCCATAACCAGCGATCGCTCAGCAACACATGTGCCACGGCGTTTTTATTGGCTTTTTACAACGTTTGTCCTGCCAGCGGAAAAAGATTCCGCGACCGCGAGCAGATTTTGCCGGGTAGCCGCTATGCCTTTGACTTCGCGGGCTTTGCTGGCTTTGCTGGCTTGGGAGACTTTCCGGACTTAGGGGGCTTCTCGGCATCAGGAGTCAATTCGAATTCTACCGCCTTGCCGGGACCCGGGGCCTTTTCGACCTTTGCCGGTTCCTCATAGGCGCACGCAATGTCGTGGATCTGGCCGCAATTGCACTGGATGCGGATATGGGTAATTCGGTTTCCATCGCGTTGCACGGTTAATTGCGGCTCGCCATTTTTATTTGATGAGCTGCCTGCCGGCTTCGTCCCCAGCGATTCAAACGGCTGCGCATGTCCGTTTTGCGGAATCACCGTGATTTGAAATTCTCGCGAGTCACCCGACGGCGCGGCGGCAACCAGGGGGACAAATTCGTTAGTTCTAGCGGGTGTCATTGGGGAGATCAGTGGGCCTGTCGACGTCTGGCGTACTGGAAACCGCATTAACGGATTCTTTGAGCTTGAGCAGAACCGTTACGCGCCGGTTGATTTCATCCGTTGGCGCATAACCGGCCATGGGCACGCGGTCGGCAAAACCGGATATTTTGGAGAACTGTTTTTCGAGCACGCCGTTCTCAGCGAGAACCCGCCGGGCCGCGTTGGCGCGATCCGTCGATAAGTCCCATCCGTCGCGAGCGGCGGTTCCATTTTCCTTTTTCGACTCCGTATGGCCCTCCAGCTCGATACGAAATGTTGTGTATCGCGAAACCTCCCATGCCAGCGTGCTGAAAACCCACGAGCCATAATCAGTAAATCTGGCCGTGCCCGGATTGAATATCGGTTTTCGTGAACGGTCAAAGATGTTGATGTCCAGCCCTTCAGGCGTCAGCTCAATCTTTACGCTGGTCACGTTCTCATCCTGTTTCAGCAATTTGCTCAAGTCGTCGCTCAAATGCCGCATGGTTTCCATTTCGACGGCTGAAACAGATTGAAAATGCCCCTGTTGCTGGTACGTGGCATTGGCGTCCGCGCTGGGAATAATGCCGACAGATTCCTTGGTGACCGAGGAAAACGGATTTCGGAATGCTCTCTCCACTGCGTCCTTGATTTTCTGGTCCTGCGACGTGAGCCAAAGACAAAGGAAGAGCGCCATCATAGCGGTGGTAAAATCCGCGTAGGCCACCTTCCAAACGCCGTGTTCCCTATGTGGCTTTTTCATCGCTTAGGTTTTGACCGATTTGAACAATTCTTCCATCTCTTCGGCTGAAGGACGCAATTCGCTGTTCAAACCGCGCCTCCCTAACTCCACGGCCGTGACCGGGGCCATTCCACCCGCATAACCAATGACGCAGGCCCTGATGCAGCGAATGTATTCCAATTCCGCAGACGTAACGAATTCAAGATTCGTGGCCAGTGGATTCAAAAAACCGTAGGCGAGCAAAATGCCCAGAAAGGTCCCCACCAGGGCGGCGGCCACTTCGATGCCGATTTGTTCGACCGGCCCGGAAATTGAGGCCATCGTAATGATGATCCCCAACACGGCGGCAACAATGCCAAAACCGGGCATCGAATCAGCCGTCTTGGCCAGGACGTTGATTGGCGCGTGAGACTCAACCTCGAGCTGTTCGATTTCGGTATCCAATAGCAGCCGCAATTGCTCCGGCTTGACTTTGCCGTCAATGATTGGCCGCAAACTGCCGCAAAGAAATTCAACGGCATCCTTATTGTTCATGAAAACAGGATATTTTTTGAAGATAGAGCTGTTTGCCGGGTCCAGGACGTGTTCTTCGAGCGCAATCATCCCTTTGCGGCGCCCGGTTTGAAACAATTCGTAAAGCACCTTGAACAGGTCCTCATAGGCGGCCCGATTGTGCGGCGCTCCCTTCATGCATGTAGCCAGGCCGCGGACAATATCCACCAGCACCTTCCGTGGCGACATAATGACCAGCGCACCCAATGCACCGCCGCCAATGATGATGAGCTCGTTAGGATGAACCAATACAAGCAGGTGCCCGCCGCCGAAAACAAATCCGCCGAAAACACAAATTACTACAATAAAAATACCGACAAGTATGATCATGAGCTGTTTATCGTTCCATGCTGTTTCACAAGCCCAGCCTCAAACCGCTGGAGGTATACCCGGATAGAAAGGATAGCCTGCGCGTGGATTTGACAAATGCGCGACTCGGTCAGGCCGATCGCCTCGGCAATTTCCCGCAAATGCAATCCTTCGCCGTAATAAAGAGCCAGCACTTTGCGCGGCACATCCGGCATTTCCTTGAGCCGCGCCAAAATAACCTTCTTCAATTCCTGCCGGGAAATTTGTTCCAGCGGCGATTCCTCCGCGGTATTGGCAACTACTTCATACAAATCTCCGGTGTCATTTTCCGATGATACCGTGTCCAGGCACACGAAAGCCACGGGCCGAATTTGATCGAGCAATTTGCCGTACTCGGACATGGACAATTTCATTGCCGCCGCCATCTGCGCCTCGGTGGGCGCCTCGCCTAATTTCTGCTCAAGCCGTGCCATCACATCCTGGACTTTTCGCGCTTTTTCATGAATCGTGCGGGGAACCCAGTCCATTTTGCGCAATTCGTCGAGCATCGCACCGCGAATTCGGGTCCGGGCGTAGGTCTCGAATGATGCGCCGCAGGCGGGGTCATAATTCCGGACCGCCTGCAACAACCCCACCAGGCCGGAACTATAAAGGTCATCCTGTGCCACGTGCTCAGGCAGATTCATTGCCAGGCGCGCGGCGATGGATGATACCAGCGGTAGATATTTTACGATCAGTGCATTCTCGACGTCGGAATCGCTGCGCTTATGGTAACGCCTCCACAGTTCCTGGGTTGTCGGGCCCGGATTGGCTACGGCGATACTGTCCGCTGTTGCGCTGGTACTCACGTCTTTGAATTGGGCCTGGTTTTAGGCGCCGCGATGGGCCGCCGGTATTGTCGTTGTCTGATCGCGTCGCGCAAGCTGTCCAGCCAGACGCCCGTCCACCATCGCGCCAGCAGCGCCGCCCCCAGAGCGCCCACACATCCCCGCCAAAAGGCGGTGGACCAGGAGCAATCGCTCGCGAGACTGAAACCAATGCCTGTCAGGAGCCCGACCATGGCCCACAAAATCATAAACGACTTCATTCCTAATCAACTGTTTAGCATTCCGGTTGCCAGCGGCTCCGCAGTCACGAATTCAGCATTTATCGGTGCTTTTTTGAGGAAATAACAACGCCGGTTCCGCGCGCCGGAATTCACCGGGAATTTTTTGCCCGGCTCCAAGAAAACTGATGGGACATTTTGTGCCTAACACAAAATTCCAAAGCTTCACGCGGCGATGTTCCTCATCCAAATGCGTGAAGATGATGTCTTCCGGGCGAAACGATTCGAAGGCGCGGAATTGCTCGAACAATATTGAACTCTCGTAGGCGGCGTTCAGGACCAGGTGCACGTGCGGGTCCGGGAGGATGGATAGATGATCTCTCAAGGCGGACATCGCATCCGTATTACGGATTTCCACACCAGGCAGGTCCACAAACTGCAGGTCCCCCGCGCTGTTGCGGTCATCCCAAAAGCGATGAACGGGCACGCCCATTAACTCACAATGCAATTCCAATAATTCAGAATTATTTGCGCTGTCGGCATCCAACCTCCAGACATGGATGTCCTGATCATTCGACAAAACGGTCGATGCCATCCATTTGCACAGCGCCGTTGTCTTCCCGGAACCCGGCGGACCGATGAATACGTGAGGCCGGCCGGCACCCGAGTGACGGGCCGGGAGCCAATGGCAAATGATCAAATCGGTGATGGCCGTCCATTCGGACTGCATCGCGGGCAACGGTTTTCCGCCATATAATAATTGTACTTTCTCTTCCAGTTGGCGCGTAAAGGCCGGAAGAAGCCCGTTGGACTCGAGCCAACCGATGCTTCGCCACCGTCCGTCTGATGGTTTTGGCGTTCTCCTGGCGACGGCCATGCGGTCCGGGGAAGGAGGAATCGAACGTTCCATCGCGGGAACCATTTGCTTTTGAACGACCGGCATTTCCGGGACGCAGGCGGTTACTTCGACTCGTTGGTTCCGCTGCCAAAGCCATGACAAACCTTTAGGAGGCAGCTTGCGCACGCTCACGATAACGGCTTCCGGGCCAAGCGCCTCGTTAACCCGCTCAAGTGCCGCGTTTGGATTCTCAGCGGTAATGGCTAAAGTTTTCATGGTTTATTCGGCAAAGGGAAGCACCGCCGCGTTGTGAATTTGGACCCGGGACGGAATTTCCGAATAAGACAACACCGCCAGGTCGCTGAAGGAGCTTTCAAAAAACCTCCGGAACGCCAGGCGCAATTGGGGCGGGCACAAAATCACTGGATGTTGGCCGGCCGAAATCATCTGCTGCACAAACCTCGACAGCGTCTCGATCACGTGCCGGGCGAGCCTGGGTTCAATCACCAGAGCGACTTCCGAAACCGATTGCCGTACGCCCTGCGCCAATTGTTGTTCAAGCCTTGGGTCCATTGTAATGGCCCGCAACGCCCCGTTTGCCGTCTGAAACGGCTTGGTGATTTGCGCCCCGAGAGCGCGCCGTGCGAATTCGGAAAGTTCGTCAGGATTTTTGGTGGAAGCCGCGTAATCGCCGACTTTTTCCAGGATTCCCGCAAGATTACGAATTGAAATTCCTTCGGCCAGGAGGTTCTGCAGTATCCGTTGAACCTGTCCAATGCTCAATTGCGCCGGAATCAATTCGTTCACTACGGCAGGATTCGTTTGCTTGAGGTGGTCGAGCAGGACCTGCACATCCTGGCGCGTCAGAATTTCATGGCACCTGCGACGGACCGTTTCTGAAAGGTGCGTGACCAGCACCGAAGGCGCGTCCACGACAGTATACCCGGCCATCTCGGCGGATTTCCGCTCGATGTTGGTCACCCATGTCGCCGGAAGTTGAAAAACCGGTTCGACCGTTGGAACGCCTTTCAAAGTCGTCTTGCTGTTCGTCGCATTCATTGCCAGCCAATGGCCCGGCATGATTTGGCCCTGGGCCACGGGATTGCCCTTAAGCAAAAATCGATACTCATTCGTCCCCAATTGCAAATTGTCACGCAAGCGGATTGCGGGAACCAATACGCCCATTTCCTGCGCGAAATTCCGCCGCACGCCGGTAACGCGGTCCAGCAAATCACCGCCCTTTTTTGTGTCCGCCAGGGCCACCAGACCGTAGCCCAATTCAATTTGGAGCGTATCGAGGGTCAGCAGGTTTTCGATCTTGTCGGAGGGCTTTGCCTCGCTGCCAAGCGGACGCCCCACCGCTTTAGTTTCACCCGGTTTGGCATAACCCCCACCCAGGGCCGGCGCGCCCGGCCCCGCCAATTCCGGTGTGCCGTGCCGATGAATCGAATACGAAAGCATTCCCGTCAAAATCGCCAGCGTCAGAAATGGCAGCATCGGCAGGCCAGGGACGATCGACAACACGCCAAGCATTACCGAAAGAATCGTCAATGCCTTTGGATAAAACAACAATTGGCGGCCCAATTCCCGGCCAAGATCGTTCTTCGCCGTGGCCCGCGTAATCAAAATGCCCGCCGCAGTTGACGTGATCAGCGCCGGAACCTGCGATACCAGGCCGTCGCCAATGGATAAAATCGTAAAATGTTGCAGCGCCTCGCTAACGGTCATTCCTTTTTGCACAATACCCACCGCGAATCCGCCGATGATATTGATGAGCGTAATCAGAATGGCCGCGACGGCGTCTCCCCGGACAAACTTGCTGGCACCGTCCATGGCGCCGTAAAAATCCGATTCCTCCTCCAACACCCGGCGCCGGCTTCGGGCCTCTGCTTCATTGATGAGTCCCGCATTCAATTCAGCGTCAATCGCCATCTGTTTGCCGGGCAATGCGTCCAGCGTAAACCGGGCGGCCACTTCCGCAATACGGCCGGCGCCCTTGGTGATGACCACAAAATTGATCAGGACCAGAATTAAAAAGACGACGAGGCCGACGACGTAATTTCCCTGCACCACAAAATTGCCAAACGCCTGGATGATGTGGCCGGCATAACCGTTTAATAAAATCAAACGGGTCGCGGCAACGTTGAGGCCGAGGCGGTACAGGGTGATGAAAAGCAGCAGCGTGGGGAACCCGGTAAATTCTGCCGGAGTCCGCAGGTAAAGAATGACCAGCAGTGTTAGCAGCGAAATGCTGATACTACCGGTCAGCAACAAATCCAAAATGGCCGGCGCAACCGGCAAAATCAGCAACAGGATCGTGCCCAGCAGCGCCACAACCAGCCATAAATCGCCGTATCGCAGCAATTTCCGCATTCTGTCACTCAATGCACCCATTCGTTTTTAAGTTTGGTTTTGCTCCGCGTAATACCGATAGCGGTTGACCCGGTACACCCACGCAAGGATTTCCGCCACCGCCGCGTAGAGTTCAGCAGGAATCTCGCCACCGACTCGTCCATGTTTGAAAAGCATCCGGGCCAGCGGTTTGTTTTCCACGATCGGGACCTGATGTTGTTGCGCGATCTCACGGATTTTTTGCGCGTTCAGGCGGATGCCTTTGGCGATCACTTTTGGCGCCCGCATGGTTTTGCGATCATAACGAAGAGCGATGGCGATATGAGTCGGATTGGTCAACACGACGTCCGCCTTTGGAACTTCCGCCAACGCCTTTGCTTTGGACGCCATCCGGCGCTTTCGCCGGGCCGTTTTGACTCGCTGGTTGACTTCGGAGTTTTTCATTTCCTCCTTCAACTCCTCTTTGGTCATCATCAAATCGCGGTTGGTCCGCCAGAATTGATATCCATAATCAGCGGCGGCGATGACAAAGAGCCCCAGACCGACGCGGAGAAAAATTTGCAGGCACGTTTGTCCCAGGAATTGCGCCAGGCGCCAGGCGCTGACCGCTGATGTGAAAACCGGATCATTCATGACGGTGCGGATCTCGCTCCAGGTCACAGCCAGAATGAAAACGAACTTTACGATCCCGACCAGTGTGGGAACAAACATTCGAACTGAGAACAACCGCTTAAAGCCTTCCACCGGATTCACGCGCTCCCAATTGGGGGTCAGGACCTCTGAGGCTGTATTAAATCTATTTTGAATGCCGCCTGCAACCAGTCCCGCGAGCGCGGTCGCCAGGACGATTGGCCCCACGCATTTCAATAAAACAAAAACCCCGCTGACGCCATAGCCTTGCAATGAGTCCATCGTGACGGTGGTGTCATGCAGGTGACCGAGAGTCAGGACGATAACGCTGACAAACTGCTGCCAAATTTCGCGGCCGGCAAACGCCATCGCTGCCAGCGCGCCCATAAGCACAAATACGGTCTGGACCTCGCTGCTTCGGGCGATCTGACCTCTTTTGATCGCGTCTTCCAGCCTGCGTGGTGTCGGTTGCTCAGTCTTTTCCCCCGTTTGGTCGGGCATATTATTTGCCTCCGAGCATTTGGGCCACCGATAGCAAATCCTGCGGCAGCCGATTTAAATAATTGACGACATATTGGGCGGAAAGCTGGAGGGTGAAGCCAAAAACAATCAATCCGCCTATGATCCTGAACCCGAACATTTCGGAAAAAACATTCATTTCCGGAACCGCGCGGCTGAGAACGGAAAATATGAGCGTGATCACAAACGAAACCGCTATCACCGGCGCTGAGATCTGGAGGGCGATCATGAAAATGTGGCTCGTCCCGGAAACCACAGTTTCAAACGCCGCATCGTTAAGGTGCACGCCTCCCATGGGCAGGACCGTGTATGTTTCCTGAAAGCCCAATAAAATCCAGTGATGCAGGTTAAGCGTCAACATGATGACCGTAGCGAGAAAGAGCAACGTGGTTCCGGCCAACTGGGAAGACTGCCCGCTCACCGGGTCCAGAATGGCGGCTGTGTTCAATCCCAACTCAGTGGAAATAAAATTTCCCGCCAGCTCGACCGCATAGAAAATCATGCAGGAAACAAAGCCGAGCAGCAGTCCAACACCGATTTCCTGGATCATGACTCCAAACAACGAAAGAAAATCCAGCTTCTCCAGATGAAACGCCGGCAACGTTGGCGCTATCAGCAGTGCTCCAAGGGCGCCGAGGGCGACGCGCAAAGTCACTGGAAAATTCATCATTGAAAAGAACGGCAGCACGAATAGAAATGCCCCAAGCCTCAAAAACACCAGCATCCAGTTGTAAAAATCCACGGACATCTACTGCGCCATTTGCGGCATTTTCTGGATGACGCCGATGGTAAATTCTACCAACGAACGCACAATCCACGGCATGAGCAGCAGAAGAATTCCAATAACACCGATGGCCTTGGGAACAAACGTCAGCGTTTGCTCGTGGATAGTGGTCACGGCCTGAAACAAGCTGACCGCCAGGCCGATAACCATCGCCGCGATCAGAATCGGCGCCGCGATGCTCAGCGCCTGGTAGATCATGCTCTTCAATAACTCGATTGCGAATTCAGGGTTCATAAAAAATTCAGGTTCCGAAGCTCCGGACGAGCGATTGCACGACCAACGCCCAGCCGTCCACGAGCACAAACAATAACAATTTCAAAGGAAGCGAGACCATCATGGGAGGCATCATCATCATTCCCATGCTCATCAGCACCGTGGCCACCACGATGTCTATCAAAATGAACGGCACATAAATCAAAAAGCCCATTTGGAAGGCCGTGCGAAGTTCGCTGACAATGAACGCGGGAGTGACCACCCGGATGGGCAATTGGTCCGGTGACGTCGGCTGCATTTTCGCCATTGAAACAAAAAGCTCCACGTCGGCGGGCCGCGTTTGTTTGAGCATAAACGTCCGCATCTGGCCCGATGCCCGGTCCAACGCTTCCTGGCTCGAAATTTGGTGCGCCCGATACGGGACGACTGCCTGCTGATTGATGTTGTCCCAAACCGGCGCCATGATGAAATACGTCATGAACAGGGATAGCCCGATGATGATTTGGTTCGCCGGGGTCCCCTGCAATTGCAACGCGCTGCGCACAAACGAAAGAACAATGACGATGCGCGTAAAACAGGTCATCAAGAGGAGAATTGAAGGCGCCAGCGTGAGCAGCGTCAGGAAAAACAATATTCGGATGCTCACGTCCACGTCCGGCGTCTCATTGCTGCCTCCCAGGGTAATGGAAACCGGAACGAAACCGGCGGCGCTGCTCGTTGCCGCGGAATTTGTCTGCGCTGACGCTGTCAGCGTCAAAAAGACAAATAGCGCCAGGCAACCAAGGAATTTGAGGTGCTTTTTCATTTGCCTTTAAGCACCTGCGCGAGCACTTGCGTAAACGCCGGCCTGGAAACCCCGGGCGCTCCATCCGCTGCCTCATTATCGGTCGCAGCAGGCAAATGACTCAATAGACTGACGCCCGAAGGCGACGCTGAAACTAAAAACCGCTGTTGTTCGTAAGCCAGTACGTAGATCGCATTCCGTCCGCCCAGCGGACGCGTTTCCAGCACCTGCAACTTCGGGCCCCGACCCTGTTGCAGTGCCAGACGCCGCCAGTTTTTGAACATCCATACACCGCCCAAAAAAATCCCAATGACCAGAACCATGGCCCCGGCCACACGCAAAAGCGAAACTCCGGCATCAGGCAGCGCCGGCGCAATGAAAGGCGTGGTGACGACATTGGTTTGGCCGCCGCAAGCGGTCAACGTCAGAAAAAATGGGCTTACGAGGTATCCGATCCAGCGGCAAAGATTTTTTGTCCGGTCAATATTCATTTACGCCGGCACAGGATTTGAGCTGCCAATGACCTCGGTGATTTTGACGCCAAAGCGGTCTTCGATGACCACAACTTCGCCGCGAGCGATCAGCTTTCCATTGACACTCAGTTCGACCGGAGCATCGGCGGGTTTATCGAGCTGAACGACCGAACCAATGTTCAGTTGCAGAATTTCCCGCATCGGCAGCTGGCAACCGCCCAGTTCGATGGTCAGGCTTACGGGCACGTCCAGGACGACATTCAGATTTGCCGGATTCTCGGCGGTAGCGTTCATGAAATAGTATTGTTGTTAATGGCGGTCAACTGCACGGCCCACTTGCCGCCGGAGGTCCCGGGACGTCCGATAAACCTGGGTACCTGGTTCAAGCGCAGGTGCACTTGCGCGGCGCAAGCAGGGTCCAGGGCGATCAAATCCCCTGCTTTGAGCCGTAAGATTTCGCCGGCAGACATTCTTAAGCCCTGCCATTCGGCAACAACGGGCACCCTGATCTCATTGAATTGTGTGTTCCACTTCGGGCGCGATGCGCGCGCGGGCGTCTCGGCCGCCGGCAGTGACGGTGAAAGCAACCGAACAAGAGGTTCGACGGTCGCGTACGGGAAAACGATCTGAATCGGTTCTGACTGTTCGCCAACACCGCCGTTCATGGTCAAAATCAACATCGCAGTATCCGGCGCCGCGGTTTGCAAATAGCGGCTGTTGTTTTCATGGCCCAGGAGCGACGGCTGCAGGCCGCGCATTTCCGGCCAGTGATTGCACCACTCGCCAATGATCAGCGAAGCGACCTGGTCAATCAGGGCCGTTTCAATTTCACTCAATTCACGTGGTTCTTCCGTGCTTTGCCCGGCGCCGCCCAGCAAACGATCCACCAAAGTCAAACCCAGTCGCGGCGGAATCACCAGCAGCCCCACCCCTTTGAGCGGATCAGTCTTGAATAATGTGATGTGAGTCGGGCTCGGCAGATTCTCGACGAAATTCTGGTACCCGCCGATCTGGACCTTTGAAAGTTGGAGGCTGAATTCCAGTCGCAGAAAAATAGCGAGCCGCGCCGCGAGCGAACGAATAAATTGCTCATGCCGCTGCCGAATCCGACGCAATTCGCTGGGCGCAAGAAATCCGGACTGCCGGAAATCGTGTCCGCGAATGTCCCCGGCCGGCCGGCGTTCACGGCCACCTTTGGCCGTCAGCACAAAAACTTCACTGGGTGGTGCGGCATCGCTCATTTTTATTGGATGGCAAACTCGGTGAAATAAATGTCCTGCACCATCGAATCCCCAAGGATATTGTTAAATCCGTTGATCAATTCGGTGCGTATCAAATTCCTTGCCCCGGGCTTTTCCAGGTCGGCAAGCGTCTTGGTCGCCAATGCTCCGCACGCCATGTCCCGCAATTGCGCGTCGTGTTCCGTCATCTTGTCCTTGAAGTCGGTTGCCGTTCCGGCCACCGAAATGCTGACCAGCAGATACCGCGCGCCCATGGTGCCGGCCACATTCACCAGCATTTTATTCATCATCACGGTTTGCTGTTTGGCTCCCGGGGATTCTTTTTTGGATTCGCTACTACTGCTGCTGCTGGACGGGGTTTCGGTCTTGATGCCAAGTCCTTTTTGGAGCTGCGGCAAAATAACAAATTGGGCCACTCCGAAAGCCAGGGCCGGCATCAATATGATCGTAATGATGAGCGGTAGCCATGACCCAAAACCGCCAGACTTTGGGGCGGCAGCTGACGGCGCCGCCTCTTCGGCCTTTTCCTCTGCTTTGACGTCTTCTTCGGGCATGAAATCAGTGCTTCAAATTCACGAGATCCTGGAGAATCTCATTACTAGTGGTAACGGTTTGAGCGTTTGCTTCAAATCCACGCTGCGCGGTGATGAGGTCGGTGAGCTGGCTGGCCAAATCCACGTTAGACATTTCCAATGAGCCCGATACCAGGTTGCCCAGGCCATTGCTGCCGGGAGCGACCGCCGCCGCCAATGGTCCGGCGTTGGCCATTCCGTTGTAAAGGTTGTTACCCACACTGATGAGCTGCGTTGGGGACGTGAAATTTTGCAGCGTAATTTGTCCGCCCGCGAATTCAGTGCCGTCCGCCAATAGAATATTCACCGTCCCATCGGAGCCAATCGTGTAGCTTTGGACCGCGGAGGTATTACCGCCGGGCGCGAGGGCGTTTGAAATCTGGATGTTGCCGGTGGCTGTGCCGCCGGGCGGGGTGATGCCCTGGACCATCATTCCGTTGCTGGTTACAAGATAGCCGCTGGAGTTGACCGAAAAATCACCATCACGTGTGACATACTGTTCCTGGCTCGAGGGGTCCTTGACCACAAAAAAGCCGTTTCCATTGATGGCCAGATTGCTGGGCACACCGGTGTTGGTGATGGAACCCTGGGTGAACGTGTTGGTAATGGAACTGGTAACGACACCGGTCCCGACTTGTTCAGAGCCGGCTGCGTTTGAACCAATGGTCTGGCTCAACGCGTCCGCGAATTCGACGTTGGCCGACTTGAACCCGACCGTGTCCACGTTCGCGATGTTGTTTCCAATCACATCCAGGTCCTGCTGGAATTGATCAAGGGCGCTCACGCCCGAATCCATTGAAAGAAGCATAGTTTTGTTTTTGGTTGATGGTTTAGTTTGACGATGACGTGGGTGTTTGGGCGACCGTCGGCGTAACGGCCAGTACCTGGCTTAAATCGTACGAAATTCCATTCACCACGACTTGAGGCGTCCCATCGGACGATTCAGCTCCCATCACGACGGATTGAACCACACCGCTGGTTGTCTGATTCGAGTCCGGTTCCTGCAATACAACCGTGGCGCCAATCAAACTGTTCGCCTGCATCGCGGAAAGTGAGGACGACATCGCCGTCGTCTGCGTCAGCGAAGTGAATTGGGCCATCTGCGCGGCCATCTGAGTGTCGGACTGTGGCTGCAGCGGGTCCTGGTTTTCCATTTGGGCCACCAATAGCTTCAGGAAATCATTTTGCGACAGTGTTTGCTGCGGCCCCCCGGAAACGCTATCGCTTGAGGTCGCGTTACTGGCAACATTGTTATACTGTGTATTTACAGCGGATGTGGTGGACATAATTTATTTCATTTCATTGGATACTAGGCCCATGTCTCCCAACCGTGCGGCGCTCGGGCCGGCTCGATGACCGGCGCTTGCGCCATCGTCGGAACAATCGGCGTTGCGGGCGCAGCGGCAAAATGAAAATTATCGACCGCCTCAGCGGTTTTTTGCTGTCTTTGTTGAAAGGATCCGTCCGCGCCGGCGTGCGAACCGGTCGCATTATCCGCCAAAGGCGCGAGCTGAATGCCGCGCAGGCCAAGGCGATGCTGAAGATCCTGCCATTGCTGGTTCAAGTGATGAAAATCGCCTTGTTGCAGGACTGCCTGGACTTCAACACTGCCTCCATGCTGGCGCAATTCCAAAGACAATTCCGTTCCGGAGTCGGGTTTAATGACCACTTGCATCGAATTGTTCCCGGAATCGCTTAATCGAACTGCATTCAGCGTCATCATCTCCTGCATGCGCTCCACCACCGGCGCGTTGGGGGCAGACACCGTTGGCGCTGCTTGAACCGTCATTACCGAAGCGGCACTTGAATCCTCCGGCGCATCCGAACTTATTTGAGCTGTCGCCGCTACTTGTTCCGGATGAACCGAAACCGGCAACCGCGAGCTCGCCTGCGCCGCAAGACTTGCGTTACCCGGCAAAACTTTCTCAGTTTGCCCGGCAATATTGTTCGCTTTTTCCGTGTGTTTCACCGTTATGTCCTGTTTAGCAATGGATATGCCATTAGTGTCAGGCGGCGATTCGGCATCCCGCTCACCCGCAGCAATTTGAGTTGTCGATGGATGATCGGCGCGATCTGGAGTTAATTTTACCTGCGAGAGATTCACTGACGCATCGAGTGGAGTCGCTGGTTCTTCATTTTTCTCCGTCGTTCCGACAACTTTCGTAGTTATTGAACTCGACATGGCGGCGGTAGGCGGTTCGCCTGCGGAAACAACCTCTTTCAACGGGGACCGCGAAGTGGAAACGTTCGGGACCGTCCCGGAAATTTTCTTCGTTTGCCCTGCCGCGGCCGCTAAGGCTGGGCCTTCATCGGGGGCGGGCAATTTTGGGCCAGCCGATGCCGGGTCCGGTTTCAATTTTACAGGTTGTACGGGAACAAAATTAGGTAGCGGCACCGCCGCAATAATTTGGTTCGTCGGAATTCCCGGAAGACCGGGAGGCGCACTCGCTTGTCCTGGCTGCGATGGTGAATCCTTTGGGCCTTTAGTGTTCTCGCCACCTTTTTCCACGGATTTGCCCACAGTTACGACGCTCCCCTGTGCGTCGGGCTTCGTTCCTGTCACCAGGGGGGCAACAGAATGTCCCGCTAATTCCTGTAAAGAGACAACCTTCAATGGGTTCTTCCCGGCGTTAGGATTCGGAAGCTGTGCCGGAAGTTTAGGCAACGGCGTTTCGTTGTTGCCGCCAATCTCGACGTCGATTTGACCCGCAAGCGGATTCCCCTTTGGAAGCTGCGATCCGGCAGACAATGCCTGGGCCATCAAATCCGCAAAGGCACCGGCACCGCCCGCGGAGGCGGCTGGGTCGGCTTGCCCTGCCTCGCTGTTTTGCGGCGCACCCGAATTCGCCATCGCCAATATGTTTAAATTTGTCACAGCTCTAGAAGGTTGCAGCCGCCGGCGTTGCGTCTGGCAGCACCTGGTGAAGGCGTTCAGTCAGCAGCGCTGCTCTCCTGGCTTCGCCGGATTTGCTCAATGTGTCGAGGATTGCGCTCGCCTCGTCCGGCTTCATGACGAACAAGATGCGGACGACGTTGTCGTCGGGCATTTGAGCAAACATGGAAACCGCGCCCTCGGGCGTCATGGCGGAGATCAGCTTGGCTTGCAGTTTCACATTGGTGGTTTCCTGCGATTTAAAGCGCACGACGTCCCGGTCGAAATTCGATTGCAGCTGCCATACCGTCTTCGTAACCAGGGACATTTCCTGAAGCTCCGTATTAAGCCGCTTTTGCCATTCGTCCATTTGCTGTTCGCGCAGGTCCAGCCGGGCCTTCTCATTTTGGACTTGTGAAATCCATTCATTGAATTCCGGGTTCCGGAATCTCCAGGACGGGTCATCGCTGGCCGAATAATCCGGCTTGATAAACTGCGCGCCCGCAAATTTCGACGAACTCAAAACGAATATCGTGGTCGCCATATATAGGACGCCCCCAAGCAAGGCGACGAACCAGCCGGATTTTAGAAAGCGAATCATGCTTGTGATAAATTGTCAGCCAAACTGGACTGCAACAGGCCTGCGCCCGCCATTTGCACTGCCAGTTCATCGAAATTCTTTTGTTCTTCGCGCAACGTTTCCCGCGCGTGGGCGCGCCGGGCTTTTTCATAAAAACGATCCAATCCCTCGCGTTCACGTCGCGCGCCGTTCATTTCATTGAGCGCAACTTGCGAGATTCGACGCGCTTCCGTAAATGCCGCCCTGCGCTCGTGCTGGTGGATTTCCAACGCCATGCACCAGGTCCGCAAATTCATGATTCTCGCGGCGGTCACGCCCTCGTTCAGTTCCCGCGTATAAACCTCCCGGCCCCGGGCCAGTTCGCCGGTTGCCTTTTCCAACTGTACGGCGGCCGTATTGGAGGCGGTCAACAACCGCGCGTAACGTTGTTGGGCAACCCGCTCCTTTTGCCGGCGCAAGACCCGCAACGGTTCAAGGGGAAAGCGAAATGTTTTCATTGCGATTTAGTTTTTGGCGCGGGTGCCTTTTCGGGTGCGGCCGGAGTAAGCGTGGTCGTGAGGAGGCTCCAGCTCTGGGCGGCTGAAAAGCCTTCCGCGACCCCCTGCCGCAAAAATCGGATCAGCGGGCCGTTGAGCCGGATGGCCTGGTCAATCGCCGGGTTTGTCCCGGCCGGATACGCGCCGATGTTGATCAAGTCCTGGTTTTTGCGATAGACGGCCAGATGTTCGCGGGCCACAACCGCCCGGTTTTGTTGTTCCGCATTTAACAAGTCGCGATTTAGCCGGCTGACGCTCTCCAGAACATCAATCGCCGGATAATGATTTTGCGTCGCCAGTTCACGGGTCAATACGATGTGACCGTCGAGGATAGAGCGTGTGGCATCCGCGATTGGGTCATTCATATCATCCGCTTCCACGAGCACCGTAAATAATCCAGTGATGGAACCGCGCTCACTAGTTCCGGCGCGCTCCAGCAATTGCGGCAGCAGCGAAAAAACCGACGGCGTGTATCCGCGCGTCGTTGGCGGCTCGCCTACTGCCAGGCCGATTTCGCGTTGCGCCATCGCAAAACGCGTGACCGAGTCCATCATCAATAACACGTTCTGGCCGTGGTCCCGGAAATATTCCGCGACAGCCATCGCAAGAAAGGCTCCTTTGACCCGGTTGAGGGCGGGTTCATTGGAAGTGGCCACGATCACCACCGATTTTTTCCTGCCGCGCTCATCCAGGTCCCGCTCCAGGAATTCCCGCACCTCGCGTCCGCGCTCGCCAATCAGCGCTATGACGTTGACGTCCGCCTCAGCCTGGGAGGCCATCATTCCCAATAAAGTGGATTTGCCGACACCGCTGCCGGAAAAAATACCGAGCCTCTGGCCGCGTCCGCAGGGCACAAATGTATCAATCGCTTTGATTCCAGTTTGAAAGACATCCGTGATGCGCTGCCGCTTCAAAGGATGCGGCGGGCTTAGTTTCAATCCCACACTTTGCTCAGCTGCGACCCGGCCAAGGCCGTCAATCGGATTGCCCAATCCGTCAATCACGCGTCCTTTGAGCGCGCTCCCCACCGCCACGCGCAATGGCGTGCCTGTGGCAATGACTTCGCTGCCAGGATGAATCCCATGGATTTCTCCCAGCGGCATGAGCAGCAAATGATGGTTCCGAAATCCAACCACCTCTGCCAGCGTTGTCGCACCGTGCTTTCCGGATTGGATGTGACAAACTTCACCAACAGCGGCATGCGGACCTTCAGATTCCACGACCAACCCAATGAGTTGCACCACCCGTCCGCACGTTTCAGTCACTCGAGCATCGCGAACGCGTTGAATTGCGTGACTCAGGCGATTGCTCGCCGGAGTGGATGTCGTTGCGGTCATAAATTCACCGCCTTCCGAAGTTGCTCAATCTTGGTCTCGCGCGATGCGTCCACGAGCCCAAATCGCGTCTGCACGATGCACCCTCCACGACCGACTTCAGCCGAGGCGACAAAGCGAATCGGACCGGTTTCCGAAGAATCCTTCAGCAACGGCGACTTGTGCTTTCGCAACAGCGCGAAATCGTCGGGATGAAGTTGAACGGCAACTTCTGCCGTGTCCTGGACCTGGTCAAGCGCTTCGCGCACAACTTTTTCGACTATCTTTGCGTTAATCGGCAGGCCGCCGACAATTTTTTGCGCCGATTCCAGGGAAAGCTGAATCAGGGCCGATTCCATCTCATGCCTCATCTTGGGCAGCAGTTCGCACATCGAATGAACAACGCCGTTCTGCAACTCCACGATCTCATTGCGATGCTGCAAAAGTTGCTGCTCCAAATGCTGCTCCGCATCACGTCGGCCTTGCTCATAAGCGGCCTTCTCACGCTCGCGCCCCGGGTCCGGCGCCTCGACAGCCGGAACCCTGGCCACCAGGCGCACGTCGGCGACGGGTTGCTGGAACGTGACGGTTTTAGACCATTTCATACTCGGACTCGGCAGATTTTGATGCGTCTATCTCAATCTCCCCTTCGGCCTCCAATTTGCGGACAATATCAATGATCCGGAATTGGGCTGCCTCGATATCGCGGGCTTTGACGTGGCCCAAAAACGCCATTTCTTCCTGCACTGACGCGGCGGCGCGGCGCGAAATGTTGGACAGGAGCAGCCGCTTGAGCGGTTCGGTGGCTTTCTTGAGGGCAACCGTCAGGTCGCGCGTATCAATTTCGCGCATGATGCGTTGGATATACGGAGGATCCAATGAGAGCAGGTCTTCGAAGGTAAACATCTTCTTGCGGATGGCCTGAGACAAATCCGGGTTACGTCCTTCGATGTTCGTCAGCAACGATTTGCTCACCGTCTTGTCCATCGCATTCAGCAAATCGGCCACGCTCGTGATGCCGCCGGTTTGTTCCAATGCGCGCGTTTGTTTGACGCCCAGCTTGGCATTCAGCACGGCGACCACTTTTTCACCAACTTCAACCGGCGTCGGCGCAAGGGTCGCCAGCCGTTCAATGACCTGCTCGCGCTGTTCAGGCCGCAATAGATTCAAGACCTGGGCGGCTTTTTCAGGGGAGAGATGGCTGATGATAAAGGTAATCGCCTGCGCTCTTTCGTCCCTTAACAGGTTAAAAATGTGACGCGGATCCATTTCGGCAATGCCCTGCATCGCCCCAACTGGCGCGCGAATGGACGTGATGCGGCCCAAAACATCGCTTGCTTTGAAACTGCCCAGCGCTTTTTCGAGCGTATTGCGCGTTACTTCCACGCCGGCCGAAACCGACGTGCTGGCCGCCACGGCGACATCTGAAAATTCCATGAGAATTTCCTGCTGTTGGCCACGCGTAATCAAATTGAAGCGTGTCATTTCGCGGGAGACCGCTTCGATTTCACGGGGCTGGAACTGCTTAAGTATCACAGCTGCGCTATCGGACCCGAGCATGACCAGCAACGCGGCGAGCTTTTGAGTTTTGTTCAACGCTCCGGCTTCGGCCGGGGCTTCCGTGGGTTCAACGGTGGCTGGCATTTTTAATTCTCCGAGGTTCGGCCTTTATTCATCCAATCGCGAATGGCCTGGGTCATGTTCGCGGGATTCTCTTTGATTAAACGGTTCAAAACTTCCACCGTCACAACTCCCGGCTGGGGCTCGAAATCGTCGCCGTGATGCCCATGACCGTTGCCGTTGCCATTGCCATTGCCATTTTGTTTCGCAATGAGCCGGCCCACGGGAACACCGATAGGAATTTCCTGGATGGGCGTGCGCTTGAATGTGCGCAGTAAAACAAACAAAGCTGCGATTCCCAGGACCGGATAAACGGCGTTGCGCCCGAGGCCAATCCAAAAATCCTGTTGCTGCTCTTTGTTCAACTCAGTCGTGATGCCGGTCGCGTAGTCATCATTAAACGGCAGCTCTTCGAGCGAAACTGTGTCGCCACGGGTCGCATCGATGCCGAGCGCACTCGACACCAGCTTGGTCAATTCATCAATTTGTTCGGGCGTCCGCGCTACTGGCTTGCGGTCCGCGCCTGTGCCTTCCATTTGCTCCGACACCGTCACCGAAGCCGTCAATCGCTTGATCCCCCCGGCGTTCTGGACAAGGCTGCTCGTCGTCTTGCCGATTTCGTATTCGGTGGTCGAAGTGGTCTTGTGGTTCTGGGAATTATTGACCGGGCTGTTTGCGGCTTGCGTTGAGTTCGTGTTGATGTTGGCGGTGATTCCCACTGGTCCTGAAGCCGTGTTCGCGGTACTGGAATCGTTATTTTCTTCGTTCTTAGTTTCGGTGCGGATGACCTGGCCGTCCGGGTCGAACTTCTCTTGCGTCTGCGTCATCGTGTCATAATTGATGTCCGCCGAGACCCGCACGACCGCCTGGCCGGGGCCGACGACTTTTTCAAGCATGTCCTGCGCTTTTTTGGCCAGATATTGTTCCAAATTGCGCCGCGCGGCCAATTGGGTGTCCGTCAGGCCAGTGAGCGAGCCATCGTCGGTATTCTCAGCGAGCACGTTGCCCAGATTGTCCACCACCGCCACGTGGTTGGGCTTAAGGCCTTCCACCGAGTTCGCCACGAGAAAACGAATCGAATTGATGGACTGCTGCGACAATTCCGAATGGCTTCGCACATGCACAAAAACCGAAGCCGTGGGATACGTGCTTTTGTCGAGCAACAAACGGTTTTCCGGCTGCACAATCATCACCCGAGCGGCTTCCACATCATCAAGCTGGCCGATCGTTCGCGCCAGTTCACCCTCGATGGCACGGGTATAATTGGCGTGTTGCACGAAGTCCGAGATCCCAAAATTTGGCTTGTCAAATATCTCGAATCCCACGCCATCGCCGCTGGGAATGCCTTTTCCAGCCAGCTCCATCCGCAGTGTGTAAACTTTGTCGGTTGGAACGTAGATCGAACCATTGCCGGTTTTATAGGAGACCTTGGCGTCGTCGAGCGCGGCAATGACTTTGGCCGCTTCGCTGTCGGACAGTCCGCCGTAAAGCAGGCCATAGTCGGCGCGGGACGACCATATGGAGAGCGCCGACAACCCGCCCACGAGCACAAACGTCGCCGCCAACACGGTCATTTTCTGGCTGGCCCCAAGCTGGCTCCAAATGGCGCGCAACTGCGCCAGCAATTTCGAAAGATTTTGATTCATTGACTAATTTCTCGGCACACTAAATCTGCATCCGCATGATCTCCTGGTATGCATCCATCAACCGGTTCCTGACCTCTACCATCAATTGAAACGACACATTTGCCTCTTCCATAGAGATAACCGCCTGATGCAGCGGCACATTTTGCCCGCTCTGCAAAGCACTGACCGCCTGGGCGGAGACTTTCTGCTGCGTGTTCACGTCAGACACCATCTGCCCTAACATGGACGAGAAGGAATCGGCCGTCGGAGAAGCGGCCGTGGTTTGAGCCGCCTCCCTCAGTTCCTCCGGCATTTCAATGCGCGCCGAGGGCAACGGCGTCGCTTCCGGCGTCATCGCGCTCAACGGCATTCCGCCGCCTGTAACCGGATTTATCGCTGGAATCGGTGGCGTCATGTTCGGTGTCCACGCTTTAGCGTGCTCTCATAGTACCGGTGATCAGTGTTTACCAATCGATAGTGTCTCCATGGCCATCGTCCGGGCATTTTTTGCCACAGCCAAATTGGCCTCATACGTGCGCGAGGCCGAAATCATGTCGGCCATTTCTTCGTTAATGTTAATGTTCGGCATCGATACCATGCCGCTCTCATCGGCGGCCGGATTGCCTGGATCATAAATTTTGATGGGAGGAACATCCTCTTTTTCGATGCGCGCCACCTGGACCGCTGGCATTTGAACGCCACCATCAGCATTCATCGCGTTCTGCAAGGCCGATTCGAATACGACCACCTGCCGTTGGTACGGTTTGCCGTCCACCCCATGAGTTGTGTTGGCATTGGCAATATTTTCTGAAATGACATCCAGCCGCGTTTGTTCGGCGGACAACGCCGCCGCCGTGTTTTGGATGCCAGTGAGGGTTTGAATCATAAACCTCTTATCATCCTCATTCTCAAACTATGAAAAGTGTTCATCTTCAATCTTTGCCCGTGATCGCCATCTGCATCCGTTGCAACGTGCCGCTGATCAGCTGCGTTTCAAGGGAATGCGCCACCGCATTTTGATTCATTTCCATCAACTCGTTCTGCAAATGCACCGTATTGCCGTCCAAACTGCTCGCCGTAGCCGTAGAATCCACGGCCAGCGTGGGCTTCAGTGAATTCAAATCTCCAGAATCGCCAGAGGCGCAGGCCCGCTCCAGTTCCGTTTCGAATGACGGCGCAAGATCCACGCGCTTGTAGCCCGGCGTTTCCAAATTGGCGATATTGTTCGCGATCGCTTCCTGCCGCAGAACCACCGCATCCAGCGTTTTTTTGGCCGCCAGATAATTCGGTTGGTTAAACAAAGCGTCGATCATGAAAATCGTCCACCCATTGCTAAGCAACGATGGTGCCAGTGTGAAAAACCCAATAAAACCGCGGCTTTCTGAAATGACTAAGCAAGTGGTGGGAAAATATTGCCGACCTCTTTTGTGCGGCGTTCTCGAAAATTTTCAATGCGTTTGAACTATATACCTGAAAAATCCCGGCAGTCGCTTGCGTTCGGACGACTCGCAGGTTTGGAAACCTGCGATTGGCTCGCTCGCTTGAATCCGGCAGCTCTTCTTTGTTATTTTTGTCAAGATATTGACCAGGCGAACTGTCCCACCATCAATCGGGAATTTTTTTTGTGTTTCGGATCCTCCATTTTCGTGCAACTTGTTGTTCTTTAAATTCTTGCGACGAACCAGCAACTGTCCCATTCGCTTGAAGGTGGGACAGTTCGAAATAGGGGAAAACCTGTGAAGAAAGATTATAGAAACAGTTCGTGGCGTTGAAGCGGTGAAGCGTTGAAACGGGCAGACGGCGCGACAAGACATAAGAACGAATTGACGATGACGATGAGGAAGAGGATGACCCAACTTCGCCAAGGCTTCCGCCGTCGCGACTGCGGCTATAGCGGACAGGAGGGGCGGGCAGAGAAGTATTGCCGCGGCGGCATAGGCTGGGCGGAACGTCCCTGTTTGTTTTGGCAGTTTTCCTCATTCTCAAGATCATATGCACACAGAATCCGGCCATGCGTGTCCTTCCGGGGTAAACCGCCCAAAAAACAAGCCACTAACTGCCCCGCCGCACGATAGTGCGATTTTGGTCTGCGGCCATCTATTTGTCAGTCCCGATGCGTTTTGGCCGCGAAAAAGGGACAGATGGGATGAATGGGAAGGGATGAAAGCGGAAATGCCTTGTATTTGTGATATTTGGAAGGGCGTTTTGGCAGAGAACTGTCCCCCCATCAATCGGGAATGTTTGGGACAATTCAATTGTTCCATGCCTGCATAACATCTTATGGTCATGATTCTTGTGACGGAATTGAATTGTCCATTGCATTTTGCCCGGAGACAGTTCGGTGCGGGCCGTTGACCCGTCTTCGTTGCGCTACGCCGCGGCAAGAGCGGTGAAATGGTGGCAGCGCCACTGGCGATAAAGCGTTGAAGCGGTCCGAGAATAGCGGCGAAGGGCCTGGCCGGAGCGCACTCCGTCCCAGCTGCGAGTGAAAGCATCGGATCGCAGCGGCGCTGCCCCTGGTGCGTGTGGCCCACCAGTGCCGCACGTTGCCGTGTCCGGCTGTGTTGGTTCTTGAGCCGTGCTGCTTCTGTTTTTCTACGTTCTTCATTTTAATCAGTTTCCTCTTCCAACTTTTCCTTTTCTTCCTTCGGCGTTCGGCGTTAGTTTCGTCCCCACTCCCATATGCTCACACTCCCAGACCATGTTCAACGGGTTTATTTGCCACCTTTTGACACTTTTTAGAACCCTCCCTAAACCCGGAGGCTTCCACCTTCGCCTTACAACAATGTCAATTTTCTTCAAGTATTTGAAATCTAATGGACAAATTAAAACGTTCTGTTAAGCTCAAAGTCTCGGTTGCGCGAGGAAGAACATGAAGGCTTGGTTATGGCAAACTCTGGATCATTTACTGGACGGGCTCGCGTTGCCTCGGCGAATTTCCGGACAAACAACGCCCTGATCCAAACGTTTAACGTCAATAATCTGAACGAATTGACGATCGCCACCAACCAGGGAACGCTCACGGTGGCCGGGACAACGACAATTCCGGCCACGAGCGTGACGGTTAATGGTTTGACCGCTAATCGCTACGCGGACGGGACATTCGCTTTGGGCGGATTCACGCCAACCAACGGAGTAAACATTTACGCAGCCATCGGCGAAGACAGCTCCCTGAACTTTTCGACAAATTCGATCACGGTAAACCTGCTCGGGACAAACACGTACGGTTATGACCTGAACGGCAATCTCACAAACGATGGCTACAGGAATTTCGCCTATGACGACGAAAATGAATTGATTGCGGCATGGCTCACCAACGTCTGGAGCAACAGTTTTGCTTACGACGGCAAGATGCGCCGAAGAATCGAACGCAATTACGCCTATCTTCCTTCTTCCAACTCGTATCTGCTGACCAATGAAGTCCATTTCATTTACGATGGAAGCGTGGTCATCGAGGAACGCAATGCGGGCAACGTTCCGATGGTCAGTTATTCACGCGGGCTGGACCTAAGCGGGAGCTTACAAGGTGCCGGCGGCATCGGTGGGTTGCTCGCGCGGACGACCTTTGGTCAAGAGATTCCCGGTGCACCGACTACGGCGTTTTACCACGCGGACGGCAATGGCAACGTCACTGCCCTCATTTTCCCGAATCAGCAGCTTGCCGCAAAATATCTTTATGACCCTTTCGGCAACACACTTGCCATGAGCGGGCCTTTGATGAATTTTAACAAGTATCGGTTTTCATCTAAGTATTGGAATGATAATTCAGCGTTATATTATTACGAAAGACGCTTTTATGATCCGAACTTGGGACGATGGCTAAACAGGGACCCCATTCAAGAAAGAGGCGGTCTGAACTTGTACGCTTTGGTCAGAAATGAGGAAATTAATCAGTTCGATCCTTTCGGCCTTACGACCGGCGTGACCACCTGGAATGCACGCCCTTGTCATGGGACAACAATTAAATACATCCAAGTTGTTATTGGCGGAAATCTCTACGACGAGGGAATAGGCTTAACTTTCGGCGGGTTTCCGCGTGTTGACAGCGGGCGCTTCAGCAGCACCCCGTATTACCGAGACACCTTGCCGCTGCTTGGTCCTCCAGGAGAATCGTCAGCGCTCTTCAATGATAAGCCACGGGCTTTTAGTACGTGTCTTCATTTTGAAGTTTGTCGCGTCTGTGTTCAAGATGGGCAAATTGTGCACGTCGGGCCGTGCAAAAGGTGGCATATCATGACGACTAATCAAAATTTGAACGATCCAGCTTATCCAACATATCCATTTCCAAGCTTTATATTCATTGACACTGTTAACAAAGAATTTCCAAACGTACTGCCGCCCGTATATTCTGATTGGATACCTACGGCGGGCTAGCTTTTACATGAAAATACGCAAGATATTGTTTTGGCTTGGACTTGCCTTTAGTTGTGCCTATATTTTCTACAACCTCGTTTGGATACACCAATTCCCACTTCGTGTGTTTTCTATTTTTATCGGTGTGTTGTTTTCCATAACAATGGTCTGGGCCGCGAGAACGACCAAGGCGCGCGCTCTCGGTGCATGTGTTATGTTTATAGTAGGATCGGCTACGTTGCTACACATTTATTCTTGGCGGAATTTTGATCGAGGCGTGCATAGCTACGCTGAGTTTTTGTCGTCCATACATACTGTGAGGATAAAGATAAATGCTTATTGTGAGGCTCATCCAAATGCAACGTTTACAAATTTGTCTGATTATATAGAGACTGGTGTATTAAGCTCAACGGACAAGGACTTTTTGTATAGGACGTCAGCGATTCTGTTACCTCAGACACGCAGACATGACCGCCTCCTGGAGGTGAGGCAAGGTACCAATTGGATTATAATGTCAGCCGACGGGGATTTTTACGTATCCAATGCGTCCGTCTCAAATGAAGCAAGTCAATAGAATTACAACAATCCTGTACAATGCGGTCGTGAAAGGATCAACCCATGGCATTGTCCTTTTGAAACGAAAGCTGCCCCATGAAACGTCACGATTCCGAGGTCCCTTTGCATTCGCTATGAACCGAATATGTCGTTTTTCTTTTGAAATTTTTGGCCTCCGCTTCTTGGCGCCATCATTATAGATATCACCAAGCTCCATCAGGATAGATTCACTGCAAGTCTCTCATAAAGCTTGCCGTAGTAAAAGGAGCGTTTGGTTACCCCGGGCGTTACATCGCCCGCCGCTTGCTTGATGCGGGTCACGCTGTCATCACCCTGACGAACTCCTTGAATCGCGAAAATCCATTTGGCGCGCAAGTGCAGGCGTTGCCGTTGAACTTTTACAATCCCAAACAATTGAAAGAGTCGTTGCGGGTTGCGGGGGACAGACGTGCTCATCATGAAGAGGTCAGAGATGGGTCAGAGATGGCTAATGGTATGTTGCCTTTTCATCTTTTCCGATCTGGCGAACCGCGGTGGCCGCAGTGCGCCAATGTCCCATCACGAGGCGCGCTGCCCTCCGGCTCGTCCGCCGTCCCGCCGCCGAAGCCTGGCGCAGGAGGAAGCCGTTTAGAGCGTTTTAAACAATACTGTAGCCATTCGGGAAGAAAAAGAAGGGGAAGCGGTCTTTTTGGGTTTTGGCGTCGTTTCAGCTTTAGTCAAAGGGTTTTCAAACATGCTCCTTCGCTGAAGCCTCGCCAAAACACCAAAAATCCTCGCTCCGAACGGCCACATTATTTTTTAAAACGCTCTAAGCGAAGAGGCTTGGCGATGAGGTGTGGATTTTCGGATTTTCGGCTTGCTATGCCGTTGCGGCTGGCTTTCAGCACAGCCGCGCTTGTAGGTTTGGGCTGTTGCCGATTAAGGTGACACCTTGAGGACGCTTGAGGAGGGGAGCTGGGTAAACCCAAGCCGCGCTTGAGCCACAAGAGCTCCTGCGGAGATCGGACCCAGCTCTCCGTCTTCGGCCAGAACGAACCGTATCCAGATCGGCGTGCCTGTATGCACGTCAGATCCTCTACAAGCCAGTTCGCGCCCGAAGCCTCCCCAAGCCAGACCTCATGTCCGTATCCAATAACATGAAAGTCTATTACATTCTTGGCATTGATATCAGCAAAGACAAGTTCGACGTTTGCCTGCGTCATCCACAGCAAGATCAACTGCTTGCCCAACACCAGTTCCCCAACAGCCCGACTGGCTTCAAGCAACTCCAGCGCTGGCTGCGCCAGGAGGGTGCCCTCAAGTGCATGCCTGCATGGAAGCCACTAGCCGTTACGGCGAAGCCCTGGCCGCTTTTCTCCATCAGCAAGGGCATCAGGTCAGCGTGGTCAATCCGCGCCGCATCCGCCGCTATGCTGATAGCCTGCTGGTGCGCACCCAAAACGACGCGCTTGACGCCCAGATCATTGCCCGATTCTGCGCCACCCAGAAACCCCGGCTTTGGACGCCTCTTCCCCCCGAGCGGCGGCAATTGCAAGAACTGACCCGCCTGCGTCAATTTCTGGTCAGCCAACGCTCGCGTCTGCAAAATCGTCTGCATACCGAATCCAAAACTCTGGCCCGGCTGCTCCGGCGTCACGTTCGCCAACTCGACAAAACCATCCAAGAAATCGAAGCCACCCTCGCCACATTCCTCAAAGAACATCAGGAACTGAACCGGCAAGTGGAATTGGTGGACACGATCAGCGGCGTTGGTCTCATCACTGCTGCCACTGCGGTGGCCGAATTGCCTCCTCCTGAGCAATTGGACCACGCCGGTCAAGCGGTGGCCCTGGCTGGACTGGATCCGCGCAAAAAAGACAGCGGCAAAAGCGTTCGCGGCGTTGCGCACGTCAGCAAAATGGGCTCGCGTCCCTTGCGAGCGGCGCTCTACATGGCCGCGGTCACCGCTTCCAGATCCAACCCGATCATCCGCGCGCAGGCTGAGCGATTGCGCGCCCGGGGGAAAAGCGGCAAAACGGTGATCTGCGCCGCCATGCGCAAACTGCTGCGATTGATTTATGGAGTCCTTAAGCACGGCCAAGCCTTTGATCCGAAATGGCAAGGACCTCATCGCGCCGTGCCATGCGCAGAGGCCTAGGCCAGCGGCGGCGATGGGCGTCAGCCAGCCATCGCATCGCCGCCGGTCGCCACTGCGTAACGGACTGGCCGAGGCCTCTGCGCATAGGCGCGCAGGTGACTCTCGAAAAAATACTTGAAATAACACACCGTATCTCCGTGAGAATTGTCGTCAAATGGTTGGAGATGCTGAACGATAGATGACCTTCATTTCGTGCCAGCCATGCCAAAATCTTTCAATTCCTCAATAAAACCGCGCCTTCACCCTCGCGCCCGGCGTCGTTTCCCGTTTACTTTCCTATACACACATTTTTGGAAACGACACCCAGGAGGACCGCCTAAACGACTTCCAACTCCCTACTCATCCCAAGTTGCCCCGGAGCCGTCCCGTTATACTCATGCAGCTTGTTGCGCAGCGTGCGAATGCTTACGTCCAGCAGATTGGCCGCGTGCGTGCGATTTCCTTTGCAATATTCGAGCGCGGACAGAATATGGTTTTTCTCAATCTCGGCCAACGTCGGCAGTCGTCTCTCACTCTGGCTAATAGCGGGCTCCGGCAAATAATTGACGGTTGGGGCCGTAATGACCACCGGCCTTTCCGGCGACGGCAATCCCAGATGTTCGGGCGCGAGCATTCCAGTATCGCCGCACAGGATGATGGCGCGTTCGATGACATTTTGAAGTTCGCGAACATTTCCCGGCCAGGAGTGGGAGATCAGCGCTCGCTTGGCTTCTTCCGTAAATCCTTTGGCGTTGATGCCGTGCTGACGGCAAAAACAGCGCATGAATTCACGTTTTAACACCAGGATATCTTCCGGACGCTGACGCAGGGGCTGGACATAAATGGGGACGACGTTCAGGCGAAAATAGAGGTCCTGCCTGAATTCCTTGTTCTCGACGCTCTCCTGGAGGTTTCGGTTGGTGGTGGCGATCACACGCACGTCCACTTTGATGGTTCGGTTGCCGCCGACACGCTCAAATTCCCGTTCCTGCAACACCCGCAAAAGCTTCGCCTGCGTTCCCGGTGAGATTTCGCTGATTTCATCCAGGAGAATAGTTCCCCCGTGCGCCAGTTCAAACCGCCCTTCCCGCTTGTTCAGCGCGCCGGTGAACGAGCCTTTTTCGTGCCCAAAAAACTCGCTCTCGATCAAATTTTCCGGGATGGCCGCGCAGTTCACCCGGATAAACGGCGCGTTGGAGCGGGAGCTTTGCTGATAAATCTCGCGGGCAATCACTTCCTTGCCCGTGCCGCTTTCGCCCTGGATGAGCACTGTCGCCTGCGTCCGCGCGACCTTGCGCACGAGCTGCCGGATATTATCGATCTCCGGGCTGCACCCGAGCAATTGCGGCGCGCGTTCAGTCTGGCCCTGGCTCAGAAAACGGTTGACCCGGACTAATTGTGAAAAATCCTCAATTCGCCGCAGCGCAATCTCAATTTGTTCGTTGGAGAAGGGCTTGATCAGGTAATCAAACGCCCCGTTGCGAATGCAGTCCACCGCCGATTCGATCGAACCGATGCTGGTCGTAACGATAACCAGCGGTTTTTGGGCCCGCGTTTGAATTTCGAGAAGCAGGTCGGTGCCCCGGCCGTTGCGCAGGCTCAGGTCCATGAAGAAAACATCGAAATTGTCCCGGCCCAAATACTCGAGCGCGACGGGAACAGAGGCTGTGGAGGCGACGTCAAAGCGGCAGCGCCGCAGGTAGTTCTCGAGGCTGTTGCGTACAACAGCGTCCCCTTCCAATAGAATAATCTTCTCGATAGCCATAATTCTCAACTGATGAACGGATAAAAACAAACGCCTGCCGGCCCGGCAAGATTTACCGCGAAAATCTTGCCAACAGTACTCACACTATTCACAACTCCCCTCCCCCCGGCATGAGTTGTTCACCGGTTTATTTGTTATTCACACTTTATTCACCCATTGCTCGACAGTTCTTCGTGAGCCGATGGGAATAAATTCATTTGTTTACCGCTCAAAGTATTTTTGCGGTACAAATCCGCCACGTAATGCGGCTGCCGCGCTGCGGCGGGCGGAATATGCTGCACGGGAACCATGCCCCGCTTTAACATCGCCTGCTGGTTTTCACGGTCCAATACCATGACCCGCATCACCAGGTTTTGAACGTTTTGAAACATGCGCTTCAAATCTTCGAACCGATCGCGGGTTGATTGCGGCAAATTTTGCCATGCCGCGCGATGCGCCCGAAATTTCCGCAGCAGCGATTCAATGTCCGGCAGCAGTTCCGTGCGACGCTGATCAAATTCGCGATGCTCGTAATCACCTGCGCCCGACAACGACTCGTGTTCGCGCCGTGCCAGCAACAAAATTTCCTCACAAATACGGACGAAAGCGCGCAAGTCAGTATTCAGCGCGGCGGCAAATTGGGGTGCGATTGAATCGTTCATTGCGTGAAATTGTTAGTCGCGTTCGTTGTGGTTTTAACTGCCGTCGCGGCGACCGCGACATCCGCCGCCTGGGCTTTCATCTGCCATTTAAGGAAATCAACCCTCCATTTTGCCATGCCAAAAATTGCCTGCATACCGGGCGTTGCATTCGTCCCCATTTCGGCCTCGCGGGAGAGAATTTTCTTATAGGTATCCGTGGCGCGCTGCGGTTGCGCCAGTTTTTCGTAGGTTAACCCCATTTGATAATCCACCGGAACCTGCCAGGTGGCCGACGTATCCAATTGCGCGAGATCCACATAGATTTCCAACGCATGAATATAATCGCCTTCATGGTAAAGCTGGTTGCCGATCTCATTGCCGACCCGCTGCTGCCAATAGGTCCAAACGGCGGGGTCGTTTCCGGATTTGGCCTTTTGCTGTTGCAGGCACAATAGAACCTGCTGCAGCGCTTCGTCATCCCGGCCCAGCTTCCGAAGGGCCTGTGCCAGATAATAACGCACTTCCGGGGTTTCATCCGAATCCGGGTAACGGGAAAGAAAATCCTGCGCCTGGCTCGCGGCTTCGTCGTTGTGGCCAATAATCGTCAATGACCGGACCAGTCGGAACTGTATTTGCGCGCGGTCGAGCCCGGGAGCCGAATTTTGAAGCAACCGTGAATAAAAATCCGCCGCGTCAACAAAATGCCCCATCAAGTAATGGGTATCGGCAATTTCTGCCTGTGTCTCCAAAACCAATTTCTGGTAATACGCAAATTGGTCGTTTTTTAAAGAAAGCGCCGCGGCCATTACAGCGTAGAACTTGGTCAGCGCCATTTCCGTGAGGCCCATTTGCCGGAAAACTTTTCCCTGTTGTAAAAATATTTCGGGCGATCGGGCGTCGTCCGGCCATCGATTGAGGAATTGGGCGTAAATGGTTTGCGCACGAGGCAAATCATTCTCCGCGCGGACTACAGACGCCAACTCGAGCAAAGCCGTTCTTTGGACCGATTCGGGCACATCCCCGCCGAGCAAACCTACCAGGATGGCTTCAGCCTTATCCAGTTGCTGCGTCTTTCGATAATACCCCGCCAAGGCCAAATCAGAACTGATCAGATTCGTCCCCGCCATTTTCGAAAGGTCCGCAGCCGGAATATTCGAAACGTCGAAATCGTCCTGAACAACATTGGTTGCCGAAAGGGCCGGAGGCGGTGTTAGATTTGCCAGGTCGCTTGCGGGCTCAGCCGTTTGTCCATGGGCTGAGTAAAAAGTTCCTGCCAACAAGGCTGAAAAGCAGCGGAGTCCAAATACAATTCCTCCGCGCTTTCCGCCGTGTGGACGGAAAAGGTCGCGCCAGGAGATCATCGGCTCTCGTAGATGGCGCGGCTTTCGCCCGGAGTTGGCGGCACGAACCCAAGTTCCGCAGGAACAAGAATCGTTTCGCCGGGCTGATAGGTGTTCGAATCAACCGGCGCCGCCCCAACTCGAATCGGTTTAAGGTATTCAGTCATCATCTGTGGCATGATGCTAAGCAAATTACTTGCCGGGCTCTCAAGACCTTCTGCTCTTTTTGCCCCATCGCTCAAAAAACCGGTCGAACTTGCCGCTGTTGAAACTTTATTTGTTGCGATTGGAACCGGAACTGGCGCCGGCACCGCAGGCGAATTGGTCGGAAGAATCGCAACGGCGGTCTCCGGATTCTTTGGCTGGGGGAGAGTTAATTCCTCAATAAATTCAGGGTCATGGCTCGCCGCGGGCTCGAACCGCAACGGCGGCGGGCCCACGACCGTCAGATACATTTGACCGCCCTGCACTTTTTGCAGGGCCAAAAATGCTATGACGATGGCAGGACAAAATTTGCCGAATCGCAATGTGCGAAAAATTTCCATCAACAGCTAAAAAATAAATCAGGCCTCCCCTTTTACCGGGAACCTTTTCCTATTCATCGGCAAAAATTGCCGACCGCTTGAGCACTTATTCACCAAATCTTCCCCCACGGGCCATAGGGAATCATTGTCATTGTCATCGTCATCGTCATCCTCAAACAGGCAAAGGAAGACGGGCGGAAAAATCATTCTGTTAATTCTGTCGAAAACCGTCTTGATTCAATTTCGCCGCCGCCTCTTTCTGCGCGTCCACGTCTTCCCGATCGGATGGCTTGAGAGCGCAACAAGTTTTAAGCTGGTCAATTTCCAGCTTCTTCTCACCCATCGCCTCATAGGCCATTGCCAGGCCTGCGTGATAAATGATTCGATTGGGCGCCAATTGGCAGGCCTTTTTGAAATAATTGACGGCGTCCTTGAAGCTCGCATTCGGAACACCGCCATAAACGACCTTTACATAGGCCCTCGAGAAAAATCCAAGCCTGGCGATGCCATAATTCCATCGGCCAATCAAATAATAAGCAACATCCTGCTTCGGATCCAACGCGATGGCCTTTTCTGCTTCCTGCTTGAACAGACGCGAATACGAAAGCTGAGTTTTAACATCGGTTCCGGGCATCGCGCAGTTTTTGGCGTAACAAACCGCCACCGACGCATAGGCTGTCGCATTGCTCGGATCGAGCGCCACGGCCCGCTGCGCGCAGTCCAGCGCCCGAACCACCAGGTCCTTTTGTACAGTGGTTGAATTTGTGAAAGACGTTAAATCGCAATATCCACGGGACAGCACGCACATGTTTGCCGCATTATTCGTCTGCATTGGCCGCGCGACGTCATAATCAGCCGCAGCCTGCTCGACATTGCCTTGTTTTGCTGCAACTTCAGCAGCTTTGAGCGAATTTGTGAAGCCCCCGTCCCCTGCCCATGCGTGACGGGCGAGGAAAACAGCGCAAAGCGTCAATAATGTGAAACACTTCACAATATTGATTATCGGCCAACTACCCAACCAAACGCCAATTAAAAACCGAATAATTGGCGACTTTCCACGAGCCGCATGACGCTTTCGAGCGAACGATTCTCCCACCAAGGGGCGAATATCTGCGTCCGGAAGACTCTCCCTCACCCCAGCCCTAGGCGCTGTTGGTTTTTGCACAGTTCTTCAGAAGTTGGCATGTACGAATAGGTTATGTCAATCTCGCCGTCGCCGATGACGACCTTTTCTACGAGAGCTTCGACCACCTTGCGGCGGTCGTCCGAGGCCATGGAGGGCCAGCGCTCATGGAGAGTGGCGGATTCGTGGACGACATCGTCGGTCGAGAGCTTGTTGACCTTGAGCAGGTCAACCTCGGCTTCGAGCCGGGGCAGTTCGGCGCGAAGCTGGTTCAGGCGTTCCTCGGCGGGCTTGTAGAATTCGCCGAAGCCTTGGCTGGTAATGCCGCCGTCGAGGTAAAGCCGGTGCGTCCGGGCCATCTCGTCTCGGACCTTCTGGATTTCGCGTTGGTGGGCTTCCAGGGCGGCGGTCTTGTCGGCAAGGTTTCTGTTCGCATCCGCTAAATGTCGGCTCACGCGGTTGCGCTCCCCGAAAAACCCTTTTAATTCGTCCCGGACGATACCCTCCAAGTCCACAATGGGAATCTTGTTGCAGCACTTGCGGCAGACGTATTTGGGGCTTCCGGCCCGGACATACATCTTGGCCCCGCACGAGCAATGGGCGAGGCCGGAGAGGAGATACACGGGCGTCTTGCCCGGCTTCTTCCATGACTTCAACTGCTCCTCGATGATCTGGTTGACTTGGTTCCAAAGCTCCTCCGAGATGATGGGCTCGCACTCGGCCCGGCCCCATTCGTTTTCGGGCTTCAACTCCGATTTCCAATTGCCGGTCTGGCGCTTGGTGTTGAACAAGTACACGCCCTTGGCGCTGGATTCGTCCAGGATGCGGAGAATGGAGGTATCGCGCCAGATATTGCCATTGCGGGTGCGGTAGCCCTTGGCGTTGAGAAGCGTCGCCACAGCGCCCTTACGGCGGTGCTGCAAGAAAAGCTCATATGCTTGGCGACGGACAAGGGCCTCCTCCGGCTGGACGACCAGCTTGCGGTCCTTCCATTTGTAACCGTAGGGGGCACTGCCGTTGATTGACTTGCCGAGCTTGGCGCGGGTCAGGACCGACGCGTTCACCCGTTCAGTGATTTCCTCCCGCTCCCACTGGGCGAACACGCCGAGGAGATGGAAGAACATCCGTCCGCCAGCCGTGCTCGTGTCAATGGCTTCGCTCAAGGAGATGAGGTCGGCCTCGTGCTTGTTGAAGAAGTCGGAGAAGTCCTCAAGCTCGCGGCGGTTGCGGGACAGGCGGGCGAGCTTCGAGAAGACGAGGCCGGTGATGTGGCCGCGCTCGACGTCCTTCATCATGCGCTTGGCCTCGGGGTGCTGCATGACGGATTTGCCGCTCTGGCCGGCAAGGTCATACACTTCCTTGACATCCCAGCCACGGCTCTTGGCGTAGCTCCTGGCGCGTTCTTCGTGATGTTCGGGGCTGTCGCCGTTGGCTTGGTCTTCGGTCGAGACTCGTATCCAGATTCCGATGTTCTTAGGCAGGGCGCTATTTTCCTTCATAGCACTACTTCATCTCAAAAAACGAGCCGTAGTTCAAGCAAAAAATTGAATTTTGGAAAGATTTTCATGAAAAAAACCGCCACACGCTAGCAATGTGTCGGCTTTTTGCTTTTTGGCTATTAAAGGTTTCCTAGAGCTCTGCCATTGTCGGCCGCTTCTAATAGTGCCTCGTTGCCTTTTTGCTTTTTGCCTTTTAATTCTTCCTTGAGACGATTTGTTTCACCAGTATGGCAGTCGGTATAATCAATGACGAAACCGAACTCGTCGTTAGTTACGTCGATTATCGCCTTTGTGGTTTTCATTTCGTCCTTGATGACTATTTTTAGATAGTCGTTTCCTCCTTGACCTTTCGTAGCGCGTTCGCTGGCAACAGTTGCATAGAGTTTCATCGGATTTTTGGTTATGGCCTTTTCAATCCATTCTATCACCTTCGGGTTCGGCCCGCCAACATGCCACTCGGTTACGTCCTCGACGGGCGTTCCGTTGCCTTCGCCGTGATAGCAGTCGCCTTCCTTCCAGTCGTAGATGGTTGCGATGCCGTTGGGCGTAAGCACTGTCCATTCGGCCTGGGTCTTGTAGCCGTCTCCCTCTTTCGGTTCGCCGAACACTTGCACGAGATGCCGATAGCGACAGCTTATCGCACCCTGACCATAGGTTCCAATCGCGAGGGATGGGACGCTATGGCATGTGGCCACATTTCCGTCGCCGTAGATTGTTTTAATCTCCATGGAATTGATTTAGAGGCATTCGTACTCGATACTCTCTTGCAGGTTATCGTCGGCCCACTCGATATCCTTTTTAACGTAGTCGCGCGCACTGTCGCTCATGTCCAACCCAGGGTTATCCAGCGCCTCGCGGACGCGTTTCACCGGAACTACTATGGTTCCGACGCCGTCGAGGGTCGTGCCATCATGCGTTCCTTCCCCGCTCAATAGGAAATTGAAGAACTTGTTATCATGCCAGCAATTGAACGACGATTGGCTTTTGACTTCATCGTTGAACACTCTATATGCTCGTACGCTCATGTTTTCAATGTGCATCACCGCTAGCGAGCGATGGGGAGGCAGAACGCTATGATAAATTTGTTGTGCTTCCCATGAGTGGCGCGACGAAGCGTGCCGCCGAGGGATTAACAACGTCTGAATTCGGCTCGGATAAACTGAAAGGAAGGGAAGTTTTCAGCCTCTGACCTGCAATTATGATATCACTCCGATTCTCAAAAGTCAAGTATTTACAAGGGTTTTTTGTCGTTTTTGATGACGAAAGAGAAGTCGATTCTTTCAAATCTCGCCGCGCCGGAGCAACTCGGTATTGATTTCCGAGATTTCGGACAAGAGGCGAAGGAATTTCGCGTGGGCGGCGATGCCGGCGCGGGCATACCGGCGCTGCTCCGGCGTCTTGAGCAGGAACTTCCTGGTCCGGTTAATCCCAAGGCTTTGGACGATGTAGAAGAACGGCCCGTGCTTCCTCCCCCGACGGTGGCAGCGGCAATTCTTCTTGCCGCATGTCAGATATTGCTCGACGCATGACGCGCGAACGAAATTCTGCGGAACTGATAGTCTGGCGAGCACCGTGGCTCGTCGCTTGCGCAAGTCCTCGGTCTTGGATGTCTTATCCATACATTTGCATAGGATTCTTCGGCGGTCAGCCTGTGTCCACTTTCCTCTCTGCTGCGAGGCATGGAGGCCGGTCACGCACCTAATCTTTTCGTTTCCGATTCCGCTTCATGGCTTCGGCAACAGACGAGAATGCGATATCCTCGCGGCGCTGCTGCTCTTCTTCTGATAGCTTTGAGAATTTCGATTTCACCTTGTAGCCGCGCGTGACCTTCGTCGATTCGGGCGGCGGCGGAACGGGAATTGCCGTCAAGTGTTCGATGAATGCGTCCGGCTGAAAGTATTGGACATGGCCGGCCGCCTCGGCGCCCAGGCTCCCGCGAACGGCGTTTGCGATCGCCTTTAGCCGCTCATCGTCAAGGCAGATGACCACGACGCCCTCGTATCCCGCCTTCAGGCATTTCGAAACGTTCCCGACTTCATGGTCGATGGTCGTCGAGATGGAAATCTCGCACGCGAACGCTTTGCCGTCCCGCTCCAAAAGCAAGTCAACGCTGCCTGAATTGTCCAGGACGGCCTTCTCAATGACGCTCCTGAATCCGAGCCCTTCAGCCGCCTTTTTGATGCGCTGCTGGATGGCCTGATGCTGCGCCCCGCCCCGCCCCAGGTCGCGCGGCAGCTCAACGGCTTTTTTCTCCGAAACCGTCTCCTCCGGGATCTCGACGGCCTTCGGTTGCGCGGGCGGGGCCGGTTTCGGCGCGGGAGCCGGGCTCACGGTTTGCCCCGCACGAGGCGGTTCCTCCGGAGGCGGCTTTGGCTTTGGCGGCTCCGGCTGCTTCGTCTCGACTTCCCAAGCCTGCCGCAGCATCGCTTCGACCTCGGCTCTCGGCGTTCCGTACGCGGCCCGCGAAGACTGAATAACTTCGGCCTGCCGCTTGGCAATCGCTGTATCTGCGGGCATTTCAGGAAAGGGAACAGAAAGGTTGAAATCGTAGTCGCCCCGCTGGACGCGGCAGACCGCCTGGCCTGTTTCGAGATTCTTGAGGTCATTCGCCTCGAACGACGAGAAGCCGTCGGCGAGCTTTTTCGCGTCGTCATCGCCAACGCGAAAGACTATCCGCGTATACGGATGGGTCATGACCGCGCTCGCCACCTCCGGGCTCCGCTGCAACTGATGCAATTCATGGTGCGCCAGCGTAAGGCCGATGCGGTATTTCCGCGCGCCTGACAGGATTTCGGCCATTGAGGGCGTGATGAAATTGGCGAACTCGTCTATGTAGATCCAAAAGTCGCGGCGCGCGGCGACGTTCTTGGCCTGCCGGGCCATGACCAACTGTTGGAATTTGGAGACGAGGACGGCGCCAAGGAGATACGAATTCTCCCGGCCCAAAAGGCCTTCCGGCAACTTGGCAAGGAATATCTTGCCGCTGTCCATCATGTTCCCGAAATCGAGACGGTTGTCTTTTTGCGAAACCATGTGCGCGATGGGCCGCTGCGATAAAAACATCTCTAAGCGAGTGAGGATGGGGCCTCGGGACTGGTTACCGGACAGGTGCGAGAAACCCTTGTGCCAGTAATACAATATGTTCGGGTCGGAGACCGACTTCAGGAATTCATGGCGGAAGGCAGGTTCGATGAGAAAGCGCCGCAAGTCCGCGAGCGTCCCACCTTTCCTGCTATCGAGGAAGGCAAGGATCGCGTTTTGTAGCACACTTTGCATCTGGTCGCCCCATGAAGTAGACAGTCGCTGGAAAAGGGAAACGAGATCGGATGCTAAGAGCCTTTTCTCATGGTCGCCATGTGCCGAAAGGATGTTGAATCCGATGGAGAATTCGTCGTCAGCAGGGTCAACCAGGATCACGTCCTTGATGCGTTCGGTCGGGATGACGCCCAGAATCTTCTCAACGAGGTCGCCATGGGGGTCGAAAACGGCGAGGCCCTGCTTGTTCTCGATGTCCTGGCGGATCATGTTGAAGAGCAGCGTGGATTTTCCCGTGCCGGTCGCTCCGATGATGTGCGTGTGATACACGCGTTGGTCGGGCGCCAGCCGCACGGGAATGCTTTCGCCAAGGAAATCATTGTTGCCAAGCAGCAAGCCTTTAGGCTGGCGGACTATGGCAGGCGCTTGCTTGCCGCTTTGCCGTTGAAGAGCCGGCGACCGCACCGCCTCGGACGGCAGATGCACGAACCCAACCAACTCGTCGCTGTTGAGGAGCATTCCGACGCGCCGGGATTGACGGCGGATTACGTCCTCAATGTGGTTGGCAAGCGGATACTCGTCATTTCTGAGAGGTATCAATTCGTTCCCGCCTGGCTGCGCGAACACGCGCAAGGAACCAGCCAGACCGCAGGCGATCTCCAAGGCTCGCTCAAATGTCCCGGCCGTTGATGCGATCCGCACGACGGCGGCATACAAGCGCTTGGATACTTTCTTTTCGCCTGCTCCGGTCAATTCCGGCATATTCACGAAGAGGGGCTCGCCTGCTTCGTCGGTCACGGAATTCAAAATGCTGTCATGCCAGTTCTCGTGCACGGGTTGCCACAAGACCTGAAACAATCCAAGCTCTTCCTCCGCCACTTCGGACAGCGCAGCGATAATGGCGATAAACGGGTCGAGCTTGCCGCTTGCCAATGGGAACATGAACTCGCGCGCCAAACCGCAATCCACAACCAACGATTCTTCTCCCGAACACGTATTCCATGCTTCCTCCAATACGTTTTCGCGCGGATTAAACGCCGTTTCCGGAAAATATGCCTGCAATTGCCGATGAACCAACGAGGCATCGCATGAGGCCGCTGCGAATTGCGCTGTAACCTTATTCTTGCCCCCCACTAATTCAAACGCTATCGGCTCACGGCAAAGTGAAAGGCTCGACAGGAATTGCTCGAATTCCTCCTTGGCCAGATCCAAGTCAGCCGGCAGGGAAGTCCGAAATTCAACGATCGAATTGCGCGTCAAAAGCGTTGGTTCAGGTTCCTCGTCAGGCTCAACGAAGGCCGGTTCTGGTTTCGGCGGTGGGATCACCTTCCGAAAGAGCGAACCTAAGAAACCCGGACGGCTTCCGTCATCGACGGCTGGGACTTCCGTCATTGGCCTTAGGACAAAGGGAACGAAGGGCGGTTCCAGTTGTACGGGATGCTCGAACACCTGCCATCCGCGTCCGCGCATCTCCCACTTATGAAATTGCTGCGAAAAATGTTCGTGGACCGTCGGCATGGCATTATCGCGTCGGCCGGTACAATTCGGTCAGGATGGGAGCCGCCGCAGGCCCCTGTATCATCTTGAGCCCCTTTTCGCCGCAAACTTCTTCGGCAGCGGCGCGGATCAGGTTGGGGAGAACGGTCTGATACAGCGTCCTCGTATCGATGCGATAGTACGTCTCCGTCCGAAACCAGTTCTCATAGATGATGCCGACAACGGGGATTTTCAGGAGGAACGTGTCTAGGTCTGAGAAAGCCGTCGATGTGGCGTTGCGAAAGACGGCGGCGATGGCGAAGAGAAGGCTCACGAGAGCGATCATCGCGAATTCCAATCCAAGGTAGCGGATGAATACCTGCGTGACGACCGCGAAGAAGGCGAACGCGGCCACAATATGCCAGAGCCGCACCAAGGCCTTGACATGGACGACGCGGCAGGAAAAGAAGAAGTGCGCGCCAAAGGGCGCGGCGCACGTGTCAATTGCCAACCGTTCTCGCATAAGGCGCATATATTGCCGCTGGTCGGAAAGGAGGCCGCCTTCGGCGAATTCGATGCGGGAGATCGCCATCTTAGGTATCTTTTGGCTTTCCAGGCGCTTCTCGACAGATGCATAGAATTCCTGCGGACGGATGCTCACCCCTTCGGAGGAATACAGCCAGGCATCCCAAATCTCGCCGCGCTTGTTTTTGAACGTGAAAATGAAGTCAAGAATGTCGCGAACCCATTCCCGTTTTTTAGGCTTGTCTTCTGATAAAGGCATAGGCTAATGTCCTGCATCAGTTTTGCAACAGTCAGACGGGCGGGTCAACGGAAAAATCTTGTCTAAAATATGGCGGAAACCCAGAACAGGTCTCGGGCATTGCTTCCTTTACTTTGGTGGCTATTGTTAGTTGCCGTGCTCTTTGCCGTCCGAACGCATCAACGGTTGGCTGAAGAGACGCGGCTCTACTTTTCGGTTTCCTTGAAGGGCCAACCGCTGCCCTACCTGGTCACAATTACGTTGGACGGCAGGCCTATCGCGAGCGGTGGTAAGATATCGGTGGGGAATCATCGCTTCACTATTGCGGGACCGAAGACGACTTCGTTTACCACAAACCTTTCCGTTTGGTACGGAAGGCATGATTTAGGCAACATCGCTTTGGCGCGAAGCGCGGGTACTCTGTCCGTGAAGGCCGATCCGGCGGCGTTGTCGATTACCATAACTGGGTCGGAATTTTCCACTAATCTGGAAGATAGTCACGACGATGACCTTAGATTGCCGACGGATCAATACATCGTAAGAGCACAATATCGCAGATGGGCGGATTCACGAGCGGTTTCAGTCACCGAAGGTTCCATGCTGCCAATCACATTTTCCCCGAGATTCTCTACAGTCAATCTCTCGTGCAACCGAAATGGAGCGACTTTTCAATTCCAAAACGATAGCGGGCAGATTCAGGAAAGCGGAAATTTTCCGTCCACCGTCGATGACCTGCCGGCAGGGAATTACCAAGCGCGCATTTATTACCATGGTCAAACGATGGAGAGGTTGTTATCAGTGCAGACAGGCACCACGAATGACGTGCTGTTCCGTTTCGATCTCGGTTCAGCCAAATTAGAGACATCGCCGAGCGGGGCAGAAGTCCATTCTCACGACGGCAATTATCTTGGTCTCACACCGTTGCTCGTGCCGGACATGAAGCCGCAAGCAGCGCAATTCACTTTGTCGATGTCTGGCTATGAGCCCGCGTCCGTCAGCATGAATGTCGTGGCCGACCAAACGAACTCGTATTCCACTAACCTGGTCAGTGTCCGGTATATGTCTGCGATACATGACGCAAGGACATACATGGCTGCGTCGAACTTCGAGGCGGCGGCGCAAGCTGCAGCAGCGGCTTTGGGTTCAAAACCGAGTGACGCCGATGCGCTGGCCATCAAAGGCGAGGCCGGCAAACACCTTGATGCACAACGGCAGCAGCAAGAGAGGCAGCAACGGCCGAAAAAATGGTTCGATCGCTTGTGCTCGACCTATCCTGCCGCTGATCTCTTTTTTGAACATGAAGTCGAAACGAGCATGTCCGCAAGTGGCGCCGCTTCGGGCATCGTCGCAGCTCTGACCAATTCGCCGAATACATTTAAAATCATCCATACGTCCTCACCCGAGGCCGACACCTATGAGATCGTAGCGCAGCAAACCGGTTTTTTGCATGCTACTGAGCGGGATTGCTTGATCGTCGTTGGAAGTCCGGGGGATGGCGACACACAGATACGCTACGAGGTCTTGGAATTCGAGGTTCAGCATCATCTTGGCGGCGACAATCAGTTGATCCCGATGGATCGAAGCAAAGTCGAGGGCAACAGCCTGCTCCTATTGCATGTAAAGGAAGGGTTGCAGATGGTTACTGACAAGATTGACATTGCAATCAACTCAAAAAAGGGAACAGACGGTACGTAGATTCGGCATCACAACGGGCAGTCTTTACTTGATTCACGCGAAATTGTGTCATTTTTAGGGTGTAAGTGCGCTTGAGGCGACCGATACCGTTGCAGAGGCTCCTTCAACGGAGGAGCCTCTGCAACAGCTATGCGGACGCGCAGGACGTTCAAGCCGAGTACGTCGTTTATACGAATGGGCAGATTTGGAATGTCCAGCGACGTTTCAAGAACCGCTGGATCGTAGTCCCTGACATTCCTTCAAACGGTTTTCAGAATGGAGCGGTGCCGCTTACAGCTCTTCTCTTGGCAATTCGCGATATTGCACTGCTGCTCCACAAACTCGACCAGCGCCTGGAGGGACAGGATGCGAAGAAATTCCTTAGCGCGATGCAAAGCTTTTTCTATGGCTGGAATCTGCTTACTGAAGGCGGAAATGAAAATCTCCATTTCGGTACAGAGCTTTTGTTGCGGGTGCTGTCGTTCAACAAAAATGATCTTCCTTATACATATGGGAAGTTGGGAGAGGCAAGCGGTTGTTTTGAAAGATTCCGGGAACTCGCCGGCTATCCATATCCAATATACCCGGTTAACAGCAAAAACATCCTTCCTTTCGAAATGCAGCAAATCTACCACGCCGTGGCACAAATGGCGGAAGCCAGCGCCGGTCTCGCTGCATATGACTCTCTTCTGCTGAGGTTGGCTGTCGCAATCCTGGAATATGGGCAGTTATGGAGCGCGCCAAAACCCGAATATCCGGCGATTGGCCCGAATTTACATCATGCCTTGAGAGAATACCTATCGTACTCATTGCGCTTTAGGCTCGGTGTGTCTTTACCGGACATCATTGACAATGCTTCAAACGACGATGTAAAGGCCGACTGTGAATACGCATGGACGCGATTGAGCGTGACATGAGATAGAATATATTGGTGCTTCAAGCGAAGAGAAAATCAGACGGCCAAATCGTCGCTGCATATTTCGAATCGAATAGAAACGGCCCGTTTTCCTGCCTTGAATGCGGTGATCGAGTCATTTTAAAGGTTGGCAAACGCAAGGTTAATCATTTTGCTCATGCTAACCCTTTGGCCTGCCGCTACGCCGACAACGAGAGCGACGCTCACCGCCGGTGCAAGATAGAGATTTTCGAGGCATTGCGAACGTTGCCTGGCGTATCCGAAGCCGCCCTTGAAAAACAAATGGGGACCGTCCGCCCGGACGTTTGGGCGTTTATAAAAGGCGTCCCCGTCGCCGTCGAGGTGCAGATCAGTTCCCTATCAGTGGAAACGATTATGGCCCGCACCATCGACTACTATCAGCGCGGCATCTATGTGCTTTGGCTTCTCCAATGGGCGCCGGCGCTCGACGGCGAGCGGTACGCGCCAAAAATTTGGGAAAAATGGGTTCACGCCGCGTATTATGGCCGTGTCTATTACTGGTTAAAGGGATTGGAAGTCGCGAGCTACCGTTTCGAGCCGAGCCTTAAATCAGTGCCGAGGAAGACTTGGCATGACGTCAACGGCAAAAAGGTGACGGTCGGCGGGTACAGCATGAGATCGAAAAGGCACCGAACTCCGGTCAGGGAGGGAACGTTCAATATCGCGACGGACTTCGTGCCAAAAGAACGCCTTTGGTGGCAAGGTGAGGGATTTGCAGTCCCGGATGCGACACTTTTCTCCCAAAAGCGCAACTAAGTTTGAAATATTCTTCGTGTCATCCTTAGTTTTTGTGTTTTTCGTTGCAATTTGAATCGCCATGTGGCGGAAGTCAGCATTATTTCCGACTTAAACTAGGACGTAGCAACTGCTTTTAAATTCATGCCAAAGGCTGCATACCCGCTCACACTCTATCTTCGCTTTATGCCGCGTATGGCAAACGTAAAAACAAATACATATCATCTCCACTTGTAAATATACCAAATAATGCTACACTAACATCGGATCTAAACAGTTATTTCCAGCCTGGAGGCCGTACAAACGCAGGCGGTCTCCTACTGGGAATAACATATGACTATAAATTCCGAAAGACTAGTACCAACATTAAATGTAAACCCAATCGTTTACCGTCACATCGGCTTGACAGCTCTTAAGAGTTTGGTTCATGCCCACATAAAACGTACCATCCTCAAACCAAACGGCTCAAATGAAAGCAAACGAATCTGCTCTCGCCGCCGTGTAAGCAATTCATGTAGCGTGTGCATCATCAACTCACCAGATGAGCGCTTCATTAAGGTGTTTTTACAGCCTGGTTAATACACACCTCTTCGTTAGAAGAGGCCTTTTTTTATTTCAAGCCGCACTTCGTCCCGCGCCTTTACCAGGTCTTTTCTCAACATTTCGCGCGAACAAATAACTTCAAAATATTTGGCAAACTGCGGATGGACAAAAATGCGGATTTTACCAACCGACTCTACGAACTTCTTATTAATCGCCTCCCAAACTATAGAATCTTCGAGAGAAGCCACGTCGCCAATTTGGCGCCTACCTTGAATCCGGGCCTCAGTAAGATATCGCAATTCAATAGAACTTCCCGGACGCTCATTCGGAATATCAACAATTACTAATATTTCTTTCGAACCATGTCGGTTTTTGATGTCTCCGATCTCCTCAGGGAGAAGCATGTGTCCCCGAAGATGCATTTTCTTATCCTCGACGAGTGCATTTAAATCCGCTTCCTCTATATGCTCAATTAAGTGCTTTTGTAGCAATTGCTGAAATCGCACATAACGCTTGAAATCTCTAAATTCGTTCCTGATCTCCTGCAAAGTGTGCCAAAGCACTTCATCTTTTGCGTGACTTATGACTGTGTGCCTTTTAAAAACTGACCTCGCTAAAATCATCGAAACCAATTTCTTTCCCGGGTCGGAAGTTTTTTCGTAGAGCCACTGCAATATCCTTAAGTCTCCGGGCGACAACTGAGGAGCAAGTTGCAAATCGACGTCCTCAAAGCGGAATAAACTGAGTTGCCCTTTTCTAACTAATGCATTGAGGGCGAAATTTTCGAACTGTTGCTCAAAACTATCCCATTCGACATAGTCGGTCCTGGCTGGCATAGCTTCCCAAATAGCGCGATGTAGCATGCTCTTCAACGACCGTGAGGTATGATGCCAATACACGGAGCCGAACATTGCATAGCGCGTGAAGGCTAACGATTCTGCAGCAATCTTCCCATTTTCGTTCACGCCGATAGCGACATAAAATTGACTATCGCGCGTCTCGAATGTCACTGTTAAGCAGTTTATTAACCGCTCTAAGTCGATGCCATCCCCGTAGGAGACACCAAGCTTTTTGGCGTCACGAATTAGATAGTCCGCTTTATCGACATCTACTGGCCCACTTATTATTGTATGAAGCAGTCGCTCCAAAATTGGCTGAGATAAATCAGTAGGCTTTACAGTAAGCACGCGCTCGATGGCGTTTGGGTCTATATCCCACTCATTTATCAAAACGCCGCGGAGCGCCTCGAACGCAGGGATGCCGCCTTTAAGTACCTTGACCGTCATTTCAACATGATCGAATACATTCTTGCCATCACTTGTCTCCCTACCTCCGTTGGAAATGCTACTTTTTCCGGCCTCTTCAAAATCATGCGCCAGCCCATACTGGCCGATATCATGACAAAGTGCTGCACAAAGCACTGTTTTAAGGTGCCGCGGAGTCATCAATTGCTTAAAAAATGGGTTGATGGGATCATTCCATAGAGCGTTACAGTATCGCACCGCCATTGCATATGTGCCCAAACTATGCTCTAACCTATTATGTGTCGCCGTAGGATAGATGAATACCACCATGCCGAGTTGGCTGGTTTCGCCCAAACGCTGAAAGATTGGCAACTTGACTAAATTCTCGACTCTTGAAGTAAACGCACAGGCCCTGGGGAACGAACACTGAATTTTATTCGGGTAATGTTCGTCCAACTCAGGCACGTCAGCAGTAAGCGGATACTCGCCTGTCAGCTTTTTAAGATCATCAACAACATTTTCGAGGGACGTGTACTTTAATTGCCCAAAAGCGGGTTTTGGTATGCCAAGCGGGAGTTCATCTTCCGCTTCATTATAGCCATCTAACAACCGCGCAGCCATTAAATGTAAATAAGCACGCGTATAAGGCGAGATGGCGACAGTATCACTTGGGTCAATCATATCTAGAATTCGTATGATGTTTTTGCCCAAAGGATAAAGGTCTACCCAAAAGTTGAGCTCATTGCGAACGGCTGGTCTTCGTGCCCGGTTAGGATCGCTTGTTCCTATCGCACCTCGAAGAACGGTCGGGTGTGCCCACGGCCGCGAAAAAACCAACATTGTCTGTTCGTTTTCATCAGACAGATAACGCGCAGAACCTAAATCGGAGATTTTCACGTGTCCCATTAATGTAACCAATGCATTTTCGAGCTTTATGTCGCCGTGGATCATCTTTTGAGAATGGAGATACAAGCACCCCTCGACGAACTCACGCAACATCAAAATTAGTTTTCTTTCTTCCTGTTTGTTTTCGCTGAGATACTTCAAAAAGTCCGTTCCTCCCTCTACAAACTCCATTATGTAGAATGGCCATTCATAGTCGGCATATTGGATTGAATCGCTGTAAAATAGGGTCACTATATTTTGATGAGACACCCCTCGAAGTTTCGATATTTCACTTGCCAATAGAGTGGTTAGAATCGGTTCCCTTCCCGCAAGCGGGCGAGCGCATTTCATTGCACGAATAACCTTTAAGTTCAAATCCTTTACCTGGAGAACAAGCCCTGTCCCCGCCTTTGCAATCTTGCCAACGATTTCATATTTTCCAGTCAGTTTATCCTCAATTAAAGGAAGAATTCGGTCAAGGGCATCCAACTCTTTCTTGTCGTCAGTGGAATCACTGTATAATGAAAAAATTTCGGTTCTTGCGGTCGCGTAGCTCATATAATTTCTCCAGAGTATTTTGCGTCTGCGATCTCTTTGTTTACGGTAATGAGAATACTCATTGCAGAGCACGGGGGCAACTAAAACGTTTCGACATTTCAGACGCATTGAAATGGATTTGCTTTTCTATGCGCCGCTTTCCGAGCAATGATCGGAACTCGGGAGCTTGGAGGGATTGGCAAGTCCGGGATGGTAAAACATCTCGTCCGGCTAGACATCAACAAATGGCACAATAGCAAATGCGGCACGCTCATCATCGATCAAATTATGAGGCGAAAACATTAAATTCGGCCACCGAGCCAGACCGATGAGAAGACATATTAATGCTTGACTTATGTTTTCGAATTGAGAAAGTGGCCGTGGGAAAGGGCAATCTATGAAACTCACAATCAGGCGAAACCAAATGGATGTAAAAGGACTATTCGGCGGGCACAAAGGCGTGCGTTTTAGCCTCTATGGGAAATGCGACATCCTGGAGGGAGAGCGGGCGCTCATCGACAAGTACAAAGTTGGTGACTATGTGCTGGCGGACTATGAAGTGCCGTTGACGACGGAGAAACTTACGATGACCGTCACCGTCAACGGCATTTTGAACGGCCAGACGGTCGAAACCGGCAATATAAATACGCTGTTAGACTTGGAAAAGTCCATGAAGCAGGGATGCCAGAACCTGAAGAATCTCTTGGACGTCATGAAGACGTTCGGTGGCGAAGAGAAGAGTTGCAGAGGCTCCTTCAACGGAGGAGCCTCTGCAACAGC
>DATAST010000062.1:0-1713 GCA_036269115.1 Verrucomicrobiia bacterium | reverse complement strand
TGGTATGGGAAAGCGTTGTCCACGGAAACGTGGTAAAACTGCGCGGTTGGCTGGTTGTTTTGTGTCGTCCACGTTTTTCCGCCATCGAGTGAGATACTCACGCCACCGTCGTTGGCGTTCGCGATCCGATTAGGATTTTGGGGATCGATCCAAAGTCCGTGGTGATCGCCGTGACGCGCTGGCAGCAAATTAAAAGTTTTTCCGCCATCAACCGAACGAAACAACCCGGTGTTCAAAAGATAAACTGTGTCAGCGGATTTCGGGTCAGCATAAACTTTGCTGAAATACCAGGCGCGCTGCCGAAAGCGGCCGTCATCATTTACCCGGATCCAATGTTCTCCGGCGTCATCGGAACGATAAAGTCCGCCCTCTTTCGCCTCGATAATCGCATAAACGCGGTTCGAATCGGCACCCGAAACCGCGATGCCAATCTTACCGAGGATTCCTTCGGGCAGGCCATTGCCCTCGAGACGTTTCCAGGTAACGCCATTATCTTCAGATCGGTAGAGGCCACTTCCCGGACCGCCGCTGGAAAAAAACCAGGGCTGCCGTCGAGCCTGCCACAGTGAAGCGAAAACAATGTTCGGATTGTGCAGATCAAAAACGACATCGATCCCGCCGGTGTTTTCATCTTTAGACAAAACTTTTGTCCACGTTTTTCCGCCGTCGGCAGTGCGAAATATTCCGCGCTCAGCGTTTGGACCAAACGCGTGACCAAGAGCCGCCACGAGAACGACATTCTCATCTCTTGGATCGACAATTAGTGCGCCGATTTGGCGGCTATCTTTTAACCCAACGTTCTGCCATGTCTTACCGCCATCGATGGATTTGAAAACCCCGGTACCATAGGTGGTGTTACCCCGGATGGCCGCTTCGCCAGTACCTGCATAAATCACGTTGTGATCTGATGGCGCGATAGCAATCGCTCCGATCGATGAAATTGGTTGCTTATCGAAGAGGGGAGTCCAGTTCGCGCCGCCATCAATCGTTTTCCAAACTCCCCCTGCAACGCCGCCAAAATAATAAGTTTCAGGCTCGCCCGGCACCCCTTCAATTGTTAAGGCGCGCCCGCCGCGAAACGGTCCAATCTGTCGCCACTGCATTCCGCTGAACAATTTTTCGTCAATGCTTCCAAGCGGAGCAGGAGTAGGGGATGTGGCAGATTGAGCAAAGGATGAAAAGACGAATACAGAAATAGCGAAAATGGTTTGAACCAGCCGAAGAAAACGGCAACCGGGCGTAATCATCCGCCTAAGGTGGGAAGCCTGCGACTTCGTTCAACTGGAATTGCACGCGCGATGCGTCGGCACTGACTTTTCGCAACGTCCTGCGGAATCCTTGTTAAGCGTTGATCGCTGCCATTCTAGGGGCGGGAGTTTCCAACGCGGTTCCACCCGGTTCGCCGCCGCCAAAATGCCGCGCGGCGTAATACGAGCCAACTACCAAAACGGCCGCAATAAACTGAGCAACGAGAGTCTCAACCGTAGGGAACACGGCGAACCAGAGTCCCATCCAGAGCGGCATATAGTTTTTTAGCGACGTGATTTCAGTCGTGGAAATCCAATGGGCCAGCTGCATTTCCTGCGTTTGCTCGCCGACCATTACAAGCAACACCACTCCGAGGAGAATGCCGGTAGAGATTAGCATTTTCCGATAAGGCAGCCGCTGCTGAAGAACGAAGGTCAATACCGCTACCATCCCCGTCAGAACAAT
>DATAST010000061.1:0-49370 GCA_036269115.1 Verrucomicrobiia bacterium | reverse complement strand
TCCCACTGGCCGGCTCAAACCGGCTCTCGGTCACTTCCCAGTTCAGTCCCAGTCCCAATAGTTCATGAAATAGTTTCTCAGGCGTCATGCCCCAAGACTACACACTCATTCCACTCAAAACAGCGAAGAACCATTTGTTGCGGTTTAAGTCACTGATACGCAATGATGTAGCGGATGTTGCGGATTTTCACACTACATATACCATTTTCCAATAGTTTAGCGCAGGGACCACCCATCTATGGGTCACAAAACTCCGCCCACCTTCGTCGCGATGCAAACGCCGTTTCCACCACGAAAAAAAGCCGGCTCTTCGTTTCCAATCACTAATCACCAAAATCCCTAAAATTCCCAACAAAAACGCATAATTTCGACCTGCTTTTCAGTCTCGTTTCCGGTTTCCGCGCTATAGGCACAAAAATGGAAACGAGCCTGTAATGGGACTTCTGGCACTCATGTCATTCATGCTCACTCATGGCATTCGTTTAACAAATCGGTAGCCTGATTCATTTAGCCTTTCATGCTCGATGCTTTCCCCTTCGCCACCTTCGCGCGAAATGTTTGGTTTTGTATTTGTATTCGTGTATTTCGTATGGCTCATGATTATTAAGAAATTCAACAGCAGCGCCGATCTCGCTCAGGCCGCCGCCCGTCGCGCCGCCGAAATTATTTCAGGCACAATCGCATCGAAAGGCTCTGCCCGAATCATCGTCGCCACCGGGGCTTCGCACCTCGCATTTCTCAAAGCCGTCGTGGCATCGTCCGGCATCGATTGGTCCAGGGTGGAAATGTTTCACCTGGACGAATACGTCGGGCTGCCGGTGACCCATGGCGCAAGCTTCCGCAAATATCTCATCGAACGATTCATTCAACCCACCGGAATCAAGCGCTATCACCTCTTGGACGGCGAAGGCGATTTGGACGCCGTCTGCCGTCAGACCGGCGACGCCATCAACGCCGGCTCCATTCACGTGGCCTTTGTCGGCATCGGCGAAAATGGACACCTGGCCTTCAACGATCCGCCTGCCGATTTCCAAACCGAAACGCCCTACATTATCGTCAGCCTCGACGAAGCCTGCCGCCGCCAGCAAGTCGGCGAAGGTTGGTTCCCCGATCTCAACGCCGTTCCCAAACAGGCCATTACCATTTCCATTAAACAAATTCTCAAAGCCGAAAAAATTCTCTGCGTCACCCCCGAACTCCGCAAAGCCAAAGCCGTGAAAGCCTGCCTCGAAGGCCCCATCAACCCCGCCGCCCCGGCGTCCATTTTGAGGACCCACCCGGACGTCGCCGTCTTTCTAGATCCAGATTCCTCTTCCCTCCTCGACCCAAAGACCCTGGCGGGCCCCGCAAATGGAGCATAACTGGTGGGTCACGACGTGCCCGTCGTGACGGCACGCGCCGCTGGCGCGCGCGAGTCAACCGGGCAGTACACTCTTATGCAAATTGAATTTCCTGCCTTCTTCGACCTCCAGGTAAACGGCTTCGCCGGCGTCGATTACAATAATCCACAAACCACGACCGACGACATTCTCCGCTCAATCGCCGCGCTCCGTAAAACCGGCGTGACACGCTTCCTGCCCACGCTCATCACGTCGTCACTTGACCAGTTCACCCAATGCGCGCAAACGCTGGTGACGGCATCGGTACAGTCACCCGCGATTGCCGGCATCCATATGGAAGGTCCTTACCTCTCGATCGAGGCCCGGGGCGCCCATCCAAAGGAACATGTGGCAACCGAGGCATCCATCGACGATTTCAAACGCCGGCAGGAATCCGCCCAGGGAAAAATTCGCCTGGTCACACTCGCGCCCGAAATTCCCAACGCGCTTCTTTTGATTGAGTATTTGGTTCAGAAAGAAGCCGGTGTTCGTGTTGCCATCGGCCACACGATGGCTTCGCCCGAACAAATCCGCGACGCCGTCCGCGCCGGGGCGACGCTCTCGACGCACCTGGGCAACGGCTGTCCGCCCACCCTACCGCGCCATCCCAATTTCATTTGGGAACAACTCGCGTCCGATGAACTGCACGCCAGCCTGATTACCGATGGCCATCATCTCGCGCCCTCCGTCGTCAAAGCCATGGTCCGCGCCAAGACACCCGCGCGAACCATTCTGGTCACCGACGCCATCGCCGCCGCCGGAAGCCCGCCCGGCGCCTACGAATTCAACGGCATGAAAGTCGTCCTGCACCCGGACGGTCGAGCCTGTCCGCCCGGCAAACCCTGGATGGCCGGCTCCGCGCTGACCCTGGACCGCGCCGTCGCCAACGCCGTCCGCTTCACCGGCCTGCCCATTGAAGAAATTCTCCCCATGGCCTCCGTCCATCCGGCGAAATATATGGGCATCGAACCCGCCGGCAAAGTTACCGGGGAATGGAATCCGGATGAATATCGTCTGACCATCTCGAAGGTGTCCGACACATAATCCGCAGATTGCGCAGGTTGACAAACTCAGAGAAGCGCAAAGGATTTGCAAGCCCTGAAAAACCGGCGTGTCTTTGTGTCCATTGTGTGAGCAATTCAGTTCATCCCCTGTCCCGCTCTTTCCTCTTACACCGACCAAAACCCTCAATTTGTTGGTGTTTTTGAAAATAAAAGCTTCGTTTCCTCGATGCATTCCTTAGGTCCAAAAAATGTGCACGCCGGGTAAATGGGAATCATCCTCATCTTCATCCCCGCCGTTCGATGTTCGATGTTTTTTGCGGGCCGACATTGCCCGCCCCCAGCCTCACCATTACTATCGCCGGGTGGAAAAAAATCGCATCGAGGCTTTTAGCGACGGCGTGATTGCCATCATCATCACCATCATGGTGCTGAATCTGACCGTGCCGGCCACAGCGGACCTTTCCGAGCTAAAGTCGCGCCTGCCCATCTTCCTGACTTACGCACTAAGCTATTTGTACGTTGGCATTTACTGGAACAATCATCATCACTTGCTGAAAGCGGCCCGGCGGGCGAAGGCCGGGGTCATGTGGGCGAACCTGCACCTGCTTTTCTGGCTGTCACTATTCCCATTCATGACGGGCTGGATGGGTGAAAACCATTTCGCTGCCGCGCCTACGGCCATTTATGGGTTCGTGCTGTTGATGGCCGGGGTCGCTTACTTCATCCTGCAAAACATCATCGTGGCGGACCACGGAAACGATTCTAAACTGGCCAGGGAACTTGGCGCTGACTGGAAGGGAAAACTTTCCATCGTCCTTTACGCGGCGGGGATAGGAATAGCCTTCTGGCGCGCATGGGTATCATCGTTCGTATACACGCTGGTGGCGTTGCTGTGGCTGATTCCAGATAAACGCCTGGAACGAGTTATTCACGAGTCGAGCGAGTGAATTAAAAGGTTGGGAAGCATACCGTCCCTATTATTCATGCCATCCGGTCTTTTAGGGTCACTCCCGTTGCAACGTCACAGCCATTAAACCCACCACCACTTCGTTCGCAACCGCGCTCACTGAGATTGATTTCAATTCCTTTTCCGGATTCAACTGCATTTCCAGGACTGTCGCCGCGCCGCCGGGAACTGCTCCACCCCGCCCTTTAAATCTCTCCGCATCAAGAATGCGAACCCGACCCGTCTTTAAATCCACCCGTGGCGGCAATGCGCCGTCTATGTGAAACGCAAAATCGTCGGTGAAATAGTCCTGCTCAATCGGCCACCAATTCGTCGGGTTTTCCAAAGGCAATGTCGTCGTCGTGCCGTCCGTGTAGGTCACAACCACTTCGCCGTTTTCAACCTCGCATTGCATTGGGTCTGTGGTTCCTGACATCAACAAAAACGCGCGCCGCGCGTTTCCAGCCAGGGGAACAGACATTTCACGTGGATAATTCCGCCATTGCGACGTAAAAATAATATTTTTAGCGTCTGCGGACCCTGGAGTTTCAAACGGGATACCATCCGGCAAAATGATTTTACCGCCGTTTTTGGCCGCGACCCGCCGCAATCCTGAATCATCCACTTCAAAGCCCTGGTTTGGCTCGCACCAACCGCCAATGCCCTGCATCGGAATCGCGAGCGAACAGAATGGCGAACGCGGCGCCCGATAATCGTTTTTGAAGATCCGGTCAATTTTGTCGTTGAAAAATGAACCCAGCGCGATCGTTTCAAATTTTTCGCCGGCATGATATTGCATATTCCAGTCAAATGCGGCGATAGCGGCTTTCGTGCGCGCCGGCGCTCTTTCCGTCACAGTCTCGGACGGCGATTCCCCGCCCGCCCATGTTACGCGCACGTTCCAGACGCGTGCCGGCGCCGCATCAATTTCAATTCGCGGTGGCGCAAACGCTCCAAGAACCATTTTCCAGGATTGCGGAACGCCGTTAACGGTGACACTCGCCACACGCCTGTCCACATACCTGGTCGGGCGGACCTGTGCGTCCAAAGCAATACGCTGTCGCCCGTCCATCGTTGGCTCCAGGCTTCCCAAAACAGGGACGTCGAGGATCAACCGCATCGGCTTATTGAATTTTGACACAATCAAAAATGTTTCGGAACCATTCGTCCGGCCAAAATCAAAATTAAAATCCGGATGATGCAGCCTCGCGAAATCCCAATTCGACAGAAAACCAGGAGTCATGGTTAACGTCCCGGCAAGCGCATCCGGCTTGACGCCAAAAAGGCCTTCGATCAGCGCGCGGGCGTTGATGCCAATGGCGTCAGCAAAATCCCGTTGCGCTTCTCCACGCGCCGCGTCCAGGCTCGTCATCGCGCCCAGATTCCCCGGGCACAGGCCGCAATTCATGGACAACATCAACTCGCTCTTAAATAATCGAAAGGCCGTCTCAGGACGGTCCGCTTCCCAATAGGCGAGCGACGCGTGCGCCGCCTCAGCCATGACGACATTGTTGAGGGACCATTCGTACGGCATCCAATTGGATGTTGGCAGGGTAAACAACCCCTCATCCGGCAGATTCGCACCGTAGACCGGCATACGCGCCAGGGGTGAATCAACCCAGCGTGACATTTGCCATGCCTGCGACGGAGTGGCCGCTCCCGAGTCCACTGTCGTATAAAATGTCCAAAGTGCAGGGTCCGGATGCGCCAACTGAAGGCCCAAATAATCTTTGTATTCGGCAAAACATCCTTCATCCGGAAGCCAGAGGTATTTATTCATTCCGCGCAGAATTAATTCCGCCTCGCGCGCATACGGCTCCGGGTCCTCGCCAAAAATACGTGCCAACCGCGCGGCCATCACGTTCTCAAAGTAATTGTATGCGCTCGCATGCGCGGCGCCGCCACCGTTATAGCTTAGGTTATCGCTCGCCCAAATTGCGGCGTATCCTTCATAGAGCGGAAGATGGTCAGGGCCGAATTCACGACGAAATAAGCGGCGTTCCCAGGCAAGGTGCCGCTGAATTACCGGCCACATTTCTCGGGCATAGTTGGTGTCTCCCGTCCAAAGCAAATGCCGAAAGAATGCGTCCACGGCAACAAGGTTCATGTCGTAATGAGATTTCGTCAGGTCGCCATTCGAATGCAAAGCCGCTTCATTGCGCGCAAGATTGGCGCTTTCATCCGCTGGCGGGACTTCGTCGGGAATTGGATCAACATTCTGTTGTCGGGCGAATCCGGCAAAATGCGCGGCAGTACGTTCATGCCAGCCCAAAGCATCGCCCGCATAAGGGCCGCGCCAGCCTGCCAACCGCACACGCCAGGCTACCGCGCCATGCATGAAAGCGCCCTGCGTCCCATCCCAAATGGCATTTGCGGCTACGTTCAGCGCCGGGACCGCCGCATTAATAAACTCGTCCGGCGTTTCGATTATAACTTGTCCCGCTATTTTCTTGCGCCGCTGTTCAGCCTTTGAAAACAAGCCGGGCAAATCTCTCGATGCAAATGCATTCGTTTCTCCCAACGCTAAATAGACCTCCTGCCCTTCTGGCAAATTCATGTTCCCTGCTGCAACCGGGAATTCTGCATTGAAACCAATAGACGCAAGCAGGTCGCCAGCCGAATTCCACTTTGTCGCGTCCGCAATTCCCAGGGCCGAATCGATTGGAAATATTCCCATAACCATCCCAACTCTGCTCTGGAGCAAAAAACTGTTGGATTGGACTAAAAATCTATTTCCTTTGCATTCGTCAGGACGCAGCTGGAAAAATTGTGAAACTGGCTCGTTTTCACAGCCAATGTCACCGCCACGTTTGCCGCGCATTCCATTCGCCCCGCCAAACGCCCAAATGAGATGAACCGGTGTCTTGCATCCCCTGAGTTTGGCGCGAACAATAAACCCATGTGCGTCGGCCAATGGCAAAACTGTCAGCGCCAATTTGCCCGAACTCGTTAATAATGAATCGCGGATTTCATAAATCATTGATCCCGCGTGATATCGAGCCACGATCTGATCCGCATCATTCAGCCATTTTGTTCCTGCGGCAGTTTGAATGCCTGGACGGAAATTCCCCCCGCGTCCCGGGGCATAAATTGAGTATTCCGGCTTGTCTCCACAATCAACCCGAAAGGCGGAATTTTCGCAATACAAAGGCCGGTTAAAAAACTCCGTTCCGTTGGTTATTACAAAATCTCCATTCACCGGCCAATAACGCAACGGACGGGCTACATTTGAAGCCAGGATCGGATGCATTTTGGCATTCGATATTTCGGGCGGGGTGGTTGCCGCGAGCAAGGATATTGGCAGAAGTATAAACAGCACATCCAGCACCCGGCGGATCGCAGCCACCTTTGCCTCGCGCAAGCAATTCATAGCGACAGGGTTGAATTTGTCATTTGCGCAACGAAGTTTTGGCCGTGAAGTTAGGAGGAAAGAACGGCGGCGTCCATTCATTTCATTGGATTGACTGGCGAGCCGATTCTGGGATATTTGCTGATGCGCTCATGAAGATGAATTACTGGAGAAAGCTGCCACGCCGGAGACGCAAACTCGCATTATGGATTTTGGGAGTGTTGCTTTTTTACACCGTCGTGGGCTTTCTCATCCTTCCCCCGATTATTCGCGCAGTGGCGGTCAAGGAATTGTCAGAGGACCTGAATCGCAAGGTGACGATTCAAGCAGTAAGGCTAAACCCATTTGTTCCCTCACTCACCGTTCGCGGCCTGCTCGTGGAAGATAAAGATGGCGAACCCTTCCTGTCATGCGACGAAGCGTATTTCACTTTTCAAGTTTCATCCATCTTTCGGAAGGCGTGGACATTTCGACAGATTCGAGTCACGGGTCCATATGCGCGGGCACAGATGAACAAGGATTACACGTATAATTTCTCCGATCTGGTCGCAAAATACTCCGCCCCAACGACCAATGCGGCGTCCAAAGAACCCTCCAAACCGCTGCTGGTCTGCATCAAACATTTGAATGTGACGGATGCAAGGTTGAGTCTCGCGGACTTTACGGTGCGGACGCCATTCAAACGCGTGATCGGTCCCGTGTTTTTGACGGCAAGCAATGTGACCACCGTGGCAGACTCCGGCGGTTCCGGCACGCTTTTTGGCAGGACCGACGTCGGCGAGTATTTCTCCTGGCGCGGAACTTTTTGCATGACCCCGCCACGTTCAGATGGCAATGTTGCCATTTTTGACGTCCCCATGGACAAGTTCAAGGCTCTGTATCAGGACTTTGCGAGGTTTGATATTCGCAGCGGCCAGGCCGGTTTCTGCACGGATTATCGGTTTGAATGGAGCCCATCCAGGCACGTTGCAGCCGTCACCAATGCCGCCTTTGGCATGTCCCATTTCAGGCTGGGACTGGCGGACAGCACCAATGACATTATTAATCTGGCCCATTTCGCGGAGACACGCGTGAGCGGCGATCTCCCGGGCCGTCATGGTGAAATCGGCTTCATGAGGTTTTCTGACGCCGACTTGTTTTTAAAACGGGGTACCAATAAAACCGTCAATCTGCTCGAAATGGCCAAACCCAAGGTCAGCAAACCGACGGCGCCCGGCGGCATTTTGGTATTATTGAACTCGATAACCAACGCCGTAGCCGCCCTGGTCAACACGACCAACCAATGGACGGGCGTCATCCATGAAATTGACTTCACCAACTGCCAGGGGCATCTCCGGGACCTTGCTTATGGCCGGCCGGCAACACTGGATCTGGGCCACATCAACGTGGATGTCAAAAACATATCCAATATTCCCAATACCAACCTCACCGCCAATGTTTCATCGGACTGGAACCAGAACGGCAAAGTTAACGTAGGCGTCACGGCCCTCATCTCCCCGCCCACCGTTGACATCCGGCTTTCGCTGGCACAACTCGACTTGAGCACACTGGCTCCTTATGCGGAATCCCAATTTAACCTGTTCCTCCCCAGCGCGGATCTCGGCATGGAAGGCCACTTACACCTTCACACGACCCGCCACCAACTGCCGGAAGTCACCTTTCGAGGTGATACCTGGCTGGACCATTTTCACGCCATCGACGGAATCAGGGGTGAGGACCTGTTAACGTGGGATGAGGTTAAAGTTTCAGGTATCCACGCGAATCTCAATCCGCCGTCGGCGTCGATTCGGGAAATTTCCGCCAATAACGTTTCTGCCCGGGTCATCGTTGAAACCAACGGGATCATCAACCTCATCGCCGCAATGCATCCTCCCGGCGCCACCAACACACCCGCGCAAACCAATGCTCCTGCTGTCGCAAAAACCTCCGCATCCACGACCAACGCAATACCGCCGGTTTCGATTACCATGGTCGCGATCACGAATGCGGAATTCAATTTTACCGACCGTTCTGTGGATCCCCACGTACACATGGACCTTAAAAATGCGGGCGGGAGCATTACCGGAATCTCGTCGACCGAGCTTCAACACGGCAACGTGCAACTCCAGGCGTTCGTGGATGGCGTCAGCCCGGCGAAGATCACCGGCCGCATCAATCCTTTCAGCGGAACGCTTACCAACCAGGTGGACATATTCATGACCAACATGGATATGCTGCCTGCCAGTCCCTATGCCGGGAAATTCGCGGGTTATCGCATCGCCCAAGGAGCCCTGAGCGTGGACCTGCGGTATATTGTCGCAGGGCGAAAACTGGATTCGGAGAATATCATTACGCTCAACCAGTTTAACTTCGGCGACAGGGTGGACAGTCCGGCAGCGACAAGGCTTCCGGTGCGCCTGGCCATTGCCATTCTGAAAGATCGCCAGGGCAAGATCGTCTTGAATGTTCCAATCCAGGGCAGCCTGGATGACCCGAAATTTCGGATTGGACGAGTGGTTGAGCATACCATTGTTAACATTCTCACGAGAGTGGCCACTTCACCGTTTTCCTTATTAAGCTCCGTGTTTGGCGGCAACGGCGGCGGCGGGGCGGAGTTGCGGTATGAAGATTTTCCTCCGGCCAGCGCGGATTTGACGGATGCAACCAGGAAGAAATTGGATATCATCACCAAGGCGCTCTATAACCGCCCCGGCCTGCAACTTCAAATTTCCGGCAGCGTGGATCCAGTAATGGACCGAGAGGGTCTGCAGCAAATTGCCTTCGAAAGACAACTTCGCACCCTCGAATGGCATTCACTCCGCAGATCTCAAAGACAGTTAATAACGCCCGACCAGGTAGTGATAGAGCCTAAGGATCGCACTCGTCTGGTCACCAAACTTTACGACAAAGCCATTGCCGATCGTCGAATCACGCCGGCCATTATCAGGGCAAATACAAATCTCACGGCTATCGCGGCCAAAATTCAAACCCGGGAGGCCAAGGGCTGGAAACAGGCCCAGCTTTTAACAAAATCCACCGGACCCGAACCGGCGGCCTCTACGCCTCCTTCACCGTCTTCAAAGTCGCAGCAACAACAGATCAAAGTGCCGACAGATCCTAAGGAAGATCTGCTGACGGCCATCATTCCAATCCCGGAAACTGAACTCGAAACCCTCGCGCTCAGGCGCGCAAGAGCGGTTCGCAGTTACGTATTAAGCACTGGACAGGTTGAAGTAAATCGGCTTTTCCTTACACAAAGTTCCGGGGGACTGCGCCAGGACGGAAGCCGCGTCTATTTGGAATTGGAATAACCCAGCGGTGAGGGACGGGGAATATCTTCAGAAATGGCAGGGACGCCGCAATGCGGCGTCCCTGCCGGACTTCAAAATTTTCTTCTCTTCCTCAAAACTTCTTATCGCCGGTGGCTAAAATCTCGAGATTGACGGCCGTCTCCCAAATGCTGTGCTCATCCAGGTTGCCGTTTACCTGTGGTTTCTGATCATGCGACTGAGCTTCAAACCAGTGTTCCCAGAAAGCGCCTCTGGTCAGTGGCGCGACCAGTTGGTCACGTTGCGCGTCGATTTCATTTATGCGTATAGATTTTGCCATAGTTTTCGGTCGTTTTATTGTAAATTAGTCGGAAGGCTAAGTTGGTCTTTTTTCCCGTCGCAGTATCCCGCGATTTCCCGAAAGACGCTTGCCTTCCGGTTCTTACTTTAGCGTTCTGCATGCCAGCACCTTGGAAGAACGACAAACGCAAATTGCTTAAGGATTTTTACGAACCGGCCGCAGGGAAGCCGATGAAGAACGCAAATTGCAAAGTTGACCCGAAACTCCTAAATGCGTTTTGCAAAATGCCCTGTGGAAAGAATGCCCGAGGAACTGAAAGCACAAATTCACGGAGAACAGGAAAAGACCGCACACGTTGGTGCATCAACGTCTTAGCGGGAAAGAGCCGGCTAAAGCCGGGACACCGATGCGGATTTTCAACGCTGAAGCGAGGCCATATCTATCACGAAGCGGTACTTTACATCGCTTTTGAGCAGGCGTTCGTAGGCTTCATTGATTTTCTGAATTGGGATGGTTTCAATGTCCGATTGAATGCCGTGCTCGCCGCAAAAATCGAGCATTTCCTGCGTTTCGTGTATTCCACCAATCATCGAGCCAGTAAACGAGCGGCGCTTGAGCAAATTAAAAACGCCGACTTCGAGAGGCTGTGCGGGCACTCCCACCTGGGTCAAAGTTCCGTCGCGTCTCAACAATTCGAAATATGCGTTGATGTCGTGTTTGGCCGCCACGGTATCCAAAATGAAGTGGAAACTGTTCGCCTGCTTCTTCATTTCGTCCTGGTTTTTCGAAATAACTACCTCGTGGGCACCCAACCGCAACGCGTCCTGCGCTTTGCCCGGGGATGTGCTAAAGACAACCACATGCGCGCCAAACGCCCGGGCCAGTTTTACGCCCATGTGCCCCAAGCCGCCTAAACCCACGACACCGACCCTTTGCCCCTTCCCCACCTTATGAAAGCGGAGCGGCGACCAGGTGGTGATACCCGCGCAAAGGAGTGGCGCAGCGCCGGCAAGATCCAGGTTTCGCGGCACACGCAAAACAAAGTCTTCATCCACGACAACACTCTCGGAGTAGCCGCCATAGGTGATGCCGCCGCTTTTTTTATCCTCGGAATTATAGGTATACGTGGGGCCGCGTTCGCAGTATTGTTCGAGCCCTTCCTTGCAACTGTCACAATCGCGGCACGAGTCCACCATGCAGCCAACGGCTGCGATGTCGCCTTCCTTGAAGTTTTTGACCGATGCGCCGACGCGAGTCACGCGCCCGACGATTTCATGGCCCGGCACGCATGGATAAATGGTTCCGCCCCATTCATTTCTGGCAAAATGGAGATCTGTGTGGCAGACACCGCAGTAAAGGATTTTGATTTCCACGTCGCGCGCACCCGGGTCACGGCGTTGAACGGAACGTGGACCGAGCGGGGACGTGTGGTTTTGCGCGGCAAAGGCTTTGGCACTTGGCATGAGGTTACCATTAACACAGAACCGTGCTTAGGCAAGATCTGACCGATCTGTCGGATCTGTCAAATGCTGCGGACAAAGCTGTCACCGCCGCCTAAACAGTAAGTATTTCTTTCTCTTTCGCCGCCAGGTGCGAGTCAATTTTGGCGATATACTGGTCCGTGAGCTTCTGAATTTCCTTTTCCGCGCCTTCAATTTCCTCTTCGCCCACTCCACCGGACGTTTTGGCCTTTTTCAAAAGCTCCAGGGCGTCGCGACGGACGTGGCGGATGGCGACACGCCCGTTCTCGGACATTCCTTTCACAATTTTCACAAATTCCTGGCGCCGTTCCTGGCTGAGTTCGGGAAAGGAGAGTCGGATAAATTTTCCCTGAATAGCCGGTGTGAGGCCCAGGTTCGATTTTTGGATAGCCTTCTCAATCGGGTGGAGCGAAGTGGCATCCCACGGCGTGATGACAAGCTGGCGCGGTTCGGGCGTCGTAATGCCCGCCAATTCACGTATCCGCATGTGCGAGCCGTAGACTTCCACCATCAGGTTTTCAACGAGCGACGCTGATGCCTTGCCGGTTCGGACGCCGGCAAATTCGTTCGTCACGACCTGCTCGGTCTTGATCATTTTGTCTTCAGCTTCCAGCAGAATTTCGTCAGGTGACATAATTTGGGAAATTAACAACGAACACGCCGCGGGTCGAATGAAAACTATGAGGCCATCAACCGCTTTTCCGCTTCCTCATTCGTCAACGGCTCCCTGGCCCGCAACGCCGCGACGCCCACCACCGGCGGGTACGCGCGGTCCGATTTCATGCGTGGTTCGACATATTCAATCACTTCAAACAGTAATCGGTTCGCCCGCACGTATTCGAGGCCGGTCAATTTGGAAATATAACGGGTCGAACGATCGATCAGCTTCAAATTGCTCGGCACCACCCAGATCATCGTATTGCCCATGACGCGGCCCAACCTCACCATCGTGCAGGTTGAAAGCGCGTTCATCACCAGCTTCACCGCCACGCGCGTGACTCCATCCAATAAAAAGCCCGTTTCGGGCACTGGAACAAATACGGATTTCTCCACCGACGGCAGGCCGTTCGGTGCGGAGGTTCCGAAATAAATCCACGCCGTTTTTGCGCCCACGCGCCGAGCCGCGTCCAGCTGGGCGCCAAAGAATCCGTTCGAAGCAATCGCACCCTTTTCTGTTTCCGACATCACGGCCACGGCACAATCGTCTTTTTTCAGTTGGCGAGATGGCAATCCGTCAAGGCCGATCCTAAAACGCATCAGTTCTGCGCGGCTGATTTTGCGAATCGTTTCCATGGTCCGGGCGAACTTTTCTTCGCCCGCGAGTTCCCGCGCGTCGGCCTCACTCCATTCAACGCAACGGGGCGCGCGTTTTAGAATGGATTCCCATGCGCGAGACGACTCCGCCTCGGGCAGAAACAAAAACGCCCACGATTCAGAAGCCGTCGCATCATCGAATTTGCGGAATGGGGGCGTGCAGTAAGTTGGCGAGCGTTCCGTCGTGTCCGTCAGAACGTCAATGCCAAAGCGATCGGCAAAATAATTATTTTTGTGCCCGCTACGATAAGTGGATTCTTCGAGGGCAACGAGTTCTGCCAATGAATTGAGCACGTTCGGGGAAATCAAGGTGGCATGGGCCCGTTCCAGGGCGGACAGAAACTGAGCGGGAACGGCCTCCGCGCCTCCCCTGCCCGCCAATTCGCGCGCTATCATTTCCAGCACCGTCAGCATGACTGCAAGCTGGATCGATGTGGCCTGCATTCGTGTCGATCCAGTTATCGACATCGGTCCCGTTGTTAAATTGATCTTTTCAATCCGCGGTTCGTCAATGACCTCGCGACTCCGCTGGACATGTTCGCGCAGAATGTCGTCGGGGTTGTTATAGACAAAATAGACCTTCGCCCCGGCCTCGACACCCTGCCAGGCGGTTCCAATCACGAAGGACGTCTCGCCGCCCTCAGTTATCGCAAAAACGACGTCTTTGGAGGACACGGCCAAATCGGCGATCTGACGCTTGCCGAATGCCGTAAAATCCTCAAACCCTTCGACCGATTTGATCAGCGCAAAATCGCCACCAGCCATGATGCTAAACGTGCGGTTTTCGATGTCCGGCGGCGCATTACCACGGCTGCCGGGCGCCTGCCGCTGCCAGAAATCGCGCCAGACGGAATCCAGCAAGATGCTCAACCGGCCCGTCGAGCCGCAGCCGGTGAAAAAAATTCGCCCGCCACTTTTCAGCGAGCGCGACACGGTTTCCTGGATACCCTTTGCCTTGCCGGATTGGACGAACTCTCGAAAAGTTCGGACGACGTCGCCGTCCGCCTCAAAGAGCAGCTTCAACGCCGCGGCGGTATCGCGCCCGGCCACATCGTTTAGATTGGCTGTGACGGGGTGGGACGATTCGGTCACGAGCGCGCCGAGTTTAAATTGGCTGCTGATTTCCAGGAAATCATCAGAACGTTTTTGCGATGTCAGACTCATTGATTGTTTTGAACTCACGGACCTTGTTGCTTTGATATGATTTAGGGGACTGTCCTTGCCGTCAAACACTGTTTTGCGCGGCGTTGATTTGCGCCCGCAACAAATCGTGGAGCGTGACAATGCCCAGCAGCTTTGGTCCGTCGCACACGACAGCCATGCCACTTGGGGACTCCAGCAACAGCGCCTGCAGTTCACGAATCGTTTGCCTCGGCTCGCAGCAAACCACCGGCGCGAGTTTAGGGGTCCGTTTTTCAGCCAACGCTTCGGCCAATTCGGCGCGGGAGGCGATGCCGACAGGCGCACCGCGATGCATAACGGGAAAATTCGTAAACGCGTGCTCACTGAGCGTTTTTTCAACTTCCACCGGCTCGGTTCCATTCAATACGACCGGCTGAAAATTGGCGATGGCCGATACCGGCAGCTTTTGCCAGCTTTGCAAATCGCGCGGTGGAAGCAATTTTTCCAGTTTATAGCCGTCCTGCTCCAATATCGCGTCATAAAAATTTTCACGCAACATCCTGCGGCTGATGGCCTGGCTGATCAGCGCGCCGATCATGAGAATCGGGACCAGCGAAAATTCGTGGGTCATTTCAAACACAATGAGGATGCCCGTAACCGGCGCGCGTACGACGGCCCCAAGGCAGGCGCTCATGCCCACGACTGCCAGCGTAATGGAATCGTCGCCCGGCATGGGCATGGCCATTCCGAAGAGGCCTGCCACCAACAACCCGCTCATGCCGCCGAAAAAGAGCGTCGGCGAGAAAATACCGCCACAACCGCCGAATCCGTAGGAGAGGATGGTGGCAAACAACTTGGCCACCAAAAGGCAGCCTGCGAGTTCCCATCCGAAATGATTTCCCCAGGCCAGTTGATTGTCCAAGCCCTCGGAAAGATCATCATAACCCAGGCTGAACACGCCCAAATGGCCCGTCAGAAGAAAGACCGAAGTCCCGATGCCCCACGCAAGCGCGGCGCCCACCGCCGGTTTAAGCCAGCCTGGAATTTTCTTCCAACCGCGCTGCCGCGCCCGCAAAGCCAGGGTTAATTTCTGAAAATAGACGCCCGCGAGACTCGCCACGATGGCAGCCAGAGGCGTCAGCGCGTAAGCCCGCCAGGTGGGAGCCTCGATGGGTCGCATGGCGAATGCCGGCTGGCGGCCGATCAATCCATGAACAATGAGCGCGCCAATTACGGAAGCGACGACGACGCTTCCCAGCAGATTACTGTTAAGGTCCTGGATAATTTCCTCCAACACAAAGGCCATCGCGCTCAGCGGCGCGTTGAATGCCGCCGCCAATCCGACCGCCGCGCCTGAGGCGGTGGCCCGCCGGCGATTTTGTTTTGCTTCGCCGGTTAGGCCCGCCAGGATCGAAGCCAGACCGCTTGCCAGATGGACGCTGGGCCCCTCGCGTCCCAGGCTGCCGCCGCCCCCGATGGCCAGCACGCCGGCCACAAATTTCACCCAGACAGTTCGCCACGTAATCACACCAAAATCCTTCCAGAACGCGGCTTTCGCCTGAGGAATGCCGCTGCCGGCCGCTTCCGGACAAAATGAATGCAACAAAATGCCCACCGCCAGCGCCGAGCCAACCATCACGCCAAAACTGCCCACAACAAACGTCAAATGGGATTGAGATGACAATGGAACAAATGTATGGCTATAGAGGAAGGTAATCAGCCACTGAAACGCCACGACCGCGAATCCGGCAGCCACGCCGTAAAGGCAGGTTTGCAATATATTTCGGGTGTTCCGAGGCAGTTTTGCCAGATATCCCGCAAGCTTCAGAAAAAACACCGTCATATCTTCTCAAAAATGGCCGAACGATTCAAGCCTCAGTTTGGCAGTGTCCTGTTTTTACTTGCCACATCCTCGCGGTTCGGCTACAAGCGGCGCAACCTTAACAATTTATGAGCGCTATTCTCGCCGGTATCGTGTTGGGTTCTATTGCATGGTTCTTTATCCGGTATCTTGCCGCCGGACTCTACACGGTCAACCAGAGCGAGCGGGCGGTTAAAACAAGTTTTGGCCGCGCCGAACGGGTCGGAACGGCAACAACGCTGGAGGACCCGGTAGCCGCCCCGCTGAACGACGAAGAAAAAGAGCGTTATGTCTATCCACAAGTGCGGGTGATTCAACCTGGCGGCCCGTATTTCAAGTGGCCTTGGGAAAAGATTTATAAAGTTTCCGTCGCGACACAGACGATGAATATGGCGTACGACCCGGAATCTCCCGAGGCCAATTACCAGGGAACCATGCTGGAAGCCGTCACCAAGGACCAGCTGAACACCGGGTTAAAAGGACAGATCCGCTGGCGCGTTTCGGAGCGGAATCTTTATGCGTACCTGTTCGGAATCAAACGCCCGATTGTTCACGTCATGGGCTATTTCGTTTCGGTATTGCGCGAACGGATTGCGAATTTTGAATCGCAGGCCCCGGCTCAATCCGGCGAGGAAGTTCATAATGTAGCAGCCACGGCGGTCACCGGAATTTCCATCAATGATTTGCGCAAAAACCTGGGCGATATCAACGATCATATGACCCGTGAATGCGCCGTTTCACCGGCGCGTTACGGGATCGTGATGGATGCTTCGCTTATCACGGGGATTGATCCGCCCCCCGACGTCGAGTCGGCGCTGGCGGCAATTAACACAGCGTATAACGAAGTTTCTTCCGATATCAGCCTCGCCCAGGCGGGGGCTGACCAGAAAATCGTGCAATCGAGGCGCGCCGTGGAAATTGAGACGCTCAAGGCGCAAGCTGAAGTCCAACCGCTGATCGCGCTGGCCGAACAATTGAGCGACCTCAAAAAGAACGGCGCGGGCGCGCTCGATTCATATGTCCGCAACGTCCGGTTGCAGTTATACAAGGAAGCCAAAACCGTCATCATGGAGGCGAGCCATGAATAGTTTTGTCCTGTTTTTGATTTCCCTGGGCGCGACCTTTTTCGGGCTGCTGATAATTTTCCCGATTTTATTCGGCCTGGCCCGGTTCTTTGGCCTTTACACCATCGTGGAAGAACGGCAATGCAAAGTGTATGTGCTATTTGGCAGAGTCATCGCGGTGATTGACGAACCGGGACTGCATCTGTTGATCTTTAAACTCGGAATCCAGGCGCCGCTCGTGAACTTCCTGGGCAAGTGCCACGTCCTGGATTTGCGGCTGGACCAGGAATATCTTCGCAGCACGCCCGTCAATTCCGAAGAAGGAGCGCCCATGGGCATCGGCGTCTGGTACGAAATGTTCATCAGCGATCCTGTAGCCTACCTTTTCAAAAACGCCGATCCGCGCGGCTCGCTGGCGACCAATGTCGGAAACTCGACCGTTCATTGCCTGAATAACTTGAAATTGGCGGACATGTTGGAAGATCGCCACGCCATGAGCCAGAGCGTACGCGCGGAAGTTTCGCCCCAATCGCAGGAATGGGGTTACAGCCTTGGTTCAACGTATGTCCGCAAAGTGCATTTTCGCGATGCGGGCATGATCAAGCAAATCGAGGAAAAAGTAGTCAATCGTTTGCGCCAGGTCACCGCCGCGATCAAACAGGACGGGTCAAACCAGGTAAATATCATCACCAGCACCGCCGAACAAAAGGCGTCCATCGAATTTGCCAGGGCCGCGGCCATGCGCCCGCAAATTGTGGGCGCCGCGCTGCAAAAGATCTCACTGGATCCTGAGATCTCCGGCGCCTTGTTCCAAACGCTCGAAACCCAGAACATCATCGATGGCCAGGCCTCGATTACCCTCATTCCAAAAGATTCGAAGATACTGGGACAGCTTATAGCGAGTCAGAATCAAGCCGCGAAACAGGGATGAGAATGCCGTTTTTTGTGATAATGGTTGGACAATGAAAATCGGCATCGTCAGTCCTTTCATGCCGCATGCCTTGCGGGATTTGATGGACACGGATTCCCAAAAATTACTGCCAGGCATTCGCGGCATCACGGCGAATCCAGTTATGCCATTGGCGCGGGCATGGCACCAACGCGGCCACGATATTTCCGTTTTTTGTTTGGACCAATCGGTCGCCACCACCCAAATTCTGCGGGGGGAACGGCTCGTCATTTACGTGCTGCCCAAACGCCGCTCTCGTTACTATCTTTTGGATTTTTACCGCGAGGAAACCCGCCTTTTGCGGGAATCAATCCTTCGAGAAAAGCCTGACGTTTTGAGCGCCCAGTGGAGCTACGAACACGCCTGGGGGGCACTTCAAACGGGCATTCCCGCGACAGTCACCTGCCATGACACTCCGTTCCGTTACGCCTGGATTGCGAAGGATTGGTTCACTACCTACCACCTTTTCATGGCCTGGCGGGTGATTCGCAAAGCGAAGCGGTTGATTTGTGTCTCGCCGTATACGGCCATGCACATCCGAAAATATTTTTTTCCCCGATGTCCCGTGGACATGATTCCAAATGGCCTGTCCAGCAAGCTTTTTGAACGTGGCGAGCGGCGCATGGCCAATCCACGCAATCGCGCCGGAGAGCCTTTTGTCTTTTGCAGCGCGGGCGGTTGGGGACCAATAAAGAATGTATCCACGCTGTTGAAAGCTTTTACCCGGGTACGCCGGACGGCGCCGGACGCACAATTGGCGCTCTTTGGCGGGCAGCTGGGAGCGGGCCAGCTTGCGGAAAAATGGGCACTCCGCTATCAGCTTCATGAAGGAGTATCCTTCATGGGCGGAGTTTCAACAGACAGCCTGACAGATTTTTTTGAGACAAAAGCAGATTTAATGGTTCATCCGTCAGTGATTGAAACATTTGGCATGGCTATCGTTGAAGCAATAGCCTGCGGCATTCCGGTCATCGGCGGCGAGAAAAGCGGCGCTGTCCCCTGGACATTGGATTACGGCGCCTGCGGGTATCTTTGCGATGTCCGCGACGAGCATGCCCTCGCGGAAACAATGTTAAAGGCGATGCGTGAGCCGGATCAGAATAGATCGCTTGCCGGCCGCGCCTGGAAATCTGCCAAAGACCGTTTCGACATCGAAAAAATCGCTACTGCCAACGAAGACATACTGAAACAACTTCTGCGCTAATTCTCACTTTACGTACCACAAGTACTGTCGATCAATCAACTGGTTGAGCCGGCGGAGGACTTGCTTGCAAATCCATTGGCCTCTGCCGCTCGGAAACGGCGTACCGGTCGAACCAGCGACCGCGCGGATACGCGGCTGCGTGCCGAAGAATCGGACTTCGGCGGCCGGAAGTCCCCTCAATTTGCGAAATAATACCCGTTCGATCCACTCGCCATTCCGGTCGTCGCACTGCCGGTACAACCCCAGCCCGTTTCGTCGGTAAAAATCCGTTTCAACCATAAAATAGAAAGTGCGCGCGAAGGATGAGCGTGTCAATTGGTCGATGAGCAAGCTGGTATTCTCGTTACGCCGGCACTCCGCCAAAATGCTTGAAATGTTTAGAATCTGGTAGCGGCCGCTAATTTTCAGCCATCGTTCCGGCGGCTGCGTTTCCGAAGATACCCACGAATCGAGCATTTCAAATTCCTGGTACCCTTTGCCTCGCTCGGGGCTGGCCGAAGGCTGAAACCGACGCACTTGCAATCGCTCAGTTTGGCGGAATTCGGGATGACGTTCGAGTGGATAGGCCGAATTTTCCAGGAAAATCACTGGCGCAAAGGAGGTATAGAATTCGAGCGCAGCTATGTATTCGCGTAATCGCTTCTCTGGATCGCTGGCGGCGGCACCAACGCCGATCGGCATTACCGTAGCCGTGAGCACAATCGGAATTTCACCAGGCGATTTTCCCGCGCTGGCGGCGCGGGTCTCTGGCAGTCGATTTTCCATGCCGATTATCGGAGTCAACCTAGCTCGAAGCGTAAGCGGACGAAAGCCAAATGTGCGGATTTCCATTTCCATTTCAAAAGAATTTTGCTTTATTCCTCCCGCTTTAAAATGAACAGACTAGTCGTCACCGGTTCGTCCGGCCTCATCGGCTCGGAAGTGGTCGAGTATTTCTGCAAACTCGGCTGGGACGTTCACGGCGTGGACAACAACATGCGCGCCGACTTTTTTGGACCGGGCGGTGACACGCGGTGGAACCAAAAGCGCCTCCTGGCCACCCATAAAAACTTTCAACATCATGAACTGGACATCCGCGACCGGGCGGGTGTGGACCAAATCATTTCCACCCTCAAACCCTCCCTGGTCGTTCATGCCGCGGCACAACCCAGCCATGATCTTGCTGCCTCGCGCCCATTCGATGACTTTGACGTAAATGCCGGCGCTACGCTCAATCTGCTGGAAGCCGCGCGCCGGCATGTGCCGGACGCTGTGTTTGCATATATGAGCACCAACAAGGTCTATGGTGACCGCCCGAACACGATCCGCCTAAAGGAAACACCGACCCGCTGGGATTACGATGACCCGGCTTATTCCGGGGGTATTGCTGAAGAATTTCCGATTGATCAAAGCAAACACAGCATCTTCGGCGCCTCCAAGACAGCTGCTGATGTCATGGTCCAGGAATACGGCCGGTATTTCGGAATGAAAACGTGCTGCCTGCGCGGCGGCTGCCTGACCGGTCCAAATCACAGTGGCGTGGAATTGCATGGATTTCTGAGCTATCTCATCAAATGCAACGTCGAAGGCCGCCTTTACAAGGTCTTTGGATATAAGGGCAAGCAGGTGCGCGACAATATCCATTCACTTGACGTTGCCCGATTTATCCACGCCTTTTCTGAAAAACCGCGCGCGGGCGAAGTCTATAACATTGGTGGCGGCCGAGCGAATAGTGTTTCAATCCTGGAAGCCTTCGACCGCGCCGCGGCCTTGAGCGGTAAAAAAATGAATTTCGAATACGTGGACCAAAATCGCTCCGGCGACCACATCTGCTACATCAGCGACCTCACAAAGATGAAAAATCATTACCCGAACTGGGACATTACAAAATCGCTGGATGACGTATTTACCGAAATCTATAAGGCCACAAAGGAAAAGCCCGAAATTTGACTTTTTCTTTTTCCAATTTTCCTTTTTCCTTGTCAGGTGCAGGACTTAATAGCTAAAGCCGATACGCTTCTCGAGGCGCTGCCGTACATTCAAAAATTCAGCGGGGCGACATTTGTCGTGAAATATGGAGGCAGCTTCATGGACTCCCCGGACGAAAATACGCGCGCCGGGGTCGCGCGGGACGTGGTATTTCTGGAAGCGGTGGAGATTGACCCCATCGTCGTGCATGGCGGCGGTAAGGCCATTACCCGGGCCATGGAAAAAGCGGGGTTGGCCGCGAATTTCATCCAGGGCCAGCGTGTCACGGACGAGGCCACCGTCAAAATCGTAGACGACGTGCTGTCGCGCGAGATCAATCCTGAAATCGTCCGGACGATCAATGCCCTGGGCGGCAACGCGGTGGGCTTTGCCGGGCCGGATATCTTCAAGTGCCGAAAACTGTTGCTCGACGACCCGCAACAACCGGGCAAAAAAATTGACCTCGGCTACGTGGGCGAGGTGACGGAAGTGAACGTGGCGCCATTGAAGGAAAGCATCTGGTGCGGGTTTACTCCGGTAATCAGCCCGACAGCGCGCGGCGAAGATGGAAAAATCTACAACTGCAATGCCGACGTCGCTGCTGCGTACACCGCCATCGCCCTGAAGGCCAAACGGCTTGTGTTCATGAGCGATGTGCGAGGGTTGCTGCGCGATCCAAAGAAGCCCGATTCGATCATCTCGCACTTAAAAACGGCCGAGGTGGCGCGCTTGAAACAAACTGGGGTCATCGACAAAGGCATGATTCCTAAAGTGGACAGCGCGGTTTCAGCGATTCAATCCGGCGTGGAAAAGGTCTCTTTTGTGGATGGACGGGTGCCGCATGCCGTTCTCCTCGAAATCTTCACTGATGAAGGAAATGGGACGGAAATTGTGTTGTAAATCTGCTCGTCGGAAGAAGTTGGCTTCTGGAGCAATTTGCGATGCAAATCGGCTTTGTTTCTTTTGTTTGCTTCTGTTAAGCTTCTAATGTGAACCATGAGGCTTACATTCTGCGCGAGAATACGGGCACGAGCGGGATCATCGAATCCGCCCGTGATGCCGTAAGCACGCTGGCGCATTTTGACATCCCCCACCTCATCGTGGGCGGCTTGGCCGTGCAAGAACATGGCTACCCGCGGATGACGATCGACGTGGACATCGTCGTGCCAGACGTTGTAGAAGCCGTGGAGTTTTTAACATCCAGTGCGACTGGACCGTTTTATAAAATTCGGGGCATTTACAACCGAGTTGAAGACCGGCGCAATGAAGTGAAAATTGACCTGTTGCCGGCTGGCGGCGTATTGAAGCACGGCTGCAAGGTTCCGTTTCCGGAGGCCAAAACAGTCAACGATACTCTGCAATTTATTTCACTCGAAGAATTGATTTCGCTCAAGCTCGATAGTTGGGCCGGAAGTCCAAACCGGCGGCATAAAGATAAAACCGACGTCATCGAACTCATCAAATATCGCGGGTTGCCGCGCGACCTTGCCATCCATCCGGCTGTTATCGCCCTATACACAGAGACGTGGGATGCTCTCAAGGCAGAAAAATAGCATTGCTTTGGACTGGTGGCGCACCAGGGGTTTTCCAATCTGCTCGACCCTGCGTGATTTTATTGGCATAAAGTGCGCATGAACTTAATCGCAGCGCAGAAGGCGGCCGTTGATGCGGCACGCGCGGCCGGGAAACTCATGCGGGACAATTGGCACGCGCCCAAACGGATCAACGAACTGCATGCCCACGACATCAAACTCGAGCTGGATGTACGCTGCCAGAAAACAATTGAAACGATCCTTCGCCGCGCATTCCCAGCCATTCCTTTGTTGGGGGAAGAAGGCTGTTTCGGCGACGTGAATGCCGAATACCGTTGGGTCGTGGATCCCATTGACGGCACGGTGAATTTTTATTTTGGTATGCCGCACGCGGGCGTATCCATCGCGCTGCAAAGTAAAAAGACGATCGAAAAAAGAAGAAAGGATGTGAAGCGGGCAGTTGCGCCTCACTCTTCGTATCAAACTCTGGTCGGCGTCATCTATGATCCGTTTACGGACGAATTGTGGACGGCAAACCTGGGCGGAAAGACGAAACTAAACGGCCGCGCAGTGACCGCCAGCCGTCGGGCAAAAATCAGCGATGCCGTCGTTGCGATGGGATTTTCGAAGAGCCGCGAGAACCTGGAAAAAAGCCTGCCGCATGTGAACCGGATCGCGCGTCGCGCCAAAAAGATCCGCATTATGGGCTCGGCAGCACTGGAATTAGCGTACGTGGCTTCCGGGCGCCTGGATGCCTATATCGAACGTACCATCAATATCTGGGACATCGCCGCCGGCGGTCTGATGGTGGAATGTTCGGGAGGTGAAATGTTTCTAAAAGAACTGCCGGATGGACGCTTGCGGATGTGCGCGGATAACGGACTATTGCGAAAAAAACTGAAGTTGGGAGGATTGCTAGGCTAATTTTCCAAGACGTTTCGTTTTAAGCTTTTCCAGCGCTCGGGCGCGGTGGCTTAAATTGTTTTTTACGTCGTCTCCGAGTTCTGCAAATGTTTTCTCAAAACCGGCCGGCACGAACAGCGGATCGTAGCCGAAGCCGTTGGAGCCTTGCGCTTCGAATATGATCTTGCCCTCACAAGTGCCGTCAAATATTTCTGTCTGGAGTTCCAGTTCGTCGGCATAGCAAACGGGCGAAGCACTCTCAATCTTCGTGGAGGGAACCGGCGTGAGCGCGATGACACAGCGAAAGCGTGCCGTGCGTTTCTCCAAAGGCACTTCTTTGAGCAATCGCTGCAGTTTTGCGTTATTGTCCGCGTCGGGTGAATTTGCTCCTGAATTCATCGCGGCGAACCGCGCTGAATAAACGCCCGGTGCGCCGTTCAAGGCGTCCACCTCCAGGCCGGAATCATCAGCCAGGATAAAATCAGGCGCCGCTTCTGCATCGCGCGCAAGGAACCACTTGGCCAGCTCAACGGCCTTTTTCGTAGCGTTCCCGGCAAACGTGTCCGCATCTTCGATTACTTTCGGCGCGTTCGGAAAATCGTCGAGCGTCAGATATCGAAATCCTTTTCCCAGAATCGCCCGGATTTCCGATACCTTGTGGGCGTTGCGGGTGGCAATGAAAATAGCTGGCATGTTTAAATTCCAATTAACGCCGCGCCAATGACACCGGCGGAATCGCCGAGTTGATGCTTCACAATGGGCGTCTCAAGCGAATCGCTGAATATAAATTTGGCGACTTCGGCGACGCCCTGGGCGTAAAGAGCATTAAAATTGGAAACGCCGCCGCCAAGAATGACAACGTCCGGGTCCAGAATATCAATGACATTGGCCAGCGCGCGGCCAAAATTTCGAAAGAAGCCGGCCATGAACTCGACGGCATTGGCCTCGCCGTCATAAAAATCTGTTCCAATCTCGCGGAAAGTCTTTTTGACGCCGAACTTTTCCACGTAACGGGCCTCGGCGCCGCCGCCACTGATGTAGGTCTCCACGCAACCGCGCTGGCCGCAATAACAATGGGGGCCGTCCGGCACAATGCCGGTATGGCCCCATTCGCCGGCGATGCCCTGACGGCCGACAATAACTTCACCCTTGTGAACAATACCGCCGCCACAACCCGTGCCCATGATAACGCCGAAAACAAGCTGATGGCCACGGCCAGCGCCGTACAACGCCTCGGCCATGGCAAAGCAATTTGCGTCGTTCTGCATCGCAACGGCCCGCCCCAGGATATTTTCCAAATCGGTTTTAAACGGCTGCCGGTTCAGGCACGCAGTGTTGGAATTTTTTAACTGGCCAGTACGGGGAGAAACGGCGCCGGGCGTTCCGATTCCAAATGTATGTGGGGCCGATTGGATCACTTTGACCAAATCGCGGTAAAGGTCCGCAATACGATTGAGAATATGCTGATATCCGCCCTCCTGCTGAGTATCAATGCGTTTACGGGATAGTTGTTTGCCGGACTCGTCGAGAATAACTCCTTCGATCTTTGTGCCGCCAAGGTCTATGCCTATTCGATACATTTTCGGGACTCAATTATGCCGCCAGAATTCGACGGCTTCTTTCCAAAAGACGGTCTGCGGTTCGTCAATCTGGCAATGGGTGCCATTTGGATATTCCCATAGTTTCTTTGGGCCGTCATAACTGTTGTAGAGGCGCAGGCCGAACTTTTCGGGCACGACCATGTCCTTGCCATCCACGGTAATACCGACTTTCCCGTGATAGTTGCCCAGGTAATCAATAGACGGAAAACGATCCACGGCCAGGAGATAAACCGGAAGAAAGGGATAACGATGCTGGCCAACGGCTGTCACGCTAGTAAACGGAGAGAGCAAAACGATACCGGAAACGTGGTTCGTAAAGGTCCCGGCCAGATATGAGGCGACACCCGATCCCAGCGACTCACCCACCAGATACACCGGCTTATTTGTTGGAATCATTTCAAGCGCGTTGGCGGCGGCTGCGAAAAGCGCTTTCTCTGTGGGCGGGCCCGGACGGTCTTCGTAACCCGGATATTCCAAAATGTAAACGTCCATCGAGGCGATCTTTTGGATGTCATCGGCAAAATGAGCGGAGCCAGTCGCCGTACCACCATTGCCGTAGGTGATCAGGACGCTTCCGATCGCGGGCCGGGGCAGTGAACGGCGCTGGAACCCGATTTCCATACCGTCGGAATTCGTCCACCGCTCCAGGTTCGCCGACCGCGCAATCCGATCTACCTGGGCAGGATCATTTACGTGGGGATGGTAGATGAGTGAGCGCTGGGCGACGGCCATGGCAATACAAATAACAAGGTAAAAACCAATGACTACGGCCAAAAAGCCCCGGAACACTCTGACAAACAGGCCATTTTTCTTTCCGTTTTGCGTCACGCACGGATGATTATCAATTTGGACGAAATAAAAAACCAAATTTTAATAACATTAAGCCGCCAGCCTGCTAAAGGCTGACGGCTTGCGAAGCGGCAATTTGGAAATTCAGAATGAATTAATACCGGTAATGTTCTGCCTTGTAGGGACCTTCCACCGGCACGCCGATGTAATCGGCCTGTTTTTTCGTAAGTTTCGTGAGTTTCACGCCAATCTTTTCGAGGTGCAGGCGGGCAACTTCTTCGTCCAGTTTTTTGGAAAGGCGATAAACGCCGACTTTGTACGTGTTACGATTCTTCCACAAATCCAGTTGCGCAAGCACCTGGTTGGTGAAGGAATTGGACATCACGAAACTGGGATGGCCTTCGGCGCAGCCCAGGTTGACGAGCCGGCCTTCGGCCAGCAAATAGATGCTGCGGTCGCCAGGCAAATCGTAGCGGTCCACTTGCGGCTTGATGTTGACTTTGGCAACCCCTTTCGCGTTGTTCAGCCGGTCCACCTGGATTTCATTGTCGAAATGGCCAATGTTGCAAACGATGGCCTGGTCTTTCATCTTCAACATATGTTCCAGCGTAATGACATCGCGATTGCCGGTGGTCGTGACATAGATGTCGGCCTCGCCCAGGGTGTCTTCAATAGTGGTGACTTTGAAACCTTCCATCGCGGCCTGAAGCGCGTTGATGGGGTCGATTTCGGTCACAATGACCCGCGCGCCAAAACCGCGCAACGAATGCGCGCTGCCCTTGCCGACGTCGCCGTAACCGCAAACACATGCGGTCTTGCCCGCGATCATCACGCCCAGGGCACGCTTGAGACCATCCGCCAATGATTCGCGGCAGCCGTAGAGATTATCGAACTTTGATTTTGTTACAGAATCGTTGACGTTGATGCTGGGCACGAGGAGCTTGCCCGCTTCGAGCATTTGATAAAGGCGATGAACGCCCGTGGTCGTTTCTTCGGAAACACCTTTCCAATCCTTGACCACCTGAGTGAACCAGCCCGGCCGTTCCTTTGCGCACCGTTTTAGAAGATTCTTGATGACAGAAACTTCATGGTTGTCACTGGGTGTGTTGACCCAATCATCGCCGTGCTCCATCTGGTATCCTTTGTGCAGGAGCAACGTGGCGTCACCGCCATCGTCCACAATGAGCTCCGGCCCGAGGCCGCCCGGATGCGTGAGCATGTCGAGAGTGAACTTCCAGTACTCTTCGAGCGTCTCACCCTTAAAGGCAAACACGGGCACGCCGGCTTTGGCAATGGCAGCGGCGGCGTGGTCCTGTGTGGAAAAAATATTGCAACTGGCCCAACGCACGGAGGCGCCAAGCTCCACGAGCGTTTCGATGAGCACAGCAGTTTCGATGGTCATGTGCAACGAACCGGAAACGCGCACGCCTTTGAGCGGTTTTTGCGTGCCGTACCGAGCGCGGCACGCCATAAGGCCGGGCATTTCCTGTTCGGCCACTTCGATTTCCCGGCGGCCCGCATCGGCCAGGGAAATGTCTTTGACGTAATAATCTGTTTTGCCGTTGCCGTTCGTTTTTACGACCGCGCGGCGAGATGGTGAAAGTTTGATTTTAGGCATAGGAATTTTCTATTTTCAGTTTTGACTCAAGAGAAATGTTCACGCTGCGCTCGCGGATAATCTCCCAGGAACTTGAATCCTCGGAGTGGGAATATCTTTTATGTCCAATGCCCTTTTCAAATCTTTGGCCTTATCGGTTTTCTCCCAGGTGATATCCGGGTCAGTCTTGCCGAAATGGCCGTAGTTGGTGGTTTTTGCGTAAATCGGCCGCAGCAGGTTCAATTGTTTGATGATGTTGGCCGGCTTGAAGCTGAAAACCTCCCGAACCGCCTTTTCAATTTCGGTGTCCGTAATTCCGTCGGCCGCCGTGCCAAATGTGTTGATGCAAACACTCACCGGCTCAGGATAGCCAATCGCATAGGCGAATTGGATCTCTGCGCTGGTCGCAATGCCCGCCGCAACAATGTTTTTGGCCACGTAACGCCCCATATACGCCGCGCTGCGATCCACTTTGGACGGGTCCTTGCCACTGAACGCGCCACCGCCATGCCGCCCCATGCCGCCGTAGGTATCGACGATGATTTTGCGTCCGGTCAAACCTGTGTCGCCTTGCGGACCGCCCACGACGAAACGGCCCGTGGGATTGATGAGATACTGCGTGTTTTTGGTGAGCAGTTCTTTCGGCAGCGTTTTTTTAACGACTTCTTCGATGCAATATTCCTTGATGGTTTTATGCTTTACGTCGTAGGAATGCTGGGTAGAAATGACGACGTTGGTGATTTCCACAGGCTGGTCGTTTGCGTAGCGGACGGAAACCTGGGATTTGGCATCGGGCCGGAGCCACTTGACTTTGCCGCTCTTGCGGATTTTGGTGAGCGCGCGTCCCAACAAATGGGCGTACATGATGGGTGCGGGCATGAGTTCAGGCGTTTCATTGCAGGCATAGCCAAACATGAGGCCCTGGTCGCCGGCGCCCTGCTCGTCAGTGTCCTTGCCGTCCGCGGACCGGGCGTCAACACCCTGCGCGATATCGGGCGATTGGGACGTGATGGCGTTTACGATGAGCACTTTGTCCGCGTGAAACACGTCGTCTTCGTGAGTGTAGCCGATGTCGCGAATCGCCTGGCGCGCGACGGCATTAAAATCCAGTTTTGCCTTGGTGGTGATTTCGCCGCCTACGACCACGAGGTTGGACTTGGCGTAGGTTTCACACGCTACGCGGCTGTGTTTGTCCTGGGCCAGGCAGGCATCCAGCACGTAATCGGAAATGGTATCGCACACTTTGTCCGGATGGCCCTCGCCCACGGATTCGGAAGAAAAGATAAAGTTTTTACTCATATTAAACGTATTGACGTATCAGGATTTGATGATATAACAAAAACAACGGGTGTCAAATAATTTTAAAAACATTTTTGCCAGGTTTTCACTGGAGCCGGGCTCTCGGAATGGCCGGAAGGGGTCCTTTTCCGTATTTATGGCAATCCAAACCGCATCGATTCAACGATAAATGTCCGCCACCCTAAAATCCCTACGTGCCCTGTCCGATCCGACGCGGCTGCGCATTGTGGCGCTTCTGGAACGCGGCGAATTATCCGTGGCTGAGCTTCAGGAAATCACGCGGCTCGGGCAGTCGCGCATTTCGACGCATTTGGGCCTGTTGCAGGAATCTGACCTGGTCCAGTCACGGCGAGAGGGAAAGCGTTCGTTTTACAAATTGAATGAACACGCGGACGCGACCGCGCGGGAATTTATTCAGCTGGCCATTCGCGGCGCAAAGGAATTGCCGGAGCATTCGGGTGATCAAACCAATCTGAAACGGGTCCTGAATCGGCGCCGTGAACAGGCGGAGGTTTATTTCAATCAAATTGCCGGACGATTTGACCGGGTCTATGGACCGGGCCGTTCGTGGCAGGCGTTCGGCCATTTACTGTTGCGGATTTTGCCGTCGCTGACCGTCGCCGACCTCGGCGCGGGCGAAGGTCTTTTGAGTGAACTCCTGGCCAGGAGCTGCAAAAAGGTTATCGCCGTGGATAATTCGGAAAAGATCGTGGACTTTGGCAAAGCGAAGGCAAAAAAGAACGGACTGAAAAACCTCGAGTTCCGGCTGGGCGATCTGCAAAACCCGCCGATTGAAGCAGACAGTGTTGACCTGGTTGTGTTGAGCCAGGCCCTGCACCACGCGGAAGTTCCGGAAGAGGCAATTGCGGCGACATACAAGATATTGAGGCCCGGGGGGCAAATCATGATCCTGGATTTACTCCAACACAATTTCGAAAAGGCGCGCGACCTGTATGGCGACCGCTGGCTCGGTTTTGCCGAGAGCGACATGCACAACTGGCTGGAGAATGCCGGGTTCAAGAAAGTTGAGATTACCGTCGTGGCGCGGGAGGAACAGCCGCCGCATTTCCAGACGATTCTGGCAAGCGCGGAAAAATGATTTGTATTTGACTTGCCGAATGTCGTTTTCATGGCCCAGTTATTGCTCGGCGCGGGTTGGAAAAACCGCCAGCCTCCTTCCGGTCTGGAATTGAGGGCCCAATTGTTTTAACGATTTGCTCTTTGGGAACAAATCTGAAATGGAAACACCTAAAATGCGTGCGATAAACATCAATTCGCAATCCGGGACTCGACGTAGTTGGGCCTCCAATTTCCCTAACGAGCCGACGCTTATGCTCCAACCTTGCAATTGCAGCTTTTGAGCAAGAATCGGCTGAGTCCAACCTTTTCGATTGCGGTATTTCCGAATTTGCGGCCCGACAACATTTAGCGCCACCTTCATCGGGCAAGCCTAGTGCTGGGGCGGCTTTCAATTCACTCCCGCATGAGAATGAAAATATCTGAATTGTGCTTGACGCCGTTCTCGACGTGTGGGATGAAAGACAAAGTTTCAGCGGACACAGGATTTTCCCTGAAACTTCGGGTTCCAGAATTGCGGACGACGGAACATTCAAAAGGCAAAATATGAAAACGAAACGAATGCGGCGGTTGTGGCTTCTGGAAATTATTTTAACCTGTCATTTTTTGGGGTACAAGGTGTTCGCGCCTTAATAAGCTCACCTGACCCGTGGCCTTCCTTGCCCACTCCGCTGGATTCGTGGTCGTTCATTGATAGCACCGGTTGGACCGACGATAACGGGCAACCGCCGATCTCTTTTACCAACATCGCATCTAGTAATCTTGGCAATGGTACATCCCTGGTTGTCGAAACTAATGTTCCAGCCTGGTTAAACTACCCGATTTATGCCACGACTGGCGCTACGAACATCATCGTCAACGGCCCGGGCAGCATTTGCTTCTGGTATGGCGGTGGATGGGCTACAACGAACGGCGGCCCTGGAGCGTGGGCGCAACTGATAGATTGCGGGCAGTGGTCCTCAAATTCTTCGTTCGGTTACTTTGGCCTTTCCATTGACCCACAGGGGAGCAACGTCTGGTTTTTCTCACAGGATGGCTTGGGAAACACCTACAGCCTTTCGGCTCCTATCTCATGGACGACCAATTTTTTCCATTGCGTGGCGCTAACTTATTCAAGCACCAACGTTTCGATCTATTTGGATGGCCAGCTTGCGACCAATGACCCTGGCGGCTTGAGCGTTTGGCCCGCACCCGCCGTTGTTGCAAACGGGATCTATTTCGGTTCCGATACGAACGGAAACTTCTTAGCTGAAGGGCTCTTTGATTGGGTAAAGACTTTTGGGACCGTGCTGGACTCCAACACGGTTGCCGAAATCTATAATCAGGAGATTATGGATTACGAAATAATGCCGTGGAATATCCCTTTCATGGATGCCTTAAGTTCTGCGCCTTCCGAGCCTTCCACCAATTCGACGGACGTGATTGCCGGCCCGGGCTATTTGCAGTGGGATGGAACGGCCAGCGGTTCCTATAGCACGAACGCCAATTACGTATGGATTACCAACATTGTGATCACGCCATCGGCCACCAGCAATGGTCTCTGGAGCGTCCAATTTTCAATCAATGGAGGTCAACCAGGATTTTTTTATGATGTATTCGCCTCCGGCGCTCTCACGATGCCCTTGTCGAATGGAACTTGGTCGTGGGAGGGTCAGGGCCAGGCTCTCAATACTTATACGATTCCCAATGTCAACGCCACGGATTGCTTCTTGGTCTTGGGCACGCCGCAAGACTCTGACGGTGACGGGCTTACGGACGCGTACGAGCTTCTTGTAAGCCATACAAATCCAAACAATCCCGACACGGACGGCTCGGGCATTGCCGATGGCTGGCAGGTATTGCTCGGGCTTGACCCGATTATAAATCAAGTCGCGCAGCCTGGAACCAGCACCATTTATTCCTATACGCTGGCAGATTGGATAAATGGAGTTACGAGCATCAAAGGAAGCAGCGACATCATCATGGACAACGAAGGCAATGTCACCCGAGTTTCGCAGTAATCAGAAAGGGAACGAAAATGAAAACACTAAGAATTCTAATTCTCGGGCTGTTGTTCATGGCAATGAATCAGCCGTTCGTCGGAAAAGCACAGACAGGCCAGCCTTCGTCGCCTGTGGCCGAAGTGGTAACACCGGACATCCAGGCGCTGGCGCGCGAATCTTGGCTTGCCAATTAGAGACGCCAGCAGCCTGTTTAATACGGGCAGCATTTATCTAAATGGTGAAAGGTCATTTTTGCAAACATCGGGGTGGAATTACGAAAATGGTTTCTGGACACCGCCGACACAATAATATGAGTTTGTGGGATAAATTTGTTGAACTTGTAAAAAAGCACTTTGCTTTTTTAGAACTCGATTTTCAGTTCAAAATTATCGAAGTGAAAAGTCCATTTGTTTGGTATGCGTCAGACAAAACCAAGGTAAGAGTTTATTACAAAGAGACTGGCAATTGGCCTTACGAACTCGATTTGTCGGTGCTCAGAGTCGATGATGATCCAAAAACATCTTTAGCCGTCGGGGTCAGCGAGATGATTCTTCTTTCTCATGACTGGCGCGAAGCTGAACAATACCGTGCTCCATTTCCAAAGTCCGCCGAAGAATTGGAAATCGAATTACCGAAATTGGCTGAAATTTTGAAAAAATACGGGCCAAAAATTCTCAAAGCCGACCCGAATGTATTTGGGAGGCTTGAGCGGTTAAGAGAAGGTCGTGTTCGAGAGATAAACGAAAAAGCCCGATTGAACTTAAAGAAAAAAACTGTTCCAAAATTTAAAGAATGATGAAAATCTCTTTGATTTGCCAAAACGCCAAAATCTCCCGCTGCCGAACGGCTACAGTATTTTTTAAGCGCTCGATGCGTCCTCACCCTCACCGATCAGCGGCGTAAAATAAGAACCGAACATCTGCACGCGTGAGGACTCGCAAAGTCCAAATTTCCAAGCACGATGCCACAAATCGTCCAATTAAAAAAACAAACGGAGACGCGCCGGCACCACGCAACGGATAATGGTAATGGAAGATGTAATAGGCTGTTCCATAAACCGTCGAAACAAGCGAAACAGAAATGGCGAGCAGGGCGTAAATATGCCATCCGCGAGAGCATCGGCGCAATCCTCTCCACGCAAATAGATCTAAAATCCCAAGAATAAGCAGCATAAAAGATGCTGGCGGAAAATCAGTCTGGGCAACTGCCATACCTGCACATCCGCCTATCGCACCAAGAAGACCACCGACAAAAAAAATATATGAAACGATGGAAAGTGAAATTGGAATTTTAGGTCGAATGACCGGCATATCCGATGGGCCTTTCACTGCCCCGAGGGAATAAAAATCTTCTGCCCCACAATTAGCTTATTTGGATTCAGACCCGGATTTGCTTTGAGAATATCTTTCACCGTCACCTTGACGCCTTTTGCCTGATACGCCTTGGCAATGGCTGCCAGGGTATTGCCGGGCGCGATAGGGTATTCAAAACCGTTCTGTTGCGAGTTGTTGCTATTTGAGGTTTGTGCGCCTTCGTCAGAACCGGTATTTGCGCTGACTGGATTCTCCGGAGGAGGCCGATGGAAGCCGCCGCCTTTGTTGAGTTTTTCCAACAGGTCCAGGATCTTTTGATTATCCTGCTGCCGTTTTTTGTCAATTTCCTGGACCTGCTCGGCCAGCTTCTTAAGGTCTTCGGCGCTCGCGTAATCATTTCCCGCAGGTGTGTTGACCTTGTCAGCCATGTCGCTGATTTTCTTTTCGAGGGCGCTGATGCGCTTATCCTGGGTGTTGAGTGAATCCTTTACGTCCTGGATATCTCCAGTGATTTTATCGAGTTGCGCCTGCGTGGCCGAGTCCTGGGACCGGGCACGCGGCGCGAAAATAAGGGCCAGAGTCAAAAGGCAAATCCAAACTGATATCGTTCTCATGCGTCCGAAAATAAACCGGGCGCACGCCGCGTCAAGTGGAATGCGCTAGGGACGATTCATGTACAAATTATCGGGATTAATGGCACCGGCATGGTGCGCCGTCCCTGTTGCTTCAAGTACCGTAGGCTGGAGGAAACGCCTCACATACGGCTCTCCTTTTCATCGTTTCAACGTTTCAACGCTTCAACGCTTGAATCTTGTCCCTTTTTCCTTATTAATAAAGGGCGGATGTATTTTCTGCGCAGGCTTGTATTTGCCATCCCACTCGTGCTGGTCATCAGCGCGCTGGCGTTTTTCCTGGTCCACTTGGCGCCAGGAGGTCCGTTCGACCGCGAACGCGCCCCGGCCTCGCCCGAAATCGAGCGCAATCTGATGGCCAAATATCACCTCGATGAACCTATCTGGAAACAGTATTTGCGCTATCTCGATAGCCTGGCCCATTTTGACTTCGGTCCCTCGTTCAAATACCGCAATCATTCGGTAAACGACATCATCGCACAGGGCCTGCCCGTCTCCATGACACTGGGTGCGCTTGCCTTTTGCTTTGCGATGGGCACGGGTCTGCCGATCGGTTTCTTCGCCGCCGCCCGGCGCGGCAGATGGGAGGATTTCCTGGGCAATTCATTCGCCATTCTCGCGGTGTGCGTCCCGGCGCTGGTCATCGCACCACTGTTGATTATGATTTTTTGCATTAAACTGAAACTCCTTCCCATGGCCCTTTGGGGTTCGCCTCTCAACGCCATTTTGCCAATGGTTTCGCTGGGCCTCTTCTTTTCCGGAAAAATCGCCCGCCTTTTTCGTGAAGGAATGCTCGGCGCGATGCAATCTGAATTTGTTACTGCGGCCCGCGCCAAAGGCCTGGGCGAAACCAAATTATTGGCCCGGCACGCTCTCCGCATTGCCATCCTGCCCGTCGTGTCCTACTCAGGCCCAATGCTCGCGGACCTCCTCACCGGATCTTTTATCGTCGAAAACATCTTTCAAATTCCCGGCATCGGAACGTTCCTGGTCAATGGCTCGCTCAACCGCGACTACACGATGGTCGTGGGCCTGGCCATGCTCTACGCCGTCCTGCTCATCGGATTCAATTTACTTGTGGACTTTGCCTACACCCTGCTCGACCCGCGCGTAAAATATGACTAATCGCATGGTAGGGACGCCGCGCTGCGGCGTCACCGCCCGTAGAGCGGGCGGAACAATGCACAATACGACGTCCGGCCACGTAGGTGGCGCCGCTATCCGTGGCGCGGACGGCGGTGGCACCCAGCCTTCGCTCAGAAGCTACGGCGAGCAGGACTCTACTTGCGAAGAGCGCCGTCTTTGGCACCACGAGGCAAAACGATTTACTTATGAGTGATACCGCCCGTAATGAACACGCTTCACCCGGACACCGCGCCTGGGTTCGCTTCAAACGCAACCGCCTTGGCGTCATCTCCTCATGGTATCTCCTGCTGCTGCTCATGGCCGTGGTTGCCTGGCCGTTCATCCTGAAAATGTCGCCCGCGCATTTTGCTCAACTCCATGATCCGGACCGGCTCTTCGACGCACAATTTTTACCGCCCAACGGGCAGCATTGGTTCGGCACCGACCTTCACGGGCGCGATGTCTTTTCGCGGGTCATGTATGGCGCGCAGATTTCACTACTGGTAGGCGCTTTCGGCACATTGGTAAGCCTGATCATCGGCGTTCTTTGGGGCGCCATTTCAGGTTATGCCGGCGGACGGACAGACAGCGTCATGATGCGGATCCTGGACATGCTCTATTCCCAACCGTCCATTATCTTTGTCATCGTGCTGGTCACCACCGTGGGCGAAACCATCAAACGCTGGCATTTTGTCCAGCAATATCCGGCCATGGCAGGCGCTGAACGCGTCGTCCTTTTGTTTGTCGGCCTGGGCGCCATCTCCTGGCTCAGCATGGCCAGAATCGTTCGCGGACAGGTCCTCACCCTGCGCACCCGCGCCTTTGTGGAAGCCAGCCGCGCGCTCGGCGCGCGTCCGCATTGGATCCTCGCCCGCCACATCATCCCCAATACACTGGGCGTCATTATCACGTATCTCGCCCTCACCATGCCCGCCGTCATTCTCTACGAATCCTTTTTAAGTTACCTCGGCATGGGCGTCGAACCACCCATGGCCAGTTGGGGAACTCTTATCGCCGAAGGCGTCGGCCAAATCAATCCTATCCGCATCTACTGGTGGCTGATTATTTTTCCCGCCGCCATCCTGGTCACAACCCTCCTGGCTCTGAATTTCATCGGCGACGGCCTGCGCGATGCGTGGGATATTAAGACGAAGTGATGAACAAAAAACACGTTGTCGTTTTAGGCGGCGGATTCGGCGGCCTGGAATTCTGCAAAAATTTCAAGAGCGAAGACACCTGTGTGACCCTGGTGGACCGGACGAACCACCATTTGTTTCAGCCATTGCTCTACCAGGTCGCTACCGCCGGCCTTTCCGCGCCGGAAATCGCCCAACCCATCCGCTCCATTCTCGCGGACCGCAACGATATCACCGTGCTCATGGACGACGTTGTGGATATCAACCTGGCCGAACGCAAGGTGTTGCTCCGCCAAAACACACTTAAATACGATTACCTGGTCCTGGCCCTGGGCGCGCGCAATAGCTACTTCGGACATCCTGAATGGGAACAGTTCGCACCCGGGCTCAAAACCATCGCCGATGCCATGCGCATTCGCAGCAAGGCGCTGCTGGGATTTGAACGGGCCGAAAACGGCGCGGAAAAAGAGCAACGTTCAAAATTGATGACCATCGCCATCATCGGCGCAGGACCCACGGGTGTGGAACTGGCCGGCGCATTTGCAGAACTGGCGCGAACCGTCCTGCGGCGCGATTTTCGGCGCATTGATCCCACCCAGGCGCAAATTATTCTCATCGAAGGCGGCCCCGCCGTGCTTGGCCATTTGCCGGCAGACCTGTCACAATCCGCACAACGGCAATTGGAAGCCCTCGGAGTCCACGTCCGCACTTCAACCCGCGTCAAAGACATCCGCGACGGCGAAGTCGAACTCGAAAATGGCGAGATCATTCAGGCTGGAACCATCCTCTGGGCCGCTGGCGTCGCCGCCGTGCCCCTGACGCAAAAACTCGGCGCGGAATTGGATAAAGCCGGGCGCGTGAAAGTAAAAGCGGATTTGAGCATCCCTGGTCATCCGGAAGTTTTTGCCATCGGCGATATGGCGCTGGTCTTAGGCGCGGACGGCAAACCGGTTCCGGGTGTTTCTCCAGCGGCAATGCAGATGGGACGGCACGTTGCCAAACTTATCACAAAGGAAATCCGGTTTGGCGCCAATTCACCCCGTCCGCCTTTCAAGTACGTGGATAAAGGAACGATGGCCACCATTGGCCGTTCCGCGGCGGTGGCATGGCTTGGAAAAATCCATCTCTCCGGCTTTGCCGCATGGCTCATGTGGTTGTTCGTCCATTTGATCTTTCTCGTCGGCTTTCGCAACCGCCTCGCGGTTTTGATCAACTGGGCTTACGCCTATTACGGCTACAAACGCGGCGCCCGCATAATCACCACGGAACTCCCCGGGAGCGAACCCGCGCAGGAGATTTAACAGACCGTTAAAAAACTCTCAGCGGCGGTGTCCAGAGTTTTTTTACGGGCTGATAAGCCGTATCAAACATCGGCTTGATCATTTCGAAACGATCGCCGTCCGGCCGTTTAAACGAAAAAAATTAGAGCGAATTGACCTTCGCTGCGACGCGATTTGATTACGTAGCAGCGCCGCGTCAGCGCGCTCTAACATCCTCGGTCGTGAGGCAGGAAAATTTAAGCCGCGGCCTTGGTAGTGCCGTTCGAACCATTCAGATGGAGAACGTCGGCGACATTGTAACGTTCCAGCGCGATGCGCGTGAGGCGAACATTCATTTCAGAGACCTTGTCGTCTCCGAAGATGATCTGGCTCACGCCGCGCGCCACGTCATCGAGCTTTTGCGTTCCGGGCACGTTGTAGCGTTCCAGGGCAATGCGCGTCAGACGCACGTTCATGTCATTGAGGTTCTCGTCTCCGAACATGATTCGCGCTACTCCGCGCGCTGCTTCGTCGAGAGTTGGTGCTTTGGTGTTTTCCATATTGGACTTTGTATGTTGCGGTTTGGGATTGGTTGAATTGGATGTTTTTTCCGCCTTCGCCGGCTCGACAGTTTTCGTTTCCGTCTTCGAGGGCTGCGCGGCAGATTGGGATTCGGGCTGATGTTTTGGCGCCAGCTCCGCTTTTACTTCCTGTGCCGGGACAGGAGCGGAAACAGGAACTTCAACTTTCGGCAATTCTACTTTTGGAACTTCTACCTTAGGAATTTCAATTTTCGGTTGTTCAGCTTTGGGCTCTTCAACTTTCAGAGCTTCAACCTTGGGCGTTTCAACCTTGGGAGCCTCAATCTTCGGAAGTTCAACTTTGGGGCCTTCCATCTTGGGCTCTTCGGCTTTGGGAAGTTCAATTTTCGGCTCTTCAACCTTCGCCAGTTCGGCTACGGGTTGTTCAGGCTTGGGCAATTCAATCTTCGTTTCCTTAAGCTCGCCCGATTTTTCAACGCCATTGACGTGCCTGGGTTTCTCGTCCTCAGCCATTTTGAGCGGGCTGATGGACATAGCCTGTGGCTCCAATTTGACGTTGGGTGCTTCGGAAGCCGTTTTGGCGTTTGTCTCAGTTTTGGACAAATCGACCTTGGTTTCCGGTAGCACTTCCTTATGGGCGCCATTATCTACCGGTTTTTCCGCCGGCGTGTTAATGCGTTCCGCCGACCAGGCTTTTCTGACCATTTCCGTTGAAAATGACGAGTCCAGTTTCGCGGCAATAGCTGGTGGTTCAGCCAGCGGCGTTTTTAACTCGGTCGGTTCCGGCGGCTTAGCGGCCATTGCAATGGGCGCGACAGGCGTCGCTTCCTTTGGAGCTGTCACAGAGCCTCTCGCTACGGCGAGCGACGATCCATTCTGGACCGCTGCCCGCTGGCCCGAATCGGTCGGCGAACCTTGCGGTTGAAGCAATCGCATCGTGACCTTCAGGACCAATTCAAGCGGCGAAACCGGCTTGGGTATCAAGTCGTTGCCACCGCTCAGGATGCTCTGGGCCCGGTTCTGGAAATCTGCGTTGGCCGTGATGAATATCACCGGCGTGTCTTTGTATTGCGGCATGGCTCGCAAACTTTTGCACAAGTCAAAGCCGCTGACGCCGGGCATGTTGATATCCAGCATGACGATATCAAACTGCGAGGTCGTGGCCATCGAGACGACCTTCGTAGGATCCTCAATTGCCACCGGCTCAAAGTGCGCCCGTTTCAAAGCGGCCATAATGGCAAGGTTGCAAACCGGGTCGTCGTCCACTACAAGTATTTTCGCCCTGGGAACTATTTCTCGCACTCCGCCGTCCTTGGTCTGGCACAAGCGCTCCAGGCAATCCACCGCCTGGGCAAAGGTCTGCGAAACCGACGGCGTCGCCCGGGAAGGCTTAAACAGCACATCAAAGAGCAATGCCTCGAAGGCGTTGGCCACGAGCGCAATGGGCACACACCCGGACAAACCCGCGCGCGTTGCGAAAAAGCGAACCTGTTGGTACAAGTTCCCCAACGGCTCAGTAGCCGCTGCTGTCGCGCCTGCTTTAACATAAGCGCGGCAATGTTCACGAATGCGCGTAATGTCAGCCGGCGCTTTTTTGATAAATTCTTCGCGGGTCTCTTTCAGTTTTAGCTCATCCGCCAGTGCCTTCTCGGCGGCGTCAGAAAATTCCTCAATCGTTTTATTGTCGTCTACTGGAGAGCTGGAGAGATCAAACGCCGAGCGAAATCCAAGCAGGTCTCGAACAGTCTCCACCAGTCGCGCAGGCGTGCATTCGGTCTTCAAAAGGCCTCGTGTGGCCCCCGACTCCATTGCCTTTTGTGACATTTCAGTCATATAGGCATTTGAAATGACCAGGACAGGCGCAGTTTTCAAACGGTCATTGGCGCGGATCTGCTTCACCGCCTCCTCGCCTTTCATCCTGGGCAGCGACAAATCCAATATCACCAGGTCCGCCTGGGCCTTTGAAAGCTCACCCAACGCCCCGTCGCCCTCCCCTGCCAGCGAGACGACAAAACCTTCACTCTGCAGCCGGTTCTGGTAGAGCAACTTGGCAATCGGCTCGTCTTCGACCAATAGTATTTTTTTAGCGGTTCCGTTCATGCGTCACCTTCCGGAAGATTCTCGATACCCGGAATAATCGCTTCAACACAGCATAAACGAGGCCAATTCCTGATTTCTGAAAATTAAAAGAGAAGTCCCGCTAATTGGTTTCACACCCCGTTGAACCGAAACGATGACCGTCCCAAAATTGGAAAAAACTTTCAAAGCACCAAAGCCCAAAACCCAAGCACCATGCGCTGACGCTGAAACCCCAAAACCCAAACTCCAAGCACCAGAGAAACTTCAAGATTCAAAGCTCCAAAGTTGCCGACTCACGCAAAATTGGATATTCGAGCCTTGGTGCTTCTCTGGAGCTTGGGTGCTTGGAGATTGGTGCTTCCGAACGGTGCTTGGTGCTTTGAGATTCGATCTTCCCTGGCCACGTCGCGCCGAAGCTGCGCCGCGGAGGCGGATGCTTGGAGTTTGGAGTTTGCCTCTATCCCGGCGGCCATTGCATATGCCGTCCCCCTAGTACGTGCACATGCAAATGTGAAATCGTTTCGCCGCCATTCGCTCCATTATTGATCACCAGACGATAACCGTCTTTGGTAAGACCGGCTTTTTCCGCTACTTCCGCCGCTTTAAGTAGCAGGTGCGCCAGCACCTTTCCGTCATCAGGCCCGGCCTCAGCGATCCTCGGAATCACTTTTTTGGGGAAAATCAACAGATGTGTCGGCGCCTGCGGATTGATGTCGCGAATTCCCAGGACCAAATCGTCTTCATAGACAATCGCGGCGGGAATCTCACGCGCGATGATCTTTTCGAAGAGTGTCCGGCTCATAGCAAATCTTCCTCATTCCACCACGAGCGGGCAATCGCCCGATTCGGCGTTGAGGCATTGCCGTAAATAATCGACGATTTGCTCCTGCAATGCATCGCAACGCGCGCTCCAGCGCCGGGCCTGGGTCAATCGCTTCACGCATCCGCGCAACCCTCTAAACCGCAACATTCGCGGCGATTGGCGAAGCTGAAAACGCAACTCGTCCCGCAACCGGGGAAAAAAGAACAGCTCAAGGCTCACGCCCGACTCTCGCGCCAACAGGCTTAAATCCGATTCCAACACCTCGCGCTCTCCACTACCTGGATACAGCGTCAGCCCCAGATTGCGCAATACCCGCTCTAGCGCGCCCGCAAACTCACCCACCGTCACCGTTTCACGGTCCAGGTCGTGTTTGAAATAATGAAACACGGACGCCGCCGCGTGCCGCAGCATTTCCGGGTCAATTCGAGATTCAGGACTGCCAATGATTTCAACGCAAATCGTCTCCGCCGAGCACGGAATACTTTCGCCGTTGGCCAGTTGAAACAGCAGGCAGTTGGAATTTAAAGCAATCATTTGGCAGATTCGAGTTTCTTTACCTCTTGAACAAAATCCGTCGCTTCCTGGAAGCGGCGATACACGCTGGCGAAGCGAACATAAGCCACCTCATCCAATCCCCGCAATCCATCCATAACCATTTTTCCAATAAAATCACCAGGCACTTCACTTTCAAATTTTTCCGTTACCTCGGCCACCACGGTGTCGACCAATTCATCCATCGATTTGAGGCTCACCGGCCGTTTTTGGCAGGCTTTCTTGATACCCGACAGAAGTTTGTCCCGTGAAAACTCCTCGCGCCGTCCGTCTTTCTTCAAAACCATCAGCCCCTCATGCTCCACCTCTTCATAGGTCGTAAAGCGATGATGGCATGTCTCGCACTCGCGCCGACGGCGTATCGTTGCACCTTCACGAGAAGCCCGCGAGTCGATCACCTTATCTTCCTGACAGCCGCATTTTGGACAACGCATAAAACCACTGCTAATTGTGGTTGCGCCGCAGTATGACCCAAAGTATTGTGGGAGTCAAGCGTTTAGTTATTCACACCGCCGGATCTGAATTTGTCACCCTTCGCCACGTGGCTCGGCGGATGGTCAGTGAGAAAACCCCAAGTTCCAAACGCCAATCACCAGAGAAACTTCAAGTTTCAAAGCTCCAGAGCTGCCAACGCGCCACGAATTGCCGCGAGATCGAGCTTGGGGTTTGGATCTTCCCTGGTGCTTGGAGATTGGTGCTTGGTGCTTCGAGATTCGATCTTCCCTGGCCACGTCGCGCCGAAGCCGCGCCGCGGAGGCGGATGCTTGGAGTTTGGATTTTGGAGCTTGTTTGACTGTTTCCGTCACCTCAAATCCCCATCTTCTGAATTCAAACCTTGCGCTCACCCTGTTTTCTGTTATTTTCCTCGGCTCGCGTTTAGCAAAGAATCGGCGCGAACCTCCTTCGCACCAGGCTATGGAGGGCAGGACACATCTATTAATTTTGATTTATGGCAACAGCAAACGATCTTCGGCGCGGAATGGCGATTAATTACAATGGCGACGTCAGTGTCGTTCTGGACATGCAGCACCGTACCCCGGGCAACTTGCGCGCCTTTGTGCAGGCCACCCTCCGCAGCATCCGCACCGGCAAATCTTCTGACGTCCGGTTCAGTTCCACCGAACGAATCGAGCCAGTGCCCATGATCGCCAAAAAAATGGAATTTAGCTACAAGGACGGCGTCGACTACGTCTTCACCGACCCGGATACCTACGAAACTGTCACATTGGCTTCCGAACTCGTTGGCGACGCAAAGAGTTATCTTGTTGAAAACGGACATGTCACGGTTACTTTTGTCGAAGAAAAGGCCGTGTCCGTCGAAATCCCGCCCAGCGTCGTTCTCACCGTTACCGATGCGCCCGAAGGCCTCCGCGGCGATTCCTCAGGCAACGTTCAAAAACCGATTACGCTCGAAACCGGTATCACTGTCCAGGCGCCCCTCTTCATCAAGACCGGCGAAAAAATCAAAGTGGACACCCGCACCGGCAAGTACATGGAACGGGCGTAGTTTTTAGTGGGACAGGCTTCCAGCCTGTCCGTTTCTTTTCGTCATTGGATGGCAGGCAAGATGCCTGTCCCACTACTTTTGCCCGTTTGCCGCCCCAAGAAAAAGCTTGCCCGCTTACTGGTATCAGTCACACAATCCCATTGAACTGACTGCCAGGAAGTCAAATATTTGACCGCAAACAAATCAAACCATTATGGGACGCATCTACAACAACATCGTCGAAACCGTCGGCCGCACCCCCCTTGTCAAATTAAACAAAGTCACCGCCGGCGTGCCCGCGACCATTCTCCTCAAGTGCGAATTTTTTAATCCTCTTTCCAGTGTCAAAGACCGTATTGGCATGGCGATGATCGAGGACGCCGAAAAGCGCGGCATCCTCAAAAAGGACACCGTCATTATCGAGCCCACCAGCGGCAATACCGGAATCGCCCTCGCGTTTGTGGCCGCGGCCAAAGGTTACAAATTGATCCTGACGATGCCCGAGACAATGTCCCTGGAACGCCGCACGCTTCTGGCCATGCTCGGCGCAAAGCTGGTTTTGACCCCAGGCGCCGAAGGTATGAAGGGCGCTATCGCGCGCGCCGAGGCCCTTGCCAAGGAAACTCCGAATTCCTGGATTCCCCAGCAGTTCAACAACCCAGCCAACGTAGAAATCCATCGAAAGACCACGGCCGAGGAAATCTGGGCCGATACCGACGGCAAAGTAGATATGGTCATCGCGGGCGTTGGCACAGGCGGCACCATTACCGGCTGCGTGGAAGTCATTAAACCGCGCAAGCCCTCGTTCGTCGCCATCACAGTTGACCCGAAAGATTCTCCCGTGATCGCGCAAACCCTGGCTGGACAACCTTTGAAACCCGGTCCCCACAAAATCCAAGGCTTGGGCGCGGGCTTTATTCCAGAAAATCTTCATTTGAAAGACTCGTCGGGAAATCTGCAAATTGCGGAGTCCATTCAGGTTTCGAACGACGACGCGTTCGCCATGGCCCGCCGCCTCGCCAAGGAAGAAGGTATCCTGTGCGGCATTTCGTCAGGCGCCAATGTGGTGGCGGCGATTGAAGTAGCCAGGCGCCCTGAAAATAAAGGCAAGCTCATCGTCACAATCGCGCCCTCCACCGGCGAACGCTATCTCAGCACCGCCCTCGCAGCCGAAGCCAGAGCAGAAGTGGGCGCCTGATTGGGTCGCTGGATTTTTGGATTGCTGGATTGAGGATCGTTTTCTGGGTAGGAGCCGACGTGGAGGAGGCTCCGACTAAATCGGCCACGGAAAGCGGTCGGGAAGAGGCGCACAGTCGGATTACAGGACAACTGGATTAGCGGATTCAAGTTCATTGTGTACCTACTCCACAGACTGCTCTAAACGCCTAAAAACAAGGCTTTTAGCCTATTTTTAAAAATCAAAAATATTACTTGCGCCAGACCAATTTTAAGTGTAATTAATAAAAGTCGAAGGTTTTAAGAATTCCGTTTGTCGCGGGATTGCTTTCCCAAGTTCAAAAATTCAAAACTGTTTCGGGTATTTGCCTTCGAATTTACAAGATATGAGTAGTTCAGAAAACAACGGTGAAAAATCCGCCAATGCTAATTATGGCTCCGGTTATTTGGAAATCTCCGAAAAAGGCTTTGGCTTTTTACGGACGGCCCAAAACCATTATCACCCCAAGCCCAGTGACATTTTCGTAACGCCCGATACCATCCGCCGCAGCTTTTTGCGCGAAGGCAGCTTTATCGAAGGCCCCACTCAGCCACCCCATCGCGGCACCAGCCCGCAACTCAAGGCCGTTGACAAAGTCAACGACATGAAATTCGAGGAATACACGAAAGCCGTTCGCTTTGAGAATCTTACAACGATCGACCCGATCGAAAAATTCAATCTGGAGACAAAGCAGGATGTAACGGAGACCCGCGTCATCGACCTGGTCACGCCCATCGGCAAAGGCACCCGAGGCCTTATCGTCGCCCCGCCCCGCACCGGCAAGACCACCATCCTCAAGCAAATCTGCAACGCCATTACAACCAACCACCCGGAAGTCTTCCCCCTGGTGTTGCTCATTGACGAACGGCCCGAAGAAGTCACCGATTTTCAACGCTCCGTCAAAGCCGAAGTCGTCGCCTCGTCCAACGACATGGACCTGGAAACCCACGTCCGGCTTTCCCGCTTTACCATCGAGCGTTGCCGGCGCATGGTCGAAGGCGGCAAAGACGTCTTCGTCCTCATGGATTCGCTCACCCGTATCGCCCGGGCCTACAACAGCGTCCACGGCGGCAGCGGACGCACCATGACCGGCGGCGTGGATGCCCGCGCCCTCGAAATTCCGCGCAAGATGTTCGCCTCCGCCCGTAAAATTGAGAACGGCGGCTCTTTGACCATTCTCGCAACAGCCCTCATTGAGACCGGTTCGCGCATGGACGAACTGATCTTCCAGGAATTCAAAGGCACCGGTAACATGGAATTGATTTTGGACCGCAAACTGTCCGATCGCCGTTTATTCCCGGCCATTGACATCCCCAAGAGCGGCACGCGCAAAGAGGAAAAACTGTTCCCGCCCAAACAGATTGAAGCCGTCCGCAAACTACGCCGGATGATGGTGGACCTCAACCCGGTCGAAGCCATGGAAACTCTCATCGCCGCCCTCAAAAAGCACAAAACCAACGACGATCTTCTGGCCAAACTGGAAAAAGGCTCGTAAAAGTTTTCGTAAATGCAGCATCGCTCATAGAAATTTCGAACCGATGCAATCGCTCGTGATTACCAGCCATCGGAAAACAATTCCCCCTCTCCCTTGGCAAGTGGCGCTGCCACCGGGAGAGGGCCGGGGTGAGGGAGAGTCGATTCGCGCAAGAATGTCCTACGCTTCATGGGGAGGGCCATTCCGCAGCCGGAGGAAAAGACTCTAGCTCCAGTCGGGACGATGAAAAAACTTCCAAAATGAAATTGTCGCTGTCGCTTCTGGCAATCCTGCTCGGCGTCGGTCTGGGGATACCGCAACTTTACGCTTTCGCCAATCCGAAAAAATTTGCCGCGACGGTTCGCAGTTTTCCACGCAACCTTCCCGCTGGCATCCTGCTCATGCTTCTGGGCACAGCATGGTTCGTCTGGAACGTCAATATCGAACCGGTCGCCGATTTTTCCGCCTTCAAACCGGCTATGATGACCGTGTTTGCGGCTGTCGGAGTATTGTCCTGCTTCTACGTCCAGGACTTTCTGGCGGTACGCGGCCTGGCCGTCGTTTTTCTGCTCCTGGCCAAGGCCATGGTAGATACCGGACGGCCACATTTGGGCCAATCCCCGTGGGTGCTGGTTATCCAGGTTTGGGCATACGTTTTGATCCTCGCCGGGTTTTGGTTCACAATTGCTCCCTGGAAATTGCGCGATTTTCTGAATTGGATGACCGCCACCGAGGCACGCATTAAAATCGGCAGCGCCATCCGCCTCGGCTTCGCGCTTTTCGTCATACTTCTTGGATTGACCTCTTTCCGCGCGATGTAATTCTTCCGGTAGGGCAGAACTCCCGTTCTGCCCAAATTAAAAACAGAGGCCCATTATTGTAAAAAAGCGTTTGTTATACCAAATTAGGCACGTCGAATGAATCCTGCTGACATCAGGCGAAACTATTCAGGCGGCAGCCTCGAGCGCACAGGCCTGGACGCCGATCCCCTCAGACAGTTCCAGGACTGGTTCGCCCGCGCCGCCGAGGAACGGTCCGGATCCCGCTGGCGCAAAATCAGTATCGCCCTCTACAAACTTTGGCACGCGTTCCTGGGCCATCAACCCGTAGACGTCAACGCCATGGTCCTGGCCACGGCCGATCAAGACGGTAAACCCTCCGCCCGCACCGTCCTCCTCAAAGGCGTGGACGAGAGAGGCTTCATTTTTTACACCAACTACGACAGCCGCAAGGGCCGGGACCTGACGGAAAATCCCAATGCCGCACTGACCTTTTTCTGGCCGGACCTCGAACGCCAGGTTTGTGTGGCCGGGACCGTTTCAAAACTGTCCGTTGCCGAATCGGAAAGCTATTTCAAGTCGCGTCCCCGCGGCAGCCGCCTCGCCGCCTGGGCATCCAATCAAAGCGATGTGGTCCCCGACCGCACCGCCTTGGAAAAGAAATGGGATGAAATGGCCGCAAAATTTCCGACGGATATTCCATTGCCCCCTAACTGGGGCGGCTACGTTTTAAAGCCTGAACGAATTGAATTCTGGCAAGGCCGCCTGAACCGCCTGCACGACCGTTTCTGTTACACGCGCCAGCCGGATAATTCGTGGAAGCTGGAACGCCTGTCGCCATAATCCTCATTTGCGTAGCAGCCGATGCTTGCCGCGCCATACCCATGCGGCGGCGGGTGAGATTTCCCCAAAGGCCGGTTCGCGCATTGAACCCCTGACCGCTGCGATGCTCCGGCGTATCAAACCATCAGACGACCATTCTCCCTCTCCCAGCGGGAGAGGGCAGGGGTGAGGGAGAGTCTTTCGGACGCAGATATTCGAGCCACGGTTCATGGGAAGGAGGCTCTAATTACTTCGCGGCGTAACCACTCGACTTCGGTCATCAGACCAACGTTGCTCCGCGCCTTTATGCAAAAATCCTCAAAATTTCCATTGACTCCTTTTCACCTTAAAGCTACCTTGTTAAATAAAGGTAGCTTGCTTAGTCCGTAAAGACATGAATGTTAATGAAAAATTTGCCGCGATCCGCAAAGGATTGCTCGAATTTCTTGTGTTGCAAATCATCTCGGCAGACAAGGTTTACGCCGCGGACATCCTGAAACAACTCGGCCTTACTGAGTTCGCCACACAGGAAGGCACCCTGTATCCCCTGCTCAGCAAGATGCGCCGCGAGGGTCTCCTGGATTATGAATGGAAAGAATCCGAGGCCGGCCCACCCCGTAAATATTACCAGCTCACCGCCAGGGGGCGGGAACACTTGCGCGAGACATTGGATTATTGGAGCCAGATCAACGGCACGGTAAAAAAACTCGGACAGAAGTAGATAAAGTAGAAAAGAAACCTGTTATGAACAAAGTCATCACCATCAACCTGGGCGGCAACGCATATCAACTTGAGGAAGTCGGGTATGATGCCTTGCGCGCTTATCTGGAAACAGCGGCTGCGCGGCTCAAAAACAACCCGGACCGCGACGAAATCCTCCAGGACATCGAACGCGCTATCTCGGAGAAATTCCGCGCGCTCCTCTCCGCCAATAAAAACGTAGTGGAAACAAATGAAATAAACGCCGTCATCGCAGAGATGGGCCCCATTGAAACCAACGCCGAACCTGCGCCCGGTTCGACTTCGTCGGCGTCGGCATCGGGAAGTGGCACTGCCACTGGCGCCGGGACCGGGGCCGGCGGCCAAAATGCCAGTGGCGCGGCCGCCGCTGCCACACCAAAAAGATTATATCGTATCCCGGAAGGCGCGATGTTCGCCGGCGTCTGCAACGGCATCGGCGCGTACTTCAACATAGATCCGACCTTCATACGGCTTGCCTTCGCCTTTTCAATGATCGTGTGGGGCGCGGGCCTCATGCTTTACATCATACTGATGTTTGTGATTCCCGAGGCGACCACACCCGAGGAAAAGGCAGCTGCTTCCGGCGATTTCCCGCCCACAGCGCAGGAATTCATCCGCCGCGCCAAGGAAGGTTATTACCAAGGGATGAAAGGCTTTCCGAATTACAGTTGGGGAAATCGCGCGTGGTACCGGCAATGGAGAAGGCAAATGCGCGCGCAATCCCGGCAATGGCGATACCACTGGTGGAGAGGCTTCGCTTGGAATTGGAAACCACATGCCCCTGCCCCGCCCCCGCCTCCGCTCCATCCGGCCATGGGATTTACCCTGCCGATCCTTTCAATGCTACATGGCATCGCAACCGTCCTTTGGATTTGCGCCCTCATTTCGCTACTGTCCACCGGAACGATTTTTGGAGTGTCACTGCCGGACCATGTGCCCGTCTGGGCAGCCGCAGCACTCCTATTCATGCTCTATGGAATTATCGTGGCGCCCATGAAAGGAGCCAAACACGCATACTATTGGAGTTTACGAGGAATGAATGCATGCGATCCGAATGACTGCCGCAGTGCAAACCGCGCTCACTGGGCTCATCCGGTTATTGCGCTCATGGACACCGTCGTAGGGATCGTTGTCGCCGTCGTCCTCCTTTGTCTGGCTATCGAATATTTCCCTGAATTACGCCACGCTCTGGAAAGCTTTCCCGCAGTTGCGCAACAGGCCGTGCACGATGTCAAATCGTGGTGGCATGGGAATTAGATCCACAGAAATGTTGCAACCCTGTTGCGGATTTGTTGCGGAAATGTTGGGTTCTTCGCTGTTTTGAGTGGAATGAGTGTGTAGTCTTGGGGCATGACGCCTGAGAAACTATTTCATGAACTATTGGGACTGGGACTGAACTGGGAAGTGACCGAGAGCCGGTTTGAGCCGGCCAGTGGGACTGT
>DATAST010000060.1:0-3011 GCA_036269115.1 Verrucomicrobiia bacterium | reverse complement strand
ATGCTGAATCGTGCTGAGGCGACGGAAGAACGCGTCATGCAGTTGATGGCGGCTAGTTCGAAAACCAGCTCCGCGAATATGCCCCAATCCGTGGCGCAATCGTAGTACTCAATAATGCAAGCCGATCAGCCAATGTCCTTTAGTCAAAAGCTTAGCCATGGGTTGGCGCTGGGATCTCGCTGGCGCCCGCGACTCAAAGAAACGGGACTTGTCGGCGTCCTGCTGGGATTGGGATTGTTGCTGACGTTATTCGGTGGCTCCTTGCGCATCACGGATCGTCAAAGCGGAAATGTCGTGACGGTGAATAAATTTCTTCGCGCCAACAATTTGGATCAGCTTGCGAAGAACACTTCGTTTTTTGCCATCATGGCAGTGGGCGCAACGTTCGTTATTCTTACGGGAGGAATTGATTTATCGGTGGGAGCGATCTATTGCCTGTCTGCCGTTTGTGGCGCCATGTTCCTTCACTATTTCGGCCCGGGCGGCGCGGCGGCGGGCGCTTCGGCGGCGTGGGTGGTGCCAGCGGCGGTTTTGGTTTGTGTCGGCACCGGCGCGCTGTGCGGATTGGTGAATGGCTTGGGCGTGGTTTATCTTCGCGTGCATCCGTTTGTCATCACGCTCGGGACGATGGCGATGTATCGCGGCCTCGCGTTCGTGATGACTAAAGCCCAGTCTTTCACCGATTTTCCTTCCGCATTTACTGACGGCTTTATCCGCCGAGAAATTGCATGGAAAGGCGTCAGTCTGTATCCCGTGCCGCTGGCGATAATGCTGGCTGTGACCATCCTCGCCGCATGGTATCTCAAAAATGCGGTGGGCGGGCGACAAATCTTCGCTGTGGGCGGGAACGAACAAGCTTCGTTGTTCAGCGGCCTGCCGGTGAACCGTGTGAAGATCCGCGTTTACCTTTTCAGCGGGCTCTCCGCCGGCATCGCGGCGTTGATCATGCTCGGCTACTACGGGTCTGCCTCTTCCGAAGCAGGCAAAGGTTATGAACTCGACGTCATTGCGGCGGCGGTTGTCGGTGGTGCGAGCTTGTCGGGCGGACGCGGAACTGCGCTGGGCGCCTTGTTGGGCGCGCTGATCATTCAAGTGATCAATAACGCCATCATCATTTTGAACATCGACCAAAATTATAGCCAGATCATCATTGGCGCCGTCATCGTTCTGGCAGTGGTATTGGACCATATTAACAGTGTGTTGCAAGAGAAACGGCTGGCACGACAGGCCAGAGCAAATAAGGAAATCCCAATTAGTAATTCATCATCCCTATGACCCGCCTGAAATTCCATCAGACTCTAAAAATTCTCGCTATTGTGTTGTCGGTTGGATTGCTTGCCGTTGGATGTGGTCAAAAGAAACAGGACGCACCCGCTGAAAACCTCCCGTCAAACACAGAAAAAGCGGGCAAAAAATCGGAATACGTTTTTGCGCTGATCGCCAAGAGTCAATCCAATCCGGTTTTCCAGGCGGCGCGTGTGGGCGCCGAGGATGCCGCGGCCGAGGTCGGGAAAAAATTGGGCGTGAAAATTACCGTGGTTTGGCGGACGCCCAACGAAGACGATGCACAAAAGCAGGTGGAGAATATCGAGCAACTCATTTTGCAGGGCGTCGATGGAATCAGTGTCAGTTGCAGCGAAGCCAATACGTTAACGCCAGCCATTAACAAGGCGGTCGATCAGGGTGTGGCTGTGATGTGCTTTGACAGTGACGCGCCGGCCAGTAAACGTTTCTGCTATCACGGCACGGACGATATCGAATGCGGACATATCATCATGCGCGAACTCGCTTCGCAGCTCGGGCCGGGCAAACACGTCGTCGCGATTCCCGGCGGAAATCAGAACGCCCGCAATCTTCAGAATCGCATCAAGGGCGCGCTCGATGAGGCGACCAATTATCCGAACATCAGCGTTCGCGGTGTTTATTACAGCAAAGAGACGCCACAGGATGCCGCCGCCAAAGTCGAAGAAGTGCAGACCGCCAATCCGGACATCGACGGCTGGGCAATGATCGGCTCTTGGAGCCTGTTTACCGACGCGTTGCTAAAATGGGAACCGGGCAGGGTAAAAATTGTCGCCATGGACGCGCTGCCCGCGGAACTGCCTTACCTGACAAAGGGAGTGGTGCAAAAATTGTTTGCTCAGCAAACGTATCGTTGGGGTTGGCGTTCGGTTGAACTATTGGCCGATAAAACCGTCCTTGGCAAAAATCCCTCCAATCCCCTGGACTATTCGCCGCTGCCACCCGTGACAAAAGATGACGTGGCGGAATACCAGGAAAAGTGGAAACAATGGTTGCGGCAATAGTCCGGACTCGGACGTTGCGAGCGGTGGAATTTTTCGCGAAGATCAAAGATTATTTTGCCATGAGGAATGTTTTTCTCCTGACTGTGACTATGAGAGTAGTGTTGTTGCTTACAACGCTTGCGACTCGATCCTTCGCCGAGGAGGTCAAACGGCATCGGCTGACTCAAGTCCCGCTGCCACGGGTCGTCATCGAGGATGAGTTTTGGTCGCCCAAATTGAAGACCTGGCAGGAGGTCACCATTCCAGATGCGTGGACCAAGTTTGAAAATGATCGAGGCGGAGCCATCAATAATTTCGATCGCGTTCGTGATGGAAAGACGGGCAACCACGCCGGGCCCGAATGGTATGACGGGTTGATTTACGAAATGATTCGTGCGTCCGCGGACTTCTTGATCACGCACCCGGACCCAAAGCTGGAGGAACGTGTGGAAGGATATGTTACGCGCATCGCCGCCGCGGCAGAAAAAGATCCGCAAGGCTACATCGAGACATGGACGGAATTGGAGGCTCCGAATCATCGTTGGGGGCTCAACGGTGGGGATGATGTTCGTCAGCACGAACTTTATAACGCAGGGGCTTTGATTGAGGCTGGCACTCACTGGTATCACGCAACCGGCAAGACGGATTTGCTCAAAGTCGCGGTTCGCATGGCCAATAATATGGTGAACCTGATGGGGTCGCCGCCCAAGGTCAATCAGGTTCCCG
>DATAST010000059.1:0-1517 GCA_036269115.1 Verrucomicrobiia bacterium | reverse complement strand
AAAATAGTCCATCCACTATGCGTGGCACTGGCTTTACTTTGATCGAGTTGTTGGTGGTCATCGCAATCATCGCCATCCTTGCGGGACTTTTGCTGCCGGCTTTGGCGTCTTCCAAGCGCAAAGCGCAGGACATCAAGTGCCGAAGCAATATCAAGCAACTGGCACTGGCGGGATTCATGTATGAACAAGACAATGGGCCGCTGCAATATGATTTTAATAATGATTGGGTGACTCCGATTTTGACTTATTCCGCGAATGCGACGGGAGATGAGGTTTGCCCGGCGGCGGGAACCAACAACTGGCCTCCGGGCGCGCCACCGAGCCAGGGCACGGCGGCTTACGCGTGGTCGCGCAACGGCAATATTGCCGCGGCGAGTTACTTTGTGAACGGCTGGTTGTTCGACCCGAAAAGTTCGGCGGTGAATTATCTGGCGGACGGTTCGACGCCGCAGGCGAATGTCGGCAAAGCCGGAATGTTCGGCAAATTGGACTTGGTGAAATTCCCCTCGCAGACTCCTATGTTTGTAGATGGGACGTGGCCGGACGGCTGGCCGAGCGGAAACGCAAGTTCCTATGGCAACGCGGACACGCCGCCGACGGATTTGTACGATGGCGGCGGCAACGGAGATAATAATATGATGGATCGTATTTGCATCCTGCGGCACGGCATCTCAAGTCCGAAGGCGGCTCCAAAAAATGTGCTCAACACTCAGCCCTATCCCAAAGGCGGAGTGAACATCGCTTGCACGGATGGTCATGTTGAGTATTCGATGCTGGATAATCTATGGTCTCAATATTATTGGAACGCGGTTTCCGCGCCGAACAAGCGGCCGAGGTTGCCGTGAGAACAATCTCAGCGATGTTCGAACGAGTCCTACATGGTTTTGTTAAAGCAAAAATGAATCGGCTTTGGCGTTTTCTCACGTGGGGCGTGGTGTTTTTAGCTGTTGCTGCATCAGCACAGGAAAAGCCTAAAAAGGTGGAGAATGACTTGATGTATCCACTGGCGGACACGGTGAAACCCTATATTGATTTCGATGGCGCCGGGTTTTCCATGAACGGGCAGCGCACCTTTTTTTCATCGGGCTCCATTCACTATTCGCGCGTGCCACACGAACTTTGGGCAGACCGGTTGCTGCGATTGAAACAGGCCAGTTTTGCGGGGGTGGAGACTTATGCATTTTGGAATTTTCACGAGATGCAGGAGAACCAGTTTGATTTTTCAGGCGATAAGGATTTTGAAAAATTTTTGGAGACGGCGCAGCAAATGGGATTATACGCGATGGTGCGCGTTGGACCGTATGTGTGCGCGGAATGGGATTCGGGCGGCTACCCGGTGTGGCTGAAGTTCAAGCCGCCGTTCAAGGTTCGCGGTGTTAATCCGGGGTGGCTGGGCTGGAACGATCATTGGTACGAAAAAATTTTGCCGATGGTCGCGAAGCACGAGATTGATCACGGCGGAAATGTCGTGCTGGTGCAATTAGAGAATGAACATCCGCTGGGCTGGGGCGTGGTGA
>DATAST010000058.1:0-1770 GCA_036269115.1 Verrucomicrobiia bacterium | reverse complement strand
TGGTGATATATGTAGGCGATCGAAAAGTCGTTGCGAAACGCCGATGTTACCAGGACGAGCGCGGCCAGAAACACGGCTACGAAGCTGGCAATTCCCGCGCGCCGCGCGGTTTCGCTCAACTGTGCCGAACCCGGCCCTTTTGTGATGAGAGCGTAAAGTCCGCCAAGAAACGAATAGCCGCTAAGCGCAAGCGCGAGGATTAGCGCAAAACTACCTATTTGTGACATTGTGGACTTCTATTTTTTCAGACTTGCACCTGCATACGCAAATCCACGGGAATGAACGAAGGGGCGGATTGGTCCCAAACCTTCTCCATCCTACCTGCTTGCATCAGTCAAGCGCTTCGCCATCCCTGTGTTACGAAGGCTATTCCAGCTCGCAAACCTGAATTTTCGACGCCGATTTTTTAAGCCGTCTGGACGCGGTTCCCGTGGTGGGCCAGCACTTCGCGCTCAGCTTCAAGCCAATCTTCTGCCTCGCGGCCGTTGGTATAACCGCGTTTGGCATAAATTTCGTAAGCGCGCTCGCGAATCTCAGATTCGAGCTTCAGGTTCGGAGAAGCGGATCCGTTGCCATTGCTGGCTTCTGGCATTTGCAGCACTTTCTTTTCTGCTTTTGGCTTGATGGTGCGGGGGGTCTTTGCTTTTGGCATTTCTTGAACTCCTTAACCTCTCGTCAAATAGTGTTTGGGCCACACATTGACGCAACAACCCAGCGGCTGAATACATCCTTAGTGGCGGCTGATGTAACTATTTTAAGCCCGAGTGGCTGTGGAATTGTGAATTTCCGGCATAAAAATTTCCTCTTTGCCCCAAAAGAAATCTGCATGTGCGATGCATGACTGTTCTTTGGAAGGAAAAGAAAATCCTTTTTGTTGGGGACGATTGTTTCCGCCTAAGGGGAATTACTCAGTGAAAATCATGTGAACTGCTCTGCGCCCGGGTTATACGTAATGGTTCCACTCGCGTCGCCTTCACCGAAATCACCCCATCTTGGTTTTGCAAAATGCCTTCAATCAACAGAAACTGTTCGCTACTTAACAAGAGCCGGTTCCTCTGAAATAAATCCGGCGTAACAATCGCGTTCGAGACTCCGGTTTCATCTTCCAGACTCAAAAACACGAACCCTTTCGCTGTCCCCGGACGCTGCCGCGCGATCACGCCGCCCGCCGTGCGTATGATTCGTCCACCCGGGATTTTCCCCAGCTCAATCGCCGGACGCACTCCCATCTTCTGCAAACGCGCGCGATGATACGCCATCGGATGCGGCCCCACCGTCATTCCCGTCCCCCGAAAATCCGCCACCAGCCGCTCTTCGTCGCTCATCATTCTTAATGGAGATTTCATGTCAGGCTCGTCAAGCCCCTCAAACAACGGTCCCGCCGGATTCGCCGCCGCACCCGCGCTCCATAGTGCATCACGCCGGTGAAACGCTTTTTCACCACGGAGACACGGAGGCAGGGAGGAATCTTTTTTTGATTGAACATCGGCTTCAATTGCGTGATTGAATATATATTCAGATCTTGAACTCTGCGTGTCCCCGTGTCTCCGTGGTGAAATTCCGATCGCGTTCAGCGCCCCGATCTCCGCCAGCGTATTCAACTCATTTTTTCTCAGCTCCGGCGCACGCTTTGTCAGATCATGAATTGAAGCAAATGGCGCTCGCTCTCGTTCCCGCACAATTGCTCTTCCCGCTTCCTCATGCAATCCCCGCACATATCGCAAGCCGAGGCGGAGGGCGGTTTCCCTGACCGCTGACGGCTGATGGCTG
>DATAST010000057.1:0-2243 GCA_036269115.1 Verrucomicrobiia bacterium | reverse complement strand
CCTCTGCGGCGAATTGTTGGCGCTCGCCGGCGCGTGGGCACTCGCGCGCTTTGTTTTCAATATTCCATTTGCTCCAAACGCGCTTCCCGTCATTCTGCCTTTGCTCATCCTCCCCGTACTGACAAGCGCCATCGGCCTCATGATGAGCCGCGGAATCCTCAACCGCCCCCCGCTCGAACTGCTCCGCGTCGAGTCGGCCTAATCAGAATTCCCAATACAACGGCGGAAGCGACTATTTGCAAACAATGCGGTGCGGGCCAATGGAAAAAGAAACAACCACGTCATGATCGATCACAAACAGCACTCGGTACCGGTCCGTGACCCAAAGGTCAAAGACCTGGTGGCCATGCCAAAGCACACCTTCCAATTTATGCGCCCGAAGCGAGGGATGCCGCCAGTTTTGACTGAATAAGGCGAACTTGCTGCGCGCGACGCGCTTAATTTCGTCCGGAAGTGTTGCGAATTCGCGTTTGAAGCGGACGCTACGCCGATAGGTCATAGATCGCTGACCATGCCATCCATCGTCTCGTGATCTTTTGGTTCGACAGCGTCGTCATCCCGCTCTTTCGCGTCTTTCAAATCCTGAGCGGTTGGCTGTCGGGAAGGAATCGTGACTGCGAATAGAATTGGATCAAACGGGACCTCGTCCTTTGCGACTTTTTTCGCCTTAACTCTCATCCGCGAAACCTAAGCTTGCCCGGCATTTCCTGCAACCGTTTTTTGGGGGCGCTTGCCTTAGGGCCTGTTAACACAAATTGACGCAGGACGGGGTCAACTGTAAGATTGGCCGATGGAAATTACCGAGGGCCAATATTTGCGGATTGCCGACTGCCTGCCCCGGCAGCGAGGCAATGTGAGTCTGACCAACCTTCAAGTGCTCAACGCCATTTTATTTGTGGCCGAGCACGGCTGCAAATGGCGCGGACTGCCCAGGCACTTCGGCAACTGGCACACGATCTATACCCGGATGAACCGCTGGAGCAAGGCAGGCGTCATGGACCGGGTGTTTACCCGTCTGCAACAGGAGCAAATTCTGGCGTTGCGCATGGAAGCCGTTTCTTTGGACAGCACAACGGTCAAAGTGCATCCCGATGGCACCGGGGCTTTAAAAAAAGCGGGCCGCAAGCCATCGGCCGCTCCCGGGGCGGATGCACCACCAAGATTCATTTGGTTGCCGCGAATGCTCGGTGCGCCTTGATTCTCGCCTTGACGCCGGGCCAGGCGGGGGATGCTCCCGCAGGCCGCGATCTGTTGCGCGCCGGCGGCCCCGCTCCGAGAGGCTGCCATTTGATCATGGACCGGGCTTATGAGGGGGATGATACCCGGCAACTGGCTTTGGATTTGGGCTATATCCCCGTGGTGCCGCCCAAGGCCGACCGCGTTTGCCCCTGGGAATACGACCGGGTCCTGTATCGGCGGCGCAACGAAGTCGAACGCCTCTTTCGCCGTCTGAAAGGCTTCCGCCGCGTCTTTTCCCGTTTTGACAAGCTGGACGTGATGTTCGCCGCCTTTGTGCTTTTCGCCCTGATCGTGGAAGCATTGCGCATTAGTGTTAACAGGCCCTAGCATGAAAACATCTGAACCGTCGATAGCTCAGGAAGTGGACGATACGCTTTTGGCTGAATTTGGGATGTTTACCAGCTTGCCTACTGGATTTCGCATTCTCAATTATAGCAAAACCAAGGAAAAAGCCGACGCTTTTAAGATTAGATTTAAGGAAGCCTGCAAGGCGGCAGGACTGAAGAAACTGAATAAAGTAGAGAATCAACGCCGTCAAATCGAACGTCGGATCGATAAATTCTTCGATAAGGTCGGCGCTTAAGTGTCCTTTTGGAATAACGCGAAGTGCAACCAATTATATGTCAAACGATGCTGGGCAATGATTCGATTAGTTGACCTCAATGTCTTGCGAAAACCGGCATTCCTGACTACTTTACCACTGTGAAAACAATACGCTCTCTTAAGTTGATTCTCCCCGGTTTGGCGGTTCTTGCCCTGTGCGGTTGCGGGCCGGGGTACACTTTTTCGCCTTATGTCGGCGACCAGCAAAATTGGACGACGGGCGCTGGCGGCTACGTCAAGATGGTCGATAAAGCTTCCCTTTACGCCCCGGGCCAATATCCGACGCGGCCTTACATGATCATCGGCGCGGTGACGACGGACAGCGAAGGGAATGTCGCCAAGGCTGTTCGCGAACAACATGCCGACGCGGCGTTGATTTCCAACGAATCCACAGTCCACAA
>DATAST010000056.1:0-23346 GCA_036269115.1 Verrucomicrobiia bacterium | reverse complement strand
ATGTCCGGCGGACCAGGGCCGTTCCGTGGATAATACCACTTACAATTTGTATCAATGGGTCGGGAACTCCTACATGTTCAACTGCGGGCAAATTCCCATATCCCCAGTCTCGCAAGGGCTTGACGGAACGGTATTTGGAAGACTAACGGACCCGGCGCAAACCGTGGTTTTTGCGTGCGGCATCATGATGTTTCCAGATGATGTCAAAGGTTGGCACCGTAAAAAGCCGGCGGGAAACATTATGTTCGCCGATTATCACGTGGCGTTTTATTCGGCTATGACCGTAAGCAATCTGGTGTGGTAAGGGATATAGCAATAAGGTGCTACAGTTGCAGAGGGCCGCAGACCAGATTCGCACTATCGTGCGGTTCTGCAGTCGGCGGCTTATGATTTTGATGGTTTACCCAGGGCGGCGCGCTCAAAGATTCGCGCTCTGCCCTGGGCTACATATAGGTCACCCCTACGGGGTTTCAGTCTGCTGCTCCGCGGACCAAGCGGGATTATTTTTCGATCGTCACATCCCCGCCCGTTATTCGCTGCAGCCGGCCATGTTCACTGCGAAGGATCAGGGCGCCGTCGTCGTCGAGCGACTCGGCGTGGCCGCGGATTTTCCGGTCGCCGATTTGGACGGTGACGTCTTTGCCGATAGTGGCGCAATGTTCCATCCATTCGGCGGCGATATCGGAAAATCGGCCGGCGCCGATCCGGGAATATGCGGCATCTAATTCGCGCAGGACGGCGGTGGCCAGGGCGGCGCGGGAGAGGCTTTCACCATTTTCGATTTTCAAAGACGTAGCGATCTTTCGCAAGTCGGCAGGAAATTCATGGGCGTCCTGGTTCACGTCAATGCCGATACCGAGGATGACATGACGGACGCGATCCAATTCGGCACTCATCTCCGTCAAGATGCCTGCTGTTTTTTTACCGCTGATTAAAATGTCGTTGGGCCATTTGATTTCGACGGGCAACCGGGTTTGGGCAAAAATTGCACGGCGCAATGCGTTGGCGGAAGCAACCGTCAATTGCGTGGTTTCCTGGGGACGCAAATTCGGCCGGAGCAGGATCGAGAACCAGAGCCCCTTTCGCGCCGGAGAAATCCATTTCCGCCCGAGCCGGCCGCGGCCGCGTGTCTGGGACTCGGCAAACACAACCACACCTTCGCGGACGCCGTCACGAGCGAGCTTTTCTACGACATCGTTGGTCGAGGTGGTCTGCTCGAAAACGTGGATGTCGCGGCCAATGACGCGGGCTTTGCCCAGGCGGGACAGCAAGTCATCGGCGATCAACGCATCTGGCTCGTCCGTAAGGCGATAACCGGAATGGGGAGCGGCAATGACGCCGTAGCCAAGCCGGCGCAATTCATCGATGTGCGCCCAAACTGCGGCACGGCTGACTCCCAGGCGTTCGGCCAATTCCGCCCCGGAGACGCCATCGGCATTTTCGCGCAGAGCTGAGAGGATTTTCGCGCCGGTGGTCATTCTTCGAAATCCAGCGCGATGTCTACCGCGGGCGCCGAATGCGTCAGGGCGCCTACGGAAATGAAATCCACGCCGGTTTTGGCGATGGCGCCGACAGTTTTCAAATTCACGCCCCCGCTCGCTTCGGTCTTTGCGAAGCCTTCGGCCATAACTACGGCCTGGCTCATTTCATCCAGACTCATGTTGTCCAACAATATCAATTCCGCGCCCGCGTCGAGGGCCTGCCGGACCTGGTCAAGCGAGTCGGCTTCAACTTCAATTTTTAGCTTTGGATATTTTCGCCGGGCCCGCGCAATGGCGGCGGCGATGGCGTTTGGCTTTTCATTCCGCAATGCCGCCAGGTGATTGTCTTTGATCAGCACCATGTCATGCAAGCCCATGCGATGATTTGTTCCGCCGCCGCAGGCGACGGCGTATTTTTCGAATCGCCGCCAGCCGGGAGTCGTCTTGCGTGTATCGAGGATTTTCGCGCGCGTGCCGCGAACGGCCCGGACAAATTCCGCGGTCAAAGTGGCGACGCCTGAAAGGCGCTGGATGAAATTCAGCGCGACGCGTTCGGCAGTTAAAATAGAACGCGCGGGGCCGGAAATCTTGAGAATCGCTTCGCCGGCCCCGGCGGTTTTGCCATCGCGCATTACCTGTTCGATTTTGGATTTGCGCGATAGCGCGCGGAAAGCGGCTTCGGCAAATGGGGTCCCGGCGACAACGAGGCGTTGCCGCGCACGCATCACAGCGCGGGCCGACAGGTTTGGCGGCACGGTGGCGAGCGTTGTGACATCGCCCGTGCCAACATCTTCGGCAAGAGCGGCTTTGACGGCAGCACGGATTTCGGTGGCGGACAATTTCACGGGCGAACATGTTACGTTGAAACGGTGAAACGTTGAAATGCTAAAACGTGAGGAAGTTTAAACGGAAGAAGGATCAGTAAAGACGTCCGAGTCGTCGGAAACAATTACATTGGTGCCCCAGGTAATGCCCTGTCCGCGGGAATGCCCGCGGACAGCACTAAGATTAAGCAGAATAGCGTCGCCAGTTACGGATAAACCAGCCGATAGAAGACGGTGCCGTTGGCTGTATTAATCGGGACGGTCATTTGATTGACGCCAGTGGAACCAGCGACATCAAACCAGTTCCCGCTCAAGCCCGTCGCTACGGAGTTGGTCTGTGCCTGCAGCCGCCACCCGGTGTGATCGGCGGGCCAACTCAGGTTCAAATTACCGCCGGACACGGCAAACGTGATGTTCGTTGGGCTTGTATTTACGAGCGAAGCGCCTTGCAACACCACAATAGAGCCATCCGTCGAAATGTTGTTCTGCCAGCTGTAAGTTATGGTTCCTGCTACGTTTTTTACCGGCAATTGGACGGACGAAAACCCGGAAACCGGATGATTGAATAACTGGAAGCGATTGCTCGTGACCAAATCCGGCCCAAGATTCGTCACGATGAGCGGGCCGCTTACGATGAAGTTTGTCGCGCTGATTTCATCGTTGGTAACGCCGCCGGCAGCGATGTTCAGGTCCATGATTACCGTGCCGTTGAGTGTGGCCGAATCGCCCACGGACAATTTCCCGGGTGCGAGGCCATTGCCAGGATTAACGGTCGATCCGGAATTTTCAACAAGTTGGCCGACGATCGAACCCGGTCCGGCGAGCGTCTGACTGCCCGCGCTGCCAATCGTCAGCGTGCCGTCGTTATGCGTGCTGGCGTCGATCGTGCCATTCGTCAGAATAATATTCGGGCTGCTGGAAATCGTGGCAACGTCGGACAACACCAAACTGCCCTGGCTTACGTAAGTGTTGCCGGTGTAGGTTTCAGCCGACGATGACAGGATTAATGGATCCGCCCCGGTCTTTCGCAAATTGCCCGTGCCACTGAGCGTGTTGTTCAATATCAGCGCGGCCTGGGAAATGTTAAACGTGTCATTTCCGATGAGGGTGACCGGTCCGGAGAATGTATTTGTGCCGTGTTGGCTGGCGACGGTCGAGCCATCGTTGAGCACAAGGACTTTACTAACGGCATTGGACAAGTCGAAGATGGCAAAGGTGGCGCCGTTGGAGATGCTCAAATTCTGATTCGGGTCGCCGAGGCCGGGCATTTGCCACTGTATGCCAAACGTACCGGCGGCCACATTAATGGCGCCAAGCGAGGGGTCAATTTGCACGCCGGCGAATTGCACCAGGTTCGACCCGACTTTCGTCAAATTATACCCGCCGAACAGGATCGCGTCCGTGTTGGTGGCAGCGCTGGCCCGGAAATCGAGCCGGCCGGAGCCGCCGATAGTTGTGTCGCCGTTCAATGTCACGTTCGCGATGTTTGGCCCAATAAATGTTGCATTGCCGCTATCGTCGATGATCGCGCCGTTGCCATTGACGCCTGTGCCGGAGACGTAAATCTGCTTAGCGCTCAAATTTGCCGAGTTTGTGATATCCAACGTAGCGCCCGGATTGATTGTGACGTTGCCCGAGCTGTTGCCGAGAGGGCCGCTGCTGGCCGCGCGAACGGTACCCAACAGCACGTTCACGGGGCCGGAGAAGGTGCTGGCGCCACCCAGCGTGACCGAGCCATTGGTCACCAGCGTCAAACTGCCGGAACCAGTGATGATGTTGTTGAGGTCCAGGGCGTTGTCGATTCGGTTGAAGATGATCGCACTGTTGTTGGTAATAATGCCTGAACCCAGATTACCGTTGGTCGAACCATTGCCAATGGTTAACGCACCGGAATCGATCTGAATCGGTCCGGTGAAATCATTCGTGCCGCTATTGGCGATGATCAACCCCGCGCCGGAGACATGCAATCCGCCGGTGCCGGTCAATTTTCCAGTACCCGTGAAATTATAAATCTCCGAACTGGCGCTGACGGTGGTACCCCCGGGAGTCTCCGCGCCGGAGAGGACCACATTGGTGACCGTAGAGCTGTCGTCAAAATTCGCAAAATCGCCGCTATTAAAGGTCACGGGATTTCCGTTGCGGTTCCAGTTAATGGAACTGGCGTCCCAGGTGGACGACGACGCGCCGGTCCAAAAATCATTCCCCAGCGCGGTCACAACCTGAATTTTGATAGCGTTGGGGGTAGTTCCCGGATCGACAATGCTGAAGGAAAATCCAGGGCGAGTGGAGATGACCCCCAGGTTGTTCGTGATGGTACTGGGAAACGGCGCGCCGGAATATTGGATCACGGTATATTGATCGCCGACGTTCATAAACGCAATGGGAGATATCGCCAGTGTATTGCTACCGCTCAACGACAAGCCGCTGGTTACGTTCAGCAAATCGTTGCCGACGGCCGTAGACGATGAAAGGTCGAATGCCACAACTGAATTGTTCAAGGAGAGCGTTCCCACGCTGAGCGTCCCCACGATCGAGTTTGCGGGGTCTCCAGGCGAGACTGTGCCGCCGGTAACCGAGACCGATCCGCCCGCCGTTCCGCCGCCCGCCAAAGTCGAGCCCGGGTTGAACGTCGCTGTGCCAGATAAATTGCCGTCGATTACGAGTGTGCCGTTGCTGACGATCGTACCGCCGCTAAATGCGGCGCTGCTGGTAAACGTGTTGGTACCCGCGCCCATCTTGAGCAAGCTGCCGCCGCCGGTAATCGACCCGGACAACGTCAGCCCGCAAGCGGTGGCTGAATTGAAGATACAGGCGCCGTTCAATGTTACCGGGCCGCTGAATGCATTACGGGACCCGAGGAGGCAATTCAACGTCGTCGTCACACCATCGCCGTTTAAAACGAGCTGTTTGCTGTAAGTCGTCTGGGTGAGATAGAATTGCAGTGTCGCACCAGCAGAAACTGTCAGTGTATGCCCTGGATCGCCCAGGCTGCTTGTATTGGTCTCGATGCTCAACAAACCGGCCAGGACGTTGATGTCGCCCAAAGACCCGTCCACGTTAATTCCCACAAGCGCCAAATAGTTGGTTCCGATTTTGGTTAGCGCGTATGGGTTGCCGGATGTGGACAAATTCGCCGAGCCGCCGCGAATGTCCCAGCGGCCGCCGTTGCCGCCCAGGGTTGTGTCGCCGGCCAGGGTGACGTTGCCAAGTGCCGTGAGATCGTCCGCGCCGGAATTGATAATGGCGCCATTGCCGCCGACTCCCGTGCCGGAGACGACGACTGGTTCGGTTTGAAGTGTCTGGCCGTTAACGTCGAGCGTGGCGCCACTGCTTAAGATTGTGGACCCATCCGCAGTGCCCAACGCCGAAGTGTTGCCGGCTCTCAACGTCCCCGCCGCGACAGTCACCGCGCCGGTAAAGGTATTTGCGCCGCTCACGGTCAGGACATTCGCGTCCAATTTCGATAAACTTCCCGGGCCAGAAATAACATTGGGCACGGTCAAATCGGCGCCACGATCAAAAATGACGCTGCCGGCATTCACGACGTTACCGCCGGGCAAGGTACCCGTCCCACTGCCCTGGCCGACTTGCACAGTCGCGCCGTTACTAACATTTATCCCACCGGAAATGGAGTTGTCCGCGCCGAATGTCACGGTGCCACCACCCACAGTGATCGCACCCTTGTAACTGTCTCCGCCTGTCTGAAGAAACGTAATCGAGCCGGAACCCGATTTGGTCAAGCCCATCGTGCCGGACAGCGCGCCAGCACCCGAGAAAGTATAATTAACCAGGGAATTATTGATTGTGACACTGCCAGGCGTCAAAACAGAGATCAGATTGACGTTTCCACTGCCGGTGTCATCGAACGAAACGGCGTCCTGCGTATTAAACGGCGCTGGCGACTGGCTGGGCGAGCCTTTGAAGGAAATCCAGTTTGTCGTGGTATTCAGGTCCCAAAAAGTCGGGTTAACCGGGTCCGTACCGGCCCAGGTCAGCGCTTTCGGGCCATTCAACAGCACCAGGACGAGGCGCGAGTTGGCGACATCGTTTGATACGTAGCCTGTCGTAACAGCATTGGGCACAATGCCAATTCCAAAATTATTTCCCGCACCGCCAAGTGAGCCCGTGTATTTAACGAGCGTAAACTGCACCGGATAGCCGTTGATGCCGGAGACAGAATTGATATTGATGAAATTGGTCGAACCGCCAGTCGTGAGCGAACCGGCGATGATATTTGTCGTCGCGGGATTCAGGTCCAGCGTAAGCGAGCCGTTGGTTGTGGTGAACGCGCCAACGGTCCCATTGCCGACGAAGGTTCCGCCGTTCACGGCTACCGGAATGGCATTGGAAAAGCCGCCGGTGACGGCGGTGACATTCATCGTGCCGCCGGCATTGACCTGAATGTTTCCGGCGTAGATCGCGCCGACGCCGCTCAGCGCCAACGTTCCGGCGTTCACTGTCGTCGCGCCGGTGTTGCTGTTCGTCCCTGTCAACGTCTCAATTCCCGCGCCGATTTTTGTGACCGCGACGTTGCCGCGAAAGCTGCCAGAGAATGTGCCGGACTGGTCGTTGTTGCCCAGAGTGAGTGTCGACTGGGTGAGTGCGGTGTTGGTGATGTACATCAGCGACGGAACCGTGCCGACCGAAATCAAACCATTGATCGTCTCGTTAAAGCCTTGTAAATCCCATGCTGTGAAACTCACGGTATTGCCGCTATTGCCAAAAATGACGTTGCCTTTGCCAAAGCCGTCAGGAATCACGTCGCTGGCGCCATTGATCAAGAGCGTGTTTCCGGCCGAGCCGCCCGTGCGACCCACGATGGTCGTGTTGCCCGACCAATCATCAGATTGATTGTAAAGGATGGCTCCGTTTCCGCTGCTGCCCGAATTGCCCGACGCGCCAAAATCCAGATTAAACGGCCCCGTAATTTTATCGTAGATAGGAACGGCGTTGTTATTGGTACCGCCCCCGCCCAATCGAGAATCGCCGATGAGATTGATCACGCCGTTGGAAAAAACACCACTCAAGCGAATCGCGCCCACACCGTCACTCACGCCGTTGCCGGAAATGAAAATGCTGTTGGTGATGGGATCGGTCCCTGCGCCGCTGGGATAAAACTCTGCGCCCGGATAAACATAAATTGGTCCGGTGCCGCCGCCGCCGGGATTGCCTGTGCCGATTTCCGCGCCGGCAAACTGGAGGCGACCCTGGAGGATGTAAAGCCCGCCGGAAAATGTGTTGTGACCGTCCAATTTCATCGGTCCCGGACCGGATTTGACAAACGTTACCGGACCCGAACCGTTGTCGGTAATGGTGGATTCAAAAACGAAGCTGCCGGAAGTCTCATTGTTATTATTGATGGTCAAATTGATCTCGCCGGGCGTGTTAGGCGCGCCCCCGGCAGTCAGCGTACCTACATCCTGGGCGCCCACCGAACCCTGGCCTTTGTTGCCGGTTTGGGGGCTGTTGTTGGTGCCGCCAAAGAATAGCGTTGGCGCGGCCGCGTCCTCCTGCGCCAGGATGCCGCCGTATTGGCCCAACCGCAAGGTATTGCCCGGCCCAATGTAAATGCCGCTATTGGTCGATGGCGGATCAGAAATCTTCATCGCGTTGAGATCCGTCGTCTGGGCTGAATTGTCCGTGTTCACGGTATAAACCTGGGGTGTGGCTGTTGCAGGAAAGAATATATTGGTTGCCGGGCCGACCTGGCCGGCCAGCAGTCCGCTGCTGTAAATTAAATAGCCGTTGTAATTCGTAATCACTCCGCCCGGACCAACGGTTGCGAAATTGGTTCCCATCAAAACGCCATTTTGATTCGCGCCGTTGCCAATGGTTGCCCAGCCGCCGAGAATACTGTTGTTGTTTGCCGAAGCTGTCATGATTTTGCCGCTGGCCGGTGGAATCAAAACGACCGTGCCTCCAGGATTATGCGTCAACGCACCCAACGCCAAAGTCGCAGAGCCGCTTGAGCCATTGGACGCCTGAATAAATTCCCCGCCCGGGGCGATGAGTGTGCCGTTGAAAGTTTGCGCGACTGCCGCACCCGCTTTGCCCAGCAACAAAAGCGCAGCGTAGTTTGTCTGCCCCACACCCGCCGTCGAGCCGCCAACCGTCAGTGGCGAGCTGCTTGAAACGATATTGTTGGCCGGCGCGCCCGATGCCCCAAAATTTAATGTAAGCGATCCGTTCTGGATAACTGTAGGACCGGTATACGTATTGGCGCCCGAAAGAGTCAATCCGCCAAAACCCGACTTGGATAGTCCGCTACTGCCGCCATTGTCGGCGATGACGCCGGTGTAGGTCACAGTGCGGTTCGGATCCACTTGAATACCGCCAATGCCGCCTGATACCGATCCGACCGCAATGCCGCGATTGGCATTAATGGCAAACGAATTCGTCGCGTGCAATGTGCCGCCATTGATCACCATATCACCCACGGTGGCCGAAGCTGGAACCGCACCAAGATTCGAGTCAGCCGCTACCACGATCGACCCTCCAAAAATGCTCAAGGGTCCGGTAAATGTGTTGGCCGCGGTCAAATTCATCTGGCCGCCATCGACTTTGGTCAAACCATATGGCCCAGAAATCACGCTCCCCACAGAGAGCACCCCATTGGGTACGACGTCGACAATCGCCGTACCCGCCAGCGTCAGTGGCAAGGTTATGTTTTCGACCGTGACGACTTGATCGTTCGTAATATTGCCGGTGAGAGAAATCGAATTGCCGGCCAATATGAACGGCCCGGCCGGTTCGGTGAATGTGATGTTGGCGAAGGGCGTGCCGGTTCCAAAATTGTTTGTCGTGCTATTGCGAATTGTACCGCCGAAAAAGAGTGAATCGCCCGACGATATCCCGCCGCTCAACCAATCGGCGCCATTCTCCCAGAATGAGTCCGCGCCGCCGCCTGTCCAGACCTGGTCCGCCGCTCGCGCTGGAAGCGTTGCCGCAACAAAACAAAGATTAGCGGCGCCGAAAATGGCAAGAGGCGCAATCAGTTTGAAGGAAACTCCGTGTATTGTTCTCATAGATTTTCGAGGGACTTGCGCTGAATTTAGCAGCAACTGTAACCGGATTCTATCGAACATTTGTACTACTACCGGAATTTGGGGTTCGAAAAACCAAATTCGGATGCCGGAACCCACACAATCAGTTCGATTTTGGCACTCCGGGTTTAGCGATGCTGAGGTTCCAACTCCTGTGCCAATTGTAAGACCACAAACTGATCAATCGTGATTGTTCGACATGCCCGTCTCCAAGCGCGATTTGGAGCACGCCTTTGGGCGGCCCGAACTGCCACGCAGTAGTGTAATTCCGTGAGGCGGCTGCGGCGTTGGCACCATGCCGCTGAATGGTGAAGCGGCCCATTTCATTGTCGTGGCCGCCGTATTGGCCGGTATAAAGGTTTACGGATGGACTGTCCGCTTCATCCGGCCATGCGTCGCACCAGGTTCCATCTAAAAAAAGCGGGGTATTGACCGGTCGTTCCATCGAAGATTCCTTGCCGTAATACCAAAGCGGGTCGCCAACGTTGTGAGATTGTTCCGAACATCCGTCACTTGAGCTACTGCCGTCTCCCTGCCCTGCGCCTTTAAAGTCTGTGTAAAGCCAGCCGTTGCATTGGTAACTGCAACAGATATTCGCCCACCCGAGCGTGCCTGGCGGGTTGCCGTCACTCAAACTGCGCACATAACAATTGTTGGCCGTACCCGTTTGACCGGCTCCTTCGCCTGTCACGCCAGGCGTACCGGCCGGGGCCGGCTTATCCGCAAACGGACAAATGAGGCTATTGGTCGTTTTGGTGAAATAATCGATCACTGACCCCATCCATTCGGCATTTTGTCCAAATTGGGCATTGGCATTTGGCTGAATGAATTTGCCATAGTCGCCCACATACATAATGTCGGACTCCGCCAATTGTTTGAGGTTATTGAGACACGTGGCGTCCTTTGCCCGGCGTTCGGCTGACGCTAAAACCGGCATCAGTATCGCCGCCAGGATCGCGATGATTGCGATGACTACCAGCAATTCGATCAACGTAAATCCCGCAACATTACTGCGTTTCGCGTTCGTATCCATATATAAGGGATTGTCTAAACTTCCCACAGACAACCCGGAATCGGCAATTGAACATTTGTACTACTCAATCTCCGGAGCGCCCTGAATCTCAGCGACCACAGTGGAAGAAATTTTATCGGGCGCGGTCTTTGGCAGGGCGATTACCGCACCATCCGCATCACTGCTATGTTTCAACCGTTTTTGCCCAAAGAGGCTGGATTTCAACAAGTACGCCTTCGTAACCTGGTTTTTGAGGCCGGGCACAATCAACCGGCCATTAGCGGGCCAATTCCAAACGTGCAGGTATAAAATCGTTTTGTCCGGCAGGATTTTTGCCGTGCAACGGCCCCAATCGAATGGATGTCCAAACGGGCTGGCGCTGGTACCGTAAATGGCGTCCTCATTTACTTTCATCCAGCGGCCAACGTCGCGCAGCCGCTCAACTTCACCCTGGGGAATTTCGCCCCCGCTGGTTGGCCCTACATTGAGCAGGTAATTGCCGCCTTTGCTCGCGATGTCCACGAGATTGCGAATGAGCGTTTCGGCGCTCTTGAAATTATGGTCCGCGGATTTGTATCCCCACGTTCCGTTGATGGTCATGCACGTTTCCCAATCGCCGACCAGGCCGTTGGTGGGGATTTTTTGTTCGGGAGTTTGGTAGTCGCCAGTCAGATGATGTTCATCAAGGCGATTGTTCGTGATGATATCCGGTTTCAGCTTCAGCAGCGGCAAAAGCTTTTCCACGCGTTCAGGTGTCATACTAATGGGAGTGTCCCACCATAAAACCGCCGGGGTGTCTGGACCGTAATTGCTCAGCAATTCGGTAATCTGGGGCACGTCCACTTTGTCTACGTAGTCATCGAAGCTGCCCTCCTGGGCCGGGTCCCAATGGTGCTGCTTGTCGACGTCGGCTTCGGGATGTTTGTTCGAAGCCGCGCCGCCCGGATGATGCCAGTCTTGTCCCTCAGAGTAGTAGAATCCCAGCCGGATACCCTGCTTGCGGCAGGCCACCGCCAGTTCCGCGAGCGGATCATGGTGCCAGGGCGTCGCGTCATATATATTATAACGGTCCACATGCGTATGAAACATGGCAAAACCGTCATGATGCTTGGCCGTAATGACGATGTATTTCATGCCGGCATCCTTGGCGATCTTGACCCATTGATCGGCGTTGAAATTCGTGGGATCAAATTGCTTTGTGAAAGCTGCGTAATCAGCAACCGGAATGTTCGCCATGCGCATGATCCATTCGCTGGCGTGGGTTATAGGTTGCCCCTTGTAAACACCCGCCGGAACCGAATAAAGGCCCCAATGAATGAACATGCCGAATTTCGCCTGTCGCCACCATTGCATCCGCGCGTCGTGAGTAGGGCCGTAATCCTGTTTCCATGCCAGATATGAGGGGTCGTTGGTCTCTTCCGCCCCGGAATTGATCGACCCAAAGCAAAGGGCCACGGCGAAAGCGTTGATGATTGTCATCCAGTGAAAAGAAGAGAACGCGAGCGATTTTTTCATAAGCGGTGGATTCAGTGAAGTGGACGGGCGCCACACCGTCAAGGTTTCAGCACCTGAACGTTTGTTCTACCCCCTCATTTTTTGCTCGACGACTGTTTGATGAGATTACGACAATGAGTCTCAACGCCCTATGAGATCGTCTGGGATTTTAAAACAATTGATCGAGCTTTCTCACGAACTGGGTCGTGAAGACCGGCAATTGGCCATCCTCGGCGAGGGCAATATCAGCGCCGCTCTCGACGGCGAAAGCTTTTTTGTTAAGGCTTCCGGCTCCCAGTTGGCCGACATCGACGCCGCGGGATTTACCCACGTAAGGATGCAGCCGGTCTTCGAGGCCCTGGATTCTCCGGACAAGACCGATGATGAAGTCCGAAAAATTCTCGAGAATTCGCGAGCCGATGAAAAGGCCCGGCTGCCTTCGGTCGAAACTTTCCTGCACGCCATTTGTCTGCGCGAAGGCGGCGCGAAATGGGTCGGCCATACTCACCCGGTTTCAGTCCTGCGGATCCTTTGCAGCACGCTCGGCGCCGAGCCGTTTCTGCATCACATTTTCCCGGACGCCATTGTTGTATGCGGCCAGCATCTTGCCGTTGTGCCATACGTTGACCCGGGCATCCGGCTCGCGGTTGCGTTGCGCGCTTCGCTCCGCCAGTTTATCGCCGGCCATAACCGCCCGCCCAAAGTCATCCTGATGGTGAATCATGGCCCTGTCATTTTGGGGCAAACTCCGCGGGACATTTTGAATGGGACGATGATGCTGGATAAATGGGCCAAAATCCTGGCCGGCAATTTTATGGTGAGCGGCCCGCGGTTTTTCGACAAAACGCATTCAGACCGCATCGAAAACCGGCCGGATGAACATTACCGCCGCCGGGCCATTGGAAATTTGAAATAAACTTAAACTATGGAAAATCGCTTATTTAAAAAACTGCCAAAAATTGGAATTCGTCCCGCCATTGATGGGCGGCTCGGGGGCGTGCGCGAATCGCTCGAATCGCAAACGATGAACCTCGCCAAATCCGTCGCCAATCTCATCGCCGATGAATTACGCTATCCCAACGGCAAGCCCGTGGACTGCGTCGTTGCCGATACGTGCATTGGGGGCGTGGCAGAGGCCGCGGCGTGCGCCGAAAAATTTGCGCGTGAAGGCGTTGGCGTTTCACTCACAGTCACGCCCTGCTGGTGCTATGGCAGCGAAACCATGGATATGGATCCGTCGGTTCCCAAAGCCGTGTGGGGTTTCAATGGCACTGAACGACCCGGCGCAGTTTACCTGGCCGCCGTGCTGGCCGGCCACGCGCAGAAAGGGTTCCCCGCTTTCGGCATTTATGGACGCGACGTCCAGGACGGCGGTGATAAGACGATTCCCGACGACGTGCGTGAAAAAATTTTGCGCTTTTGCCGCGCCGGCTTAACTGTGGCCATCATGCGGGGCAAATCCTACCTGGCCATGGGTGGCGTTTCGATGGGCATCGCCGGCTCGATCGTCAGTCCGGAGTTTTTCGAAAGTTACCTCGGCATGCGGGTTGAATCCGTGGACATGAGCGAATTTATGCGCCGCATCGAGCGCGAAATTTATGACCGGTCAGAATATGAAAAGGCCCTTGAGTGGGTGAAGACCCACTGTAAAGAGGGCAAGGATTACAATTCACCGAAAACGACGCGTCCGCGCGCGCAATTGGACCGTGAATGGGAAATTTCCGTCAAGATGGCGCTCATCGCCCGCGACCTGATGATTGGCAATCCACGCCTGGCCAAACGCTTCGGCGAAGAATCGCTCGGCCACAATGCCATCGCTTCCGGATTCCAGGGCCAGCGCCAGTGGACTGATCATCTTCCCAATGGCGATTTCATGGAAGCCATTCTCAACACGTCGTTCGATTGGAACGGCGCGCGCCCGCCATTTATCGTAGCCACGGAAAATGATTCCCTCAACGGCGCGTGCATGTTGTTCGGTTACTTGCTTACGAACACGGCACAGGTGTTCGCCGATGTGCGCACGTATTGGAGCGCCGCCGCCGTGAAGCGCGTCACCGGCCACAAACTATCAGGAGCGGCTGCCGACGGCTTTTTGCATCTCATCAATTCCGGTCCGGCCGCGCTCGACGGCTCAGGCGAACAAACGGTTGGCGATAAGCCGGCCATGAAACCGTTCTGGGACATCACCGACGCCGAAATCAAAAAATGCCTCGCCGCGACGACGTGGCATCCGTCCATCACGGAGTATTTTCCCGGTGGCGGCTGGTCCTCGCGATTCCGAACGCGCGGCGGTATGCCCGTAACCATCTGCCGTTTGAATCTCGTCAAAGGACTCGGGCCCGCCCTGCAAATTGCCGAAGGCCAGACCATCGAACTACCGGATAAAGTCCACACCGTCCTCGACGAACGCACCAACCCCACATGGCCCACCACCTGGTTCGTGCCGTGCGCGACCGGCAATGGCGCTTTCCGGGATGTTTACACTGTGATGAATAATTGGGGCGCGAACCATTGTTCCCTGATCTGCGGCCATATCGGCGCGGAACTTATCAGCCTGGCTTCGATGCTGCGGATTCCAGTTTATATGCACAATGTTCCCGACGAGGCCGTATTTCGTCCAAATGCCTGGAACGCATTCGGCACCGCGGACCGTGAAGGCGCCGATTTTCGCGCCTGCGCCAATTTCGGCCCGCTTTACGGGCGTTGATCGTTTTCTGTGACTCAACCAATAAACCCAGATGCACTATGATTACATCGCCAGTTGAAACAAAGCCCCAGGCCGACTCCGGCAAGCTGTTTACCACCGCGGACGGAAAGAACCGCCTCGTCGTCTTCGTTCTGGTGTGTTCCCTGTTTCTACTTTGGGGATTTTGCAGTGGTTTGTTGGATAATCTCAACAAGCACTTTCAGAACACGCTGCATATTTCAAAGGCCCAATCCGGTCTCGTGCAGTGCGCCTTTTATATGGGCTATTTTATTATGGCTTTGCCGGCTGGCATGATCGCGAGGCGATTTGGCTACAAAGGCGGTATTATTGTCGGGCTGACACTGGCCGCGGCTGGCGCATTTTGGTTTGTCCACGCAACTAAGATTGATACGTACGGCGCGTTCTTACTGGGCTTGTTTGTACTGGCTTCAGGATTGGCTTGTCTGGAAACAATTGCTAACCCGTATACGACAGTGCTCGGACCAGCTGAGAGTGGAGCAACGCGCATCAATGTGGCCCAGACCTGCAATGGCCTGGGATGGATTTCGGGAATGCTGATCGGTGCCTCAATCATTTTGTCCGCCACGACCGAGGTCAACACAAGCAATGCGCGCCTTTACATTCCTTATTTGGGAATCGGCATCGCAGTGGCCGTCCTGCTTTTCATTTTTATCTTCGCCCGCATCCCGGACCTGCGCGCAGAAGATGATAGCCTGAAACCAATAGAACAGAGAATCCGCACAAGGCTCCAATCAGGCCAGCTATTCAGCATTGGTGTCGTCTTGGTAATAGTTTGTGCCCTGCTTTATTTCTTCGTATCTCCTGTGCTGGATTCGGTTTGGGCATTGGGAAGCTTTAGTGATCAATCGCTTCTTCCGGCCAAAATTGGCTTATTGGTGATTGCCTATATCGGCGCCTTTTTCCTGGTTTCAAATAATTGGGATTTATTCCGGCGCAAACATTTTACTATGGGCGTTGCAGCGCAATTTCTTTACGTTGCGGCGCAAACCGGGATTTTCAGTTTTTTCATCAATTATGCCGTGGCGAACCTGGTAAATCTGAGCGACCGCCACGCGGGTTATTTGCAGACCGCGGCATTTGCACTATTTGCCTGCGGACGCTTGATCGGCAGCGCTGTCGTGGGACTTACCAAGCCACACAAGGCTCTTGCCGTGTATGCCGTCATTAATACTATTATGATGATCATTGCCATGGCCTGTGGCGGTTGGGCGGGCGTGGTCGGCATCATGGCCAGTTTCTTCTTTATGTCCATCATGTTCCCCACGATTTTCGCGCTGGGAATTCGCGGCCTGGGGGACCACACCAAATTCGCCTCTTCTCTCCTGGTCATGTCTATCGTTGGCGGCGCAATTATGACTCCGTTCATGGGCCGTCTTGCCGACAAAGGCGGTATGCGCGTCGGATTTTTAATTCCCCTGATCTGCTTCGTCGTAATCGCAATCTACGGCGCTATTTGGCAAAAACTGGAAACCCGGGACAGCGAAGCAGGCGCTTAGGCCGCAGTGGTGGTTCGCTCTGCCGGGCTAATTGTTAAGATACGGTGACAATCTAAATTCACCGGCGAAAATAGCGCATATTCAAACCGGAAATCGTTCATAATTAATCGTTTTTTCGCTAATTACAATGGATGTCTGATTTCGGACCATGCATGTCTTCTCACAGGTTGAATTTGGCCAGACAATTCACGATGCTTGAGTTTCGTTGAGAACGTTGAGTTGTGTCGAAAGCTTTTCCCTATTTTCCAGGAAAAGGCAGTCAGAAATAAACGCAATCAGAAGCACTCAAGCATATGAAAACAACATCTTTATTGACGCTGCCAGTCTTCGCAGGTGCGATTTTGCTCCTCGCGCCAACTCCGCGGGCGGTTGCTGCGGTGCAATTTTACGATTTCACGTTCACGGGCAATGATGGCATTGACGCCACAGGGACAATCGGTATCGACGGCGGTGTTGCTGTAAGCGGCTCAATTACCGTCACTGGAGTACCGCTCGAAGCAACCCCGAGCACGTTGGTCACCGCGTCAGGGGCTTTGTTGACACCAGATGGAGATGTCAGAAATCATGATGGCGACGTGGTTACTTATGACACTGTTGTCAACCCTTCAAATGATCCCATATTCGATAGCACCGGCGTGGCGTTTGGCTCCGGCTATTTCGGTACGGACGGCGGCACCCCTGAGGATAATACGCTCATTAATATTTGGGGTAATTCACCAGGTTCATACGGTATGTTCATTGGAGAAGCGAATGTGGACGCGAATGGAAATGTGATCGGAGATCCTCAATGGGTTTACGTGTATGATGAACCCGGCACTTTGACGCTCGCGTCTATTCCCGAGTCAGCGAAATGGACCAATTCAGCGCTCCTCGGCGCCTTGATGTCGGGATCTTTGGCAATCCGCCGCAGACGCGCGGCGGTCTCATGGTTCTGACTAAAGAGCACTAACGACAACGCCGAAGCTCAGTTTCTTGCAGTGCGGGATGAACGGGGGAACGCACGCGCCTCGCGTGCGGTGGTTGACGCCCTCGTCAACCGCGCCGAGCGCGCCTCCGCGCTCGTTTCAACGCGCGATGGCGCGCGCCGTTCCGACCACGGGGCGAGTGCGCGCCTGATTTTCCCGATTCCTTCTGCTTGCAAGAAATTGAGATGCGCCCAGCGGCCGGTCAAAGAGCAATCACCCCTTGAAAAGGACGCACGGTTGGGCGATATGGATTGAGGAGGTTAAAATTTATGCCCCATTACAAATATTTGATCATTGGCGGAGGAATGACTGCAGACGCTGCCGTTCACGGTATTCGGGAACTGGATACGGACGGCTCAATCGGCATCGTCAGCCAAGAACAGAATAACCCTTACGATCGCCCGCCGCTCACCAAGGGACTGTGGAAAGACAAAACTCTTGAAAGCATTTGGCGTCATACTGAAAACGAAAGGGTGGAATTCCACCTGGGCCGGAATGTTGAAACGATTGAACCCGCGGAAAAACGCGTGGTCGATGATGCGCGAAATGCCTATACGTATGACAAATTGCTCCTTGCCACCGGAGGACGGCCCCGCCAGCTCCCCTTTGGCGACGGACAAATTATTTATTATCGCACTGTGGATGACTATCGCCGTCTCCGCGAGCGCGCCGATAAAAACAAGCGCTTTACCGTCATCGGCAGCGGATTTATTGGCTCCGAAATTGCCGCCGCGCTCGCAATGAATCAGAAGGATGTTGCCATGGTATTTCCCGGAAAAAGTATTTGCGAACGCGTTTTCCCGCAGGACCTTGCTCAATTTCTCAACGGCTATTATCGCGAAAAGGGGGTCGAGCTTTTGTCCGGCGAATCGGCCGCGGGATTGGAAACCCGGCGCGGAGAACTTTTCCTGAAAATCAGCAGCGGCCGGGAATTGGTTACCGCAGCCGTCATTGCGGGGATTGGCATCGAACCCAATATCGAACTCGCCCAAAAAGCCGGATTAAAAACCGACAACGGCATTATCGTTGACGAATTCCTGCAAACGAAAGATCCGAGTATTTACTCGGCGGGCGATGTCGCCGCTTTCTTCAATCCCGCGCTTGGCAAACGCATCCGGGTCGAGCACGAGGATAATGCCAACACCATGGGAAAAACCGCCGGCCATAATATGGCCGGAAAACGGGAGCCCTACCACCATCTTCCCTTCTTCTATTCAGATTTGTTTGACCTGGGATACGAAGCGGTCGGGGAATTGGATTCGCGATTGGAAACGTTCGCGGACTGGAAAACGCCTTTTCGCGAAGGCGTCGTGTACTATTTGAACGAGGGGCGCGTCCGCGGGGTCCTGCTCTGGAATGTTTGGGGACAGGTTGACGCCGCACGCGCCTTGATCAATGAACCCGGCCCATTCAAGCCGGCTGATTTGAAAGGCCGTTTGCCGCGATAAACGGGCGATTATTTATTGGACTCGGACTTTTGCTTGTCCACGAAGGCCTTGTAAGAAGCATTCCAGTCGTAGCCCTGCTGGTTGAGGTAATGCTCAATCTCAGTTTTGTATTTCTTAAAGATGGGATTCATTTCGTCCACGTTTTTCACATCCAGAGATTGCTCGCGCGCCCGTTTCAGCCAATCCATGATTTTAGCATCGTCCGCTGGTTTCAGGTTGGGAATGATTTGGTGATAAACTTTGAAGGTAATGGGTACTTTGTTGACCGTGAGCTGGTTTTTGACGGACTCAACTTGCTCGGACGTCAAGTCAGCCTGCAAACCACTGATGAATTTCTGATGAACGCCAGGATCGAGCTGAAGCCCCGCATTATGGGCGTCGCGCACGGCCCGCAAATCGGTGGCGATGACATTGCGGATACGCTCCTGCTTGACAGTATCCTCCAGGCTCAAAGAATCCACAATCCTGGCGACACGCTTGTCCAGGGCAACCTCGGATGCCGCCGTTGGCGCCGGGGCCAGGCTGGCAATTATCGCGGCCTGCTGCGGCGTCAATTGATCCTTTGGCAACGGCTTCTTGCCAAAGCGAAGGAGCACGACGTTAACGCCATCAGCGCCGACTGTGGCGACAGCCTTCGCATGGAATTGATCCTCCGTAAGGTCTGAGAATTTCACGATCTGTCCATTGAATACAACGATGGTTTGGTCATTCGCCACAACCGTGCGTTCCATGGTGTTACCTTTTTCACTCCATTTGAACGTGAGACTGGTCGACTTATCGGGGTTAACGGTCTTGTTGACGATGTCCAGGCCAACGGTGCGCGAAGCGCCTTTTGTCGAGGCCACGACTTTCACATTGTCGGCAGTGTCCGCTGCCATTACGGGCATTGCGGCCGCTGCCAGGAGAACAGTTAGAACGAGTATACAGGTTTTCGATTTCATTTGGACGATCTGTTAGATGGAAATGGTGGTTTCAGGTTACGGTTAACCATCATTTATGGCATATCCAAGCCGCCAGTATTCTTGTGATTATTGCCATCACTTGCTTTTTGCAGATGTTCCTGGGCTTGACCTTGCAGCCCGTTAAAAAACTATGGATACGGTGTCCAGAGTTTTTTAACGGGCTGCTAGTGAAAGTCATAGGACTCAGAACCAGTAAAGAATCCATGGTCGAGCCGTTTTATCTTCTCTGCCTTGATATGAATGACCTTTCCAGAATTTTGCAACTTGCCTTCAATGAGTAAAAAAGATTCTTCGGTGATGACCAGACGATTAGCCTCGAACATGGGCGCGGTTACGATGGCATTGCTGACGCCGGTTTCGTCTTCGAGGCTGATAAAGACAAAGCCTTTGGCAGTGCCCGGACGCTGACGGCAAATAACGTTGCCGGCAATGAGAACGCGGCTGCCGCGCGGGGCTTTTGGCAAGTCAGCCGCGCGCCAGACATCGGGCAGGCGCGAGCGCAACAGGGCCATGGGATGTTTGCCGGTCGTCAAATTCATTCCGGCGAAGTCGGCTTGAATTCGTTCGGCATAATTCATTGGGACGAGAGGAGAATTGCTGTTTGCTGGTTTTTCAACATCAAATAAATCATCCTGGCGAACTTCCCTTTCCACCGCCCAAAGGGCATTGCGGCGATGCTGCGTGAAGCAATTCAAGGCGCCAATTTCGGCAAGTGTCCGAAGTTCATCTTTATTTAACTGGACTCGCTTTTTGAAATCCTCACATGAAATAAATGGCGCTCTGTCGCGTTCGCACACTATCTTTTTCGCTCCGCGATTGCTTAAAGTTTTTACCACACGCAAGCCCAGGCGGATGGAGTCATCCGGTTCAATTTTGCAATCCCAATCGGACTCCATCACACAGACAGGACGGAACTTCACCCCATGCCGCTGGCCGTCTTTGATTAAAGTGGCGGAGGAATAGAATCCCATCGGCTGGTTATTCAAGAGGCTGGCAAAAAACTCGGGAGAGCGATGCGCTTTCAGGTAAGCTGAGGCATAAGCCAAATGCGCGAAGCTGATCGCGTGCGATTCCGGAAAACCATAGAGGGCAAATGAACTCACCGTTTGGCATATATTGTCGATGGTTTCAGGTGAATGCCCCTTTCTTTCCATTGCTACCCGCAATTTTTTTATGACCTGTTCCATTCGCTCCTGCGAACGATGGAAGCTAAGTGCTCTTCTTAATTCTTCGGCTTCGGCGCCGCTAAAAGTCAGCCATGATCATTGCCATTTGGAGCATTTGCTCTTGAAATAGAGGCACTCCCAGAGTGCGTTCTAAAACAGGTTTCAAATCCTCATGATAATATTTGATCTCCTCCTTCTTTGCCCGCCGCGCCAGATATGGATGCATCAAATGTCCCTGGATTGGACCAGGGCGAATAATCGCAACCTCAATGACAACATCGTAAAATTTCGTCGGCTTCATTCGAGGCAGCGTGGCCATTTGGGCGCGGCTTTCGATTTGAAAAACACCAATGGTATCGGCGTTTTGCATCATTTCAAACGTCCGGGCGTCATCTTGCGGCAGATTTGCCAGGTCAATCTCGCGTTTTGTTTCTTTAGTTAATTCAACTGCGTCTTGCAAAACCGACATCATTCCCAGTCCCAGCAGGTCGACTTTGATGATTCCCAAATCTTCGCAATCATCCTTGTCCCACTGGGCAACGACGCGTCCGGGCATTGAAGCATTTTCAAGCGGGACGATTTTATCCAGCCTTCCCTGGCAAATAATCATGCCGCCTGAATGCTGCCCCAGATGCCGGGGCAGTCCGCGGATACTGCTGCAAAGGGCTGCAAATGCCCTCGCCCGGGGGTGCGATTTTGGCAAACCCGATTTTTCCATTTGGGCCTGGAGATCGAGGGTGTGGGGAAAATCGCCATTGGCATAGAGATTGGAGAAGCGATTTAAAATATCCGGCGAGAGATTCAAAGCTTTTCCTGCTTCACGTGCAGAGCTTCGCCCCCGGTAGGTGATGACATTTGCGGTCATCGCCGCGCCTCGTTCGCCATAGCGCCGATAAATTTCCTGAATGACTTTTTCCCGTCGCTCGCCGCTGGGCAAATCAATATCAATATCCGGCCAGCAACTTTTGCGGCCCTCAGTTAAAAATCTTTCAAATAAAGTGTCGAACCTGAGTGGATCGACTGCCGTGATGCCAAGGCAAAAGCAAACGGTGCTGTTTGCGGCGCTTCCTCGCCCCTGGGCCATAATGTTATTCTGGCGGCAAAACTCCACAATATCCCAAACGATGAGGAAATAGCCCGCAATCTTTAGCCTGGCGATGAGCGTGAGTTCGTTTTCAAGCTGAAGACGTACTTTTTCAGGCACATGACCATATCGCTTGTGCGCTCCCGCGAATGCGCGTTCCCGCAAAAAAGTGTCCATCGTATGTTCCGAAGGAATAGGATAAGAAGGAAATTCATAGCCAAGATTTTCGAGGCTAAAACTGAGACGTTCTGCAAGTCTGACGGTATTTGCCACGGCTTCAGGCAAGTCGCGAAATAATTCGCGCATTTGTGCGGCATTTTTTAAATAACGTTCACTGTTTTGCTCCAATAATTTCCCCGCCGCGTCCAAATGAGTAAAACGGCGCATACAAGTAAAGACGTCAAGAATGGGGCGTTCATTTTCAGTTGCATACCAGACGCCATTCGTTGCGAGCAAGGGCAGGCGCAATTCCCGGCTCAACCTAACCAATGACTGGACTTTCTTTTCTTCCCCACGAATATGGTGGCGCTGAATTTCGACGAAAAAGTCTTCCCGGCCAAAAATTTTAGATGCTCTTTTTATTACCTTTTCATCATTGCCAAAGGCAACCAATCCCCGGGCAAATTCCGCCAATTCTGTCCAATTTAATGCGCATTTTCCTTTTTTGTTTCGCAAATGGCCGCGGGTAAGCAACTGGGACAGATTTTCATACCCGGTTCGCGTCTGAACCAGCACCGGCAGAATACAGTTGTCCTCCATGGTCAATTCTGCCCCAACAATCGGTCGAATCCCCAATTCCCTGGCTTTGGAATAAAACCTCGGCGCACCATAGAGACCGTCGCGATCGCATAAAGCAACGGCGGGCATCTGCAAATACGCAGCTTGTTCAGCAATTTGCCCGGGCATTGACGCTCCGCGCAGGAAACTGAAGGCACTGCGGCAATGAAGCTCGACGTAATCAGTCATAAACTCCTTCTATGAAACATCCCGCGCTCGAGCGAAACGCCCGCAAAAGTGAACCTTCGCTGGTTTCAATGTCCCACTCCGCGCGAGCCCATCGGTCATCGTCCCACCAATTGCCGGATGAAAAATAGGGACCTCGGCTGGCTGTGACTGGACCCTTAAAAATTTCGCTGCGTATCAATGCAGGATTGCCGTCTCTAAATTCTATTAACGCCGGTATCGGGGGCCGGAACCGGCGAAGTTGCAAGCCAATAGAAGTTGTTTCAGAATTCGATGTCTCAGGAGAAACCGTGTCGAAATCAGGCCGTTGCATTTTAAATGCATCCGGTCGGTGAGTGCCTTCCAAAATGGGTGTCCCCATCTTTTCAGCGCCCACCAGGACTGCCAGGCGGGCCAAAGTTTCGGCAAATTGATTTGGATCACGCAATGTATTTTCAAAAAGACCAAATTGGCGGGCTTCAGCCCCGGCTGGAAACGCTATGAGCCGTAGCGAAACGATTGAAGAATCCATGCGCAGTCCGTCTAAATGCGTTTGAAGTGTCCTGAAAAGAGTTTGCACATTACCGGTTGGCGAAGGAATTTTGAAAATGTGTTGATACTTCTCGCCGGACGATAAACCAAGCTCTAGGGCCTGTTAACACTAATTGACAATTGCTGAAAAATTGGCATTCTTATGGGCG